>NZ_JBXALT010000033.1:429-507 GCF_058799755.1 Arthrobacter sp. GW822-FHT05G07 | reverse complement strand
GACGAGTCACCCAGCAGACCAGCCGAGGTCGAACCAAGGTTTACCGGAGCCGTGATCGGAGCAACAACCTGGGTTCCC
>NZ_JBXALT010000033.1:0-330 GCF_058799755.1 Arthrobacter sp. GW822-FHT05G07 | reverse complement strand
CGAACCAATGCCGTCAGAACCGGAGGTGGAAGCACCCGACGTAGCCGGAGCCGAAGTACCAGTCGAACCAGCACCAGTATTCGCGGCGGACGAGTCACCCAGCAGACCAGCGGAGGTCGAACCAAGGTTCACCGGAGCGGTGATCGGAGCAACAATCTGGGTTCCCGAACCAATGCCGTCAGAACCGGAGGTGGAAGCACCCGACGTAGCCGGAGCCGAAGTACCAGTCGAACCAGCACCAGTGTTCGTGGCCGACGAGTCACCCAGCAGACCAGCCGAGGTCGAACCAAGGTTTACCGGAGCCGTGATCGGAGCAACAACCTGGGTTCC
>NZ_JBXALT010000032.1:0-516 GCF_058799755.1 Arthrobacter sp. GW822-FHT05G07 | reverse complement strand
GTCAGTGCTGTCGGGTCCGTACATTTCTTCGAGGCCGTGGCGGATGATGTGGCCGATTTCGTAGCCGTAGGCGGGGTCGTAGGTTTTCACGGCGGGGTTGGTGGAGGCCAGGATGGGGGAGTGCCCGTCGGCGTGTTGGAGTCCTTCGCCGGTGAGGGTGGTTCGTCCTGCGGTGGCGCCGATGATGAAGCCGCGGGTCATTTGGTCCGCGGCGGCCCAGAAGGAATCTCCGGTGCGTTGGAAGCCGAACATGGAGTAGAACACGTAGATCGGGACCAGGGGTTCGCCGTGGGTGGCGTAGGCGGTGCCGGCGGCGGTGAAGGCTGCGACGGCGCCGGCTTCGTTGATGCCGGGGTGGATCAGTTGCCCGGCGGGTGATTCTTTGTAGGCCAGGACGAGGTCGCGGTCCACGGAGAGGTAGTTCTGGCCTTTGGGGTTGTAGATTTTCGCGGTCGGGAAGAACGCGTCCATGCCGAAGGTCCGGGATTCGTCCGGGACGACGGGCACGAACCGGGC
>NZ_JBXALT010000031.1:0-569 GCF_058799755.1 Arthrobacter sp. GW822-FHT05G07 | reverse complement strand
GACGAACAGATCTGGGGCCTGAAGCGCGGCGGTCACGACTACCGCAAGGTCTACGCCGCGTACAAGGCAGCGACCGAATTCAAGGGCAAACCCACCGTGATCCTGGCCAAAACGGTCAAGGGCTACGGCCTGGGCCCGCACTTCGAGGGCCGCAACGCGACCCACCAGATGAAGAAACTGACCATGGAAGACCTCAAAGCCTTCCGTGACCACCTGCGCATCCCCATCAGCGATGACCAGCTCGACGCGGACCTCTACCGGCCCCCGTACTACCACCCCGGCATGGACGCCCCCGAAATCAAATACCTGATGGAACGCCGGGCAGAACTTGGCGGGTTCGTGCCCGAACGCCGCCGCAAACACACCGAGGTGGTGTTGCCCGAAGCGAAGTCCTACGAGGTCGCCAAACGCGGATCCGGGAAACAACAAGCCGCCACCACCATGGCCTTCGTGAGGCTCCTCAAAGACCTCATGCGGGACAAAAACTTCGGTGCCCGGTTCGTGCCCGTCGTCCCGGACGAATCCCGGACCTTCGGCATGGACGCGTTCTTCCCGACCGCGAAAATCTA
>NZ_JBXALT010000030.1:0-581 GCF_058799755.1 Arthrobacter sp. GW822-FHT05G07 | reverse complement strand
TACCGGAACGCCGGACGGATCCGCTTGAAAATCCTCGGCACGGTCTCCACGTTGTGCGCGAACACCTCGGGCTTGGAATCACAGATCGCCGCGATGTGCTCGGGCTTGCCGGAGAAATCAGGGATCAGCAACTCCACGCCCGTGCCCGGGTTCAGTTCATGGATCTTCCGGACCGTTTCGGCGTACAACCACACACCCTCATCGGCCAGGTCATCACGGGCCACCCCGGTCACCGTGGCGTAGCGCAACTGCATCGCCTGCACGCTGCGGGCCACCTTGGTGGGTTCGAACATGTCCACCGGGGAGGGTTTGCCGGTATCGATCTGGCAGAAATCACAGCGCCGGGTGCACTCGGACCCGCCGATCAGGAACGTCGCTTCCTTGTCTTCCCAGCACTCAAAAATGTTCGGGCAGCCGGCCTCTTCACACACCGTGTGCAGGCCTTCCTTCTTCACCAGGTTCTTGAGCTGGACGAACTCCGGCCCCATCTGGACCTTGGCCTTGATCCACTCGGGCTTACGTTCAACCGGGACCGCCGAGTTACGCTGCTCAACGCGCAGCAACTTACGGCCTTCAGGTGC
>NZ_JBXALT010000029.1:0-611 GCF_058799755.1 Arthrobacter sp. GW822-FHT05G07 | reverse complement strand
TCGGCCGCAGCATCCAACCACTTGTGCAGGTGCGTGTTCTCCGGGAACAACTCCTTGATCGCCTTGTCCGTCACAGCAATGTCTTCCGGGTCCCCGGAAAGCGCGACCCAACGGAACGGACCCAAGCCCTCGCAGAACAACGGACGAATATAGGCCGGCACGAAACCGGGGAACTCAAACGCCCGGTCATACCCGCCCTTGCGGGCCTCATCCCGGATCGAGTTACCGTAATCAAAGACCTCGGCCCCGGCGTCCTGGAACTCCACCATCGCCTGGACCTGCCGGGCCATGGACGCCTGGGCCTTCTTCGTGAACCCTTCCGGATCCGCTTCGGCCTCGGTATGCCACTCAGCCACCGTGATGCCCTCCGGCAAATACGACAACGGATCGTGCGCGGAGGTCTGGTCCGTGACCACATCAAACGTGACCTCCCCGGCCTGGTGCCGGGCCAGCAACTCGGGGAACACCTCAGCGGCGTTACCCACGTACCCGACGGACCAGCCACGACGCTCATCCTTCGCGGCCTGAACCTTCGCGATCGCGGCATCCAGATCGGTTTCGACCTCGTCCAAGTACCGCTTCCCCACACGCCGACGCAAACGGGACTCATC
>NZ_JBXALT010000028.1:0-776 GCF_058799755.1 Arthrobacter sp. GW822-FHT05G07 | reverse complement strand
AATCACTTCTTCCGCGGCAAGGACCACCCCTCGGGCGGGGACCAGGTGTTCTTCCAGGGCCACGCGTCCCCGGGCATGTACGCCAGGGCGTTCATGGAAGGCCGCCTCACGGAAGAGGATCTGGACGGGTTCCGTCAGGAAAAGTCCAAGGCCGGTCATGCCCTGTCCTCGTACCCGCACCCGCGGTTGATGCCGGACTTCTGGGAATTCCCCACCGTGTCCATGGGTATCGGCCCGATGAACGCGATCTACCAGGCCCAGTCCAACCGGTACCTGCAGAACCGTGGCATCAAAGACACCTCGGACCAGCAGGTCTGGGCGTTCCTCGGTGACGGGGAAATGGACGAGCCCGAATCCCGTGGCCTGCTCCAGCTCGCCGCGAACGAGAACCTGGACAACCTGAACTTCGTGATCAACTGCAACCTCCAGCGCCTGGACGGACCGGTCCGCGGCAACGGCAAGATCATGCAGGAACTCGAGGCGTTCTTCCGCGGTGCGGGCTGGAACGTGATCAAGGTCGTCTGGGGCCGCGAATGGGACTCGCTCCTGGAAGCGGACACCGACGGGGCGTTGGTGAAAATCATGAACGAAACCCCCGATGGTGACTACCAGACCTACAAGGCCGAGTCCGGCGGGTTCGTCCGTGAACACTTCTTCGGCAAGTCCCCGCAGACCAAGGACATGGTCGCGGACCTGGACGACGAACAGATCTGGGGCCTGAAGCGCGGCGGTCACGACTACCGCAAGGTCTACGCCGCGTACAAGGCAGCGACCGA
>NZ_JBXALT010000027.1:0-1080 GCF_058799755.1 Arthrobacter sp. GW822-FHT05G07 | reverse complement strand
CACTAGTTCCTGGTCCGTCAACGAGACCTGGTTATAAAGAAAAGGAAATACCGTGACTACATCCAAGCAGTACCGATTGGCAGTTCTGAACGGCGATGGCATCGGCCCGGAAATCGTTCCCGCGTCCGTGAAGATCCTTGACGCCGCGATGGCCGCTGCCGGAGCGCCGGCCATCGACTGGACCGAACTGCCCCTGGGCCGCGAAGCGATCGACACCCATGGCACCGCCGTCCCGGCCGAAACCCTCCAAGCCCTCGCCGACGTCGACGGCTGGCTCCTGGGCCCGCACGACAGCGCTTCCTACCCCGAACCGCACAAGTCCGCACTGAACCCCTCAGGCACCATCCGCAAACACTTCGGACTCTTCGCCAACATCCGCCCCTCCAAGGCCTTCCCCGGCGGAAACGCCATCGTTGAAGGCACCGACCTGGTCATCGTGCGCGAAAACACCGAAGGCTTCTACGCTGACCGGAACACCTTCGCAGGCACCGGCGAATTCATGCCCACCCCGGACGTAGCGATCATGCACGGCATCATCACCCGCGCCGCCACCGAACGCATCGCGCACTCCGCGTTCCAGCTCGCCCAGTCCCGGACCAAGCAACTGACCATCGTCCACAAAGCCAACGTCCTGAAAATGACCACCGGCCTGTTCCGCGACGTCTGCAAGGAAGTCGCACAACAATACCCAGACGTCACCGTCAACGACTTCCACATCGACGCCATGACCGTGCACCTGGTCCGACGCGCCAACAAGTTCGACGTCATCGTCACCGAAAACATGTTCGGCGACATCCTCTCGGACCTCGCCGGTGAAGTCGCCGGATCCCTGGGCATCGCACCCTCGATCAACTCCTCCGACACCCACGCCATGGCCCAGGCCTCCCACGGCTCCGCCCCGGACATCGCCGGAAAGAACATCGCCAACCCCATCGCGATGATCCTCTCCTCCGCCATGCTCCTGCGTTGGCTCGGCGCGAAGTTCGACGACGAGAAAGTCCTCCAAGCCGCCGAACTGGTCGAAAAAGCCATCGAAGCGACCGTCCTGGACGGCACCACCACCAAAGACATGGGCGGCAC
>NZ_JBXALT010000026.1:0-1126 GCF_058799755.1 Arthrobacter sp. GW822-FHT05G07 | reverse complement strand
GAGAGTAGGACACCGCCGGACACAAATTCAGAGGAGCCCCGACCACCAGGTCGGGGCTCCCCGCATTTAACAACCAATTACTGTCCGACTGCCTGGCAGTAGTAGTGCTTCCCATGCTCGAGCACAGCACTACTGAGAGGTAGTTGGATGGCTCTGCGCTTGTGAGACTTGCCACGGGACGCCCCAAAGGTGCTTCCGGCGTTCGGTCGCTGTGGTGGGGTCGAATAGAATTGAACCAGATATACGAGTCGGCAGCTGAGCGCTGCTGGCGGCGTGACAACGAAATAAGGGTTATGAGCGACTACGCACGCGCCAGTGGTCGGCTCGCAACAGGAGGAATCCACCATGGCTGAGCACAACGGCGGCAATCGCGGCGGCAATCGCGGAAACTTCGGAGGGAACCGGGACGACCGTGGTTCGTACCGCCCCAACAACAATTCCGGCGGAGACCCTCGTGGCTTCCGTTCCAGGGAGAACCGGGACGGCAATGATCGTCCGGCACGCGATGGTGAGCGTCGCCCCTTCAACAATGACCGTGGGGATCGTCCGGCACGTGACGGTGAACGTCGCTCCTTCGGCGGCGACCGTGATCGGAAGCCCTTTGGCGACCGTAACGATCGTCCGGCACGCGATGGTGAGCGTCGCCCCTTCAACAACGACCGTAGTGACCGGAAGCCGTTCGGTGATCGTCCTGAGCGTGGACCGCGGAACTTCGATGGCCCGCGCCGCGATGGCGATGACCGCCGCGCATTCGGTGGCGACCGTGACCGCAAGCCTTTCGGCGACCGTGGGGATCGTCCGGCACGCGATGGTGAGCGTCGCCCCTTCAACAACGACCGTGACCGCAAGCCTTTCGGCGACCGTCCTGCCCGTGACGGTGAGCGCCGTTCGTTTGGTGACCGTGGGGATCGTCCGGCACGCGATGGTGAGCGTCGCCCCTTCAACAACGACCGTAGTGACCGGAAGCCGTTCGGCGATCGTCCTGAGCGTGGACCGCGGAACTTCGATGGCCCGCGCCGCGATGGCGATGACCGCCGCGCATTCGGTGGCGACCGTGACCGCAAGCCTTTCGGCGACCGTGGGGATCGTCCGGCACGCGATGGTGAGCGTCGCCCCTTCAACAACG
>NZ_JBXALT010000025.1:0-1503 GCF_058799755.1 Arthrobacter sp. GW822-FHT05G07 | reverse complement strand
GCGCCGATGGTACTGCACCCGGGAGGGTGTGGGAGAGTAGGACACCGCCGGACAACCATTCACGGGAAGCCCCGACCGCCACGGTCGGGGCTCCCCGCATTTAACAACCGTTTCCACAAACCCCCACCACCCCGGGGGCTTCACCCATTTAAAGTGACTGCGGAGCCAGCTCGGAAAAGGGGTAGAGGGCCTGTTCGATGGGTAGCGGCATGCGGACAAGTCCCGCCGGGATACCGTAAGGCTCGTAGTACCTGTCAGCGATCCCGTACCTGTTGTCCTGCACATGCTTGAAGGTCAGTGCGAATGCGCCTTTTCGACCGTCTTGGTCGAGCTGCTCCAGGTAGCAAGCAAAACGCTCGCGGTACTCTTGAAGGCCCTGTCCACCTGCAGCCCAATCCTCATGCGAAGACTTGAAGAACCTATTGAGCCGACGGCGTTGCTTACCGGCCAGCATGCGTAGGCTTTCGGGCATGGCAATGCGCTCCGTTGATGCGGCCAAGCTATTCATCCCCCCACTAGTGGTACGAGTTTGATGAAGGTGGCTTCCGTAGCCTTGAGGACGTCGATGTTGTCCGAGAGGTTGCAAGCCTGTTGTCGGGCAATTTCTCATCAGAGATCCGCAAGGGTCCCCCCAGCCGACTTAGGCATTTTCCGCATCATATAAGCCAGGGCTGACATGCTGGAGCTAAAGCTGTGAGAGCGGGGGCCTCCCCCAACACCTTCTTATGCACCGGAAGTTTTCGCTGCCTTTGCGGCGGCCTTAGCCGCTTGCTTGCTGGCACGCACTTTGACCAAGGACTCTGGGTCCACAATGTCGGCGACCGAGAGGTAGGAGCCTTCCTCACCGTAATGGCCGGCTGCTTCCCGCCATCCGTCCGCCTTCAGGTCGCATTGTTTGCCCAGCAATGCCAGGAAGATCTTTGCTTTCTGTTCGCCAAAGCCTGGCAGGGCCTTGAGGCGACGGAGTACTTCAGGGCCGTCGGGGTTTCCGGTGGTCCAGATAGCGGCCGCGTTTCCGTCCCACTCCCGATGCACTGTTTCGGCGAGGGCTTGGACTCTTGCCGCCATGGAGCCTGGGAACCTATGGACGGCAGGCCGTTCCTTGAAGACTTCTACGAAGCCGGCGGGGTCGTACTCCGCGATAGTGCCGGGCTCCAAAGAGCCCAAGCGGGTGCGGATCTTCTCCGGACCAGCGAAAGCCGACTCCATGGTGACTTGTTGATCGAGCAACATACCCGTCAACAACGCAAAGGCGTCGTCACTGAGTAGTTGGTCCGCGGCGGCATCTCCTGTGATGTGCAGTTCCATGGGTCCCATCCTCCCACCGTGCTGCGGGTCCGTCATCGGGCGTCCGGCTGGCGTCGCTGTGCCTTGGATTGTTGGCAAGTGCGCCGTGGATTGTTGGGGTTCAACGGCGGTGTGGTGCGGGTTTTGGGGGTGGTTGGGGTGGGGTTGGGGGTGGATTTGCGTTGGGGGTGTGGGGCGTGTATTGTTTTCTGAGTC
>NZ_JBXALT010000024.1:0-3349 GCF_058799755.1 Arthrobacter sp. GW822-FHT05G07 | reverse complement strand
GGGAGAGTAGGACACCGCCGGACAACCATTCACGGGAAGCCCCGACCACCACGGTCGGGGCTCCCCGCATTTAACAACCAAAACCACAAACCCCCACACCTTCAAAACACCCATCAAACTGAGACATCCCCTGCCCCAAGCAGCCCCAGGTAGTGATCAACGCGGCCGAGATCCACTACGCCGCTTCCGGCTGCGCGTTCCCCCTTGGCCGGCTCCAGCGCAGCCAATGCCCTGCGCATCAGAGAAGGCTCACCCACTTCGCAGGCTGCCTGAGCCACGATGCACCAGGTCGCCTCGAGCAAGAGATCATGTGGGGGATCCGGAAGGCGCCGAAGAGCTTCGGCCGCTTGGCCACGTGCTCCTGCCCTCACCAGCAAGAGGGGCCGAACCCAGCGTTCATATGGGCCAAAGTCACCGTCGCTCAGCTGAGCGCTACCCAGTTCAATACTGTTCAGTTCAGCACCACCCAGTTCAGTCTCCTGGCGCAATTCGAGGCCGAGGGTGGCCAACGCCGCGATTCCGTCAGCGAAGCCAGGCATTTCTGTCGGTAGGGGAGGCGGCAGGTTGCTGGTAAGGAAAGTCCACCGGAACCAGTGGGTGAACACGCTGGCCAATGGTCTCTGGTGCCTTAAGGCCAGCTGGTCTACTGCATCCGCTTCGGTACTGGCCGAGTTGATGTCATTCATGGCACACAACGCCTGCATACGAATCAGCCGCCCGTTGATCTCAAAGGTGGGAGAATCGGCGTCGAACGCTGCTGCAATCAGCTGTTGGCCGATATCGGCGCGTTGGGCTGCAAGCCCGGCCGCGGCGAACGTTTGCATAAACCGGGCACTGAGGGCGAAGCAGAGCAGCTGAGCGTCTCCCAATCGTCTGGCAATTGACTCCGCTTCACAGGCCTCCTGGTGCCGATCGCCTGTTCCTCGGGACTCCATGGCTATGGTTGCCAGAAGGCGGGCACGGCTTCGGTCGCTGAGTCTCGGGTTGGCCGCAAGCGCATCCTCCGCGGCGGCTATCACGACGGCGGCCGCAGCCGGATCATCCGTGCGGGTCCAAATTCCAGGTACGTCGTAGCCCCCGATGATGCGGGCGGTGAGTTCAGGATCGTTAAGGTCTGCAGCAGCTTGAATGGCTGCAAGGCGTTGGGTGCGGACTGTTTGAAGGTTGCCGGCGACGGCCAAGCTGCCCAACACGGCATTCGAGGCTTCCAACTGAACTCGCGTGCCGCCCCGTGAGTAGGCGGTGGCTGTCATAGCCAGGCTTTGGGTTTTTGAGCGGTACAACTCCGAATCCCCGCGAAGAATCCGACGCTCCAAGTCAACCAGTCCAGGGCTGGGGTCCAGCCCGAGTTCGTTGACAAGCTGGCTGCGTGCCCTCCGAAGGGCGGCCAGCGCATCACCTTGGCGTCGGTTCCCATACAAGGCCAGCGCCAGCAAGCGCCACCCTTCTTCGCGCCAGGGATTCCCCTCCACGTGTGCTTCGAGCATGGAGACTGCGTCCGCTGGCCGGCCGCAGTCCAGCCGCGCTTCTGCGCAATGTTCGACGGCGGTCTTACGCAACTCCGTAAGTCGCTTCACCTCAGAAATGGCCCACGGCCGTTCGGCAAATTCTTCAAAGGCCGCGCCATGCCAGTCCGAGAGGGCTGTGGACAACAGGGAATCCACCTCCTCAGGAGATGCTCCTACTGCCGCGGCCACCACAGATTCGAAGCCCCAAGCGTCCACAGCCTCGGTATTGAGCCGTAGCGCATATCCGTCACCGACGGTGAGGAGGACGCTTGGCGGGGTCCGGGGAGGCCTGTGCGGTTCAAGGATACGGCGAAGCTCGCCGACGAAGGTCCTGACAGCTCCCACGGCTCCTTCTGCCGGGCTGCCATCCCACAGCTCTTCAATCAGCGATGCCGTGGAGATAGCCCGGCCCCGCTGTGCCACGAGAATCCCAATGATTTCCCTATGCCTTCGTTTGGTGAGTTCCCGCGACACTCCGTCAGCGATCACCGAGATGGGGCCGAGGACTCGGATCTGGAGGTTGCTCACAGGTCAATCGTATTCAGGGGGTGCGACACCCTTGATTGATAGCCGGGCCGAAGAGCGCCGGCTGATTGAGGGCTGATTCGGTAGCGGGAGAGTGGACTAACCACCAACGAATGGAGACCCATGGCTTTGACCTTGTTGACCGACGCCACCTATCACCGCGTCCCGGTAGCACCCGATGTGCACTTGAACGTAGCGGTCGCAGGGAGCGGACCCGCCGTCGTACTTTTGCATGGTTTTCCGCAGACGCATCTGATGTGGAGGCACGTCGCCGTTGATCTGGCGAAGGATCACACCGTCATTTGCCCTGACCTCCGCGGCTACGGAGCGAGTGACAAACCCGCGGAAGAAGACGGGGGGACGTACTCAAAACGGACCATGGCTGCCGATGTCGTGATGGCTGCCCGATTCTTTGGTCATGACCGGTTCGCCTTGGCCGGCCATGACAGGGGTGCCCTTGTGGCTCTGCGGGCTGGCTTGGATCATCCCAAAACCGTGACGCACCTTCTCGCCTTGGATGTGCTCCCGACGTTGGATATGTGGGAGATCCTCCGCGGGGCGGACGCCAAAGTGGCTTGGCATCTATACCTGATGGCCCAATCGCCCGGGATTCCGGAGCCCATGATCGAAGCGACGGCTGATTCGTTCTTCGCCTCCTTCCTGGACGGATGGATCAATAATCCGGAGTCCATTACTGCGGAGTATCGGAACGAGTACCTGCGGGCATCGCGTGAAGCAGTGTGGTCGATCGTCGCGGACTACCGGGCTTCTGCAGGAATCGACATCTCGCATGATCGCGCGGATAGGAACGCCGGACGCACCCTGGACATGCCGGTCACTGTGATGCAGCAGGATTGGGGTGCGGCGCTGGGCTACGACGCCGCTTCACTTTGGGGCGCGTGGGCGCCGGCCCTCAAACACATGACGCTGAACACAGGTCACTTCATGGCTGAGGAGAATCCTATGGCAGTGATTACGGCGATGCGGGAGCTGATGGACCGCTAAGAAGCAGGGTTCGACGGCGGTGTGGTGGGGGTTTTGGGGGTGGTTGGGGTGGGGTTGGGGGTGGATTTGCGTTGGGGGTGTGGGGCGTGTATTGTTTTCTGAGTCGCCGGGTGCGAAACGGAAAGCCGGAAGGTGTGTACGGTTCGGTAGGCGGCCAAAAAATAACTCTTCTTTTCCAATGGCCCTGTTGGGTGCGCTGCTTTGTGGTGTGCTGTGGGTGATGTTTTGGGGGGTCTGTTGTTTGAGAACTCAATAGTGTGCCAAGTTTGTTGATACCGATTGTTTTATCAATTGGTTGAATTTATGCCGGA
>NZ_JBXALT010000023.1:2274-5320 GCF_058799755.1 Arthrobacter sp. GW822-FHT05G07 | reverse complement strand
TAATGTGTATGGAAATCTCATCTTGAAGCGAGCTTCCCGCTTAGATGCTTTCAGCGGTTATCCCATCCGAACGTAGCTAATCAGCGATGCACTTGGCAGTACAACTGACACACCAGAGGTTCGTCCGTCCCGGTCCTCTCGTACTAAGGACAGCCCTTCTCAAATTTCCTGCGCGCGCAGCGGATAGGGACCGAACTGTCTCACGACGTTCTAAACCCAGCTCGCGTACCGCTTTAATGGGCGAACAGCCCAACCCTTGGGACCTACTCCAGCCCCAGGATGCGACGAGCCGACATCGAGGTGCCAAACCATGCCGTCGATATGGACTCTTGGGCAAGATCAGCCTGTTATCCCCGAGGTACCTTTTATCCGTTGAGCGACGGCCATTCCACAATGTACCGCCGGATCACTAGTCCCGACTTTCGTCCCTGCTTGAGATGTCTCTCTCACAGTCAAGCTCCCTTGTGCACTTACACTCGACACCTGATTGCCAACCAGGCTGAGGGAACCTTTGGGCGCCTCCGTTACTTTTTAGGAGGCAACCGCCCCAGTTAAACTACCCATCAGGCACTGTCCCTGACCCGGATCACGGGCCGAAGTTAGATGTCCAAAGTGACCAGAGTGGTATTTCAACGATGACTCCACCCGAACTGGCGTCCGGGCTTCAACGTCTCCCACCTATCCTACACAAGCCACTCCGAACACCAATACCAAACTATAGTAAAGGTCTCGGGGTCTTTCCGTCCTGCTGCGCGTAACGAGCATCTTTACTCGTACTGCAATTTCGCCGAGTTTATGGTTGAGACAGCGGGGAAGTCGTTACTCCATTCGTGCAGGTCGGAACTTACCCGACAAGGAATTTCGCTACCTTAGGATGGTTATAGTTACCACCGCCGTTTACTGGGGCTTAAATTCTCAGCTTCGCCCGTAAGGGCTAACCGGTCCTCTTAACCTTCCAGCACCGGGCAGGAGTCAGTCCGTATACATCGTCTTGCGACTTCGCACGGACCTGTGTTTTTAGTAAACAGTCGCTTCCCCCTGGTCTCTGCGGCCCACACCCGCTCACGGAGAGCAAGTCTCCATCACGGGGCAGGCCCCCCTTCTCCCGAAGTTACGGGGGCATTTTGCCGAGTTCCTTAACCATAATTCTCTCGATCGCCTTGGTATTCTCTACCTGATCACCTGTGTCGGTTTGGGGTACGGGCGGCTAAAACCTCGCGTCGATGCTTTTCTTGGCAGCATAGGATCACCGGATCCCCCCGAACGGGGGTCCCATCAGATCTCAGGATCGTGCTCGAAGCACACAGGAACGGATTTGCCTATCCCTGACCCTACATCCTTAGACCGGGGCAACCATCGCCCGGCCCGGCTACCTTCCTGCGTCACACCTGTTAATACGCTTACCTCCCGGGATCAGGTCCCGCGCTCGGCCAAAACCCACAACACCACAAGGGTGAGCGGGCAGGCTCCGGGCGGTTAGTATCCCCCGCTTGGCATGGGCGGTTTTTCGCCGGTACGGGAATATCAACCCGTTGTCCATCGACTACGCCTGTCGGCCTCGCCTTAGGTCCCGACTTACCCAGGGCAGATTAGCTTGACCCTGGAACCCTTGATCATTCGGCGGACGGGTTTCTCACCCGTCTTTCGCTACTCATGCCTGCATTCTCACTCGTGTAGGCTCCACCGCTGGTTTCCACCGCGACTTCACTGCCCACACGACGCTCCCCTACCACTCCACACCCCTGAACCACGAAGGCTAGGGCATTATGTGAAATCCACAACTTCGGCGGTGTACTTGAGCCCCGCTACATTGTCGGCGCGGAATCACTTGACCAGTGAGCTATTACGCACTCTTTCAAGGATGGCTGCTTCTAAGCCAACCTCCTGGTTGTCTTCGCAACTCCACATCCTTTCCCACTTAGCACACGCTTAGGGGCCTTAGTTGGTGGTCTGGGCTGTTTCCCTCTCGACTATGAAGCTTATCCCCCACAGTCTCACTGCTGCGCTCTGACTTACCGGCATTCGGAGTTTGGCTGACGTCAGTAACCTTGTAGGGCCCATCGGCCATCCAGTAGCTCTACCTCCGGCAAGAAACACGCAACGCTGCACCTAAATGCATTTCGGGGAGAACCAGCTATCACGGAGTTTGATTGGCCTTTCACCCCTACCCACAGCTCATCCCCTCCATTTTCAACTGAAGTGGGTTCGGTCCTCCACGACGTCTTACCGTCGCTTCAACCTGGCCATGGGTAGATCACTCCGCTTCGGGTCTAGATCACGCCACTACACTCGCCCTATTCAGACTCGCTTTCGCTACGGCTACCCCACACGGGTTAACCTCGCGACGTAACACTAACTCGCAGGCTCATTCTTCAAAAGGCACGCCGTCACCAGAATCAGACTGGCTCCGACGGATTGTAAGCACACGGTTTCAGGTACTGTTTCACTCCCCTCCCGGGGTACTTTTCACCTTTCCCTCACGGTACTGGTCCGCTATCGGTCATTAGGAAGTATTTAGGCTTATCAGGTGGTCCTGACAGATTCGCACGGGATTTCTCGGGCCCCGTGCTACTTGGGATACTCCCCAGGCCGTGCACAACATTACGGTTACGGGGCTCACACCCTCTCTGGCCGGCCTTTCAAGACCGTTCACCTATGCCTGCACCTCACCTCACTGGTCCGGCAGAACCAGAACGGAAAGTCCCACAACCCCGCCCATGCAACGCCCGCCGGCTATCACACATGGAAACGGTTTAGCCTGATCCGCGTTCGCTCGCCACTACTAACGGAATCACTATTGTTTTCTCTTCCTGCGGGTACTGAGATGTTTCACTTCCCCGCGTTCCCCCCACGCACCCTATGTGTTCAGATGCGGGTCACACAATCACCTTGCAGCGTTGTGCGGGGTTTCCCCATTCGGACATCCTGGGATCAACGCTCGGTTATCAACTCCCCCAGGCTTATCGCAGATTCCTACGTCCTTCTTCGGCTCCTAATGCCAAGGCATCCACCGTGTGCCCTTAAAAACTTGACCACACACAAAGAC
>NZ_JBXALT010000023.1:0-2178 GCF_058799755.1 Arthrobacter sp. GW822-FHT05G07 | reverse complement strand
TTCGAGAGAACCATGACCACAAGGGCCAGGTTCATTCATAAGAAATTGCTGTAAGAACACACACACCAACCCCAAAAAAGGGATCAGCCACGTGTGTGTTCTAGATGCTCGCGTCCACTATGTAGTTCTCAAACAACAACCCCGTCAACCAGACCACCACCCACCACAACCCACACCACAGCGGGGCCGTGCACGATGAACAGTGCTACCGGAAGCAGGAACAAAAGAAACACCAGAAGATGCCCCCATGCATTGCTGCAAAAAGGTCCTGTTGCCTCAGGACCCAACAGTGCGCCAAACACAACCCCACACACCCGCACCCCGGCAGCGTTCCAAACAACACCACACCCACAAGGGGCACAGGTTGCCGTACTGGCACCAGGACACAACCGGTGAAGGCCATGCCAAACAAGTTTGATTCGTTGATATTCCACCCATGAGCACCCACCGCAGAACAGACGCCTGCGCAATGGGCAACACTGACAACCACCACCACACCCATGCAGGCGCAGCAACCAGTTGTTAGCAGCTCCTTAGAAAGGAGGTGATCCAGCCGCACCTTCCGGTACGGCTACCTTGTTACGACTTAGTCCCAATCGCCGGTCCCACCTTCGACGGCTCCCCCCACAAGGGTTAGGCCACCGGCTTCGGGTGTTACCAACTTTCGTGACTTGACGGGCGGTGTGTACAAGGCCCGGGAACGTATTCACCGCAGCGTTGCTGATCTGCGATTACTAGCGACTCCGACTTCATGGGGTCGAGTTGCAGACCCCAATCCGAACTGAGACCGGCTTTTTGGGATTAGCTCCACCTCACAGTATCGCAACCCTTTGTACCGGCCATTGTAGCATGCGTGAAGCCCAAGACATAAGGGGCATGATGATTTGACGTCGTCCCCACCTTCCTCCGAGTTGACCCCGGCAGTCTCCTATGAGTCCCCGCCATAACGCGCTGGCAACATAGAACGAGGGTTGCGCTCGTTGCGGGACTTAACCCAACATCTCACGACACGAGCTGACGACAACCATGCACCACCTGTAAACCGACCGCAAGCGGGGCACCTGTTTCCAGGTCTTTCCGGTTCATGTCAAGCCTTGGTAAGGTTCTTCGCGTTGCATCGAATTAATCCGCATGCTCCGCCGCTTGTGCGGGCCCCCGTCAATTCCTTTGAGTTTTAGCCTTGCGGCCGTACTCCCCAGGCGGGGCACTTAATGCGTTAGCTACGGCGCGGAAAACGTGGAATGTCCCCCACACCTAGTGCCCAACGTTTACGGCATGGACTACCAGGGTATCTAATCCTGTTCGCTCCCCATGCTTTCGCTCCTCAGCGTCAGTTACAGCCCAGAGACCTGCCTTCGCCATCGGTGTTCCTCCTGATATCTGCGCATTTCACCGCTACACCAGGAATTCCAGTCTCCCCTACTGCACTCTAGTCTGCCCGTACCCACTGCAGAACCGGAGTTGAGCCCCGGTCTTTCACAGCAGACGCGACAAACCGCCTACGAGCTCTTTACGCCCAATAATTCCGGATAACGCTTGCGCCCTACGTATTACCGCGGCTGCTGGCACGTAGTTAGCCGGCGCTTCTTCTGCAGGTACCGTCACTTTCGCTTCTTCCCTACTGAAAGAGGTTTACAACCCGAAGGCCGTCATCCCTCACGCGGCGTCGCTGCATCAGGCTTGCGCCCATTGTGCAATATTCCCCACTGCTGCCTCCCGTAGGAGTCTGGGCCGTGTCTCAGTCCCAGTGTGGCCGGTCACCCTCTCAGGCCGGCTACCCGTCGTCGCCTTGGTAGGCCATTACCCCACCAACAAGCTGATAGGCCGCGAGTCCATCCAAAACCACAAAAGCTTTCCACCACCATGACATGCGCCAGATGGTCGTATCCGGTATTAGACCCAGTTTCCCAGGCTTATCCCAGAGTCAAGGGCAGGTTACTCACGTGTTACTCACCCGTTCGCCACTAATCCCCCCAGCAAGCCAGGGATCATCGTTCGACTTGCATGTGTTAAGCACGCCGCCAGCGTTCATCCTGAGCCAGGATCAAACTCTCCGTTGAAGAAAAACAAATCAAACAGACACAACCACACCCACCGGAAATAACGGCGAACACGGCTGCACAAAATTCGAAACCAGCTGAAAACCAGACCACCACACACGGGGGTGCATGACAATCC
>NZ_JBXALT010000022.1:0-6669 GCF_058799755.1 Arthrobacter sp. GW822-FHT05G07 | reverse complement strand
GAAACGCCGAAGTGGTGTTCTCCTCATCCCAAACCGTCACCAGCAACCACGGATTCAAATACAACAACGGCGCATTCGCCTTGGTCAACGACAAACCCACCACCGCCGGAATCGAAAACGACTACAAAGCCTCAGCATCCCTGACCGCAAGAGCATCCCTGGACTTCGATGCGACGATCAAGCTCTACGGCATTGCCGGGATCACCTTCGGCATCGGCCCCTACGCAACCACCACCATCACCGTGACCGCCGCCAGCGGGGAACAGCTCTCCTGGACCTGCCCCCTGGAACTCGGCGTCGAAGGCCGACTCGGCGTCCTGGCAGGGATCAAAATACTCGGCTTCGACCTCGGCGAATGGAAAGCCACCGCAACCAACACATGGCCCCTCTTCACCGCAAACCCCTGCCAAGGCACCACTGTCATCCAGCCCCCACCAACAAACCCCACCCCCACCCCCACACCCACGCCGACACCGACTGTGCCCACTCAGGGAACGGTCGATCTGGTGAATCTGACTCCAGGAGGCACGGTTGGCATAGATATGCCGGCGGCACCTGTTGTCTCCGCCGATGGTCGATTCGTCGCCTTCATATCGGCTTCTCCTGACCTTGCACCAAACGGGGACAGCAATGAGTCGGAGGATGTCTTTGTGCGGGACATGCAGACGGGTGTCACTCGTTTGGTCTCGGGCACTCCGTCTGGAGCTACCGGAAATGCTAAGTCACATGAACCGTCGATTTCAGCAGACGGCCGTTACATCGCTTTTACGTCCGGAGCATCAGATCTCGTTCCTTCAGACGCCAGTAAGTTGAGCGACGTATTTGTTCGCGACATGGTTGTAGGGAGCACTACGTTGATCTCAGCTACGCCTGCGGGCCCCGCAGGTAACGGTCAGTCAATCGGCCCCTCGATTTCAGCTGATGGTCGCGTGGTGGCGTTTACTTCAACTGCGCAGAACTTAGTGGCCGGCGATACCAATGCCGCAAGCGACGTTTTTGTTAGGGACATGGTCACGCAGACCTCACGTCTCGTCTCGGCCACACCGCTCGGCGTACCCAGTAACGGTTGGTCGAGTTCTGCTTCCCTTTCCGCAAATGGGCAATTTGTGGCATTCTCGTCCTCCAGCGATGATCTGCTGGTGGGTGATTCCCCTGCTACCTACAGCGATGTGTTTATCCGTGACTTGGTGCAAGGGGTTACCCGTCTCGTCTCCGCAACCCCCGGTGGCGGGTTTGCAGATGACTCATCACACAGTCCCTCGCTTTCCGCAGATGGCCGTTATGTGGCATTTGGCTCCTTTGCTTCTAATCTCGACGCTACCGAACCGGCCGAAGTACGAGGCACGAATGACGTGTTTGTGAGGGACATGGTGTCGAACGTGACGAGGACCGTTTCGGTACCTCCGCCGGGTAAACCCGCCAACGATTGGTCGTTCGGCCCTTCCATATCAGACGATGGTCAGTTAGTGAGCTTCATTGCCAGTGGTTATGACATGATCAGCGGTGAGAGCAAAGAAGCTGAAGACGTGTACGTTCGCGACATGACAACGGGTAGCGTGCGATTGGTCAGCGCTACACCGTCCGGTGACGCTGTAAATGAATGGCACCTTCAACAGTCGATGTCTGGAGACGGACTGTACCTAGTCTTTTCAACGTTTGGAAATGATTTGCTTCCTGCAGGAACTCCCTACGGACTCGGGATTTTTCGAGCTCGGATCGGATCCTGATTCGTCATGTGCCCCCGATAACCCGGTACGCTGGAAGCTGTTTTTTGCGTCCAAACACCGGAGTGTCGTGCGAGTCGTAGTTCTTGGGGATATTGGTCAGCCCGTCTATCACGTGGGCGACGAGGCTATGACCCATGCCGTGGTGGACGAACTGCGCGCCAGGGGAGTTTCGGACATTGTGCTGCTCTCGCGCGATCCGGAGCAGAGCACCCGAATCTTTGGCACCGAGTCAGTGAAGACCTTGGAGTTCCCGTGGCCTCCTCACCGACGCGAGACGTACCTGCGTGAGATCCGGGCCGTTCTCGCGGGCGACATGACTGCCCTTCCCGCCGAGGATCAGGTGCATGCGCTCATAGAGACCTTGAAGACGTGCGACGGCGTGGTGATCGCCGGCGGCGGGAACATGACTTCGCCTTACGGCTGGCTGCTCTACGAGCGGGCGGCTGTTGGAGCCATTGCCAATGCTTTGGGTAAGCCGCTGGTCATTTCCGGACAGACTGTTGGACCCGTCCTCACGGGACCCGACTACGACACAGTGGTCGAGCTTTTCCGTTCAGCGACGCTCACCAGTGTCCGCGAGCAGACCTCCTGGGACCTGATGCGGAATGCGGGCGTGCCCGCGGGCCTGACGCTCGACGACGCGAGCTTCTTTGAGGTGGACCATGCCCTGCCGGCCGCCCTTGAATTGGACCAGGTCACTTACAAGCCTCGAGCGGATCGATCTTTTCTGGTAGCCACTTTCGCGCCCGGTACCGGCGCCATGGACAGGGACGCTTTCAACCAGGGCATCGCTGAGGTGCTGGACAGAATCGCCGACGCCGGCAATCTGGACGTTGTGATGATTCCCCACATGTCCCACCCGGGCCAAGCGGACATCGACATCGAAACCCACCAGGACATCCGGCGGAGGATGACCACGGAGAACGTGATGGTCTGCGGCCAGCTGTCCGCAGAGGAGTCCGCGTCGCTGACGATGCAGGCCGAGGTTGTGGTTGCAAGCCGGTACCACCCGGTTGTCTTCGCACTGTCTGCAGGCGTTCCGTGCCTCGGCATCGCCGTGGACTACTACGGCGAGGTGCGCATCGGCGGCGCACTGGCCAACTGGGGCCTCGGCCACACCATGCGTTCCCTTAGGCACCTTGCCACTCCGGAATTCGACGCCTTCGTAGATCAGTTTTGGGCCAGCCGCGGCGATATTCGTTCGTACCTTAAGCAAATGAGCCCTGCGCAAGGCGACTTTCAGCGCGCCTGGTGGGACTTCGTCGTCGAAACCCTGAAGGGCTCACGACCGGAAGCTCCGGTTCTTGTCAGCCCGGAGCCGGCCTTTCTGGAACTCGCATCCGGTGAGCACCCGGCAGTGGCGCAGCTGACGGCCAACAACGAACTGCACATTGGCCACCAGTCGGTAGAGCTCTTTGGCCTGACAAACCTCCTGGAGGACACCCGTGGAAGCCTCGGCGCAATGGAAGCGGTCCGGGACGGGCTGCGGGACGAGCTGAACCAAGTTACCAGCGCGCTTGCAGCCAAGGAATCTGAAGGCCACCACCTCCGGATCGAACGCGACCATCTGCAGGAGAAGCTTCAGTTGTTGGAGTCGTCCCTGCTAGTGCGTGCGTGCCGAAAGCTCCGGCTGCTGCCGCGCTAAGGAAGGCCGCCAGCCTTCCAGCATTCGTACGGGTTCCATGGGTAGAGTAGAGGCCTGAACATCGCCGGATTGCAGTGGATACGGAGCACGAATTGTCAGCTTGGCTAGAACTCGGACCGGACAACTACGTCTTGGAAACCGAGGGATCGTTACTCAACACCGGGCTTGTGGTGGGCTCTGAACTCGCCATGGTCATCGACACCGGCTGCGGCCCGCGCCAGGGCCGGGAGATCCTCGCTGCAGTTCGCGAAAAGACCCAGCTTCCGCTGGTAGTGGTGAACACCCACGCGCACTACGACCACTTCTTCGGTAACGCAGTATTTGCCGACGACGGCGTCACAGAGTTTTGGGCGCACGCCAACTGTGCGGCGGCTATAGAAAGCGACGCCGACAACCAGCGACGCTTCGTGGCCACCAACGAACCTGAGATGGCAGCGGGGGAGGGCGACGCCGTCGACATCGTTGTCCCTAACGCGCTGGTCCACGACCAGCCTGTCCTGGTGGACCTCGGCGGGGTTACCGCCACACTTTTCTACCTCGGCCGCGCGCACACCGACGGCGACCTGCTTGTTGGCACGAGTTCCACGCTGTTTGTGGGCGACCTGGTGGAGCAGGGCGCGCATCCGTCGTTCGAGGACTCGTATCCGGAGGAATGGGCGGATGCGCTCCGGCACATCTCGGCCCTGCGTCACCGCTACGAATTCCTGGTCCCCGGCCACGGCAAACCGGCCAGCGATGAGTTCGTGAAAACAATGGCCGACACCATGAGCACCGCGGTGCGGCAGGCAACGCAGTCCATTCGGGACATGCCATCCGACGCTACTAAAGCAATTCCTGTGCTTCCGTACGGACCGGAACAATCCCGCTGGTTTATCAAAAGGCTTCAGGAAACCAATGCCCAAGGCCGCACTTCGTTGGCTACCCCGGACTTCGGGCCGGAAAAGACCGGTTTCTATCCGTCATAAACAAGGTTCCTTACAAATTTGTCATCTTCTTTACTCCTAACCATGGACTAACGGCTTAGTCCCGTCCTAGGATGAAGGCGACCATTGGTTCGCGACTACCTGGGGGTGTCGAGATGAGGGGTTCACGCGTTTTTCCGCGTGCTACCAGCATTCTCCGCTCTGTCATGGTCGCGGGAGCCGGTACCGCAATCTGGATGGCTCTTTCCGCAACAGCTGCAAGTGCAGACACCGGAACCACTGACAAACCCCTTCTGGGCAGTGTCACGTCCTCAAGTTCAGTCAGCATTCCGGTGCCGAATGTACCCCTGCCGGCCGTTGTCAAAGGATTAGTACCCACCAACCAGATCAACGTCCACGTGCCTGCCGTGACGCCCATTGTGGAGCACGCAGGCGGCACTGTTGATCACGTGGTTTCAGGCGTGCCAGTGGTAAACCAAGTGGTGCCTCCGGGCACTGCGGGAACCCTGGTGAACACGGTTGTGGTTCCGGCCACTGGCACCGTAGATGACGCCGTCAACGTTGTTGTTCAGCCGGTCAATCAAGTTCTGGAACCCGCTCGGCTGGAACCCGTCACGGACGTAGTAACACCGATTGTGGACCCGATTGTCGGCGTAGTGGACACCGTGCTGACGCCCGTCGAAGCCATAGTCCCGCCTGTTACGCTCCCGCCGGTTACTGTCCCGCCAGTGGTTGCACCTCCGGTGGTAGTTCCGCCGGTTACGGCACCTGTGGCCGAGATCCCAAGTGTGCCCGGCACTGATGCAACTGTTGTCCCCGCGACGCCGGACGCCGGCGCAGTGGCGACTACCGGCGTCGTACATTCCACGGGCGCGACGGTTCCCGAGCCCAGCAAACTGGACCTCCGCACGACCCCGCAAGGGATTGCCGCTGATGCTTCAGCGTTGCTGACGCCCACCCGAAATTTCGGTCCGACAGGGATAACTGCGGTGCTCGGCGGCGCCTCCTCAACCGTCGATCCCGCATCACCCGCGAAGCTTCCTTCCGACCGTGCAGTAGTACCTGGCAGCCTCACGGGAGCCGGCTCCGGGAACTCCCAAAACGGTCCGCCCAGCCCCGCAGCAGCATTCCTGCAGGGTGCCCTGATCATTCCCGTAGACGCTCTTCCCGGCCTGGCATCGGCCGACAATGCACAACATCCCAAGCCGGTGTGCTTCGACCCCGGCTCCTCTCCTGACTAATTCCCCAGCCGGCCGCACAGCTCTTTGCGGCAAACGGTCATTCGGGCGATCCGTCACTCGGACGTCCTTGGGAACAAGGCATTCAGGAGAGAACCACAATGAACACGACCATACGCAAGTGCCTCATAGGCACATGCTTTGCCGGGGGCATGATCGTCCTCAGCGCGACTGCGGCGAACGCCGCGGACACCAGCGGCAAGGATGGACTCCTTTCCGGCACGCAGGTGGTAGCGCCAGTAACAACGCCGATCAGCCTCGGCGGAGCATCACTTGGACTGTTGGGGGATTCAGCAGCTACGACGTCCGCGCCGGGAACTGCTGGAAGTTCCGGCTCCGCTGCAGCACCGGCTGCCAGCACCAACGGTTCCAACAGCATCGGCTCCGGAACGCAGCTAGTTGCTCCGGTAACGGTGCCCGTAAACCTGGGCTCGTCGTCAGTGGGTCTGCTGGGGGGCTCCACTGCGGCGAGCTCAGCCACACCTGCCGCTCCGGCACCTGCTGCTCCCGCAGCGGCCGCTCCGGCAGCAAGCACCAGCGGTTCCGACGGTATCGCCTCGGGAACCCAAGTTGTTGCGCCGGTGACGATCCCCATCACGGTGGGAGCGACATCCGCCGGTGTACTTGGCGACTCAACTGCTACATCAGCTCCTGCCCCGGCACAGGCTCCGGCTCCGGCCCAAGCTCCGGTGCAGGCAACGACGTCGGGGGGAGACAGTATTGCGTCCGGCGCTCAGGTAGTGGCTCCGATTTCGGTCCCTGTTAACATCGGAGCCACTGCCGCGGGTGTCGGTGGTGACTCGTCTGCCACCTCCGGCTCGGGTTCTTCATCCGGTGGTACTGCTCCGGCGGCTTCGGGTGCTTCGGGTGCTTCGACTTCCGGTTCTGACGGCATTGGTTCGGGAACCCAGGTTGTTGCTCCGATCACTGCTCCGGTGAACCTTGGTTCGACTTCCGCTGGTGTGTTGGGTGACTCGTTGGCCACGAACACTGGTGCTGGTTCGACTGGTACTTCGGCTCCGGCTTCCTCGGGTGCTTCGACTTCCGGTTCGGATGGTGTTGGTTCGGGAACCCAGGTTGTTGCTCCGATCACGGCTCCGGTAAACCTTGGTTCGACCTCGGCTGGTCTGCTGGGT
>NZ_JBXALT010000021.1:0-10047 GCF_058799755.1 Arthrobacter sp. GW822-FHT05G07 | reverse complement strand
GAAAACCACCCCGCCCGGCACTGGGCCCAGAGAGCAGAAGAAGGCACGATGTCCTCCGCAGAGACGCGTCCGTTGGTTGCGCTTATCAGCGCCAACCCGGCCGCCCTTGGGCCGGCGAACGAGGCGTTTGCATCAGGGTTCCCCGAAGCGCGGCTGTGGAACATCCTCGATGACCAGTTGCAGGAAGATGCGGACGTCCGAGGTGTGACCGGGTCCTTGGCCGAGCGGATGCACCGGTTGATCACCCATGCGGTGCTTGAGGGTGCGGATGCTGTCCTCCTCACCTGCCCCGTTTACGCAACGGCTGTTCAGTCCTATGCCGAAAAGTGCCCAGTCCCTCTGCTCGATCCTGATGCGATGGCCCTGGATGGGCTGTTCGCGCAGGTTCCGGGATCAGTTCTGGTGCTCGCCAGCGACCATCAGCCACTGACAGTCGCGATAAACCGCTTTATCAACGAGTCCGCCGGGCGGGGCGTCCCAGTGGAGACCCGCGGTGCTGTTGTTCCTGGAGCCAAGCACGCTGCCCTCCACGGCAGCACAGAGGAACTCGTCACCGCCCTGGCCATAGTGGTCAAGGAACAGCCGTCACCTCCCGACGCCGTTCTGCTCGCCCAATATTCCCTGGCATCCGCGGCCAAGGAACTTCAATCCACCACAGGCATACCGGTTTTCTCCGGCCCCATCAGCTCAGCCGCGGCACTTCGCCGCACCATTCTTGGAGGTACACGATGATCGGTGTCATTGCCGATGACTTCACGGGCGGCACAGATGTTGCTGTCGCATTCCGCCGCGCAGGACTCCGCGTCCTGATCCAATTCGGCGTCCCGGATGTCGTCTCGAGCAACGACGGAGCCGACGTCGTGGTCATTGCGCTCAAAACCCGCACCCTGCCTGCCGATCAGGCTGTGGCACAGTCGTTGCTTGCGGGCCGGAAGCTCTTGGACGCCGGTGCGAAGCAGCTCTTCTTCAAGTTCTGTTCAACGTTCGATTCCACCCCTGCCGGAAACATCGGTCCGGTCAATGATGCCTTGGCGGACCTGACCGGCAGCAGTGTCACCGTCGTGGTGCCCAGCTCTCCCTCGCACGGACGCACCCAGTACAACGGTCATCTATTCGTCCACCATCAGCTCCTGTCGGACTCACCAATGCGTCATCACCCCTTGACGCCCATGACGGATTCGCGCGTGCCGGAACTGCTCCGCTCCCAAACAGCACGCGCCGTCTCCTTGGTAACCCTGCAGCAGGTCCATTCTGGAACCGAAGCACTGACCGCTGCGATCGCCGGGCTGCAAAACTCCGGAATCCCCTATGCCGTGGTAGATGCAGTTGAGTCCGGCGACCTTGCCACCATTGGCAGGGTGGTCATCGATCACCCCTTCGTTTCCGGAGCGGCCGGTCTTGCTGGCGGGCTGGCAACGGCAATCGCCGAACGCAACACCTCCACCCGCAAACCGGCACCCCTCAATGACGGGTCCGGCCACGACGGCCCGGCGGTCGCGTTGGCAGGATCCTGTTCCGCCCGCACGCTCCAGCAAATCGAAGCAATGCAGGCCGCTGGACACCCCTCATACCAGCTCGATGCTGTAGCGGTACCGGACTCCTCCCTGCTCTCTGAAGCCGCCCTGGCCTGGTACGACGAGCAACTGCCCGGCACTGCCCCGCTGATCTACTCTTCGTTGCCGCCGGAGAAGCTCCGTGAATCCCAGCGCAGGCTCGGGGTCACCGCTTCGGCTGAAATTCTGGAGACAGCCATGGGCCTCATCGCCCGTGAACTGGTCATGCGGGGGGTGCAGCGAGTGGTCGTCGCAGGTGGCGAAACCTCAGGCTCCGTGGTGACGGCCCTCCACGTCAGCGGCGGACTGATCGGTTCCGAGGCTGCGCCTGGCGTCCCCTGGATTCATACCTCACACAACGGTCCACTGGCCCTACTCCTGAAATCAGGAAACTTCGGCGACGTCGACTTCCTCGTCCAGGCGGTGAGCCCCCGAACGACCGTGGCCGTATAGCCTGTTCCCAACAACTGACCATGAAGGGAAAAGGGAACATCGATGTACAGTCTGTGGGTCACGCTGGAGGTACAGCCCGAGGGGCGGAAAGAGTTTCTGGAGGCCATCACGCGAAACGCCGAGGCGTCTGTCCGGGATGAAGAGGGGTGCCTTCGCTTCGACGTCATCGAGCTGGGCGGTGGAACAAACACCTTCGCTTTCTACGAGGTTTACACCGATCGTGCCGCCTTTGAGGAAGAGCACCTCAAAGCCCAGCATTTTCTGGCCTACAAGGACATCTCCACACGCGTCGTCGTCCCCGGAAGCCAGCGCGAAACCGGCGGGCCCATGATCGCGTCCTTCTAAGGAAGCTGTCCGGCGTCCAGGATGACGCCACCACCCGCACCAAAAGTGGTTGACTGGCCGACCACTTTATCCGATGATGGATGTGGCCCGCCTCACTTGTCTGGAGATGGGCGGAGCATTCCTCAAAGGAGAGACCCAATGACAGATCCCCTACGGCCAGAGTCAGCCCTGTTCGCCGCCGGTTCGTTCAACCGCCGCACACTGGTCCGGGGGGCCCTGGCGGGCGTGGCCCTGGCGGCCGGCGGCGGGGCGGCAGCACAGGCCACGTCCGAGAGGCCGGCGCCCTTCTCTGCCGGAACGGAAAGGGCTTCCTATCGGATCCCCGGCCAGGCCACAGATTGCCATATGCACATCTTCGATCCCGACAGATTCCCGTATCCCCTGCCAACCGCGACTCCGCCGCCCAAGGCAACAGTTGCCGACTACCGTCTCCTGCAACGCCGCACAGGCACCAAGCGCACCGTGGTCGTCACACCGTCGAACTACAGCACAGACAACCGCTGCACGCTCGACGCCATCGCACAGTTAGGGCTCCGGGATGCCCGTGGAGTAGCGGTGATCGACAACACCTTCACGGACGGGCAACTACGGGAAATGAACGACGGCGGAATCCGCGGAATCCGCTTCAACCTCACCCGCCCGGGTGGTGCCGGGGCGGAACTGATCCGGCCGCTGGCCGAACGTGTTGCGGACCTTGGCTGGCATGTGCAGATCCATATGACGGCAGAGGGAATCCAGGAAAACCTTGCTCGGATCAGCGACCTGCCCACCGAGCTGGTCATCGACCACATGGGCAGGATACCGGGAGTCACAGGGACCGCACATCCTGCGTACGCTGCCATTCTTCGACTCATCGATGAGGGAACCACCTGGGTTAAGCTCTCCGGCGTTTACCACGAATCACCGGTAGGACCCCAGTCCTACAGCGACCGCGCCGCAGTTGGTTCGGCTTTTGCCCGGGCCGCCCCTGAGCGCATGTTGTGGGGCAGCGACTGGCCCCACCCTACCGCTTCCCGGGGTGAGGTACCCATGCCCGACGATGCCGCCATGCTGGATCTGTTCGCGTCCTGGGTTCCGCGACAACAGGACCGTAAGAGAATTCTTGTGGACAACCCGGAAAAGCTGTACGGGTTCTGACTGGGACAACCCCGGGCGCGGAGCCGCTGCCGTGCCCGGGCTACCGGCCCATCAGCACCGCGGCGGCAAGCACGGCAGGTATGGCAGCAACTGAGGTGAGCAGGATTGAGTCGCGGGCGATAGCGGCGCCTCTGTCGTAGCGGCTGGAAAACAGGAACACGTTCTGGGCTGTCGGCAGGGCGCTCATAATCACGGCGGCGAACGCTTGCGCATCATCCACGCCGAAGACGTAGCGGGCGAGGACAAACGTCAGTGCCGGCATGATGGCGGCTTTGAGTCCACTGGCGACCAGTACGTCGGTCCGAGCCCCGCCGGACCGCAATGGCCTGCTCCCGGGCAAGCTCATACCAAAGGCCATCAGGACCAGCGGCACGGCCGCCCCGCCCAGGACCTTGAGCGGATCCCAGATCAAGGGGGGCAGCTCCAGCCCGGTCCAGGCCACAACGGCCCCCAGAAATGAGGCGATAATCATCGGATTCCGCACCGGTTGGGCGATCAACGATCTGAGCGTGGGCCTCTGTCCTGTCGTGAGGTCAAGGAGCAGGAGAAACAGTGGCGAGAGCACCAGCAACTGCACGAGCAAGACCGGGGCAACCGGAGTGGCGTTGCCAATCGCGTAGACCGCGACGGGAATCCCAATGTGATTAGCGTTGACGTAGGAGCTTGCCATGGCGCCCACGACGATTTCTGCACCCTTGCGGGGAAACCACAGCGCACTCAGGCCCCAGTAAAGCAGGCACGTCAGTACAGCCGCAGCAAGGGCCAAGGGCACCAGGGCAGAGAAGATGTCACCGAGTTCCGAGCCCGCCAAAATGGTAAAGAGGAGGGCTGGATTGGTGATGAAGAAGGCGATCCTGGACAAGACGGGCCCAGCTGACGGGCCGGCGATGCCGGCCCGTCCAGCCAAGTAGCCAACCAGGATAATTGTGCCAACGAGCGCGAATCCTGCGAAGATCCCGCCCATTCAGCCCCCGTCCGTGCAGGACGTCTTTACAGGGGCCACAGATCAGATTCGTGCGGCAGCGGCAGCCTGCTCGGGCGTGAGCGGTCGCGTGGCGCGTCCGTGCAGGAGCAGGTAGACCTTGGCCGTCTCCTCAAGCTCTTCAAGTGCATCCATGGCACTGTCCACATCTTTGCCTGCCACGACGGGGCCGTGATTGCTCAGCAGCATGGCAAGGTGTTCGGCAGCTGTAGCCTCGGCCAGGCCCTCCAGCGCCGGATCCCCCGGTGCGTGATAGGGCAGCAAGGGAAGGGTTCCTACCCGCATGGCGAAGTAGGCCGTCAGCGGTGGGATGGCGCTGCCGGTCGCGGTGTGTTCCAGGCAGGACACGGCGGCCGAATATGTCGAGTGGGTATGTACCACTGCAGTGTCCTGCGGACGGGCCCGGAGGACAGCCGCGTGCAGGAAGGCCTCTTTGGAGGGCTTGTTGCCACTGACATGCGTTCCAGCGGCGTCAATGACTGAGAGTTCGTCCGGCCGGACAGTCCCCAGGCTGCTGCCCGTCGGGGTAACCAGAATGGCGTCACCCCAGCGGACGCTGATGTTTCCTGTTCGGCCGTGAGTCAGGCCCCGGTTGAAGATGGATCGGGCTGCGTCCACGACGCTTTCGCGGAGGCGGCTTTCGGTGCTCATGCATTCTCTTTCTTGGGGGTCGTTGCAGAGGTTGGGTTCCCCAGCAGTTGAGACCGGAGGGTGGCGGCTGCAAGTTTCGGGCCCGCCAGAACCGGTTTGTCGAGGGCAGCGGCCAAGGCCTCGGCCGCCGGGGAAAGCGAGTACTGGGCCAGTAAGACGGCATCAGAATCTTCCTGATCTCTGCAGGCTGCCTCGAGCGCGCGGCTCAGGCGTTCCGTGTCTGCGTCCGCTGCGGCTGCCGCTGCCCCCTCGGCAACGATGCCGGTGACGGCGATGTCCTGACCGGCTGAGGCTGCTGCTGCCGAGAACCGCTCCAGCGCGTCTTCCAGCGGCCCTTTGGCGGAGGCCAGCAACACGATGCGCTGGTAGCCGCCGGACAAAGCGGCCTTGAATGCTGACGCGTCGGGGGCATGGATCGGGATGGACAGCTCAGCTGCGAGCCTTTCGGCGATGGGCCCGTACATGGAGCACGTCAGAAGGATTCCGTCCGCACCCTCGGTTTCGGCGTGGCGAATCAATCGGGTCATGCGTTCGGCCAGCCCCTCGGTGACGCCCCCTTGGGCTGTAGCGTCGTCTAGAAGGCGGTCATCGAGAAGGTTCCATAATCTGGCTTCAGGAAAAACCTCATGAAAAGCCCCGGTAGCGGGCGGGATCGCCACCGGGGTCGCACTGATCAGCGAGATCAGCGGGTTGGATTGATGATGGGTCACGGTGCGTCTCCTAGTCGGCGGATTTCCAGCCATGTGCCATGGCAAGGATGAGGGTGAATGTTCCAAACGCAGCAGCGACCCAGTACGTGAGCGGCCCCAAGGTCTTGGACACCCCGATGATGAAGTCACTGCTACCGATCAGCAACCCCGCGAGCTGGAGCAGGACAAGCACCGTCCCCAGGAGCAGCATTGCTACCAGGAGTGCAACGAAGATCATGGTCAGGACACGGATCAGTGCTTTGCGGCGTGGCCCAAAGCCGGGGCCGGCGTCGATGTGTTTTTGTGAAGACATTTATCAGCCTTTCTGGTCCGGCTAGTGGGGAATGGGTAGCAGGTTGAACGCCACCACCACGGGGATGATCAGGAACGGCACCACGTAGAACACCACCAGCGGCACGAACGTTTTGGCAGGATTCACTTCCGCGATGCTCGCTGAGATGAAGATGGACGGACCGCCAGGCGGGGACGCACCTTCTGTTGAGATGGCCACCATGATGGCGCAAACAGCCAGCGCCGGGTGAACTCCTGCTGCCACGAGGACTGCGAACGCACCGCCGCCGAGGGTCGCGGCCGTGGCCGTGGCACTCAGCGGACCACCCACCAGGGCTATGATCACCACAATGATCAGAACTGTGACGATGGCCGGCGCGTTCAGGCCGGTGAGGGCATCACGCAGCTGCTTGTCCAAACCAAGGGCAAGAAGGACCGCACTACCGGCGAAGGAGAACACCAGGGTTGCGCCGATGTCCTTAAACCGTGGGGCTGTACTGGCGATGAAGGTGTACCACGCACGAGGTGTGGACGGCAGTTGCTTACGACCAATGATGAGGCTGAGGATGCCCAGGAGGACGGGGATCCACAGCAGGATGTCGATCGCTTTGACGGCATCGGGTCCCTTGTCGCCGAGCAGGCGGGCGATGAGCTCAGCGCCGACGCCAACGGTAAGAAGAATCGGCACGGCTATGCCCAGGTAGACGATCAATGATCGCCACCCCTGCTTCAGGGACCGTCGCAGCGGCATGAGTTCTTCACCGGAGACCTTGGCAATTTTGTAGCGCCGCACAAAGTAGAAGATGCACAGCAGTCTCCACAGCACGCAGTATCCGGCGACGACGAACATCGCTACCAGGGTGGCGTTCTTGTCGATGTTCGGCCCCACGGTGGCAAGCCCCACAAGGATGAGATAGGAGGCGCTGGGCGGGATGACCGTGCCGTTGCCGGAGTTTCCTGCAACGACGGAGGAGGCGATGTGTTTGGGCCAGTTTGAGCGTTCCATCCATGGAATCGTGACCGATCCGATGGTGGCTGCATTCGCAGACGCGGAGTGGGTCAGCGCCCCGAAGCCTGCAGAGGCGAGGGTGGAGACGTAGCCTGCGCCACCGCGGAGTCGGCCAAGCATGGAGTTCAGGATATGGACCTGATGGTGGATGATGCCGGTCTGCGTCAGCACGAATCCGATAAAGGTGAAGGACATCGCCGCGAAGACCACAGGCTGCTTGAAGGCTTCCCCGAGGCCTGTGCCCAGAAGCGCGAAGAAGTCGGCTCCGCCAAACAGGCACAGCACGAGGAAGCCGACAATCATTGCCTCGCCGATGCCCCGTTTAACGACGGTGGCCCACACGAGGATGGTGATGAGATAGACGATCAGCGCCCAGACGGCGATTCCCACGTCATCTCCTTTCTAGAGGGTGGACGAACGGTCTGCGTCGACGCGGTGCTCTGGTGACGGCTTGCCGTTTTCTGCGGAGACCGGGAGGCGGTGCCTCAAGATCGCGACGGGACTGCCGGTGGCAGCTCGGAACACCGGCGGACCGGGAGTTCCCGTGGTTGGATCCAAAGGGTGGGCTGCGATGGAGTGTCCCCGTTCGTGGGCGACGAGCAATGCCCCCGCTTCGGCGTCCAAACAGAAGAAACGGGGCCTGATGCCGTGGGTCTCGGTCCAGCGTCCGGGGCCAAGACGGCCCGTGTCGGGATCGACGTCGTACGTGCCGATAGTGTCCGGGAACTCACCACCGGGTGAGTGGTCTCCGGGTCCGCTGCGGTTGGAGACATAAACATGCTTCCCGTCGGCGCTGACCGCGATTTCTGCCCCGCGGCTGTCCCCGGTCACAGTGTCGGGCAGTGCGGACGTGGACTGGATAGGGCGAAGTGTGCCCGTGGCGGCGTCCCAACTGTAGGTGGTCACCGTTGAAAGGAATTCCTCGATCGAGTACACGAACTTGTTCGATGGTGAAAACGCCACGTGCCGTGGTCCAGACATTTCCCGCAACCGTATGGTCCGGTCCTGGTGCCACGTCAGGGATCCGGTGCTGTCGATCGAGATCGTGAAAATTGAATCCAAACCTTTGTCCGGGACCAGTGCATACGAACCGGTGGCGTCGAAGACCACCTGGTGGGGTTTGGAACTGTTTTGGTCACGCCGGTGCGGCCCGGTTTCACCCTCGAAGGACAGCAGACCTGATACCGGGCCGAGGCTGTCATCCGGGAGTATCCGGATGCTGGCTACGGTGCCGCTGTTGTGGTTGGCCACCACAAGAAATTGCTGGTCCGGGCTGAGTGCCAAATGGACCGGGTTCACTCCCCCGGCATCGACCGTGTCGCGGTAATCGATGCGTCCGGTCGCCGAGTCCAGCTCCAGGGCGCTGATCTGGTTCCCGTCGCCATGGGCAACGTATAGCTGTGTGCTTCTTGGACTGAGGATCATGAAACTGGGGTTGTCCATGCCCACCGTTTGCCGGGGAAGCCAGCGTCCGTCGTCGAGGATTTCAAAGACTTCCAGCCCGCTGCCGCGCCCCTCGCGCAGCACGCTGGTTCGTGAACCAACATAGGCAAGTTCAGTGACCGGCAAGGCTGGCCTCCCCGGCGTTGGCGTCCGCGTGGACGGCTTGGGCCAGCATCCCGGGGTCCCCGAAGTTGCCGGATTTCAAAAGCAAAGCGATGGAAATCTGCCCTGTGGTGTAGATCCATGGCACCCCGGGGGCCATTTCCGTACCGATGGTCCCGCCCTGGACGCCCAATGCCTGGACAACCGCACCGGAGGTTTCGCCTCCGGCAGTGACGATTCGGCGCACGCCCCTTTCAACGAGCCCACGGGCAATCAAACCGGTGGCCTTTTCGAGGATGGCGGAGGATCTTTCGGTGCCCAAAATCTCCTGGGTTCGGCGCAGCTCTCCGGGTTCTAGAGTTGAGTAGATCAGCGGCCGGGCGTCATGAGGCAGTGTCCCGAACCAGGCAAGGGCCGATTCTGCCAGCTGTACAGGGTCCGGGTTTGCGACAGCGTCGAGGAAGAACGAGGGTTCCTGCTCGCGCATGTAAGAGACCTGTTCCCGGGTCCGGGCCGAACAGCTTCCCGCCAAAGCGACTGCCCGCCCGGTTCCGACCGGGTCCTGTTCGTGGTCTTGGCTGCTTCCCCGGTTCCCGGCCAGAGATCGACCAAGCCCCCCGGCCAATCCGGCGGCGCCTGTAACCAGCACATCGTCGCGACAGGCATCACCGATGGCTTGCAGGTCTTTAGCGGTAATGGCATCCGTGACGGCATAGCGGACACCGCGGCCGGCCATCTCATCGAGGTACTCCCGGATTGCCCGGGCGCCTGCACGTACCGTTTTTTGGCTGACGAGTTCTACGGGACGCTCCGTCTGGGCACTGAGGAGCCGGACGATGTTGGAATCGGTCATCGGCGTCAAGGGATGGTGGCTCATCGGAGACTCGGCCAGTGGCTGTTCGGCGACGAACAGATTACCCATGTACTGGGTGCGGCGGTGTTCAGGTGAGGCCGGAGCAACGACCGTCAGACGTGAACCCTGGAGATCGGCCAGTGCGTCGGCTACTTGGCCGATGTTGCCTTCGGGTTTGGAATCGAAGGTGGAGCAGTATTTGAAATAGAGCTGCGAGGCGCCATGGTTTTTAAGCCATTCTGCGGCGCGCAGGGATTCGGCGACGGCGTCGTCTACCGGCAGGGTCCTTGTTTTCAATGCAATGACCACAGCGTCATGGTACGGCAGGATCGTCTCCGAATCGGGCGAGCCGAACAGAATGACTGTTGCCAGTCCGGCACGTCGGAAAGCGACGGCAACGTCAGTACCACCGGTCACATCATCGGCGATGACACCTATCACTGTTGTTCCTACCATTTCGTGGGGTTTCCGGACACGGACGCATGGCCTCCTGCCGGAAGTTGGGCAATGTGCGTGCACGCCGGGCGGGTGGTTTTGTT
>NZ_JBXALT010000020.1:0-12058 GCF_058799755.1 Arthrobacter sp. GW822-FHT05G07 | reverse complement strand
CAAGCGAAGCAACAGAAAGGGCTCAGATGTCGTGGGATTTGCCTTTTGTGGCGTCCAAGAACGTCAGCCGATGACCATGATGGGATGGAGCACTTAAGTACTGGTGGCGTCCTGTACTTCACCGACGAGTTCTTCGATGATGTCTTCCAAGAACAGCACACCAGTGGTGTTCCCGGCAGCATCGAAAACCCGTGCGACGTGGGCACCGCTGCGGCGCATGGTGGCCAGTGCGTCCTCGAGTTCGCTGCCGCTGTAGGCGGATGCGAGTTTGCGGATTCGTTTGGCGGGCACCGGTTGGTCGAATTTTTCCCGGGTGGTCAGGTCCATGACGTCTTTGAGGTGCAAATAACCGGTGGGCGTACCGTCGTCGTCGGTGAGTATGTAGCGGGAGTAGCCGTGCTCGGCCACCGCGCGCTGGATGTCCGCCGGCGTTGAAGTGGCTGGCAGGAGTACCATCTCGCCGATAGGCACTTCGACATCCGCCACGGTTTTGGACGTGAACTCGAACGCCGCGGTCAGCGTGCCGCTGGTGTCGCTCAGCATCCCGTCCCGGGTGGACTGCTCCACGATGTTGGCTACTTCATCCAAGGTGTATGCGCTGGTGGCTTCGTCCTTTGGCTCGACCTTGAACAGGCGAAGGATGGAGTTCGCTATCCCGTTCAGGGTCCAGATCACCGGTTTGAGGATCCGGGCGACCATCACCAATGGCGGCGCCAGAATCAGCGCTGCGCGGGTTGGGACGGAGAACGAGATGTTTTTCGGGACCATTTCACCGAGGACCACGTGCAGGAAGGTCACCAGCAACAGCGCGGCTACGAAGGCGAAGATGCCAATCGCTTCACCGGACAGTGACGTCAGCCCGAGAGGGATTTCCAAGAGGTGGTGGATAGCCGGTTCAGAGACGTTCAGGATCACCAAGGAACACACGGTGATGCCCAGCTGGCTGGTTGCCAGCATCAGTGTCGCGTGCTCCATGGCCCACAACGTGGTTTTGGCCGCTTTGCTGCCAGCCTCCGCCTTCGGTTCAATCTGTGACCGGCGGGCCGAAATGACGGCGAACTCGGCGCCGACGAAGAAAGCGTTCACCACCAGGAGCACCACCAGCCAGATGATGCCGGGAAGGTATTCACTCATGGGTCAGCTCCTGCGTGAGGTTATCGACGATGCGGTCATGAGGACTTTTTGGGGGTGCCTGTGACTCGTCAGGGGTAAAGCGGATCCGTTCCACATGGGTGCCTACCACGCGCTCAACCCGCAACGTTCCGTCCGTGACGCGGACTTCGTCCCCGAGTTCGGGGATGCGGTCCAGTTCGTCCGTAACGAATCCGGCCACCGTGTCGTACTCCTCGCCGTCAGGAACGGCAATGCCGGTCCTGTCCAGGAGCTCATCGGGCCGGAGGGAAGCATCAAAGGTGATGGAGCGACCGGTCCTGACCACACCCACTCGGGCGCGGTCGTGCTCGTCTTCGAGTTCGCCGACGATCTCCTCCACCAGGTCCTCGAGGGTGACAATGCCGGCGGTACCGCCATGCTCATCGGAAACAATCGCTACCTGCAGGCCTTGCTTCCGGAGCAGGCCAAGCAACGAATCGACACCCATGGATTCCGGAACCCGCAATGGTTCGATCATCAGCTCTGCAGCGGTCACCTGGTCGCGTTGATCCAGGGCGACGGCGAAGGCCTGCTTCACGTGCAGGACACCGAGGACCTCGTCACGGTCACGACCGATAACGGGAAAGCGTGAGTATCCGGTTGAGGTTGCGAGGGTAACAATGTCCTCGGCGGTGTCGGTGGTATTTACGGCGGCCATCCGCACCCGTGGTGTCATGACATCCGCGGCGGAGTGTTCGGAGAACCGCAGGGTCCGGTGCAGTAGGACGGCGTGGTCCAGGTCAAGGGACCCTTCAAGCGCGGAACGGCGAACCAGGGAACTGAGTTCTTCGGCGCTACGGGCGCCGGAAAGTTCTTCCTTGGGATCGATGCCGAACGAACGGATGATGCTGTTTGCTGTGTTGTTGAACAGCAGGATCACCGGTTTGAACACGGCTGTGAACAGTGCCTGAAAGGGCACAACCACCTTGGCTGTGGCCAATGGCAGGGCCAGAGCGAAGTTCTTAGGCACGAGCTCGCCGATCACCATGGAGAAGATAGTGGCGAGGAAGATTCCGGCAACAGCGCCGATTCCGGGAACCACAGCCTCGGGAAGGCCCATCGCGAGCAGTGGGCCGCTGAGCATCCGGCTGATGGCCGGTTCGAACGTGTAACCAGTCAGGAGAGTGGTCAACGTGATGCCGAGCTGAGCACCGGATAGATGCGTTGAGGTGATCTTTAGCGCCTTGATGGTGGGTGCAAGGCGCTTCTCACCGCGGGCTTGGCGAGCCTCAAGGTCGTTGCGGTCAAGATTGACCAGCGCGAATTCGGAGGCAACAAAGAATCCGGTACCAATCGTCAGGACGAGGCCGATACCGAGCATGATCCATTCATACATTCGGGCGCCCCTCTCCCGTGATGGCCGGCGTGCCGGTCAGAAGGTCGAGGGGCCAGGGCATATGTGAAGGAGGGTCATCCATAGTGCCAATAAGTCTACGGACTGTTTAGTTCCCGATGGGCTCTGTGCGCCGTGGGCAGAATCAGGACCAAGTTGGTTGGGACTAAGGCATGTAGATAATAAGTAACCTGCCTATAGTTATGGCAAGAGCAATAGGAGGAAGCGGAGATATGTCTAGGCGATGGCGACTGGCTATTCTGACGGCAGTTGTCATTCTGCTAACGGGCTGCGGAGTCAGCGTTCCGGCTGATCCCCAGGGCACACTCGACCGGGTCAGCGGTGGCGTGCTCAGGGTAGGCGCTAGTCCCAACGGCGACTGGGTGAAGCTCCCGTCTTCCGGCGAGCCCACTGGGACCGAAGCCGAACTGGTGCGGAGGTTCGCCGCGCAACTGGATGCCAGGGTGGAGTGGAGCACGGGCACCGAACACATCCTGGCTGAACGCGTAGATCACGGCGAACTTGACCTGATGATCGGTGGCCTGCGCGAAGACACGCCATGGGAAAAGCACGCAGCGCTGACGCAGCCCTATACCGAATCCGTGGACGACACCGGGAAAAAGCATAAGCACGTGATGCTGGTCGCCAAGGGGGAGAACGGCTTCCTCCTGACACTGGATACGTTCCTCAAAGAGTCGGAGGTCGCCAAGTGAAAGCCACCCAAAGCCGGCCCGACAGCGCCAGCTCACGTTTCGGCCACACCGAACTGCCTGAAGAGCAGCACCAGGCGTTACGCAAGGCGATCCGCTTCGAGTGGATCACCGTGGCGTTCCTGGCGGTTTCGACCGCCATGATCTATCTCCTGCTGGGAAACTCCCAAGCCATGAAGGCCGCGTGGCTTGAAGACGTCCTGTCGTTCCTGCCGCCCCTGTCTTTCCTGATTGCCGCCCGCGTGATCCGCAAGCGCCCCACCGAGGAGCATCCTTACGGTTACCACCGCGCCGTTGGCGTTGCCCACGTCGTAGCGGCTGTGGCCTTGTCCGTCATGGGCGCGTACTTGATTGTCGACTCCGGCATCAGTCTCTTCACGGCAGAGCACCCCACCATCGGAGGGTTCGACTTCTTCGGCCAGACGATCTGGCTTGGCTGGGTCATGATTGTTGCGATGCTCCTGACCGCAGGCCCGCCGGTGTACTTGGGCCACAAGAAGATGAAACTGGCCAAGACCCTGCACGACAAGGTCCTCTATGCGAACGCCGACATGAACAAAGCAGACTGGCAGACCGCTGTCGCCGCTGCTGCCGGAGTTGCGGGCATCGGTATCGGCTGGTGGTGGGCGGATGCTGTCGCCGCCCTCATCATCTCCGCGAGCATCCTTCACGACGGCGTACGCAACACCAAAGCAGCAATCACCGCCCTCATGGACAAACGTGCCAGGACTTACGACGACGCCAAACCTCACCCCTTGGGCCATGAGATTGACGGCTACCTCAGCGGACTTGACTGGGTAGAAACAGCAAAATCCCGGATCAGGGACGAAGGGCACGTCTTTCACATCGAAACGTTCGTTGTCCCGGCAGGAGACATGCCCACTTTGAAGCAGCTGGAATCAGCCCGACAGGCATGTATTGACCTGGACTGGAAGGCGAAGGACATGGTTCTGGTTCCCGTTTCCACCCTGCCGGAAGAGTTCCTGCCCGGCCTTTCAGGAGAACACTGAACCTTCATCTACACGCAGAAATGGCCGGCACCAACTTTGTGGTGCCGGCCATTTTGCTTGGGGACTAGCTTGCGTTGAACTTTGCGTTGTAGCGGTACATGAACGCTGCCATCGCATCGCGGTTGACGGCGTTCACCGGGCGGAACGTCTTACTGTTGTCCGCTTCTGTCCAGCCAGTGCTGATGCCTTGGGCTGCCAGCCAAGTGATCTCTTTGTAGAACTGGCTGCCTGTGGGCACATCGGTGAAGGGCGAAGTAACCGGGGGAGTAAAGGCCGGTTTCCCTGCCAAGCGGTACATGAATGCTGCCATCGCGTCACGGTTTACCGCCTGAACGGGACGGTAGGTCTTGCTTCCGTCGGCTTCGGTCCAACCGGTGGAAACACCCTTATCAGCGAGCCAAGTGATTTCCTTGTAGAACTGGCTGTTTGTGGGTACATCCGCGAAGGGCGATGTAGCTGGCGGCGTGAAGGAAGGCTTGCCAGCCAGCCGGTACATGAAGGCTGCCATCGCGTCACGATTGACGGGGGAGAGCGGTCGGAACGTCTTGGAGCCGTCCGCTTCCGTCCAGCCGGTGCTGATGCCGGCCGTAGCCATCCAGGTAATTTCCGTGCTGAATTGCCCACCCGCAGGTACGTCGGTGAATCCGGTTCCTGCGTTGCCTGCCGTGGCGAAGCTCAGTGTGCCGATGTCAGTGTTAGTACCCACTGTGGTGGCTACGTTCGACGCAGCCCCTTCCGTTTTCACGTTGCCGGAGAAGATGGTCCCGAGCGAACCCGAAGGCCGGGTGGGGATCATGTTGGCCGAGACCAGGTAGCTTCCCGTGCTGAGCCCTGTCACTTTGAACGTGCCATCGGCGATGGTGTTCGCGCCGCGAGTGACCAGCGAACCGTCCTTGGTGTAAACGCGGACGGGGACGTTGTTCAGTGGCTGGCCGTCCGTGCCCACAACCTTGCCGGTGAGTGTGCCGCCGGTCTTCGATGTGCTGGTCAGACCCGACTTGATTTCGCCGGTGGCTACGGTCACTTTGGTGGCGGAGGATGTGCCCGCGGATTCGGATTTATCCTTGAAGAAGGACGCCTCCACCGTTGTGGTCAAACCGCTTGAACGGTTGAATTCGATGGAGTAAGACCCCGCGGGAAGGCGATCGAAGGAGAAACTGCCGTTGCCCGCCACCTGTGATTGAGTGACAACACCGGCCGGCCCCACGAGGGTAGCGAAGGTTGCTTGGCTGGAAGACCCAGCCGGAACACTCAGGGTGCCCGACACGGCCGCCCCGGCTACCAGGACCTCGTTTGCCACGGTCTGTGTTTGGCCGGTGGTAACGGTGACCGCGGTTGACGCTGATGCATCCAGCTTCTGGCCCTGCCACTGTTCAAGGAGGTTCTGGTTATTGGCTGAGTACTGCAGCTTGTAGGACCCAGCGGGGAGCCCGCCGATGGTGAAAGCACCTGTTGAGTCGGTTTGCCCGCTGCCCTTCCAGGAGAGGTCGATTGGGTCTTTTGCCATGACCAAGACGTTCGACGGCGAGAAGCCGGCCGGGACGGTCACCTTGCCTTTGATCTTCGCAGCGGCAATCAGCGTCTGGTTTACTCCGCTGACCGGCTGAAGGGCAGGAACGTTGACCAAGGTGGCGGTGTCCCAGGTTGCGCCTGACGGTCCATAGTAGGCGGACAGGATCGGTGAGTCGTTGCCGCTCCAGGAGAAGGAGATTTTGTAAGTAGATGGTATGAGTCCGCCAACAGAGAAGTCACCATTAGCTTTCGGTGTGGCGAATCCTCCGCCGCCGTGGGGGTCGGCAGTGTTTTCCAGGTGGACGGAAACCTTTGTGGCGTCCACTCCGGCGGGCAGCGTCACTTTGCCGGTTACGAGGCCGGCAGGTGCCAGCGTGATGTTCTGGCCCGTGATGTTCCCCTGCTTGGGAACGTTAAGCAACGTGGCCGTGGACCAATCTTTGCCACCGAGGTAGCTTCTAATGATTTGGCTTGGTGTGGGGTCTTGGTCCCAAGGGTTTCCCCAGTCGAAGCTGATCCTGTAATTACCGGAGAACAGGTTGGTGAGCGAGTAGCTTCCGTCGGCCTTTACGGCTGCACGGTGGGAGCTGTATTCTCCGTCGCGAATCGCTTCTACCGTTACCTTGGTGGCATCAACGCCGGCTGGAACGGTTACCTTGCCGCTGACTGATGCGCCGCTACTCATGATGGCTGAGACTCCGCTTCGGGATTCACCACCGGCTAGCGTGATGGATTGCGCAGCCCCCTGGGACTCCTCGTCGTCGTACCACTCAGCGATAGGCAGGTTCTGTTCGTCGCCATGTGCACTGAACAGTAACTTATATGTACCTGGCTCCAGGCCCTCCAACGTATAGTCGCCGGACTCACTCCAGATCCTCGTTTCGTCGTAGTACTCCCCGTCCTTATACGCGTCAATGATGATCATGGATGCGTTTGAGCCTGCTTGCATCTGGACACTTCCGCTGATGCTTGCCGTACCTGCTGCGACTGCTGCCGGAGCGCCCGCGAACGAGGCTGCGAGGAGAGACATTCCGGCAACGGGCGCAAGTAATCTCCGCGAAAAACTCTGTTTCTTCATGAATGCCCCCATATATTTGGTTTTCGACGCCGAGTCAAGTCAAGCTGGTGCGTCAGCCACATGCTATTTGTTGATCGGCAGGCCTGTCGATCATGGGGGAAATACTTGCAATCATTACGCGAAATTCGGGAGCTGACTTTCGGTACAGGCCGTTTGGCGGTTCTTTCCATGACGATTTTGGTCGCGACACCCCTGCTTATGCTGCCGGATGGGCTTTTTCGGTTCGTGCTGCCAAAGATCACCTTTCTGTTTCTGGTGGTGTTCTTTGCCTTTTTGGCCCCCTCAAGTGCTCGGCGGGGGAGGCCAGCCACGCTAACGCTGGTATCCTTACCGGTTCTCTTCGTTGTTGCTGCGCTCTTTTCCGAAAGTCCCTTAGCCGCATTGCTTGGACGATGGCCACGGTATGAGGGCCTGCCAGTTCTGCTTCTTTACGTGGGACTGATTCTTGTGGGCTCGCGCATCCTGGGAGGACCGACGGCGGGTCAAAACCGCCGCCTACTGATCAATGGCCTGAGCGTCATAATGTTTGTCCTGGCGCCGATCGCAGTAGCGGAGGCCGCTGGGTTACGCCCACTTGGTGGTGGTGAAGATGTTCGCCCTGGGGCCACACTGGGCAACGCAACAGATCTGGGTCTGGTGGGCTTGGTGACCTGCCTGCTGCTCTTGCCCTCCGCATTGTGGACAAAGAACAGAGTGGTTCAACTAGGCGCCGTAGCTGCGGGAGTGGTAACGGTAGCTTCAGGCTCACGCGCGTGCATCCTTGTTTTGGTTTTTGTCGGAATTTTCATTCTCGGATTTCGTGCGTACGGGCAGGCCAGAGCTGGAAAGCCGATTCTCGCGGTTGCAACAGTGCTCGGCTTCTTCGGCGCTGCCGCTGTGGTGATTTGGTCGATTCCGTCCGTGGCGGAACGGCTTCTGAGCCAGGAAACCGTGACTGGTCGTGTTTACTTGTGGGAGGCGTCCCTGAAGGCACTGCAAGGGAATTTTCTCGGAATCGGCGGTTCGCAATTTGTTGATGCATTACCGCTAAACCTGACAGACGAGTTCGCTAAGAATGTAGGCACGGAATTTCCGGCCGATAGCCCCCACATGCTTCCCCTCCAACTGCTCAGCGCAGGCGGCATCCTGCTTCTGCTGGCCGTCGGAGTCTTTATCTTCATGGTGATCGCCAACGGAACCAATCGCATCCGCACCACGGCTGTGAGCGAGCTACGGCTGTTTCTTTTTGGAGCGCTGGCGGCAGTCTGTGGATATGGTTTCGCTCTGATGACGCATTTCACCTCGCCAGGAACCGTGGCCCTGGTTTGTGTTCTGGCGGGCGCCATTTTGGCGACTGCTCCCGTGCAGGAGAAAGCAGCAGCAGGCCGAAGGACCACGGTGCCTGCACCGGTACGTTTCTCCGTGGCGGGCCTCGCCTTGGTGGGCGCAATTCTAAGTGGTGTGGCAGCAAGCGCGGAATTGCCCATGAAATCCGGGACTGATCTGTCCGCCAGAGGCAACATCCAGCAGGCCTCAAAGGCGTTTGAAGCAGCCAAGGCACTCAGGCCCTGGGACCAGGACGTGGATCTGCTTGCTGCCCAGGCATTCGCCGTCAGGGCCGTGCAAGGAGATAGCCCAGCGGCAGATGCCGCAGTCACGTGGGCGAGTGCCGCCGTCGAACGTAACCGGTCCTCCATGGAGGCGCTTAGTGCACTTGCCATCGGGCAGCTCGGGACCGGCGATGTTGAGGCCGCGGAGAAGACTCTAGACAGGCAGATTGACCGATCGCCGTGGACATCGGAGCCTTACCTGCTCCGGGGACTTGCCAAAGCCAACGGACAGGATATGGCGGGAGCGATCGCAGATGTTGAGAGTGCTGCTGCGCTGACCCCCAAACCGAAGCGAGCCCTTTCCATCCTCTCAGAACTGTACGTTGTGTCGGGTCAGCCCGAAAAAGCCGCTGAAGTTGAGGAGAAGCTGGCCAGGGTTCGGTAGACCCGAAATTGGAGTTATTGAACAATAACGCTATCTTTTTGATTATCTGCTCATCAGCAGATGAAAATGGGGGCGGAATTCCGCCAAGAGTGCGGAAAGTAGCCATAAGTGCGCCATAAATACAGACGGAAGCTTCTTGCTTCCGGAATCAGTCTTGCCCTAGCGGCTTTCATGATGACCGGAATGCTTCCGGCAAACGCGACTCCCGCAGATCCTGCAACTGTCCCGGCGGCCGCACCTCAAACCCAGCCGGACGCCGTGGTCCAAGATAGCGGCCCATCATTCCCGGCACCGGCAACGTCTCCTTTCGCAGACGTCTCCACGACCCAGCAGTTCTACGCCGAGATGGCGTGGTTGTCCAAGGCTGGAGTCAGCACGGGCTGGTCCGAGGCCAACGGGTCAAAGACCTACAGGGCGTTGCAAGCGGTAAACAGGGACGCGATGGCGGCCTTCATGTATCGGCTCTCCGGCAGTCCAGGATTCGTTCCGCCCGCAGAGTCCCCTTTCGCTGACGTGTCCACGTCCCAGCAGTTCTATAAAGAGATGGCTTGGCTTGCGTCCAAGGGCATCAGCACCGGCTGGACTGAAGCAGACGGTTTCACCAAAACCTACAGGGCACTGCAGCCTGTAAACCGCGACGCCATGGCAGCGTTCTTGTACCGCCTGGCAGGCAGCCCGGACTACACACCGCCGGCAGTCTCGCCGTTCGCCGACGTCGCCACCTCCCAGCAGTTCTACAAAGAGATGGCTTGGCTCGCCTCTACCGGCATCAGCACCGGCTGGACCGAAGCCAATGGTTCCAAGACGTACCGGGCGCTGCAGGCTGTAAACCGCGATGCTATGGCAGCGTTTATGTACCGCTTCCACTTGAACACAAGCCCACTGACCATTGCGAACAATAACTTGATGGATGGCATCGCCGGAGTCAGGTACCTCGAGCAGCTCACTGGGGCCGGAGGATTTGGCTCCTTGGTGTGGAACGCAACGGGCCTTCCCCAAGGTGTCACTCTTTCGACTACAGGTGTGCTGTCCGGTTCTCCAGCGGCCACAGGCGACTACCCGGTCACTGTCACAGCCACTGATGATTCCGGAATGACGCTGTCGCGGACCTTGAACCTCAACGTCCCGGAAGCCGCGCCTGAGGAGTGCGCAGGCAAGCCTTGCGAGATCCTGGTGCCTCAGGAAAACACCGTCCACGTCCCCGGGGACAACATCGTTGCCATCAATAGGGACCCTGAATCGAACCAGATTGTTTCGGTGGAGCTTACGGCCGTCGATGTGACCGTGGGCCAGGTGCTGACCCTTGACCCTTGGGCCAACCTCGAATCCGGTGCAATCCTCAACGTCGACGACGTCCAGATGACCGCTGACAGGACAATTTTGGTGTCGGTCTCCACGGCCAACCTTTCCGCGGCCTACTCCGAGGGCACCGTGCACTTCACGGATGAAGCAGCAGTAACCACTTCACTTGGAGAATCTGAAGCGCTCTCCACGCCCTTTGCTGTAAAGGAACCAGTCCAAGCACCGAAGAAAATACAGTGTGAAGGCGGAGCGACAGCAGACCTCAAGGGCCTGTCTGTTACGCCTAATATGAAACCTTCGCTCTATGCCGATTGGAAGCCCTTCTTTGGCGGTCTTCATCAACTCCAGGCAAACGTCGAAGGATCCATCACAGTCAACCTGGGAGCAGCAGTTTCCGGGGAAGGCGTCTGCACGGTGGCGGGTCCCGAGGTCAAGGTGACCGTCCCCTCAGGCGCAGGTGCCATCGTCATGGTGGCCCAGCCGTCCCTGACGTTTGAAGTCAACGGCAAGCTGGACCTCAGCACTTCCGTAACCCTCAAATGCGGTACGTCTTACCAGTGGCGGGATGGCCAGGAAAGCCGGGCCGCTACGTGTGGCACCGAGCACGAGCCGCTGGGCCTTTCCAGCGACTCAGGCATCGAAGCGACCCTCACGGGCGCAATCGATACACGCGTCACCTGGGTGGAAATCGTCGGTATTACAGGGCAGATCAACGCGTCCGTCTCTGCCGCGTACCACCCAACCGAGGACCCCATGGCTGAGCTCAAGGGCCGGGTCGGATTCGAACTTGGTGCTTGCCTTGTCTGCTTCTTCGACGGCGGACCTCACGTGACCATCTACTCCGGCACTATCTATGAGAAGACCATCGCCTCCTGGTCCACAAAGCCCCCGGCCCCCGGCACTCCTGACGCGGCAGTAACCCCGTCGGTTGAACCATTGAAGGTATTGTCAACTTCGTTGCCCAGCGCGACAGTGGCGAAGGCATACAAAATAGGTCTCGCTGCCAAGGGAGGGACCCAGCCCTACACCTGGACGATAACCAAGGGCGCCCTGCCGGCAGGTCTCGCCCTGAATTCGGGGACCGGCATAGTGTCGGGTGTTCCAGCTGCCGTTGCTACCGCCGAGATCACTGTTACAGCGACGGACAAATCGGGGCTTGTGGCGTCGGCTCCGCTGACATTAGTGGTGAAACCAACCCCACCACGTGGCGACAAAGTCCTGGTCTACGCCGACGGTGATGAGGGGTACGGCATTGCAAACGTTGCGAAAACTCTCCGGGATTCCGGAGCAGAGGTTGTGGAGGCAACGGCTCTCCCTGCTGACCTCAGCGGCTACAAGTCAATCTGGAATCCGTCACGCTACGGATGGACTGAAGCCGACGAGCGCAGGGTTGCCAGCTTCGTAGCCGACGGGGGAGCGGCCTACCTCACAGGTGAACGCCCGTGTTGCGAGGCCCTGAACGCCAGCGTTCAGAATGTCTTGCGTCATGTACTCACCGACCAAAACGTAGTGGTGGGCGGGATGGGCGACGTGCAGGGACCCTTCACCTTCAATCCTGCTGCCAGCAACGAAATCACCAAAGCGCCCAACGTGCTCACCAGCTTTGACCCGGATTCACCCGGTGCCATCAGCGGATTGGCAGGTGTGGACGCCCGAAACGTCTTCGCGCGGAGTGAGACCGTGGCCATCGGAGGGGTTTGGGCTGAAGGGGATATGAAGGCCGGGAGAGGTCGCGTAGTTGTCTTGATGGACATCAACTATCTCGCGGACGACGCGAGGACGCCGATCGTCCAAAACATCCAGCATTTCCTTTCCAAAACACCCTGATTTTTCTTCATAACTCCCTGAACAACCAAACGGCCGGCCTGAAGTTTCCAGGCCGGCCGTTTGCATGTGGCTCACCGGCATTCAGCTCTTGCATGCAGGGAATCCGAACACAAGGACACGTAACGTAGGTCCGCAATTCCCCTAACTGTTGCTTTGCTGA
>NZ_JBXALT010000019.1:0-49138 GCF_058799755.1 Arthrobacter sp. GW822-FHT05G07 | reverse complement strand
ACCGTTGTGCTGGGCCTCGTCTCCGCTGGCCTGCTATGGACTGTCGTGGCCACAGACGCCCCGTATTCATCCCCCCAGATGCTCGACTTCGCCACACAGCCCAGCGTTCGCATAAACACCTGGTTAGTGCTGTTCTACGTGGCCTACATTGTCCTTCCCCTGGTGCGGCCGGCGTACCTCGACTCCACGAAGAACCCTCTCCGGACAGGCCGGATGGCTTCAGGCATGATTGCCGGCGGTTTCACCCTCTCCCTCTTGCGCGCCGGAGCGTACCCCGTCGAGTGGTTTGGTAGCGGGAATGTGGTTTACCTGTACATGCTCATCTCCTATGCCTCCACTGCCCTCGTGGTCGTGGGACTCGCGCTGTTTGCTTACGCGCGCAGGAACAGAAAAGTGAAAACCGAGCTGGGATCTGCCCTCTCACTCGATTAGGAAGGCCGGGAGACATGACTACCCCTCAACAAGCGCAGGAAGCAGTCAAAAGCGTCTTAGCGGAAGTACCGCGGGAGCATGAGGCTGCCTATCGCGTCATCTACCAGGCAGTGAAGGTGTGCCTGGCAGATGGCATGGAGCGGCGGGCAGCTGCCGCCTACTTGGGAGTCTCGCGGTGGCGTATCGACCGCCAGGGACGCTACTTTCGGTCTTTGAGAGCGACCAGGACCTTGTTCCGGGATGCCATGGCTGCCAATCCTGCAACTGATCCTGCCGGCGAGTCCGTGGAAGCCATAGTCCGAAGAGCGTGGAAGAAGTAGCCCTCAAAGGGTCCCAAATCCCAAAATTCTTGGTTTCATGACATATTGGAATCATGCAATCTGGAATCTGTCACGAGCTTGCTGGGCGAGTCACACCCCACGCGATGACTCTTTCAAAAAGAGCGACACGCCGCGGCGACGTGCAGGGTTTCGTTTATCAAAACCGCTTAGATAGCACTATGGCAATTCAGAAGCTTGCTCAGGGAGGCCGCCCTTCCAAGGGGCCCCGGCACACGTTTGTGGTCAAGCCCGATCTTGCGCGGGCCGAAAAGCTGCGGGCCATTATGGAAATTCTTGGCACGAACGCAGTTGATTACCTGACACCGCTGGTTGCCAGGCATATAGATTCCATCGACCTTGAAGAACTGCGCAATCAGGAGACATTGCCTATACCGAAAGCCAGTTAATAACTGAAGGCCCGCACATGGCGGGCCTTCGTTAAGTATTTAGTTCAGATCTCGTTCTTGGCGGGATGTCGATCTGAACTTTTGTCCAACACCCACCCAGTGGGTGGATTTTGTCGTTCCCCCGAAGGAGTAACTGCTGTCTATGGTACCGGAAGTCAATTCCGCGTCAACGCACGCACGTAAGGGTGTCGCGGGCCAACCTAGCCCTCAGCAGGCGTGGATCCTTGCACCCCTGATCGCCGGCCAAGCGTCCTACCGCCTAGGCCGATGGATGGGCACCAGGTTCCAATACCCGCGGCCGGCAACTCCGCCCACCATTACGACGTCTCTGCCCGAGCACCCCGCAGCAGTCATGATCCACGGTACGGACGGTTCCGTAGCCACTCTCTGCATCGACTTGGATACATCCAAGGCACTGAAGAGCGTCGTGGACTCAGACGCAGCCCGGCTCAGGAAGCTTCTGAACGAAGCCAACGTCAGCTACGTGGAGGACTTCTCCCCCAGCGGCGGCAGGCACATCTACATTCCCCTTCAACAACGCCTCACCGCCGCCAAAGCCCGCGAGCTTGTCGAAGCCCTCGGCCTTCTCGCCGCAAGCCTGGACCCGAGCCCCCACCAGAACATCACCGACGGCTGCATCCGCGTCCCGGGCTCAAGGCACAAGGCTGGCGGCCACCAAACCCTCATTACTCCCCTATCCCAGGCCTACGCCACCCTCCGCGTCCGCAACTCAGCGCGTGCCATAGCAGCATTGCGCGCCGCACTGGCCCCGGAGCTGGCCCGCAACAAGGCCATCCAAAAACGCCAAGCCAAAGCAGCAACAACAGTACGGACCACTGCTGGACAGCTGCCCGTCGCTGGCCGCAGCGAAACCCCCCTGCGCCGGATTGCACGCACTGGCCTTTACGACACGGCTACGTACGCCAGCGCCTCGGAGGCCCGCATGGGTGTGCTGAACCACTTCGCTGCGTGCGGATGGACCCTGGAAGAGGTACGGAACGAACTCACCGGCCAGTTCCCGGGCCTGGCAGCCCTCTACGGCACGCAAGCCAAACAGGCGCGACTCCTTTCCAGCGAATGGGCCAACGCCCAGGCCTTCACCAACGCCGGCAGCACCCAAAAACGTAAGTCCCGTGAACCCGGAAAAATCAATGCCCTTATTAACAACACAAGCCCCACTGAACCCACAGGGGGGGCACTCAACCGCAGTTCCGCGTCAATCCACCAACTCGTAAACGACTTGGAAAATGTCCTGTACGCCGTCCTGGACCACCGCTTGGCAGCCAGGGGCCGCGAAGGACTCGGCCTCCGCCTCCTGGTCCGCGGCCTGCTGGGTTACATGAGGGCGAAAGAAACGGATCTTCTCGATGTCGGTTGTCGTACGCTTGCGGTCGCGCTGGGAAAGCACCATGTCACCATTGCCCGGTTACTTCCCGTTCTGGCCCAGGCCTCCGATGGAATTCTCACCAAAGTCGCGGATGCTCGCCACAAGACAGCAGACGTCTACCTCATTCAGTTGCCTCGGCACTATCAGCAACTAGCGAGGGAGCTGACGTGGCGCAAAGGACGCATCCATGCCGTGCGACCTGTGTTCCGAAGCCTGGGAGACGTGGCTGCCCTTGTCTATGAATCCATCGAACGAGCTAGGCACTCCCCCACCACCGCGGAGATTGTCCGTTTTACGAGCATCAGCCGCAACGCCGTATCGACCGCGCTGACCGAGATGGAGGCCCTGGGCATGGTTTACCGCGACCACGGTCACTGGAAGAGGAGGGCAGTTAATCTGACTAATCTGGCGGCAAGGCTGGGCGTGTTGGAGGACTACCAGGCCCACATCAGCCGTAACCGGTTCGAACGCGCCCGCTGGCACGCATACCTGGACCGTTTCCGGACCGTTGAGGTTGATGAAGGTGCACTGTACGACCAGGAACGGGAGGAGTATTGGCTGCCTCCTGGGGATGCTGCGATCTGGAACGCCGCATAGACGACGAACCGGGGGCTGCAGCGATGCCCGGGTTGCCTGTACGCATTTTTCCGGTTACCTCCGGCGCACTGAATATGCGGACGACGACAGGACGGGGGCTCCGAGAAAGCTGCCGCAAAACGGCAAGCACTGACGCCCAATGTGGACCGCTTTTGAGATTCATCCTCCGGTCTCCACCGGGGGCCGACAGCGGGGGACAGCGCGACGGAAGAGCTGCAGGGCGGCGCTCAATCGCTTACCTGCAGGGTTTCCTCATGTTGGTCATTCGCTTGCGAATGAAGCGTATACAGCAAAGCAATTGAAACTTGCTTTAGAAGTAAAACTTGCCATAACAGCTTTACTTTTTTGACTTGTGAAAAAAGTAAAGACACGCAAGCCAGCTTCACAAGTGAAACAAGTGCCGCCTGGTTACGCTGGGAACACTTGTGAAAGGAAGATTCGATGAAACACGATCTGGACCGCGGCGCGCTCAGCAGGGTAATCGCGGTAATCAACGGCAAAGGCGGGGTCTTCAAGACCAGCTTGGTAGCCAACGTCGGTGGACTCCTCGCGGAGGCTGGCTCACGCGTACTCCTCGTGGATTTGGACCCGCAGGGCAACCTTGCGGAGGACCTAGGTTATTCCGACAAGGGGGACGGCGGCAGGAGCTTGGCAGCGGCTCTCTGCTTCGGTGCAGAGCCGTCCCTGCTCACAAGTATCCGACCCAACCTGGACGTCATTGCCGGCGGACCCGAACTCGATGATGCAGCAGCGTTTCTCGGAGCCAAAGCCCAAAAGGACCGCGACGCAGCCCACCTAGCCCTGGCAAAGATGCTCGCAACCATCGCGGGGGAGTACGACCTCGTCCTCCTTGACTGCCCGCCCGGAAACGAGCCCCTCCAGGCATCAGCCGTCGCGGCCGCACGGTACGCACTGGTGCCGCTGAAGACAGACATGTCCAGCCGCAAAGGCGTCGCTGCGGTGGCAGCACGCATGGACAGCGTCGTGGGACTCAACCCAGCACTCGATCTCCTGGGTGTTGTCCTGGTGGGAACCGGAACCAACTCAAAACAGGTCCACAAAGTCACCCGCGACCACCTCATCGCCGACTTCGGCACCGACGAAGTGCTGTTCCCAATGACCATCCGACACGCAGAAGCAACTGCCCAGGCCTGCCGGGAGCGCGGGCTACTGGCGCACGAGCTCGAACGGGAACTTAGCAAAGCACCCAAATGGTGGGAGATTCGTCGCGGAGAAGCTAAAGCCACGAATGCAGGGCCAAGGTCTGCATCCAGCGTTGCTGAGGACCTGCATGCAGTCGCCATGGAAGTAACGCGGCGGGTAGCCGCTGCAGAGTCCCAGGAGGTTAGCGCATGAGCACCGAGCAGAACGCCGGCCGGCCCACCCTGGGCTTGCCGCCGCGACCCGCCGCAGCACCCACGACAGATGCACCACTAGCGCGCATGCTCTCCGGGCGCCGCCAGGAGGCGCCGGCGAAGAGGGAAGAACCAAAGGATTCCCCGACTGAGAACATGACGGTAAGCATCCCAACCGCTCTGCGCAATCGCGCCAAGGCCGCGTACAAGGCGACCAGCTACGCCGAGGGAGATAACACCTGGGCACATTTCGTTGCTAAAGCCATCGAAGCAGAAACCCGCCGCCGCGAAGCCGAACACAACCAGGGCGAGATGTACCCCTCATGGGGAGAGAAACTGCCCGGCGGCCGGAGGCTCAAGGATAGCTAACGGGGAAGTACGTCCCCCAAGCCAGATAGCAGTACCCGGGGGAGTGGTCGAACACCACAGGACCCGGGACCGGAACAGAGTAAACAGAGGAGAGAAGTGGGCGAGTCAAGTACCACTAAGGCCCGAATACAGCTGCCGACGTGGTGGGGAAACCAAAAGGATCTGGCGAGGTTGGTCACTTTGGTCAAGTCCCTGCACTCGTCCGCTTCCGCAGAAGCGCTAGAAAAGTTAACGGCCAGCAGGGCAAAAACTCGTGAGCTCAACGAGGCGAGAGTGGAGTCGTTGGCTGCGGCTATCGCAACCAATATTTCAAAAAATGGAGGGGACCCCGGTCGTTTCGCTGATCCAACGACCCTTATGGAAGAGGCCCGCATTCTGGGGTCGCTGGAAGAAGACGGCCATTACACCGCCGAACGCGCAGTTAAGGAACTGGATCTTGAGATGGCAGTCAGCCTAAAGACCTGGGACGAAAGGCGGACCGGTTCCCCTGACGTCCTCATTGAAGATCTGGACGAACGGGAAGTGAAGCGCATCGAACTATCCTTTGGCCAGCAGTACTCAGGTGGGACCTTCCTGCGGCTGGAACTCGGGAAGTATGGTAGTCAGGCGGAACTTGGAGGACCTGTTCACTGGGTTTCGTCAGCCGCCGGTCAACTCAAAGTTGAACTGAAGCGGCAAAGCAGCTGGCTTGGACGCCTCGTTGGTAGTGGATGGGGGCACACGCTAATCGCGGTACCCACCGCCGTGGTAATTGCGTTGCTCCTGCTGCCCTATGTCAAGAGCACATGGGATTTAGTGGCAATAGTTCTCGTTTTAAATGTCCTTGTATCGTTCGTTGCTGCTGCCGTTCTGCAGAAGTTCATCCCCAGATTTGAACTGATGAAGGACGGCAAGCCAAAAATAAAGACCTGGCTTGGATGGGTCGCCGGACTTCTCGGCACCGTCATCATAGGACTTGGGACAAATGCCCTGTCCAAGATGATGGGGCTGTAGAGGTCGGTCAGAACTGGCCGCTGTGAGTTCACCTTGGCGGGAGATGCCGATAGAGGGTTGTGCGCGCCAGTCCAGTCTTGGTGACTATTTCGCGGATGGGCACGCCCTTGTCCCGGAGCATCAAGGCATGTTCGAGCTTGTCAGGATCCACAACGGAAGGACGTCCGGTGTGACGGCCATGGGCGGCAGCTACCGCCCGGGCATGGGAGGCCCGTTCAGCGGCGTAGGTGCGTTCCATTTCTGCGAAGAGGGCCAGCATGACGACGGCCAGCTGCGCCATCGGACTGTCCGGAGTCGATGTGTCGATTCGGAGAGGATCGGCCAGTGTCCGGATCCCGACGCCACGTTCCTTTAATTCGTGAACCAGATTTAGCGTGTCCCGGACCGTCCGGCCTAACCGGTCGAGGGTGTGAACGACAATCACATCTCCTGGGCGCGCCTGGCGCAGCGCTTCATGCAGCCCTGGACGGTCCCTGGTGGCCCCGGACTTCTTGTCTACGTAGACATGCTCACTGTCAATGCCGGCGGCCGCCAGGGCGTCCAGCTGCCGCGCCACGTCCTGTTTAGGCGTTGAAACCCTCGCATACCCGATATCCATTGATGCACCGTACCTAAATTCGCTGTCGTTACGGTTGAATATGGCGACCATTGTGGATTGAATTCCGGGACAATCAGATTACGCGCCGTTCTGCGTATTCAGATGCGAGGGGGAGTGTCCCACCCGGGGTGTCCCGGTTCTAAGGAAGTGAGACATTTTTGTAGTACCTCTCATGCCGCCCACAATCCACGCAGTTGATGGCCGGCTAGGGGGGAGTAAGGGGAATGAGGAATGATTCTGGACATGACACCAGTTCGTACCTCAACTCAGACTAATCAGACTAAAGAGAACCGGAAAGGCTTCGTGGCCTTGATCTCGATTTCTGTTTTGACCTTCGTCGTCTTTGCGGTTATGGCCCAGCCACCTATAGCGAACTTCGTGGGAGCGATGTTCGTAGGAGTTGGAGGCATGCTGATGGTCGGGATTCGCTTTTTTCAGCAAAACGCTGCCAGGGCAGTTGAGGACGCCAAGGAAGCCAACCCAGACAAGGCTCCTGCATTAAAATCCCCGTGGGGCTCCCGCCCCATAACTGCCATGGTTGGCTGGGTGAAGCGGCCCTCATCCGCGGCGAGAAAAGCGGAGCGCGAACGCTTGAAGGCAGAAAAGAGCGAGGCGGCCGCAATTCAGAAGTCAGTCGAAGCCTTCGAAGACCTAGGGTTTGGCCTCTTGGGTCTCGGTGGTCTAATAGTCGCAGCAGCCGCCCTGCAAGGCTGTATTGAAGCAATTTTCGGAACTGTCTGACGAACTCTGATGCCCGTAACCCGACGCGCCTGTTCCGCCGTTCGGATAGCGATTGCATAGGAGTCTTCGGACTCCAACGATTCAGCGGCAACTCCGGGATGTGCCGATGTGGGTTCGCTAGGTCAGGCCGGCCCCTATCCCAGTTCTAAGGAAATGGGACGAAGAGATCTGAGGGAGTTGACCGGCCCTTGGTCGTAGTATCTGGGGCCGAAGGGCGAGTCAACGCAACTGCTACTTGCTTGGCATCCAGCTGTTCCAATCGTGCGTTGACCAGCTGCCAGATTGCCCGGGCTTACCCGGTGTCCCCAGGATGCCAGGCAGTCCTGGACGGCCGGCAACCCGGACGAACCTGGGGGATTCCGTGGGGTGCTGATGAATGGTTCGCAGGGCTCACAGGATCGGGCGTCCGCTGGCGCGGCCGGCTGTTGGGCCCGGCCCCGACGTCGCAGAGCTCCGCCTTGCCCGGACCTGTTGTGTCTACGACGTTTTTTGGCTGCTGTCCTGACGGATTGTACGTGTCCGCTCCGGCCCGTCCAGCCCCTCCTAATTCGTCGCTGATTTCCTTCGGGAATTTCCCGCCCTTGCCCTTACGGGTAGACAGGCCTCCGTCGGCCACAGCTCCGCAAGCTTCGCCAGCAGCCAAAACAACGAGGGAGAGGAGACGCTGGCCGATCACCTAAACCGCCCCGCTCACCGGCAAACATTGTGGTCCGCGCCCGCACCCGTTTCCACCCGCTTGACAGACTGTGAGTCTTTACTTGGCTGGTCCGGGACCGGCTGGCAGGGTTGACGTTGGTCGCTCCGCCGTGGTTGTGACTCATGACAAAACTGGCCCCCCGCGGGTGCCTTGCCTATGAACTGTCCGGCTGCGACGGGGTGACCGGCGCCTGCCCGGCCCACCTCAGTGGCTTGATCAGAAGCATGCCCGACCTCGCGGGGTCGTGGCTCATCACAGGTATGCCCCGAAGTGATCCCTTTCCGGGTCGGCGCCGGTCGTCAGCGACCGGATCATCGCCCGTGCAAGGAAAGGAACCGGACGCTGTGAGCACCATTGTCGCGCATACTCATCCGTTCGTCATCGGCGTGGATACCCACTCCAAAACTCACACCTACGCAGTCCTCACGGCGGCAGGTCAGCACCTCGGGACCGAGACGTTCCCGAACACTGCGGCGGGCCGTGCCCGCGCAATCTCCTGGGCCGGACGCCGCACCAGCGGTGTCGCCGACGCACTGTGGGTGATCGAGGGAGCCAACAGCTACGGTGCGCAGCTGGCGCGCAACGTCACCGACACCGGCTACCGTGTCGTCGAGGCCGCCCGCATGAGCGGTGGCCGGCGCGGGGTCGGCAAGTCCGACCCGCTCGACGCTCAGCGCATCGCCGCCACCGTGCTGTCCCTGCCAAGTGATCAACTGCGGATCCCGCGGCAGGATGAGGGCGTGCGTGCCGCCACACAGATCCTCCTGACCGCCCGCGACGAGCTCGCCGGGGAGCGCACCCGAGCAGTGAACGCGCTCACCGCCCTGTTACGCATCACCGACCTCGGCATTGACGCCCGCCGGCCCCTCGGCGCCCGTACGATCGCCGAGGCCGCGCGCTGGCGCACCCGGGAAGAACCTCTCGCCACCGCAACCGCCCGCACCGAGGCGATCCGTCTGGCCAAGCGCGTCCTGGAACTGGACGCCGAGCTCGACCAGAACATGGCGCGCATCAGCGACCTCGTCGAAGCCAGCCCGGCCGCCGGGCTGCTTCAGAAGACCGGTATCGGCCCTGTCACAGCAGCCAGGACTCTCGTCGCGTGGTCTCACCCGGGCCGGATCAACAGCGAGGCCGCCTTCGCCGCGATCGCCGGCGTGAACCCCATCCCCGCATCCTCGGGCAACACCACACGGCACCGACTGAACCGTGGCGGAGACAGGCAACTCAACCGGGCGTTGAATGTCATCGCGATGGTCCGAATGGTCCACGACCCCGACACCCGCGCCTACGTCGACCGCCGACGCGCCGAAGGCAAGACCGACCGTGAGATCCGCCGCATCCTCAAGCGCTACCTCGCCCGTAGCATCTACCGACACCTCAACACCGCACCAACCTCCAAAATTGGGGGTTGACGAGATATAGAAGCTTCATAGAAGCGTCGGGGGAGAAGGGAACTGCCGGTCACCTAAGCCGCCCCACCCACGTGGAAGGAACACAACCATGAGCGACAGGAGGTCCCGCGAGCCCTACTCGGGAATGCCGACGGAGAGGGGCCCGCCTCCTAAACGACTCGCATGCAAAGTACAAGAGACTCGGCGGCGTGCGTGGCGTCGACCGTGAGGACCTCTACCAGCTGCATGCGTACTCCTCGACGTTTGAAGCATCGATCGCAGCGCGGGCCTACCCGGCAACCAGCGCCGACCTTCCAATGGATGAGCGAAACACCCCGTGGCAGACCAGCAACAGGACGCTTTCGTTCCTAACTTTGCCGACCGAGAAGGATCGTTGCGTACCAAAGCTGGCGCAATGGCTCGGGAACTCTGATGCCTTGCGCTGACCCGCCCGGCCAACCAGTCTCCACCGTGTAGAACGCTTCGTCGAGGGTGGGACTTTCTTTCGCCTAGTGTTTAGTCAAACCGATTGAAAAATGGTGTTCATCGATTCAGACGCTTGAATACGCCGGAAGACATAAGTAATCTGCTCGATCCAACCAAAGGAAAATTACATGGCTGAATCTAAACTTGTCCCGCAGAAGCCCACTGGAGCATTCATCGGCGCTAGCTGGGTTGCGTTGCTCATTGGAGTGTCGTCCTACCTCATCGGTCTTTGGAACGCAACGAGCATGGAGCTTAACGAGAAGGGATACTACTTCACGATCCTACTCTTCGGACTGTTCGCGGTAATCTCGATCCAAAAGACGATTCGAGATCGAGCTGAGGATATCCCAGTCACGAATATCTACTACGGCGTGGCATGGTTCTCCGTTATTGCGTCACTTTCGCTACTGGTCATCGGTCTTTGGAATGCGGATATGCTTCTGTCTGAGAAGGGCTTCTACGGTCTCGCCATGCTGATGTCTCTCTTCGGAGCTATCACCGTTCAGAAAAACGTGCGAGACATGGCAGTGTTTGCCGAAGTCGAGAAAACCGAGAACCCAAAGCGAAAGCTCTTCTCGGGTCAGGACATGCCTGCCGCACCGCCTGGGTCTACTAATCGCCCTAGCTCCAATCCGATCCTCGGCAGACCAGAATGAGTTGAGGCTTTTAGGTATCGAGGCTGGTGTGTTTGCAGGCTGGGTTGTTGAGAAGATGATGCCCAACCCAGAAGATCGCCCTCCTAAGCCGGGAGCCGGACCAGCTTGATCTGGCACAACAAAGAAGAGGGACGACCTGCGGTCGTCCCTCTTTCTTATTCAGTTCGAAAGGCTGACCCTCCTCCGCGGCCAAAGTCCTTCTCGCGTGCAGAGCCGCGCGGCGCCTTGGCGAGTCCCCGTGAGGGTCTTCTTCAGAAGGGATGACGACCTCCCTTCCCACATTCGGAGCGGACTTTCGTGATCAGGCCCCGTTGCAGGCTCCAAAGCACCCGGGGTCTGCTGCCAGGACGTACCTGCGGAATGACCACGCCAGCTGTCATTTTCAGAAGCTGACTGCACTGACTTCCCGTGATTTCGGGGTAGTGCAGATGACTTCTGAACACTGGCTGCTCGATACTCCTCTGCACTAACGCCGCTTCTGCTCGATACTCACCTGCATAAAGGTCACTTCGGCCCGGCACTCCGCCGCCCAGTGGCTTAGTGCAGAGGACTCCTGACATTCAGTGCAGACGACTTCTGAAACTGACACTACCGCCACTTTGCTGACGGCCTGACGTCCCGCTATTCGCACTAAATTCAGCGGAAAAACCCCTAAAACACCGGCAAAAGAGCTATCCATTCAGTTGAATGATTGTTAGAATTGGAGTAGCAAGTCAGCCAGCCGAACCTAACTGAGAACGTGTTGGGAAAGGGCTCATTTTGGTGTTCCTGGCTGCCAGGGGCGGCGTCCGGAGGCCGGGGCCAGCCGCCGGGCCATCAGGCCGATCATGGCCCACTTGACCATCGCCTCGGCATGGGCGGGAAGCCGTTCGTAGTCATGGCCCAGGCGGCGGCAGCGGACCAGCCAGGACAGGGTCCGCTCCACCACCCAGCGCCGGGGCAGGACCTCGAAGGTGCGCTGGCCCTCGGGCTTCTTCACGATCTGCACGGTGATCCGCAGCAGGCGGCGGGCCAATTCCACACACCTGCCGGCGTAGCCCCCGTCGGCCCACACCAACACGATCGAGGGCATCTTCATCCGGGCCTTGTCCAGGACCAGGCGCCCGCCGTCACGGTCCTGCAGGCTCGCCGCGGTGACCAGCACGACGACCAGCAGGCCGAGGGTGTCGACAACCACATGCCGCTTCCTGCCGTTGACCTTCTTGCCTGCGTCGTACCCGCGCGATCCCTTGCCCACGGTGTCGGCGCCCTTGACCGACTGGGCGTCGACGATCCCGGCCGAGGCCATCGGGTCCCGCCCGGCCGCATCCCGGGCGGCAGCACGCAGCGCGTCGTGGATCCGGTCGGTCGTGCCGTCTGCGTTCCAGCGTTTGAAGTACCAGTACACGGTGTCCCAGGGCGGAAAGTCATGGGGCATCATCCGCCAGGCGCACCCGGTCCGGTCCACGTACAGGATCGCCTCCACGATCCGCCTGCGTGGATGGACCGCGGGCCGGCCCCCGGTCTTGACCGGGACCATCGGCGCGATCAGCGCCCACTGTTCATCGGTCAGATCCGAAGGATAGGGGCGCGGAGTTGAAGCATCCTTCATATTCCAATGCTGGACCCGTCGCCCGGTTCAGTCACCGGTAAGAGACCGACAACTTTCCCAACACGTTCTAAGAGTGATACGAAACCGAGGACTGAAAATGACTCTCACCATCTACACCAAGCCCGCCGGATGCTTTGGCTGCACCAAGACCAAGCAGAAGTTCGCAGAGGCCGGCATTGCCTTCCATGAAGTGGATGTCACCACCAACCCGGCAGCCTTCGAGTACATCACCGAAGAGCTCGGCTACTCCCAGGTCCCCGTCGTCATCTATGACAAGGACGGCACCGAGAACCACTGGTCCGGCCTGAACCCGGCCAGGATCGATCAGATCATCAGCATCGAAGCAGTCACCGGCCGCGTCCGCGACGCCTGAACAAACCCCCACCGGAACCGCCAGAACGAAACCAGCAGAGAAGGAACGAAACCAATGTCAGGCGAAACCAGCATCACCGTCATCGGCAACCTCACCAACGACCCCGAACTGCGTTTCACCCCGGGAGGATCCGCGGTCGCGAACTTCACCATCGCCTCCACGCCCGGCATGTTCGACCCGGCCTCCAAAGAGTGGGAGGACGGTGAAACTTTGTTCCTGCGTGCCACGGTCTGGCGCGAAGCGGCGGAGTACGCCGCCGCCTCCCTGGCCAAGGGCAGCCGCGTCGTCGCCACCGGCCGGCTCAAGCCCCGGTCGTATGAGACGAAGGCGGGGGAGAAGCGCACTGTGATCGAACTCGAGGTCGACGAGATCGGCCTGTCCCTCCGCTACGCGGCCGTCCCCCGGGGGTTCACTAAAAGTGAAGGGTCTTCCGGTGCGGACCCGGGTCCGGAGAGTGCGGTAAATGGAGGCATTCACCCGGCGGACGGGTTCGCCATCAGCGCGCGGGAGTACGCCGATGATGACCCCTGGTTCGGTCTGGACGCAAACCCGGGCGGCCGGATTAACACCACGGACCGGGAGGTGTCCGGTGCCTAAAAAGATCGCCGCCTTCACCCCGTACTTCACCGGGGAGGAAGCCGGGCAGGTCCGTGCCGCGTTCCTGGCCGCGGGGCACCTGGAAGGGGATGCGAGCGTGTCGGACTTCATCGTGCGGGCCACCCTGCGGGAAGTGAAGCGGCTGCAACGCAAGCACAACGGCGGCCGGACATGGGAGCCGGTTCCGGCCGGCGGGCTGCGGCGCGGGCAGCGCACGAAAGATGAACTGCTGCACCGGATTGAGGGCTGACCGCCATGGCACGTGACTGTGAGGATGCAGCGGTTGTGCCGGACCCGGAATGCCCCGGAGTACAGTTCCCGCGGATGCTGACGCCCGCCCGGGGGAAGGAGATCCTGAACGTGGGAATGCCGGCCATTTACGCGCTGCTGGCCTCCCAGGATCTGCGCGGTGTACAGCTCGGTGGCCGGCGTGTGTGGCGGGTCAGTGACGAGGACCCCGTCGCGTACCTGGAACGGGCATGTACAGAAACGCAGGACCGTATCGCCGCCGGCACCATGGAGGCCGCGCCCGGCGGGGACGGGGACTAAAAGTACGACCGCGCGGCCGTTCCCTGAAGCTTCCGCCGGCAGCGTTTGTCCGACAGCCGATATTAACCAGCCATGTTCCCACCAGCAGCGTCCAGGGATCGCCACCTGGGTATCAACCAGGACGCCATCAAGGCGCCCGCCGCGGCCACTCCGGACCTCGACTGACCGGCTCCGGGCAGCGCACCCTCCGGGGCTGGAGGGCCGGGACAAGGACGCCATGCCGGGCGCCGCTTCGACCATTGCCAATGCCTGAGCATCACACCCCGGGACGCCCCGGGACGCCCCGGGACGGGCCGGATGACTGGACGCAAAGGCAGCCCCGGGCAGGCACTGGCCGTCACGGAAACGTGGCGGCCATTCCTGCGTCCAGGGGGTCCTGGGAGGCGTGCGGTGTGGTCCGGAGCTGAGACAGCCGGCCCCGTCTTCTGGCGGAACGGGGACGGCTGTGATGGGCCCCGGGGAACGGTCCCGGTTTCTGCTACCCCTGTTCGATGGAAGCTTCCAGGGGGTCCCCGTGGGGCGGGGTGGCGGTGGTGGCTGCGGTGGTGCGTGCGGCTGCCTTGCGGCGGCGGCCGGCCGCGGCGGGTTCGAGTCCGAGTTTTTTGAGTTCCTCGGCGCTCCAGCCGTCTTTGGTGGCGCGCACGTAGGCGCGGTTGGCGTGGCGTTCGGCGTTGGTGAGTTGTTCTGTCAGGTCGGCCACGCGCTGGCGTGCGGTGACCAGGTCGGTGACGGATTCGATGCGGGAGTCCAGCAGTGCGCGGGCCTGGTTGCGGGTGGATTCAATGTCGTGGTTTGCCATGGTCCAACCCTAGCTTCCGGCCGGGACGTTCCGGCGGCACCGGGAGCCGGGTCCGTGACCGGGAAGCCCGTGCAGGTGCGCGTTGGCCGGGTCCGCCAGCCAGTCGGCGAGGTCGCCGGTGTAGTACCCGATGCTGCGCGGTGTGAGCTGGAAGTATTCGGGTCCGATGCCGTGCCGGCGCCAGCGGCGCAGCCGCGCCACAGGGATGCCGTATTCGCGTTTCACAGTGGTCGGTGAGATGAGAGCCATGACTGTACCTTTCGCTTGCCCACAGCCGAAGTTCCTTTCGGCACGCCCGAAAGCACTGGGCCGGTGAGGGAATTGGCCAGTCGGAGGCGCCGGAGCGTGGAATACCGGAGCGGAGCGAGGATATGCCGCGAAAGCCGGCGGTGCAGACTTGCCAAGGAAGGACCGGGCAGTAGCCTGACCAGCCGAAACGGAACGACGCAGTCGTTTTCCAGCGAGCACCGCGCGCAGCGTCCGCATCTTTCATGCCCACCCCGCGCACAGGAGCGGCAAAGCAGAAACCACGACCCGTCCGGAGCAAGCTATACGTTTACACGGGTGTAAATGGCGTGTCGCTCACGGCCCGGTGGTTGTTTGCTTGGCACACTGGCTTGTGTGGTCCCCGGGTTTCGGGGTCGCTGCGCTGGGCTGTTAAGGGATGGGGGAGTGCGTGTCTGAGGAGAGTGCGCCGCGTTCCCGGATTTCCAAGCGACGCCGGGAGAACAAGCCTGCCGGGTCCAAGAAGCGCCGTGACTTGTGGGTCACCGTCGAGGAAGAAGCCGCCCTGGTTGCCCGTGCTGTCCGGGAGAAGGTCACGGTCCCGAACCTGCTTATCACCGCAGCTTTATCGGAGGGGTCGGAGACGCCGACGGAGCGTAAGGCCGTGATGGCTGAACTGATGTCTATCCATACGTTGTTGGCGCGAGTGTCGAACAACGTGAACCAGATCGCCCGGCACGCCAACGCGGGGGATGAATTCCCGCAGGACGCACGCGCAGTTCTCGGGTATGTGCGCGAAGTGGCGATGCGGATTGACCGGACGATTGAGGGGCTGATGTAGGACATGATGCCGAACATTACCCGCGGGTCCCGGATGTCAGGTCTCCTGGTGTACCTGGCCTCCACCGATGCGGATAAGACGAAGAACTCCCACACCGACCCGCACCTGGTGGCAGGGGACGCGGCGATCATGGCCTGGTACGACGACGGGGTCCTGGACCGCGACGACGCGGTCGCGATTGCGAGGCACTTGGACCAGCCCCGCAAGGCCTTCGGCGTTGAGGTCTTGCAGAAGGATTTCCGCTGGGACCCCGTCAGAAAGGAACGCGTACCGAACGGGTACAAGGCCGCCGATGTGTGGCACTGCTCGTTGAGCCTGCGCGCCGAGGAGGGTGCCCTGACGGACCAGCAGTGGGGCGATATCGCCAATGACTTCGTGGACGCCATGGGCTTCACCGGGGCCGGCGGGAAAGCGCAGTGCCGGTGGGTTGCGGTCAACCACGGCACGAGTGAGAACGGCAACCACCACGTTCACCTTGCCGTGTCCCTGGTCCGTGAGGACGGGACCAAGGCCTCCACCCATGGTGACTACAAAAGGGCGCAGCAGACCTGCCGGGAACTGGAAACGAAGTACGGCCTCGAAGAGCTCTCCTCCGTGCACGCGACCCGTGGTTATGACCGGGCCGAGAAGGCCACCGCGGTCCGTGATGACCGCGAAATGCACCGGTCATCCCTGGCGCGGAAAGTCCGCGCCAGCGCCAGCTCCTCGGCGACCGAGGCGGAGTTCGTCCGCCGCGCCCGTGACACCGGATTGTTGGTCCGGCCCCGCTACGCGAAGAACACCACGGACGTCATCGTCGGGTACTCCGTCGCCGAACGCCCCAAACAGGGTGAGCGGCCGATCTGGTTCGGCGGCGGCACCCTCGCATCAGACCTGAAGCTCGGTGCCCTGCGCGAGGAATGGCCGGACTCCCCGCATCTGGCAACGGAGGCCGCGGCGGAATGGAACGCCGCTGCCCGCAACAAACGCACGGTCTCCAGGACCGGCCCCGAGAACGCAACGCCACCGGCGGAAGCATGGGTGCAGTACACCCGGAACGCCACGGCACTGGCGGACCAGCTCCGCACGATTCCGCGGGATGATCACGCGACCTGGGCGAAAGCAGCGCGGGAAGTATCGGGGGCATTCGCGGCCTGGTCTTACCGGCTGGAGCCAACGCCCGGGCCGCTGGCCGCCACCGCCGCTGAACTGTCCCGCACCGCCCAGCTGCGGGCTCCCCGGCAGCACGGCAAACCCGTCGCGCTGCCGTCCATTGCGGGGACGGCGATGTTGTTCATGGCCGCGTCGAGCAAGAGTAAGACTGCAGCACAGACTGCACTCATGGTGCAGCTGATCAACACCGCCTTTGCGGTGTATGAAATGCACGCCCAGTCCGGCCGGACGCGCGAAGCGCAGCGCATCCGCTCAGTGGTGGAGAACCAGCTGGCCCCGTTCACCGGAACCATGCCGAAGGCTGTACCAGTAGGGGCTGCACAGCAGCCCTCTGCAGAGGCCGCAGCGCCGCCCCGGGCGATCGACATTGCCCGGCGCGGCATGGTGCCGATCCGTCCGGGATCCGCGGTGCCGACGACGCTCACGCCGGCAACGCCGGCCAGGACCTACCAGCCCGGCCGACGCGACTCAGGGCCGGGCCTCGATCGATAAAGACCACCACCAACTGCAAGGGGAACAGCATGAGTGAATCAGATGGAATGGATGACGTCCTGGACGGCGGACTGCGGCAGTCGCTGCTGGTCGCCTCACGTGTTGCGGAGACCTTGGCCCGACGCCGGCAGGAAGCTCAGCGGCAGCAGGAACACCAGGACGCCCAGGTGGCGCACGAAGCGCAGGCACGCCTCGCCGCTGAACGCAGCGCGGCCCACGCGGCGCTGGCACCGGTGGAGAAGGATCAGTGGTGGGACAAGGCACAGCCCAACGACATCGCCACGGCACACGCCGTAGCGACAAGCTGGAAGGACCACGACCCGGCCGCCCTGGCAGCCTCGGAAAAAATCCGGCAGGAAGTCCTTGCCCGGTACGGCATCGACACCCACGACGTCGGCGCGGACGCCGCATACCTTGAATCGGGCATCGAAACGATCAGCGCAGAGCAGGCCCGACGCGCCGCGGCCGCCGAACACCGGAAGGGCATGGCTCTCATCGCGGCCGCCCAGGTCGAAGAACTCCGGATGAAGGCAGAGAAGTTGGCGCCGGAAATCGCACGGCACGACGTTCCCTTCGAGTATCTGAGCAACCCGGTCATGGTCCAGACGTTGCAGGCAGCACAGGATGCCAGGACCCCGGTAGCCATCGAAGCGGCCGATGCCGCCGTGAAGGAACGCCTGTACCTGATCGGCAAAGACGGTGTAAACGGTCCCACCATCGACCAGCTGCGGGAAGAAACCACAGCGAATTTCAATGGGGCCGGCGAAGACCACTTCAAGGACGCCGCCTTCGTGGATGCCGCCAAGGACTGGCATGAAGCGAAGCTCCTGGCGGAGGGCGGCTTTACAGGCACCCAGGAGCAGCCGCTGGAGCAACGCTATGCCCGCACCGAAGCCGAACTCTTTGCCCGCATCGAAGGCATGGGGCGCGAGCTCGAAAACCGTGTCACCGGCGGCGACAGCGCACGGGCCAACGACCAAAGGGAAAAGGCCGAGACCGCCGCCGCAGCGGAGTATGGCTCCGCCGGCCATCACCAAGCTTTCGCAGCGTCCCTGGCCGGCACCGCAAGCGAGGAACAGGTGAAGGGCAGGCTCGCAGCCGCCAGGGGTGAAGGAACGCACCCCAGCGCAGCACTCGCCCCCGGCAAAGGCCCAGCGAAGGCGCGGAAGACCAGCTCCGGCGCCACACTGGGGGCGCAGAAATCAAAAAGCGGTCCCAGCCGCTAGGGCTGCCGCTTCACAGCAGCTGCCGTGCGAGCCTGAGTCTGATCGATAGGATCGAACCCATGACAGACGCCCGCGACCTCGCCCTCCCCACCGGCTACTCCGACCTCCTCGGCGATCTCCAGGACCGGGTCCGGGCCACACGCACCAAGGCACTGCGGACCGTCAACACCCAGCTGATCGAGCTGTACTGGTCCATCGGGCAGGCAGTGCGTGTACAGCAGGAGCAGCAGGGGTGGGGGAGCCAGGTCATCAGACGTCTCTCCGAGGACCTTCGTAAGGAGTTTCCGGATATGAAGGGGCTCTCAGCCCGCAACATCCAGTACATGACGACATTCGCCGGAACTTGGGCCGAGGGACCAATTGCGCAGCAGCCTGCTGCGCCATTGCCCTGGGGCCACATCATGGTCCTCCTGGACAAAAAACTCGGTCCCGCCGCCACCCACTCCTACGCCGCCGCAGCGGTGGAGTACGGCTGGTCCCGGAACGTGCTGCTGAACATGATCATGAACAAGACCCTGGAACGCACCGGGGCCGCGCCATCGAACTTTGCGCAGCAGCTTGCTGCGCAGGATTCCGAGCTGGCCCAGCAGGTCGCCAAAGACCCCTACAACTTCGAATTCCTGGGCCTGTCCCGCGAGGTCGCCGAACGTGACCTTGAGCAGGCCCTCATGGACCGCATCACCGACACCCTGCGGGAAATGGGGCCGGGTTTCGCGTTCGTCGGCCGGCAGGTCCACTTCGACGTCGGAGGCGACGACTTCTACCTCGACCTGCTCTTTTTCCACGTCGAGCAGCTCCGCTACTACGTCATCGAGCTGAAGACCGGCAAGTTCCAGCCCGAATACGCCGGGAAGCTGAACTTCTACATTGCCCTGGTCGATGACAGGCTCCGCCGCGAAGCCCACGCCGACACTGTCGGCATCCTGATCTGCGGCAGCAAGAACGAGCACACCGTCCGCTACAGCCTGGGACGGGCCACCTCGCCCATGGCCGTGGCATCCTATACCTACGACGCCCTGCCGGCGGAGGTCCGCAATGAACTGCCCGACGCCGGCCGGCTCACCGCGGCCCTGGACTGGACCGAGGACACGGAAGACTGACGACCGCGGCGGCAATGGGTACTTCGGGGACGGCGCTTTGGCACGTTGTCCGTCCGCATCCCCGGTCAAGGGGGCAGGACAAATTGCCGGGCTCCGGGCGCGGCCGGCCGGTTCCCCTCGGGGAATACCGGGGCCATGGTGTGCGTTGCAGTTCCGTCAGAGAAGAACACCAGAAAAGAGAATCACCGCAGTGGCAGCCGATTACGACGAAGTACGTTCCGACGTCAAGGAATCCCAGGACCGCTCCCTGGAGGCGCTGCAATCCGCCAACGCCCCGGATGCCCGCAGCGTCGTCCGCGACCTCGACGAATCCGACGCCCTGGATGACGCCATGACCCCCCGGCGGGGAGTTTGTCGCCGAGGAACTGATCGTTCAGGTGATTCCCCAGGCCGAGGACGAGTTCACCTGTTACTCCTGTTTCCTGGTCCGGCACCGGTCCCAGCTCGCGCGCGAAAAGAACGGCCACTCGTACTGCAGCGAGTGTGAAGGCTAACGCGCAGCCCCTCCCCATCCCGGAACCAATAGCAGCCTCCACGGCGTGACACAGCCCGCAGGCCAGGCATCCCGACCGGGGGAGCGGATCAGCGGGCGTAAGGGGCAACGTGCCTTTCATCGTTGAAAGGTTCGAACCAGTGCTCCAGTGCCATGGGGGCGAGCCGGAGCTGCTGGTTCAATCGTTCATCGTGCTGGAAACCGTCGAGCGATCTGTCGTACAGCATGTCGCTGTCGGTGTCTTCGAGCATCCTGTCGGTGAGGATGCCCCGCCAGCCCGGGTCAAGGTCCAGGTCGTGGGTGTCTGCGGTGATCTCGACCTGGTCCAGGAGGCACCGTACGGCCAGCTCCTGGGCCACGCAGCTCGGCGGCGTCCAGCCGGCGGCCAGTTTCATGGTCATGTCAGCGGCTACGACCAGGAAACGCCGGGCAAAGAGTCCGTTGTACTTTTCCGCGTACTGCGGCGGCAGGCCCGAGAGAACCCAGGTCCCGGTGATGTCTTCGCGCGTGATCGACTCTTTTTCCTGCAGCGTGTGGATGTCCTGAAACAGCTCATCGATGAGAATCACGGAGGCATGCCAGATGGCACCGGCCAGCAGGCGGGCGCGGCCCAGACTCCGCCGGCGGTCCTCTGCCGGAATACGGGCCATCCAGTCCAGCGTTTCGGAATCCAATCCGGCCAGGTCCTCGTCCGACAGATTCCGGCGATCCGGAATGTAGCCGAGGTCTTCCAGGCTCAGGCCCTGCAGGCGATCGGCGTCGGCGTCCAGTCCGGCAATGATCAGCTCGCGTTCCTTGTCCATGCAGCAGATGCTATCCTGACCGCCGATGCAACGCTTTACTCCTGTGGACCAGGGAGAGGCGGGTGGACACAGCAAATGGTTTAGTTGAACCTTCAACTAAATTAGCTTACATAACGACGGCTATCGGCACCCAAAGTACCGGAGTAGAAGTAGCTGCGACTCTCGGCGCCTCGGCGGCCAGCTGACGCCTTTGCGCGTTTCAGGATCCTAACGCTGACGAGGTGCGTCGAAGAGAACTTCAGCATGGCAGGGAGACCGACGCGCTTCCGGAGGGGTAATTATGGCTTGCAGTGAATATGACCTGCATGCCATAATTAGTACATGATTCTCTTCTGGCCGGACAGTTTCGATGAGCAACTCGATCGGTTGGAAGAGAAGGCTGACGCAGGAGACGAGCGGGCCGAGCTTGTCTTGGATTACACCATTGCGGCGATGGACTATTTGCGAGGGCTGCCTGAGCCGCCCACGGAGGACTCCCTGCGCCTGAAAGAAGTGCGGCAATCAGGCCGTCATCAGGTGTGGAGGGTCGCTCACCCCTTTCATGCCGGCATTGCAGTTCGTGTTATTTGCTGGTTCCCGCCGGGGCAGGCGACGGCGGTTGTGGCTCTGTTCTCCGGGGATAAGGCCAATATCGGGGACATTTTCTACGACAGCGTGGGGTCGCGTGCTGATCAGATAGTTGATCTGTGGGTAGCTGGACAAGAAGACTAAATTTAATAAACCTCAAGTAATTCAAATATAAATTAATCTAAGAATACAATCTAAGAAATGTAAATCTAGTAAAAGAATGAGTTGATCCTGATGGCGATTAGGGGCTTTAAGGAAGGCAACGACAGGCTTGACCGGATGCTTAAGCGTCCAGGTGCTGCGGAACGCGTAGCGCGAATCCAAGAAGAATCTGTGCGCGCTGAGCGCGTCCATGCGATGAATCTAGCGATGATTCGTAAAGCTGGGGATTTGACCCAGACGGATCTGGCAGAGCGCCTAGGTGTGAATCAAAGTGTCATCTCCAAGACCGAGCGTCAGCATGACATGCTTCTATCCACGCTGCTTGAGTATCTAACTGCCGCTGGTGCCGACGAAGCGAAGGTCGTCGTTAAAGTCCGTGGTCAAGAGGTTGAGTTGGACCTCAGGACGATACAACGTCACTAAAGGAACTCGTCTAACAACATATAGAGGTGAAATGCGGTTTTCGAAAGAGTTTGATCTCGCTCTAACGAGCAAAGACGATTGGTTCGACACCATACCGACGCAGGACAGTCCTCTATACGTAGACCCCTATCTCATCTTTGATGATCCTGATCCATTTTGGTCCGAATCGTATGATCACGTCGTTTCCTTCTTCGAACTCGCTGCTGACCTTGTTCTCAAGTCCGGCGGCCAAGAAGATACGCCCGCGTGGAGGAAAGCAGAACGTCTGCTCCATTTTCCAGAGCCTAAGGAGTTTGCTCTCGGCTTGGCGATGGCAAGTCCGGCCGGCTCGGGAACCGGGAAAATGTTTGCGAGAAGGATCGCTACGACGCTTGGCTTGGTTGGCAAGGAGGCTGTGAAGGACCTTTCCTCGATTGCGGGTTTTGCTCTCTTCTGCGAGGGCTTCGGGCGAGACCGTACCAGCGATGTACTCTGCAACATCCTCAAGGCGAAATTTATTGCCTATACACAAGAAGTTGCCGCAAGGCATGACATCCCAATGTCCAAAGTTGAGGTGGTTCATGCCGCCTCGGATCTGAAGAGAGGGAGTTGGTCCGATCTTAAAGTCGACCTGCCAGTGGCCAGTGGTGCGGGGGGAGTCATCCTTACTCCTCGGCGCTTTTTAAAAGACATACCTCGAGTAACACCAGACGGCTTCTGGGACTGGGCAGAGCATGCTGAGTTTGCTGCGCTTAGAGACGATTTGAACTTTGATCTTTCCGTGAGCTTGACGAAATCGCAGAAGGTCGAAGCCGCGAGGAAGGTGGCGAATACACGGCCAGATATTGCCATCAGCTACTTGCAGAAAGAAGCTTCCCGAGCCCACGCGCCCTACGACGTCGAGAGGGATCCCCAGGGCCTGGTCTACTGGTACGAGTCCGGGCAAAAGCTGGCCGCTCTCGCAGATGTATCTGCGTTGAAGGCAGGCCTGCCTTGCGACGACATCGGTTTTCAGGCATGGGTGAAGACATTGGCTGCTACCTTCCAGTATGCTGTCGAAGAAAGTGATGGATGGCGTCTTCTTTGGAATGACGACTACAGAGCGCATCGTCCTGAGAAGATCTGCCAGGCGGTGGCCGGCATGATGTGGCGATCAGAATGTCAGGCAGCGGGTGTGGACTTGAGTCGTGAAGTGGACATGGGCAGGGGCCCTGTGGACTTCAAATTTTCGAAGGGGTGGACTCGGCGCGCCCTGCTTGAAGTCAAGTACATAGGGAGTACAAAGTTCTTTTCTGGCGCTGAAAAGCAGTTGCCACAGTATCTGCAGACTGAGGGTATTTCTTTTGGCATTTACCTTGCGGTCGGATTCACTGACGGCGACTTTAGACCTGAGCGACTCAAGCGAGTAACGGATACCTGTACTGCCTTGTCTGCCGCGAAAGGGGTAACAATCAAGCCTCTTTTCGTCGACGCCCGTGTCGAAAATAAGAAATCTGCATCGACTCTTTAGGAAAGCACATGCCAACATTCCAGATCACATATGCTTCAAATGCGCTCCGCGAACGGCTCCCTGAAACCATTGAGGCTGATGACTATCATCAGAGCGGCGGATTCTTCATTTTTGTATCGAATGATGAGGATCCCTTGTCGTTGTCAACAGTCAAACATCGCTTGGCTGCAAAGACCGTACTGCACATCGAACGTATGGGATGACACCGAAAGCCTCGCTAGGAAGGACCTTCCATTGCGGGAGCGTTCTCCGGAACAGGTCGGAGGCGAATGTCCGGTCTCAGTGAAGTTGGCAACGCTCACGTGGGGTTGCCAAGTTGACTGAGACAGAGACAGGACACCGGACAAGATAAAAGAAGGATTGAGTTGAAGCTTCAACTAAAATAGCTTACATAAGATCCGTTATCGGCGTTAGAGTGGGACGAGTAGAAGTGGATGAGATAACTCGTCTCAACCTTGCGGATCGAAACTATTTGCCTGCTTGCTGCAGAGCAGTTCCGTCGAGCAACCGCACGTGGTCGTCGGCCAGACATTCGTAGATCAGCCCAGGGGGAATACGGGCGCTTATTTCGACCTTGTATGACCGAGGACAGTACCAGGTAACTAGTACCCCAGGCGGTTCGCCTGTAGGTATTTCCGCTACGAGCCGGTTCTGCCTTCCGATTCCCGCGGAAATAGTTTTGACCAATTCATTGCCGCTGGGAGACATGGGCTTCATGAGAGAGTCACAGCCGGTGGGGTCCTGAAGCCCCCTGGGTGACGGCGTCGTCCGGCCCTACGTCAAAACCCTCCGACCTCTCAAAGAGCCGCCGTGGTTCGGCCCCCTCTGAATCGAGCCACAGCACCCGGTCGTCCCCCGTAACGGCGTCGACAGTTCCGTGCCGTACGACTTCGCCGTGAAGCCGGATTACCACTCGTTGACCAACGAGGGGATGCCACGCGCGCTGCAAGTGAAATGCCACTTATGCCCTCACCTCTACCTGATGGACCCGTGCCCGGCCCCGGAGGGATTCACCCCGAGGCAAGTCACAGGACATGGATTACACGGATACCAGGTCCTGCCAGGAGGCAAGCTCGAGCCCGTGGGCGTCGCTGACGGACTTGTGGGCGACCCTGCCTGCGGCCACATTGAGGCCTGCCGCAAGGACCGGATCCTGCGCCAGCGCGGTCTTGACACCCTTGTTCGCCAAAGCGACAGCGTAGGGGAGGGTGACGTTGGTGAGGGCATAGGTGGAGGTGTTTGGAACCGCCCCCGGCATGTTGGCCACACAGTAGAAAACGCAGTTGTGCACCTGGAAAGTAGGGGACTCATGCGTGGTGGGACGGCTGTCTTCGAAGCAGCCTCCCTGATCGACTGCGATGTCAACCAGCACACTTCCCGGTTTCATTCGGGAGACCAGTTCGTTACTGACAAGCTTGGGGGCTTTTGCCCCCGGAATGAGCACAGAGCCAATCACCAGGTCGGATTCGACTACTGAGCGTTCGATTTCATAGCCGTTGGAAGCCACTGTCTGGAGACGGCCCCCGTACTGGGCATCCAGTTCCCGCAACCGACTGACATTGATGTCCAGGATGGTGACGTTCGCGCCCAGGCCCAGCGCCATGGCGGCGGCGTTGGTGCCTGCGACACCTGCACCGAGGACGGTCACCTTCGCCGGCCGCACGCCCGGTACGCCGCCGAGCAGAACACCTTTGCCTCCTGCAGGTGCCATGAGTGAGTTCGCGCCCACCTGGACGGCGAGCCTGCCTGCCACCTCGCTCATAGGCGCAAGCAGGGGCAGGAACCGTCCGGTTTGAACGGTTTCGTAGGCGACGGCCGTGACGCCGGATGAAAGGAGGGCTTCGGTCAGATCAGGCTCAGCAGCCAGGTGGAGGTACGTGAAAAGTGTGAGACCCTGGCGAAAATGACGGTACTCCGCCGCTACAGGCTCCTTGACCTTGAGGACCATGTCTGCGCGGCCCCAGAGCGCGTCGATGTCCTGGACAATCTCAGCGCCGGCGAGCACATACTCCTGATCCAGAATGCCGGAGCCTTCACCCGCGCCGGTCTGGACGAGGATCTCGTGGCCGTTGGCCTTCAGCTCGTGCACGCCAGCAGCAGTGATGGCCACGCGGAACTCATTGTTTTTAATTTCTTTGGGAACGGAGATGATCATGCCGATGCTTTCTGAGAGTGGAAAGTGGTTGGAAGACAACGACGGGTTCGGTGTCTCATGGCGTGTATCGCTCACCTCACCGTGAAAGATTGACGAGTCTTCAGGCGCTACTCTTCCACCTAGATTACGGCTCAGTCCAATACCAAAGGGTCCTTGACTGATGTCAAACAAATCATCAATGAGGGCGGCGGGCGGCGGGAACGCTGCGATCTGGCCATTTATGATTGGTTCCACATTAATTGTTTCAGGTTTGGTATTTGTTTGTCATCGATGCACAGAGGAAGCTGGTGTGGGGGGCAGCACATGCGCAGCGGACATGGGCCGTTCTACAACGCAGTCGCGTTCTATGCCTGCTCGTGGGGAAGCTAGTGCCAGCCGCGCTGAGCTGCACGCCAATATCTATAGGAGAAGAAATGTCAAGACAGCAGGCTCTGTGGAGCGCCCAAGCTCACATGCCAACCGTGCTCGCCAACGAACCAACGGTGATTGTCGAGGCCCATGGGGCTTATATCACGACTGACAAAGGCGAACGTTACCTCGATGGGGCTGGCGGGCTTTGGTATGCCAACGTGGGCCACGGCCGTGAGGAAATCGCCGAGGTGGCAGCGGCGCAGATGAAAAAGTTGGAAACCTGGCACGTATTCGGCCGTTACCTCAACGACCGCGCAGTTGAACTGGCAGAAAAGATCGCAGCTCTTGCGCCTATCGTCGACCCGAAGGTCATCCTCACGAGTGGTGGGTCCGATTCCGTCGACATGGCATTGAAACTGGCCCGGCGGCACTGGCAGTTGCAAGAGAAGTTTGAAAAGTTGACTATCGTCAGCCGGCACAACAGCTATCACGGTCTTCATGCCTTTGGGACCAGCGTCGCGGGCCTCGAATTCAATAGGGTTGGCCATGGACCCGGTCCGCTCATCCCAGACACACTCCTCGTTGATCCCTTCGACATCGACCTGGTTGAGAAAACCATCCGGGATTTCGGCGGCGAACGCATTGCCGCTTTCATCGCAGAGCCAGTAATGGGCACAGGCGGTCTTGTGCCTCCACCAGCCGGCTACTTTAAAAGGATCAAGGAACTCGCGGCGGAGTATGACTTCTTGGTTGTGGCCGATGAAGTGATTACCGGATTCGGGCGTCTCGGTACATGGTTCGCATCCGAGCGATTCGATATTCAGCCCGACATGATCACCTTTGCCAAGGGCATCACGTCCGGTTACATGCCGCTGGGCGGCGTGCTCGTCGCCCCGAAGATTTGGAAGCAGTTCTTCGAGGGTCAGGACGCTCCGATTCTGCATCAGGGGCTCACCTATTCCGGCCACGCCACGGCTGCGGCCGTTGCGCTCAAGAACCTTGAAATCCTTGAACGGGAGGATCTTCTCGGACGGGTCCGTTCGCTCGAACCCATCCTGGCCCAGGAGTTGGAGTCGCTCCGCGGCACCCCGGGCGTCCAGGACGTTCGCTACGTTGGCCTGATGGGCGGCGTTGATCTTGCACCCGGTATCTCCGGCGTAGAAGTGGTGGCGGAGATGGAACGCCGCGGTGTCCACCTGAGGAACCTTCCGAATGACATCCTCATGATCTCACCTCCGTTTATCGTGACGCAGGACGAGCTCAGGCTCATTGTGAGCACTATTCGCGACTCGCTTTCCACAGTCCTGAGTCGGCACTGATTCTGGGGAATTCCCCTAGGCCAACCTAGCCAGGTTGGCCTAGGGCCTCGCGCACTAAGGCCCCGTTTCAAGCATCAGGACTTGCGTGCCAGTGGTACCGCAGCCAGTAATAAGGGGCCCGGAAACCTGTGGAAAATATCGCTGCCACAACCTGCCTTCGATCATTGTCAGATTAACCGCACATTTACTTCAAGGGAGAAGTTTCGTTGATACCACCTCAGAAGAAGGGGTCTGGCGCTCGTCGGGCCGCCTTAGGCTCATTTATAGGTACCACCGTAGAATGGTATGACTTTTACGTATATTCCACTGCGGCAGCCCTCGTGTTCGGGACGGTCTTTTTCCCCGATACAGGGGATAGGCTGACCGGCATCGTAGCTTCTTTTGCCACCTTGGCTGTTGGGTTTTTCGCGCGGCCCTTGGGGGGAATCGTTTTCGGCCACATTGGAGATCGCTTTGGCCGGAAGAACACCCTCGTAATCACCCTGACGATGATGGGCATCGCCACCCTTCTGATCGGTTTCCTGCCTACTTATGCTCAGGTAGGTTCGTTGGCCCCTGTACTGCTTGTCATCCTGCGCTTCATCCAGGGATTGGCTGTAGGAGGCGAATGGGGTGGGGCAGTACTGATGGCAGTCGAGCACGCTCCGGAAGAAAAGAAAACCTTCTACGGAGGCATCGTCCAAGCAGGCAACCCTGCAGGCGCCCTGCTCGCCACCGGGGCATTCAGCATTCTGACGTTGAACGGCAAAGAGTTCCTGCTCGAGTGGGGGTGGCGCCTGCCATTCCTCGCTTCCGCCCTGCTAATTCTGGTCGGAATTCTTATTCGCATTGGTGTCCAGGAATCCCCGGTCTACGAGAAAGCAGAACGGAGCAATGCCACCGGCCAGCAAAAATCGCCACTCCGGGAAGCGGTCGGCAAGAACTGGCGCACGATCCTCCTGGGGATTGGAACTCTGCCGGCGGTTATCGGTGGCTAATACCTTGTAACTACCTTCGTTACGGCATATGCCACAGGACCGGAGATCGGTGCCTCAGAGACATTGATCCTGAGCGCACTGTCTGCCGCCTCCCTTGTTGAACTTGCGTTCACCTTCATCGCCGCACATTTCGGAGACCGATTTGGAAGAATCCGGGTTGTAAAATTTGGGGTTATCGGCATGGCGATCTTGGCGGTACCGCAGTTTCTCGTCTTCGACTGGGGAAATGAAACCGCGATCTTTGCCGTGTTTATACTCATGCGTGTCGCGATATCCAGTATTTACGGGCCCGCAGCCACCATGCTGGCCCAAATGTTTCCGCCAACTGCGCGCTACACGAGTGTTTCGCTTTCCTATCAAACGGCTGGTGCAATCTTCGGTGGACTTTCACCTCTCGTCTCGGCGATGCTGCTCCAGGCAACCGGGAGTATCTGGCCGGTTATCTTGTTGCTGCTTGCGATGTGCGCACTCAACTTCATTTGTGTAGCAGTTGCGCCGCAGAGGAACGATGCGGAAGACCTTGCCCGAGAAGTCGAACCAGCACACCAGTAACCAATCTCGGCCGTGGATCGGTGGTTTTGTTCCTAGTGACAGCCCCGTATTGAGGCACGGATAAATGGGGCCCGCGGTCTGCACGGTGACCGCGGGCCCTCGCCAGTGCACTCGAACAGTCGCTGCGGATGTGGCGGCCGCTTTTCCAAGTGGCCGCCACTCCCATGCACCAGCCCATCATGGAATCGTGGACCGCAATCGCGACGCGGTCCCCGCCAAGCTAAGCCAACGCAACCCCGACGAGCTATCCGAAGCCATCCCCTGTTGGACGCATTCCACGACCCGAAATGGGGCCCTTCGCAGTTAAGCATGGTTGGGCTGGAGGCCCGGCAGAGGCACTGGCGGTCGGTGTTGTTTAGACCGAAGACCGGGCCACCGGGGCGCGGAGAACGTGGCCTTGGAAGTTGCCGTTTCGTATTTGGCCGTGTTGACCGGGAGGTGCGCCCGGGCTTGCAGAGCCGTAGATCGTCCGCGCCGCAGGCCCATTCCGGTGGCGGACGGTGTGCCTGCGGCGCGGATGATCTGCAGCGGGACGAACCCGCCCGGAACTCCCCTTGGCGTACCGGGAGCACGTCGCGAAAGGACCACGGACCCTGAACAACCCGAAGGACAGACCGATGACCACTAATTCCTCCCGTCTGCCCCTCACCGCCACCTACCGGGGCGCCGGAAGGAAGCGTTCGCGCACCCATCGCGGGACGAGTCCCAAGCCCTGATCCAACCGTTGATCCTCGAAATTTCCGGCAGGATCAGCCGCCGGGTTGCGCTCCTGGAGGCGTCATCGAGTGACCCGGCTCAAGGCTCCGAGGACCTGGCCGCCCTCGCATGGATCCGGCAATCCCTAGAAGATATTGAAGCCACCATCCTTGGACTGTCGGAAGCAAATCGCCGCCGTTCTCCAGCGTCCCCGAATCCGGCCCCTTCTTCTGCCGGAAGCCTGGTCTCCTAAGTTCCGCCGGACCGGCCGCCCGCCTGGATTTCAGCCCGGACCATGCCGGCAGGCTGCCGCTCCTCCCCACGACGCCAGAACATCTGGCGTGTCCGAAGTACTCATCACCGCCCTGAGAATAAGGACTCATCACCATGCACGCACCACCCGAACGTCTCCTCATCGCCGTCCACACCCGAAAAGAACTGGACGCCGCCCTGGATAAAGCGGTGGATTTCCTGAAGCCGGCGGCGGTAGCTGAACAAGTCGGCATCTCTGTCACGCGGCTGGCACCGGGCCGCTATGAAGCGCGCCTGGACAGCAACGTTCCCCCGGGCGTGACACTCGAAAAGTGGGGGAACGAGCCGCGATGAACGGACGGCAGAGGGATCTCTCCGGCGCGCCGGCCGGCAGCGTGTTTAATCTGCTCTGTCCCGCTGCCCGCCGGGCCGGGTGCTCGCTGCGCACGGCGGCTCTGAACGCCGGGCCGGGGAGAACCGGGTTGAAAGAGTCGCTGACGGAATGCGAAATCGACATCTTCCTGTCCCTGGTCCGCGGCGACCGCGTCGTTGTGAGGGATCACGAAACCGGGGCACTGTGGGGCGGCTGGATTGACATGACGTTTTCCGACCACGGATTCATCTGGGTGATCACCGACGTCGGTGAGCGGAAGCTGCTCGACATCGGCGTGCACACGCTCTGGCGGCCGGAGGAGTCCGGAGCGTGTGGCAGCGTTCGCCGGGAAGCCGGTCGCCTTGAGGACGACAGGGCTCTGACCACTGACATCAGCCCCGGCAACTAGAATACGGTGCTGAGCCTGTTCCTTGCCCGGTCCAAGAGCGTGTTCCCGGCCCGCAGGAGCAGCCGCTGCCGGAGGCCATCACCACCGTGTGGGAACCCGCCGTGGTCCAGACCTGCATTGTTCACCTGATCCGCAACACCTTCCGCTATGCTGCCCGGCAGTACTGGGATGAAATGTCCCGGGATCTGCGCCCGGTCTACACCGCGCCCTCCGAAGCCGCGGCGAAGGAACGCTTCGGGGAGTTTTCCGGCAAATGGGGCAGGCAGTACCCGGCGATCACCCGGCTGTGGGAAACGCCTGGAGCGAGTTCGTGCCGTTCCTGGACTACGACGTGGAAATCCGCCGGGTCATCTGCAGCACCAACGCCATCGAATCCGTCAACGCCCGCTACCGGCGCGCGGTCCGGGCCCGGGGACATTTCCCCACCGGGTAGGAGGCCCTGAAATGCCCCTACCTGGCCACCCGGGCACTGGACCCCACCGGCAAAGGCAGGGCACGATGGGCCACACGATGGAAGCCGGCACTGAACGCCTTCGCTTTTCCCCTTCGAAGGAAGAATCAACTAAATGCCAACCGCGGATCCACCGTTAAACAGACACTCCCGAGTTCACCGACCCCATAGTAGAAATATGGCAGGCGAACACTTAGGCTCCCGGCAGTTCTTGAGGCAAAACCTCTTCCGCCAGGCTGAGGATGGTTTTGAGTCCGGGATTTTGCGAGTCCGTCTTCCAAGCCATCCGTAGTTGTACGCCGTCGATCTCGTCGGAAACAGGGATGAATGAAACTCCATGGTGATCGGTATTCTCCGCCACGGAGGAGATGGTGAGCATTGTCCCTACCTCTGCTGAGACAAGCGCCAGTCCGGTGTACGAGTCCGGGGCTTCTTGAACAATGCGGGGCTCGAATCCCGCTGCATGGCAGAGGCGGAAAAGGCGGTCCGTGAGGACCGACCCGGGATGGGCTGGCAGGACGACGAACGGCTCGTCTTCGAAGGCCGAGACTGGGGTGCTGTGCCTGCCTGCGAGGGGATGGTTTTTGGGCACGGCGAGCATAAGTTGCTCGTTGACCAGAACTCGCGTCTCGATGCCTGCGGGAATGTGATCCCAGCGGCCAATACCGATGTCCACCTCGCCCGTCAGAACGCGGGACATGGCAGGCTGTGCGTAGTTTTGGCTGGAGAGTTCGAGCACGAGGCCGGGAAGCCGGGAGCGTGCGGCGCGAGCGAGGCGGCCGACCATCACGTGGGTGGAAGCACCCGCGAAGGCAATCCTCACGCGGCCGGCTTCTCCACGGCCGGCCGCGGCGACGTCCTGCTTGACTCGTTCCACCTCTGCAAGTATCCGTTGGGCGGGGCCAATAAGCGCTTCGCCTGCTGCCGTAAGACTGACCGAGCGGGTACTGCGTTTAAATAGTTCAGCGCCAAGTTCATGCTCGAATGCTTTTATCACGCGGCTAACCGGGGGCTGAGCCATATGGAGCCGGCTGGCGGCTCGCCCGAAATGTAGTTCCGTGGCGACCGCCAAGAATATTTTGAAGTCCTTGATCTCCATGGCCTCATTATATCTGGATCAAGTAACATTGCTCCCCTCATCTATGACAAATGAATTATGGCTTTCAGGCTCCTCTTCCCGGCCCCGATGAGGCTAGACCGGTCACTTCATCAAGCACTAGCACTGAGGGATGGCGTCGGCTCGTTCCTTCCGCGCCTCTGGAGTACGAGCTGGACAAGGTCACCAGGCTGAGAAGCCAAGAAAGCACGGCCGTCCCGTCGGACGACCGTGCTTTTTTGTTACTACAAGCCCCGCCGGAAGCGCGGCCGGAACAGGTCAGGAGAAGGCCGAGATGCCGGTGATCTCACGCCCCAGGATCAGGGACTGGATGGAATCGGTGCCTTCGTAGGTGTGGACCACTTCCATGTCGGTCAGGTGGCGGGCCACATGGTGCTCCAGCAGGATTCCGTTGCCGCCGAACATGTCCCGGGCATCCCGGCACAGCGTCCGTGCCTTGTCCCCGGTGAACATCTTGGCCAGGGAAGCCTGCTCATTGCTGAGCCGGCCCTCGTCCTGAAGCGCCGCGGTGCGGAAGCAGATCAGCTGCATGGCGGTGAGGTCCGCGAGCATGTTGGCGAGTTTATTCTGCACGAGCTGGTAGCTGGCAATCGGGCGGCCGAACTGGACCCGTTCCCGGGCGTATCTGACCGCCATCTCGTAGGCGGCGGTGGCATGGCCGAGCGATTCCCAGGCCACGGTGCTGCGGGTGGTGTTGAGCACCGCTCCGACGTCGCGGAAGGACCGGGAATTGGCCAGCAGGTTTTCTGCGGGGATCCGCAGGCCGTCGATCTCGATCTGTGCCTGCTGGACGGCCCGCTTTGCCATCTTTCCCGTGATGGCCTCGGCGTGGTACCCGGCGGGGTAGCTGCCGTCGTCGTTCTTTTCCAAAACGAACGCCTTCACCTTCGCATCGGCGGTGTCCCGGGCCCAGATGATGACGAGGTCCGCCACATGGCCCAGCCCGATCCAGCGTTTGGAGCCGTTGATGACGTAGTGGTCGCCGTCCCGGCGCGCGGAGGTTTCCAGGGCCACGGAGTCGGAGCCGTGCTCCGGTTCCGTCAGTGCGAAGGCGCCCAGCTTTTCCAGTTTGGCCATCGCCGGGAGCCAGCGTTGCTTCTGCTCGCCGCTGCCGAGCAGGTTGATGCTGCCCATCGCCAGTCCCGAATGGACGGCGTTGAAGGTGTTGATGCTGCCGTCACCGCGGGAGAGTTCCATCGCGACGAGGCCGGTCTGCAGCCGGGTCAGGCCCGGGCAGCCATAGCCCTGGATCGCTGTGCCGATGATTCCCAGCTCCGCGAACTTGGGCACCAGCTGATACGGGAAGTCCGCCTTCTCCCAGTATTCGTTGATGACGGGGGTGACGTCTTGTTCGACGAAGGAACGGACACGGGCGATCAGTGCCCGGTCGGTGTCATTGAGGTAGTCGTCCACTACATAGAAATCGGAATTGACGGACAGGTCCGTGGCGGCGGTCATCAGTGCTCCTCAGGGGATCGTGTGGGAGTGCCGGCAAGGGCGCCGGCCAAAACGGGCTCGTCCGCGCCGAGCCAGGCCCGGACCAGCCCGGCGCCGCTGTCCAGATCGGGCGGGGTGAGGTCGTAGCTCACGGGGGTCTTGGACAGCCGGATGGGGTTGCGCACCCCGGGCTGCGTGCCCTCTCCGTGCCCTACCGTCACGACGGGCTCCAGACCGATCCGCTCGGCGAATGCGATCCCGGCGTGCAGGTCCTGGATCGGTGCGCACGGGAGCTTCGCGTCGGTGAGGATGTCGAACCATTCGGAGGCGGTCCGGGTCGAGAGGCATTCCACCAGGAGCGGCCGCAGTTCCGTGCGGTTGGTGCTGCGCAGCGGTGCCTGCTCGAAACGCGGATCCACGGCCAGTTCCGGCCGGCCGATGGTGGCGCAGAAGGTGCGGTACTGGGCGTCGTTGCCAATGGCGATGACCAGCTTCCCGTCGCCGGTGTCGAAAGGCTCGTAGGGGTAGATGCTCGGATGCTCGTTGCCCAGCCGGGCCGGGGCAACCCCGCCCAGCACCACGGCTGCGGTCTGGTTCACCATGCCGGAGAGTGCGGAGGACATCAGGTTCATTTCCACCAGCTGGCCTTCCCCGATGCGGTCCCGGTGCCGCAGGGCAGCGAGGATGCCGATGCAGGCATGCAGGCCGGTGATGACGTCGAACACCGCAACTCCGGAACGGAAGGGCTCGGTGTCCGGCGCTCCGGTGAGGTCCATCAGCCCGGACAGCGCCTGGATCAGCAGGTCGTAGCCTGGGAGCTGTGCACCGCCGGTGGTCCCGAAGCCGGTGATTGAGGCGTAGACCACGTCCTTGTTGGTGGCCGCGACGGTGTCATAGTCCAGGCCGTAGCGCACCAAGTCACCCGGTTTGAAGTTTTCCACCACGACGTCGGCCCGTTCCGCAATGCGCTGGGCGGTCCTGCGGTCGTCCGCATCACGGAGATCGAGCTTGATCGAGGTCTTATTGCGGTTGATCGAGAGGAAGTAGGTCGAGTCATCGCCGCGGGTGGGCGGGCGCCACGCCCGGGTCTCGTCCCCGGCCGGGCTCTCGATCTTGATCACGGTCGCCCCGAGATCGGCCAGCAGCATGGTGCAGTACGGTCCGGCCAGCACCCTGCCGAAATCTGCGATCAGGATGCCGCTGAGCGGGCCATCTGAACTGCGGCCGAATACCGACCTCTCAGCGGTGGCGGAGTGTTGGCTGTCCATCAATGGGCTCCTCGCATAGTGTTCTCTTCCTCCACCATGACGGACCGCATTGCTATCCGTCCAATACCTATTGATGGCGGTTTTATTGCACGACAGACATAATTGGCCGGATCAACAACAGAGCGCGCTTACCTGGCCATACTGACATCACGCTCGGTTGCTTGGGCTCACTGTTCAGGAGTAGTCGTAGAACCCTTTGCCGGACTTGCGTCCAAGCTCGCCGCGCGCCACCATGTCGCGGAGGATCCGGGGCGGGGCGAACCGCTCGCCGAGCGTTTCATGCAGGTATTCGGCGATTCCGAGGCGGACGTCCAGCCCGACGATGTCCGTGGTGCGTAGCGGTCCGGAGGCGTGCCGGTAACCGAGTTCCATGGCGGCGTCGATGTCCTGGGCACTGGCCACACCCTCTTCCAGCATCCGCATGGCCTCCAGCGCAAGTGCAACGCCCAGACGGGAACTCGCGAAGCCTGGGGCATCGTGGACCACGATTGGAGTCTTGCCCAGCCCGCGAACCCAGCCGGTAGCGGCGTCGGCAAGTTCAGGGGCGGACTGCGGGCCAAGCACGACTTCCACAAGCGTGGACGCCGGGACCGGGTTGAAGAAGTGCAGCCCGCAGAGCCGCTCCGGCCTGCTCAGTGGGGCGGCCAGCCGGGTGACGGACAGCGAGGACGTGTTGGTGGCAATCCAGGCGTCCGCGCCAAGGCTGCGCTCAACATTGAGCAGCGCTTCCTGCTTGAGCGTGAAGTCCTCCGGAACGGCTTCGACAACAAGGCCCGCACCGCCGAAGTCCATGGCGTCCGTCGAGATGGCGAACCGGCCGAGCAGCGAGCCCAGATCCTCCGTCACGGCCGCCCTCTCAATGGCCTTGGCCAGCGTTCCGGTGACACGGTCCCGGGCCGCTGCGGCCGCCGCCGTGTCGCGTTCGACGACGGTGACCTCCGCTCCGGAAACCAGGAAGGCGTGGGCGATGCCGGCACCCATCCGGCCTCCGCCGAGAACACCTACCTTTGTGGGGACGCCCGGGGTTTTTATTGAGGTGGAGTTGGTCATTTGGTGGTTCCTTTGTGTTTTTTTCGGTCCAGAAATGCCTGCATCCGCTCAAACTTTGCCTCTGATTCAAAGAGGATGCCCTGGGCGAGTTCATCGATGGCCGGGTGGGCGGACCTGGGCGCGTGGAGGACACTCTTGGTGAGGCGGACCGCAAGCGGATCCTGGGACGCGATCCGGGCCGCGAGGGCGAAGGCCGCGGAAATCAGTTGGTCCGGTTCATGCAGTTCAGTGACGAGGCGAACCGCCATCGCTTCTGCGCCGTCGAGCACTTTGCCGGTGAGCAGTATTTCCTTCGCCAGGGGCTCGCCCACCAGTTCCACGAGGCGCCAGCCTGCGCCGGCGGCAGCGAGGATGCCGAGCCCGGTTTCGGGATTGCCGATCTTTGCCCGTGCTGTGGCGATCCGGAAGTCCGCCGCATAAGCCAGTTCAGCACCACCGCCAAGCGCAAAGCCGTCGATGGCTGCGATCACCGGCATCGGCAGCCGGGCGATCCGCTGGAAGAGGCCCGAATTGATGCCGGCCAGCGCATCATCACGGCGGCGTTCGCGGAGCTGGGCGATGTCCGCTCCGGAAGCAAAGATGCCCCCGGAGGCAACGTGCGCCCCGGAGAGGATGAGGATTCGGGGATTCCGCTCCAAATCGGCGCAGACGGTGTGCAACTCGTCCACCATGAGCCGGTCTATGGCGTTGCGGACTTCCGGCCGGTTGAGTTCGACGTGGACGGTCGCGCCGGCGTCGTGGATCTGGATCGTCTTCACCCGCCCACTGTGGCATTACTCATTAGTCATCGTCCAATACCTAACATTGGTCAACTTATTACTTTTGAGTCATAGATGGGCCTTTAGGGAAATGGGTTACGGCGATTGATCCATAATGATCATTGATCACCCTACTAATAAGTATTGGACGGCATAGCCGGAAGCTGGGATCGTGAGTGCTAAGACAAGGCCGTACCCGCAGAAAGAGTTCCGGACCATGAGCAACTACGCGACCATCAACCCGGCAACCGGAGAACGCGTTGCCGCGTTCCCCACCCTCACCGACGAGGAAGTGCAGGATGTACTCAAGCGCTCCTTCACGGAATACCGCACCTGGCGCTGCGCCCCGCTGGCGGAGCGGGCCGCAGTACTGAGCCGCATCGCCGAACTGCACCGGGAACGCTCCGAGGAACTTGCCGCGCTGCTGACCCTGGAGATGGGCAAGCCTATCGCCGAGGCCCGCGGTGAAGTTGCCCTCGTGGCCTCGATCTACGCCTACTACGCCGACAACGCCGAACGCTTCCTCCGCGATGAACCCTTGGAGATCAGCGGCCCCGGCTCGGCCGTCGTCCGCACCGAACCTATTGGACCGCTTGTCGGCATCATGCCCTGGAACTTCCCCTACTACCAGGTCGCCCGCTTCGCCGCCCCCAACATCGTGTTGGGCAACACCGTGATCCTCAAGCACTCACGCAACTGCCCGCAGTCTGCCCTGGCCATCGAGGCTGTCTTCCGCGACGCCGGGCTGCCCGCCGGTGTCTACATCAACGCCTTCGCCACCAGCGGCCAGATCGCCACCATGATCGCCGACCCGCGCGTGCAGGGCGTCTCCCTGACCGGCTCCGAGAAGGCCGGATCCGCCGTCGCGGAGGTTGCCGGGCGCCATCTGAAGAAGTATGTGCTGGAACTGGGCGGCTCCGACCCGTTCATCGTCCTGCCGGATGCCGACCTGGACAAGGCCGTCGCCGGCGCCGTGGCGGGCCGGATGTACAACGGCGGCCAGGCCTGCACGGCCTCCAAGCGCTTCATCATTGTCGGCGACATCTACGACGAGTTCCTGCGCCGCTACACTGAAGCCATGTCCAAGATCACCCCGGGTGACCCCACGGATGCCCAGACGTCCTTCGGGCCGTTGTCTTCCCAGGCCGCTGTCGACGAAATCGCCGAACTCGTCCAGGACGCCGTCTCTAAGGGTGCGACCGCCGTCACCGGCGGTGACGCCCCGAACGAAGCGGGCGCCTACCACCCGGCGACCGTCCTGACCGGTGTTACGCCGGAAATGCGGGCCTACTCGGAAGAGATCTTCGGGCCGGCCGCAGTCGTCTACCGGGTGGATTCCCCCGAAGCTGCCGTTGACCTGGCCAACGACTCGCCCTTCGGCCTCTCGAGCTCCATCTACAGCGCCGACGTCGAGGCCGCCCGGCAGCTCGCCGACCAGCTGGAAACCGGAATGGTCTGGATCAACAGCATCAGCCGCAGCGCCCCTGACCTGCCCTTTGGCGGGGTCAAGCGCTCGGGCGTCGGACGGGAACTGGCCCAGTACGGGATCAACGAATTTGCCAACAAGAAACTCATCCGGATCCCGACGGCCTAAACACGCACTGCAATCGCTGCCCGACGTCCTCAACAACGGCGGGCAGCGCCAACCTGCGCCTGCAAGCGGCTTCAAAGGAAAACGAGGAAAGTGTGAACCAGGCCTATATCTATGACGCCGTGCGGACACCGTTCGGCAAGTTCGGCGGCAGTCTCGCCGGGATCCGCCCGGATGACCTGGCCGCGCACGTGATCGGCGAGTCCGTGAAGCGTGCCCCGAAGCTGGATGTGGAGCGGATCGATGAGGTGGTGTTCGGCAACGCCAACGGCGCCGGGGAGGAAAACCGCAACGTCGCCCGGATGGGCACCCTGCTCGCCGGGCTGCCGGTGTCCATCCCGGGCACCACGGTCAACCGGCTGTGCGGGTCCTCGCTGGACGCGGCGATTATCGCCTCCCGCCAGATCAGCACCGGGGACGCCGAGCTGATGCTCATCGGCGGGGTCGAATCCATGTCCCGGGCCCCGTGGGTGCTGCCCAAGACCGAAAAGCCCTACCCGGCCGGGGACCTGACCCTGGCCTCCACCACGCTGGGCTGGCGCCTGGTGAACAAGGCCATGCCCGCCGAGTGGACAATTTCTTTGGGCGAGGCCACCGAGCGTTTGCGCGAAAAATACGCCGTGGCCCGTGAACAGCAGGACGAATTCGCCGCCGCCTCGCACAACCTGGCCGCCGCGGCCTGGGACGAGGGGTTCTACGACAACCTCGTCACCGTGGTCCCCGGCACGGACCTGGTCCGGGACGAGGGCATCCGGCCCGGGTCCACCGCGGAAAAGCTCGCGGCCCTCAAGACCGTGTTCCGGAACGAGCCCGAGGGCGCCGAGGCCGGCGGGACGGTCACCGCCGGAAACGCCTCCCCGCTCTCGGACGGCGCGTCCGCGGCGTGGATCGGGTCCGAGAACGCCGCCGGGCTGCTCGGGCTGGAGCCTCTGGCCCGGATCGCCGGGCGCGGCGCGCACGCCAACGACCCGCAGTTCTTCGGCTACGCCCCGGTGGAGGCGGCGAACAAGGCCCTCGCCAGGGCCGGCATCGGCTGGGACGAGGTCGGCGCCGTCGAATTGAACGAGGCGTTCGCCGCGCAGTCCCTGGCCTGCATCAGCGCCTGGGGCATCGACCCGTCCATCGTGAACCGGCACGGCGGCGCGATCGCCATGGGCCACCCGCTGGGCGCCTCCGGTGCCCGGATCCTGGGCACCCTGGCCCGGTCCCTGCAGGCCTCTGGGCAGCGCTGGGGCGTCGCCGCGATCTGCATCGGCGTGGGCCAGGGCCTGGCCGTCGTCCTCGAAAACGTCACCGCTCCGGCTAGCTAGGGCTTCGGCACTGAAGCTGCACTCGTCTTTGATGAGACAAAAAGCATGAATGCGGCAACTTAAGTGAAACTGCGCCAACTTAGTTGAAACAGGACATTAACTGGCATGCGCGGGTATTCGTGGGCCGGGAGTAGGGCCCTGCGTGGGCGCCCCAATCGTAGGCAGCAGGAATGGAAGCCGGCGGCCCGCATCGAGCACGTGGGGTGTGAGTCAATGGATTCGACCTCGCTCAAGGTGCGCTGGCTCCGGATGACCGCATCCATGGCGGAGAGGGTGGCAGCCCGTTCGAGTCGGGCCGGGTCCGGGGGTCCCTGCTTTTGGCAGGGACCCCCGGACGCGGCCCTTGGTCAGAGAAGGCAACCGGGTGGCCTCGGGCAGTCATCTATCGCGAGTGTGCTGTTCGCGTGCTGCGGCGATGTACTGGGCGTAAGCGGCGGCCGAATCGGTGGCGTGGCGTTCGATGGTCTTAGTAAGTGTTGGGAAAGGGGTCACGGCGCTTTGGCGGGTTGCCAGGGCCGGCGCCCGGGGGCCGGAGCGAGCCGGCGGGCCATGAGCCCGATCATGGCCCATTTGACCATGGCCTCGGCGTGTCCGGGGAGGCGTTCGTAGTCCCGTCCCAGGCGCCGGCAGCGGACCAGCCAGGACAGGGTGCGCTCGACGACCCAGCGTCGCGGCAGGACCTCGAAGGTGTGCTGCCCGGCCGGTTTCACCACGATCTCGACGGTGATCCGCAGCAGCAGGCGTGCGAACTCCACCAGTTTGCCGGCATAGCCGCCGTCGGCCCACACGAGCACGATCGAGGGCATTTTCATCCGGGCCTTTTCCAGCACCCGGCGCCCGCCGTCGCGGTCCTGCACGCTGGCGGCGGTGACCAGCACGACCACCAGCAGCCCGATCGTGTCCACCACGATGTGCCGCTTGCGCCCGTTAGTCTTCTTGCCCGCGTAGTACCCGCGGGAATCGCGGCCGACGGTGTCGGCGCCCTTGACGGTCTGGGCGTCCACGATGCCGGCCGAGGCCATCGGGTCTTTCCCGGCATCGTTGCGGGCCGCGTCGCGCAGCGCGTCGTGGATCCGGTCGGTGATGCCCTCGCGGTTCCACCGCTTGAAGTACCAGTAGACGGTGTCCCAGGGCGGGAAGTCGTGCGGCAGCATCCGCCAGGCACACCCGGTCCGGTTCAGGTACAGGATCGCCTCCACGATCCGGCGCCTCGAATGCTTGGCCGGCCGGCCTCCGGTCTTGACCGGAACCATCGGCGCAATCAGCGCCCACTGGTCATCGGTCAGGTCCGAAGGATAGGGACGCGGGGAAGAGCCCTCCATGCCTCCACGCTGAACCCGTCGGCCGCGGCAGTCAACAGGCTCGCCCCACTTTCCCAACACCTACTTAGGGACAGAAAGATCCTCGTCACCGGGGCCTCGGGCCGGATTGCTTCGGCGCTCAGTATGAAGCTGGCCGGGCAGAACGAGGTGTGGGGCATCGCCCGCTTCGGCAACGAAAAGGTACGCGGGGAACTCCAGGAAGCCGGCGTGAAGACCTGCTCCGTCGACCTGGTCAACCCTGATTTTTCCGGGCTGCCGGAGGACTTCGACCACGTACTGCACCTAGCCGCGTACCTTGGCGGCGGTGATGATTTCGGTAAGGCACTGGACATCAACGCGGTCGGCACGGGCTTGGTGCTCTCGCACTTCCGCAGGGCGGCGTCGGCGCTGGTGATGTCCACGACCGGGGTCTACCGGCCGCACCCGGACCCGTGGCACCGGTACACCGAAACCGATCCGCTGGGGGACCCGATCAACCCCTCCACCCCGACCTATGGGGTCACCAAGGTCGCCCAGGAGGGCACCGCCCGGCTCTGTGCACGCCTGTACGGCCTGCCCGTGGTGATCGCGCGCATGAACGCCTCGTACGGGCCCCGCGGCGGGCTTCCCGTGACGCACTTGGACAAGGTCGCCGCCGGCGAGACGATCCGGCTGCGGTCGGACCCGGCTCCTTACAGCCCGATCCACGACGACGACATTGCGGACCACATCGAGGGGCTCCTCGCCGCTGCTTCCGTGCCGGCCACGGTGGTGATGATCGCCGCCATCCCCGAAACCAGGGCAATGCTGAGCCCGATCCACTCAGGACCGGTACGGTTCCCGCCCCACAAACCACGGCGGGAAACCTCACCACCGACAACAACCATGCGTCCCATCAGACCTACTCCCCTGCTTTCGTACTGCTCATTACCGTCCGCTGATGTGATCGGTATCAGGCACCATCGAGTTCACGCCCTGACGGCCGCGCAGTGCGGCCTGCCGTGATGCTTCACGCCCGGCCAGCAGGAACGCTGTCGCCCCGCCGGCGGCAATCTTGGCTGAGCCTCGTCCTACACTCGCCGCTCCGCTGCGGGCAGCGGCAGCAGTTTTTCCGGCCGGAGTACCGGCCCGGTCATCCCGCTGCGCCTGGGCAATGGTGCGGGTATCAGGTGCAGCCGGTGCATCCTGGCCAGGGGCTCCCATCGCGGCGGCCCCCTGTCTGGTGGCGCCGGCACTTCGACGGCCGCTGCCTGTAGCCGCGCCGGCCCCGGCTGCACCATCGGTCAGACCCCCGTCAGGACCGGCAGAAAAGCGAGGCCCGCCTGATACCTGGGCTGCCGCCCCGCTGACGGCGGCACCGGTGCGCCCACCGCCGGCCGGGCCGGACTGTGCCTGCATGGTGCGGCGCTGACGGATCATCGCACCGATCCCGGCACCGGCCCCGGCCACCATCGCCGCCCCGGCAATGGAGGGACGGTTAGCACCCAAAGAACTGGCCGAGGATGGCAGTATCGGGACGAATTTGAACAGCAGCGCGGGTGAGAACGCGAGGACGACCATGGCGGCGGCTGCGATGAACACCGAGGAGGCGTTCACCAAGGCGTCTCCGGTACCTTCGCCCTGGAACGCGGGGCGGTTCGAGATGAAGCTGAACAGCGCACCCATGATCAACAGAATCAGCGGCTTCGACAGAGCGATACCCAGCCACAGCGAACCGGCCTTGGCAACCCGGCCGCGGTGTTCGGGATGGATCATGAAGCCGATCATCAGCGCAATGCCTACGCCCAGCAGTGACAGCGCGAGTGGCTGCAGAGCGAACAGCCCCAGGAGCGCCCAGGCCCCGACGAAGAGCAACCCGAACAGCAGCACAGCTGCCAGCGGTCCGAAAACGCCACTGGACTCATACGAGGCGAAACGGGAAATGCTTGTGGCGAAGTCCCCGATCTGGTTTGAGGTCCATGGGCTGATCGAATCAGTAACCTGAACCAATGCGTTGTTGCCCACGTATCCCAGAACCGGGCCGAACAATGCCAGCAGAACCGCGAGTGGGGCGTACCAGATCACCGATTCACGCATGGCGTCAGGATCGATTTTTTCATCCGAGTAGTCCCGGAAGAGTTTGAAGAACATCAGTGCCAGCAACACGATCCCGACGCCGGAAAAGACTGACCAGGTGTCTCGGAAGCCGTCATCGACCTGAAACTCTGAGACTTTCAAAAGGTTCACTAAAACCTCGTTCGTGGCCGTCACTCCGGCTTCCTTGGTCGAGTTCGCAAACTTCTCAAACCCGTCCTTGGCATTGGCGATAAACGCCACTGTGTCCACCGCGCCCAGCACAAACTGCCCGCCAGGCTGTGTAGAAACAGCTGTACGCAACACAGCGCCAGCAAGCGGGGCGAATTCGTTCCATGTGCTCGATACCGCACATATGCCCAAGGCAGCTGGCGGTGCCCCTTCCCGCGCCAACGATGAGCAAAACTCGCGCTGTCCTTCTGCAGGTCGGTAGTCCAAGGATTTCTCGGGGGTGTCCAGAAAACTGTTGAAAGCGCGGGTTGCCATTCCCGTGCAGTCCTGGCCGATCATCGTTGCACCGAGAAATTGAGGCCCACAGACGTTCTTGGCGAGTTCGCCGTTGAGACGGTCACGAATGCCGTCGCGCTGGTCTGCCGGCAAGCCCGCCAGCCGCTTCAATTGATCGGCATTCAACTTTTCTGAGGCGTTGATGTCATCCGCTGCTTGAGCGGATCCGGCTGTGAGAACACCGAAGCCCAAGAAGAGCGCGAGGAGTGCGGCAGTCAAGCGGATCCTGCTGCTAGCGCGTAGCGTTTGCATATTCCACCCAGCCTTCTTTACTCAGGTTTTCGAAGTAGCGGCCGACCAGCCCGTTATCGAGAGTGGGCATCTCTCCGGTTGCAGCGCCGACGAGACCGCCCGCAGGGCCTTGGTCAGGGAACTTGTCGGCAAGTTCTGTGTCATCAATACGCACCAGGGCGTCAGAGATTTTCCAATCTCCGTCCCAAACGAGTTCCAGGGAATCGGTACCGAAGTAGCCACCGGGTTCTGCTTCACCGCCGCGGAGACCGCCATAAACCACCTGAATCAATGCGCGGTTCTCGGCTTCGCAGGAAACGAGCCGGTAGAGGCCCCCAGCTTTGACATCAACGCGGTCGAGCCAGCCGCCATCGAAGCTCTTGAAGCTTCCGGACGCGGCCGCCGTCGTGTAGGTGTCGCCAAGCAGAACTGCATCCTTGATCCATGCTTCGTCCGAGGCCAACGTCTTCATCGTGGCTTTCTGGGCTTCCCAGGTTTTAGTGTTCACATCGTGCAGGACCGGTGTGTAGTTGGCTGCTGCTTGGGCGGCGGAGTCGCAGGTGCCGTTGTAGCCGATGGGCGTTTTGCCGTCGGCGGCCGTTGTGGTTCCGCCTTCTCCGATGCTGATTTTGGAGACTGGAAATCCGAGCTTGCCAGCGACCATGTCCGTGCCAGCGGTGGGTTCGGGCTGTGAAGCCTGTTCCGTGGGGCGGAGATTTATCAGGACGACGGCGACTGCCACGATCACCACGACGGCGGCAATCGCGATCAGTAGCTTCCATTTCGTTCTCATGGTCTGGTTCCGTTCTTCGGTAGGAGACAGCTGCCAACGATGAAGTGTGCCACCAGTTGGCTAGGCTCCTGCTGCGGCAGTCAGTGCGAGGATGCCGCCGATGATGACGCTGGCGCCGGCGACGGCGGCGAAGGCGACACCGCTGCGCTTGGCACCGTCCGCGCCATCTGCAATGTCGTCCGAGTGGCCGCGCTGCCGTGCGATTCCCCACTTGCCCAGGTTCATCAGGAAAGCGGCGGTGACCAGGATCAGCACCAGTGCCCAGAGCCCGCCGAGGATCAGCTGGATCGCGCCTTGGAACTGAACTCCGAAGACGTTGATGTTGGGGGTCACCCCGTCCAGGGGGTTATCTGCGGCCGCGGGGATGGTGACGTTGGTGAGGATGCTCTTGAACATGGTGTGGGTTTCCTATCGGTTGGTGGTGTGGATACGTGCGTGGGCGTTGCGGTTGTCTACCTCGAGCAGGCCTGCGGCGATTTCTGCGGTGACGCGTTCGAAGGCGCGGCGGGCGGGATCGCCCACGAGCTGCCAATCGATGATTGAGCCGTTGTCCAAGGCCGCGTCATAGGGGATATCGATGATGGACCGCACCGTGGATTCGAGCTGGGCGCGGAGGTCCGCTTGATCGGTCGCCGAGACTTTGGCGCCCCCGCCCTGGGTGATGACGACGACGGCGTTGGCGACGAGGTTCTTGTAGTGCGGGTTGCCCTGGCGCTCGGACATGGATTCGAGCTGTTCGATCATTCGCAGGGCCGAGACGACGGCGTTTCGCTGGAGCCGGACAGGGATCACGAGCTGGTCTGTGACGTCGATAGAGGCCAGCCAGTTTTCGGAGCGGGTGTTGTTTCCGGTGTCCAGGACGATGGTGTCGTAGAACCGGCTGACCACCGTGTGGATGCGGTTGAATTCTTCCGCGCCGATGGACTTCATCCGATCCGGGTCTTCGTCCGATGCCAGGACGGAGAACTGGTTCTTGCCCTGGTGGCGGGTGTAGTAGGAGAAATCGCCTTTACGGGCCTCGATGGTTTCGAACTTTTCCAGCACGTTCAGCAGGTCCCACACGGTGCGGGTAGAGCCGTTGGCGTTGGTCCGCACACCGAGGGTGCCCATCATTTCGTTGTTGTCCCAGACGATGGCGTGCTGGCCGGAGTGGATCCCGAAGGTTGATCCGATTCCCACGCTGCACATGGTCTTGCCGACCCCGCCCAGGGGCTGGGCGACCATGATGCGCATGGGCCTGGAGTAGACCCGTTGGATCGCGGAAAGGTCGGTGCGGCGGGCCAGCTCGGCTGCGCCGACCTTGGGCTTGATCAGCCCGAACGTCACGGTCCGCAGGAAGGCCTGCCAACCGGTGGCCGGTGGCAGTTCATCGTTCATGTTGTCTTTTTGCAGCACTGATGCGCTGCGCCGGCCGCTGACCAAAGGGGCCGCCTGAGCTTCCACGGCCGCCTGCTGGGCCTGTGCCGGCTCACTGATAGCAACGGTCACTGTCGCGGTTTCCTTGACGGGTTCTGCGGCGTTATCTTCTGCCGACGGTTCGGGGTTCAGCAGGCTGATGGGGGCGCGTGACTTCCGCTCGGCGCCTGACCAGTTGGTGCTCATCGGGTCTTCCTTTCGGGGTTCTGACTTCTGAAAATCTCTGGTGCCGGTTCCTGGAACAGGACCGGGACACTGCTTGCGGCCGTGCCCTGCGGGCTGTGCCGTTCCGGGACGGTTAGCGGGTCGGTGAACAGCGGTGCTGTGCCGAACTCGTCAGCACCGGCGGTGGGCGTGCTCACTGGGGAGTCACCGGGCTGATGGACGTGACAAGCCAGGGATCGTCCTGGCCGATGCGGTGGAGCATCATCGTCCACGGCCCGGCGTTGGTGTCGAAGGACGCCGTAACCGTCATGGGGTTTTGTGCCTCCCGGGTGATCGCGGGACCGTCCGTGACGGTGGAGAACGGAACACGGGCCGGATCGATGTAGCGGGCGTCTTCCTTGTACTCGGTCGCGAGCATCGGTTCCAGATCCTTGAACCAGGTCTTCTCCTCCACCGAAGGCCGGCCGAACAGGACCATGGCCTTCGCGGCGGTCTCTTTGACCCTCGTCTCGGCGGCGGCATCCCAGGTGACGTTAGGGCCGTGGTACTGCTCGGAGGCCTCGTCATGCCCGTGGCCATCACCGGCTGAGTGCGCGTCAGCATCCGCCGTGATGGTCGGGGCCGGCGCGGCCGCTGTGGTGGTCGTCTGTGCGGCTGGGGTCCCGGCGCAGGCCGTCAGCAGGGCAGCGGTGGCCAGCAGGGCCGGGGCGAGTGCGGTTCTGCGCATCACAGGATGCCTTTCTCTTTGAGGATCGGTGTGGGGTCGATGGTGGCGTTGATCGGGATCATCGGATTCGGCAGGGCCCCGGCGTAAAACTCCATATGCAGGTGCCGGCCGAAGACGTTGCCGGTCGCACCTTCAGTCCCGAGGGGGGTTCCGGCGGCAACGGTGTCGCCTTCCTTGACCTTTAGAGAGCCGGCCTCCATGTGGTACATCCCGATGGTCAGCTTCCCGTCCAGGGTTTGGCCGGTGATGCCGGTTCCGAACTGGCCTTCAAGGTTTCTGATTTTCACGATCTTCAGATCCGTGATCGCCACAATCACCCCGGCCTGGCCAGGAGTGGAGAAGTCGATTCCGTAGTGGAAGTTGGCCAGCACTCCCCCGGCCGTACCGGGAGGGGCCGGCCGCGGGCCGTACCCGCTGGTCATGACAGCCTTCTGCAGGGGCTTGACCCACTTCCCGGCAATGTCGCCGACAACCTGGTTTCCCTCGACCGGGCACACCCCGGACGGGTCCACCATGGAAGCCGACTCCCCGCCGAGTGCCTTAACGATCTGCGTGGCCTGTTCCCGGAACCGGGTGTAGTGGTGTGGATCCGCGTTCCGCTGCGTGCGGTGGATGGCAATGGTCGGTTCAAGGTTTTCCCACCCCTGAACGTTCTGGAGAGCCTTGAAGAAGTTTGTAGCGCTGGTGTGGGGGTCCATGCGGTCTTCGTAGGAACCCCACGAACCATTTGCGCGCTGCTGGAACAGCCCCCGTGAGTCCGGGCCAGCACCGTCACCGAAATCAATGACCCGCAGCGTGGACTCGCCAATGGCAGCCTGAACACCGATTAGCTGTGCGGCCACGGGCAGTTTCAGATCCTCTGCAGCCTTCATGATCGCGGCCGCGTTCTTCATCTGCTCACCATCGAACCCGGCCACTGTGCTGCCAGGGACCGCTGATGCTGCGGATACAGCTGACGTGCCAGGTGCCGCACAGGCAGAAGCGGCCTGAGCCGGCGTTCCGCCATCGTCAAGAACCACAACAACGAAGCCCAGGGCGAGGGTGGTAGCGGCGGCAACAGGAACGACGACTTTTCGAAACGCCTTACCTGCAACGGCTGTTGCTGCCCCAGCAGCAGCGACACCCATTAGGACGACCGCCTGATTCTGTCGGCGCGAAACCAGCAGCCGATGAACAGGTAAGTCCCGCCCCTGCACCGCATAGTGACTCGCATATCGCCCCTCCCCTGGGCTATTCCGAGGCTTGTCCCCCGGACGGAAAACCCATCCCGGCTAAACTCAGCCGTAAAGCTAGGATGGATTTGAAACCAACGGTTAAGTATTTGCGGATGCTTAACTATTGGGATCATTCTAGCAGAATCAATCGTGCGCGTCTTGTCGTGTTTGCCCCATCCAAGGAGTGTTTGTGCCTGTCTCAGCCTCAGAGTTCAAGAGCTGGCTGGACGCTCAGTCCATCAGCACTTCCCCTGCCGCTCTGAGCGCTCTGACGGGGCTGCACCGAGGCACGTTGGGCAACCAGCTGCGGCGTGGAAACGTTGCAGAATCGACGGTCGTTGCCGTCGCTCGCGCGTCCGGAGCGAACGTGCTGGAGTCCCTTGCCGCCTTTGACCCGTACAGGAACATGTACACCAGACAGATTGAGCCCACGCCGGCAGAAGTGCTCAGCCAGGTCCACCACGCAGACCTCATGGCCGAGCTACAATTCCGCACCTCGAAGAAGTACTACCCGCGGGATCTGCGGAAACATATTCCGCTCATAGACTTCCCGCACGAGGGATCCAATCGGGCATGGATTGACGCCATCGACTCCGGCGACATCAGGCACCGCATGGCAGAAGAGACTGGCATGGCCCTGACATACATCTTCACGCAGCTCACCGAAAACAAACTGACCCCACCGCTTGCGGTAGCAGCCTCCAGGGCAGCAGGCACTTCCTTCGCATCAGGTCTGGTGGTCGTCGGCCTCGTGCTTCCGGCTGAGGCAGGCTGGCAACCACGCGCCAGGGAGGACGAGCTGCTTGAAATCACGGACGATGCACTTGTCGAGCTAATCTCCGGCCGCATAAACCTGCTGCAGCGGCGCGTCAAACAACGTAAGGAAGCCCAGGAGTATGCGGAAAAGATGACGGAGCTTCTGGGATGAATCCACTAGGTGTCGTCCCGGTGACGCTCATGCTCATCCTTCTGGGCAGTCTTACGTTCAAGCGTATAAATACACCCGCATCCGGGTTTGAGCACGCCTTGCGGGAAAAGGCGAGCAGAATCGCTTTGTCGGGCATCTTTCTCACCACCGCTTATCTGCTGCTGGTACCGCCCGTGTACTACGCGCTGGATTCGATCATGCCGATCACCAACGCTACCGACCTCATCTCCAAGTACTGCGCACTGGTAGCCGTCGCCTTTCTGGGCGGGCACCTTAGTGTCGCCTACGGATCCCCCTTTGCCCGTCGTTGGACAGTGGGCGCTCCCGGAACCGTTGTGCTGGGCCTCGTCTCCGCTGGCCTGCTATGGACTGTCGTGGCCACAGACGCCCCGTATTCATCCCCCCA
>NZ_JBXALT010000018.1:0-68167 GCF_058799755.1 Arthrobacter sp. GW822-FHT05G07 | reverse complement strand
CAACAGGACTAACTCAAAATCAGGAGCCGGATTCCTTCGACTTCGGAATTTCGGTGCTCCTCAGCGGCCTGGAACCGGTTCGAAACCATACGTGAGGGTCGTGACGTCCGTGCCCTATGTGGCACCTAAAGCGCTCCGTCCTGGATTCCCACCGGCCGTGATGCAAACCCGGCCACAAGCTGCCATTCAAGACTAGGAAGCCAGATGATCACCCAGCACCCCGGTCCGATTCTGGAAGTCACCGTAGACGACCCGGATAGCTTGCAGAGCGAGCTAACCTCCGCAGTGGACACCGTCCGCGCGTACGCAATCCGCGAGGGCCGCCACGGCATCATGATGACACAACACGGGTATGCGTCCTACAAAGTTTTTGTCAGCCCGGAGGTCCCTTACGGGCTGACAAAGGAGCAACCTCTCTGGCGGTAGCGTGCCATCGCACCACCCGTATACACAGGGAGCTCCGCAGCAGGAGACGCCCGCACGCTGCAGCCGTAGCCAACATCTCTGCCTGGCAGTCACACCGGAGAGCTGCAGCTCCGACCAGGATATTCAAGTTCCTTGGTTTGTGGGACGCCCATCCTTCAAGGGACGATCCGTGGTCCCTGATGACGGGTGCAATATCCCAACGTTGCACAACTATCTCAAACGGCAGCGGCTGTGATCAGGTTGCTTCCGCCGTCAACGACGCTGCACGATGACCCCATGTAAGGGCTCGCGGTTACGCTGCCCTCAACGGATACTCAGGCTCCGGGGAGCGCAGGGGCCGGCAATGTTCTGGCTCGGATCCCCAGCAGAAGGGGCAGTCCAGGATGTCGAGGGAGGAGCCGCAGGATCGACAGACCTCTTCTTTCAATTCCGAGTCTGGTAGTGCAGGCAGCGGACGCTCTGTGGACGGACCATGCCATCTGCTGTTAACTAACGCTATCCGCTTCATCGCAAGCTTCCCGGTGTTTCAGAAGTGTTGAGAGGTTGGCCCGCACCTCCGAGCCTTCCCTTGACATACCTAATTCTTTCCCCAACCCAGGAGGGGCACATCGGCCGTTTGGGACTCCAAAGGAATGGTCTTTTCCTGGCCGAAAGGATGATGCTCCCTCCACTTAATGCATCAGAATCGTGGCATATCGGGGGAACCTTCGATGGCGATAAGTGGCGTTAAGGCGCCAGCTGCGGCCTGTGGACGACTGCGGAACGGGGTGAATCCGAGCTCGCCACCTGCCCCACTACGCCTTGGCGCGGCGCATGCTGAGTACCAACAGCTCGATATGGTGCAGCTGCCCAATGACCGCGGCCGGCCGGGATTGGGAAGTCATGGATTCTTGCCTTTCGTGAGCAGCTTCAACCCATCGGGCCGTAATTCTCCGGATGGTGAGACGTGCCGGTACAGGGTCTGGCGGGTGACGCCGAGTTCGGTGCAGAGGTCGCTGACTTTAGTTCCGGGCTGCCCCATGGATGCCATGGCGAGCCGGAGTTTCGCGGGGGACATTTTGTAGGGACGTCCGCCATTGCGGCCACGTGCCCGTGCCGAGGCTAGTCCGGCGAGAGTGCGTTCGGAGATGAGTTCGCGTTCGAATTCGGCCAGTGCGGCGAAGATCCCGAAGACGAGCTTTCCGGAGGCGGTGGTGGTGTCGATGGCTGCGCCTTGGCCTGTGAGGACTTTGAGCCCGATGCCGCGCTCGGTCAGGTCGTGGACGATGTTGACCAGGTGGCGGAGGTCCCGGCCCAGCCGGTCGAGCTTCCATACGACCAGAGTGTCGCCGTCGCGCAGTGCCTTGAGACACGCTGCCAACTCGGGTCTATCATCCTTCTTTCCTGAGGCCCTGTCTTCGTAGAGGGAATCCGCGTCGATGCCGACGGCCAGGAGTGCATCCCGCTGCAGGTCCGTGGTCTGTGAGCCATCGGCTTTTGAGACCCGCATGTATCCAACCAGCACGGGACTGCTCCTCTGTTATTTATACGTTCGTTTAAGTGACACCCAGATCCGAAATCTGGACGATCCTGAAAACTGTCACTTAACCCGTTACTTATACTAAGTCATGCAAAGGGTTCGCCATTATCTTTATGTGAAAGAAAATCGAGGGGGATCTTGAGCTCGGTGAATGCTTCGCGGATTCCGTTGCCCGACCCTCGATTGCCGAGTCCATATAGCGCGAAGTCGTAGAGTTTTTTGGCGGTCTCCTGGTCTTCTCTTGCAGCTTCTACGGCGGCGTCAAATGCTGCGACTACCCGGTCCCACAGCTCATCCAGAGTCGGTTCCTTTTGATCACCGGCCGTTGCTGTCGGTGCGGCGGGCCGGGTTCCGTCGCCGACATTGGAGGCGGGTTCGGGCAGGAGTAGGTGGGCGGAGGTACCCAAAGCAGTCAGTGAGCCGGCTTCGATCAGTTCCATCGCGACTGCTGCTGCTTCGAGCAGCTGCTGCTGGGCGGTCCAATGGAGGGTTTCGAACGGTTGCCACGAATACAGCCCTGCCCGGAACGGGTGACCGCAGTGTTCCCAGACACGACGCATGTCGTCCAGTTGCCGGCCATATCGTCCCTGGGCTGTGGTGAGTTCGTCCAGGAGGGTACGCAGCAGCCGGAACCAGATGCCGGCAGTGCAGATGACTTCTGACAAACGGATGTCAACAGTCCTGTGCACCGAGGCCATACTTCCGCATGAAGTGGTGCAGGCGACTTCTGAAAACGACAACGCCCGTAACTTCAGATGCTTTGGCTGCTTCGGCAAGCTCGTCCCAAGCGTCCTGCAACTCTGCCATCTGCTGAGGCGTCAGCGGCTCCTGGGGCTCCGGCTCACCTGCTACAACGACAGTGGAGACAGCATCCCTGGCCGCCGGCTTACGTCTCCGGAAAAAGACTTGCAGACCCACAAACGTTCACCTCACAATAGTTGTCGTTTCTGGCGTGCCCTGCGCTTGGCGACGGTGGTAATAGCGGGCAGTACTTCGACGGTTGCCCCCATGAGTCTTCGAAGGTTTTCAGCGTCCCCGGTTCCGAGCCTGTGGGTCCCGCGCGCCGCTTGTCCGATGTGTGGTCCCTGCTGAAAAGAACCCGACCCCGTTCGGGTGCTGCGTCGGCGGCGACAGGCTTGGACCATGGGGAACCATCCCGTTCCCGACCCCGCACCGTACTGAGCCTGTGCCCAGCCACCGCCCACCCCGTGGCGACGTGGGCGCGTTGGTGACGTGGTGGTTGGGCGCAGGCGGTCAGGTGGGTCCAGTCGTCCACAGGTGCACGGGAAAAGCCCGAAGGAAGTAGCTTTTGCCGTGCACGTGTGGGCGAGGGGTTACTGCTCCGAACCGCCTGCCACCGGAACAGCTTCCTGGACGGCTTTCCGGCCGCGCGGCCGCCCGCCGGACTTCTTCGTAGGAGCGTCGAGGCCAAAGCCACGCAGGTCGGATTCGGTCCAGTCGGCGCGGAGGGCTGTCTGGTAGTCCTTGGCATATTTCTGTTCGGCGGCTGAAAGTAGCTGGGCTGCTTCTGCGAGTTCAACACTGCTGGCAGCGGCGGTCTTCACAGCGTTGACTTTGGTGTCCCGGGCGGCGTCAATTTTTGCGGCCGCCTTGGCGGCGATGTCGTTGATGTCCATGCCCCGACTCTACGGGTTTTCCACCGCGTTGACTTTTCGGGTTTTCAGGACTGTGCACAGCGGCTCCAAAAACCCGAAAAGTCAACCTTACGGAGCAAGCTATACACTTACACGGGTGTAAGTGGCTTGTCGCGCTCGACACTGGCGGTCGAGTGCGGCACACTGGTCAGTGTGGTCCCCGGTTCCGGGGTCGCTGCGCTGGGCCTTTCGAAGGATTGGGGGAACGAGTGACTGAAGAGAATGGCGTCCGTTCCCGACTCTCCCGGCGGCGCCGTGAGAACAAACCCGCAGGGACCAAGAAGCGCCGTGACGTGTGGGTCACCGTGGAGGAAGAAGCCGCACTCGTCGCCAGGGCTGAGCGCGAGAAGGTCACTGTTCCGAACCTGCTGATTTCGTCAGCTCTGTCGGAGCACTCCGATTCACCTACGGAACGCCGCGCCATTGCTGCGGAGCTGATGTCCCTGCACAACCTTCTGGCCCGTTCCTCGAACAACATCAACCAGCTCGCACGGCAGGCGAACGCCACGAGCGAGTTACCCGCTGAGGCGCGCGAAGCGTTGAAGCACATACGTTCCGTGGCCATGCGAATCGACGACGCCATTGACGGGCTGATGCAGGGATGATTCCGAACATCACTCGCGGTTCGCGTATGGGCGGGCTCATGGTTTACCTGGCATCGACCGATGCCAACAAGACGAAGAACGCCCACCAGGATCCTCACCTGGTAGCAGGGGATGCTGCAATCATGGCGTGGTACGACGACGGTGTTCTGGACCGGGACGATGCCCTGGCGATCGCCAAGCATTTGGACCGGCCGCGCAAGATGTTCGGTGTCTCGGTTCAGATCAAAGACATGCAGTGGGACGCGGCGAAGAAGGAGCGCGTGCACGTCGGGTACAAGGACGCCAGCGTGTGGCACTGCTCGCTGAGTCTGCGCGCCGAAGAGGGTGCACTGACGGATCAGCAGTGGGGCGATATCGCGAACGACTTCGTGGACTCCATGGGCTTCACCGAGGCCAGCGGCAAGGCCCGGTGCCGGTGGGCCGCGGTGAACCACGGCACGTCCGAGAACGGTAACCATCACATTCACCTGGCTGTCTCGCTGGTTCGCGAGGACGGCACCAAAGCATCGACCCATGGTGACTACAAGCGTGCACAGCAGACCTGCCGCGAGCTTGAGGTCAAGTACGGTCTGGAACAGCTCTCCACGGTGCACGCCACCCGCGGATACGACCGGGCCGAGAAGGCCACCGCCGTCAGGGACGACCGCGAAATGCACCGGTCATCACTGGCACGGAAAGTACGGGCCAGCGCCAGTGCCTCAGCGACCGAAGCTGAGTTCGTACGCCGGGCCCGCGACACCGGCCTGCTGGTTCGGCCGCGCTACGCCAAGAACACCACCGACGTCGTTGTTGGGTACTCCGTAGCTGAACGACCCCCCCAGGGTGAGCGGCCTATCTGGTTCGGCGGCGGGACCCTCGCCTCTGACCTGAAGCTCGGAGCCCTCCGGGAGGAATGGATCGACACCCCGCACCTCGCCACGGAAGCTGCAGCGGAGTGGAACGCAGCGGCACGCAACAAGCGCACGGTCTCAAAGACCGGACCGGAGAATGCAACGCCGCCGGCAGAGGCATGGGTGGAGTACACGCGCAACGCGACCGCCCTGGCGGACCAGTTGCGCACCGTTCCACGTGATGATCACGCAACCTGGGCGAAGGCCGCCCGGGAAGTATCAGGAGCGTTCGCGGCATGGTCGTACCGGCTCGAACCGACCCCCGGGCCGCTGGCGGCCACCGCTGCTGAACTGTCCCGCACCGCCCAGTTGCGCGCACCAAGGCAGCACAGCAAACCTGTCGCTCTCCCGTCGATTGCCGGTACTGCCATGTTGTTCATGGCCGCGTCGAGTAAGAACAAGACGGCCGCGCAGACGGCACTGATGGTGCAGCTGATCAACACGGCCTTTGCAGTTTATGAAATGCACGCCCAGTCCGGTCGGACCCGTGAGGCTCAGCGCATTCGTTCGGTGGTTGAGGAGCAGTTGGCCCCGTTCACCGAGACCATGCCCAAGACGGTTTTGGTGGGTGCCGAGCAGCAGCCGGCCCCCGACGCTGCAGCGCCGCAGAGGGCGATCGATATCGCCCGGCGCGGCATGGTGCCCATCCGTCCGGGATCAGCCGTGCCATCGACGCCGACACCGGCAAAGACCTCCCAGCCCAGCCGACGCGACTCCGGGTCGGGCCTCGACCGATAAAGTCCACCACCAAACTGCAAGGGGAACAGCATGAGTGAATCAGATGGAATGGATGACGTCCTGGACGGCGGTCTGCGGCAGTCGCTGATGATCGCCTCACGCATTGCCGAGACACTGGCACGCCGACGCCAGGAGAGCCAGCGGCAACAGGAACACCAGGACGCCCAGACAGCGCACCAAGCCCAGGCACGCCTCGCTGCTGAACGCAGTGCCGCGCACGCAGCGCTGACACCCGTGGGCAAGGACCAGTGGTGGGACAAGGCGCAGCCGAGCGACATCGCCACGGCACACGCCGTCGCCGAAGGCTGGAAGGACCAGGACCCGGCCGCGCTGGCAGCGTCGGAGAAGATCCGTCAGGAAGTTCTCACCCGCTACGGCATCGACACCCACGACGTCGGCCCGGACGCCGCCTACCTGGAATCAGGGATCCAGGCCATCACCACGGAAAAGGCCCGGCAGGATGAGCTGGCGCGCGGCCAAGAAGAGACACGCAGAGCCGCCGCGGAACACGAGAAAGCCATGCAGCTTCTCGCAGCAGCCCGCGCAGAAGAACTCCGCGCCCAGGCCGCGAAACTGGCCCCCGAGATGAAACGCCACGAGGTGCCCCTGGAGTACCTGGCCAACCCCGAGCTGGCCCAGGCACTGCAACGGGCTCACAACGCCAAGACCCCCAAAGCCGTTGCAGTCGCCGACGCCGACATCAAGGAACGCATGTTCCTCATCGGCAAAGACGGCATCCACGGACCCGACCTTGACCAGCTGCGGAAGGAAACCACCGCGAACATCAACGGGGCCGGCGCCTCGCACTTCGAGGATCCCGAATTTGTGAAAGCCGCCAAGGACATGCACGAAGCCAAACTCCTGGCAGAGGGCGGCTTCCAAGGCTCCGAACGGGCGTCAGTGGAACAGCGGTACGAACGCGCTGAGAAGGAACTCTTTGCCCGCATGGAAGGACTCGGCCGCGAGATCGAGAACCGCGTCACCGGCAACGACAGCAGCCGGCTCAAAGACCAGGGCCTCAAAACGGAGAGCACATCGGCGGCCGACTACGGCTCGGCCGAACACCACGAGAAATTCGCTGAGTCCCTGGCCAACACCGGCGCGAATGAGACCCAGATACGCGGACGCCTCGCAGCCGCACGCAGCGAGGGCACACACCCCAGCGCAGCGGTGACCATGGGAAAGGGAGCCGTCAAGGCCAGAAAATCGCGCACGGGGGCAGCAGTGGGCTCGGAGAGAGGCAAGAACGGCCTTACCCGCTAGTTCTGGCAGATGTTAGAGGAGGGGCTGCTGTCTGGCGGCCCCTCCTCTCTTGTGTCTACTTCGGTTGCCTTGGCTTCTTCGTGGGTTTCTTCGCGGAGGACTTCGCCCGCTTCGGAGTGGTAGACCGTTGAAAAAGACGACTTAGTCGTTCTCCCACTGCAGCCCGAGGAGGCGAAACGAGTTGCTGATTTCCGGCCTGTCGTGCTGCAGTGGTTCTTCGCCGACTACATTATGGATGTTCGGCGTGATCGGTGGATCACCGGGGCGCTCGAAGATGGCCCAGAGCTGGAGATCGTCACCGTGACGCGAGGTAAAAGTGACGCCGTCGAAGTCTGTCATCTCGTAGAGCCAGGCCGCGACGGCCTGGGTGAGGTGCCGGGGCCGGGCGTCCTTCAGGGCCGCGGCGTCAAAGTCAGCCAGACCCAGGCTCAGGGCCAGTCCGATGAAGTGCGGGTACAGGGCTGCGACGCTGCCCGAGGCGGTCACCGCACAGTACCGCCCGGACAGCTCTGCGGACGCGGCAGCGCGCACCTCAAGCCACTCCCTGGGGACCTGCCCCGGGGCGATGGTGGGGTGCAGGACCTTATCCTCGTCGTCCTCAACGATCTCGTCCAGCTCCATGCTCAGCCGCGCATCCTTGCGGAAATGCGCCAGAACCTCCAAAAGGCACGCCAGGAGGGAGGAGCCGGCGTAGATGGTGCGGAAGTTGCCGTGGAGGTCGTCCCACCGGCCCGGGAACCGTCCGTCGGTGGCCCATTCCCAGCCGCTCCATGCCCACGGTTCCGGGCGGAAGCCGACACGCCAGACCTTACCGGCGGCCTCGGCCGCGGTCAGTTGTGCAAAAACCACCGATCAGCCTGCGGCCGCGAACGCGCGTGCCGCGGCCAGCACCTGCGAGCCGGCGTCGTCCAGCTGGCCGTCGCGGAGCAGGCGCGCCGGCGGGACATCGTCCAGCTGCGGGTTCATGCCCTGGAACCAGGCCTGCACCACGGCCCGGGAATCACGCTCCGCCAGCAGGGCGGCCACGTGGTAGGCGGTCCTTAACCGGTGCATCACGTCGGCGGAGGGTTTCCGCTCCCCGTCGGCCCACTGCCGGACGGCCCGGGTTTCCTTCACTGACCCGATGTACGCGACCAGTTTCGCACCCAGCAGGTCCCTCAGATCCCGGACCAGCACGTCGTCGGCCAGCCGGATGGAATCCTGGTGCGCCTTCAGCCCGCCGCGGGCGCCTGTCACTGCAGTCATAGTTCATGATCCCACGAAAAGGCCCATTGAATCAAGGGCTAAAACACACCTCGGAACACACTCTGAAACACCAATAATGGAGAATATGGCAAGCTGCTGCCCGGAAGGGTTTGATGTCAGTTTGCGGGGGGTTACGGAAAGGGTCACCAATAGCCGTAAGACAACCTAGGTTGTTGGCGTCCGACTATCAGCCCTGCCGTGGTTGGGTCACCAGTCCTGATGTTCGAGGGTCAGCCCGAAGGGCACGGCATCACTCAGGTCGACCGTAAAGGAATCACAGTCATGCCTTGTGACCAGAATTCCCAGACGCCCTTCGTGCATGGCCAGTGTCCTGGCGACGCTCACGGCTTCGTCGAGTTGGCGTTCCATGCCGGTGCGGTCGGTCGCCGTGAATGCGATTGGCAAGTCAATAGTGGGTTTCATGGGTCTAACCTTCTCGTGTCTCGATTTCTGGTGCTCTCTCGATTGGGGAGGCTGGCCCCAACGCCAGTGATCAGCTTCGCCCGTGTAGAGCATCCGGGCACGCCGCTCGGTAGCTGAGCGGCCCTAAGAGTTGTTGAGGTTCAACCCATGCCTGATAGCCAAGGGAGGCCTCGTACAGTTTCCTTGGCTGCACGCCGTGCTGCGCGATCCAAAGGGTTGACGAGTCGGGCATGGCGTCTTCCACAATTCCGGTTCGGAGTGTTCGGCCCTTGTAGCGGATTTCGACGCTGGTCCCGATGAGCAGGCTCCAGCTGGTGTAGTTGTGCAGGGTCATGTGCCCGCCATCCGGTACGCGGCGGAAATCAATTCTGCGGCTCTCCTGATGCCGGAAGGTGGGCAGGACTTGGTCGATGCCTTCAACGCCCGCTGCGCGCACTTCTCGATGCGGCCCCATCGATTTCGAGCCAGCTGTTCAGGCCTACCGACTCGAAGATGTCGCGTGGCTTCATCCCGAACGACTTCAGGGGCGCTGCGCTTCCGGCGTCGACTACGGATCGGTAGGCTCGCCGGATTCCATCGATGGCGGGGTAGAGAGAGACACAGGGTTCTATGACTAAGTTGAATCCCATGTCGTGCAGGTCCCGAAACGGCAGTGACGGTGTGGAACTGCCTGTTGCGATGTTGTACATCTTCATGCCGGGAAGGCCTCCGATCCTTTCGACGTCCGACTGGTCTCTCGGCGCGTCGACGAAGGTGATATGGGCTCCGAGGTCGTGGGCCAATTCGACGCGGGCCGCTGACTCCTCTATGCCCTCTACGGCGAGGGAGTCGGTGCGGGCTATGAGGAGCATCCCGAATTCATCGCAGATGTCTAACGCGACCCTGAGTTTGCGCTCGTACTCATCGCGGGAGACGATGGCTTTTTGCTCGAGGTGGCCGCACCGTTTGGGGAATACCTGGTCTTCGATCATTACTGCGGCGGCACCAAGTCTTCCGATGGCTTCCACGGTCCGTGCAGTGTTGAGTTCGTTGCCAAAGCCGTTGTCGCCGTCAACAATGATGGGCACGGCGGAGCGGGCAATGATGTTGCCCGCCGAGGTGAGAAGTTCGGTGAGTGATGTAAGACCGAGGTCGGGAAGCCCGGCTGAGCTGGCGGCAATTCCGGCTCCGGATACGAAAATGGCGGGGGCTCCTTCACCTTCGAGAACGGCCGCTGAGAGGCAGTCATAGCATCCGGGCGCGAAGACGAGGCCGTCATTGAGCTGGTCGGCGAGTGCGTCGCCAGGGCGGACGCGGGTATTCATATGCATGCGGGTCTCCAGTTGTCTTGGCTCAGGTCCGCCGGATCGCTTCGGTCAGTGCCTGGTGAGGTAGTTGGCTGCGACGTCAACACTGATTACGTCTGCGTATTTGAGGTTCATGTCCTGCAGTGATGAGCGGTGTGTTTCGGGATCACGGTCTCCGACTGCCTGGGCGGGGATGAATACGCGTAGCCCGTACTGGAAGAGATCCACGGCGGTGGCCCTGACGCATCCGCTCGTCGAGGTCCCGACGAGGACAACGCTGTCGATTCCTTCCTGGGTGAGCAGGGACACGAGGTTGGTGCCGAAGCAGGCAGAAGCGCCCTTCTTGATCATCAGGGGTTCGTCATCACGGCGGCCCAGTCGTTCGTCGAGTGCGGCGTCTTGGCTGCCGAGGACCAGCGTTGCTATCTTGGGCGCTTTCAAACCCCACAGGCCAACGTCTGACCCGTCTGGCTCGTAGGCGACGGCGGTGAAGATGATGGGTCTGCCGGCCATCCGGGCAACGTTGAGCAGTCGTCGGGTCTCAGCCAACTCGGCTGACAGGTCTGCGCCGAGAGGGCTGGCAGGATCAGTGAATCCGTTTTGGAAGTCCACCACAACTACGGCGTAGTTCCGGCCGGGGCCCAGCTCCCTACCGAAGTGGCCCATGGAGACCGGGTTCTTGGACGCCTCTGACTGGGCAAGCGTGGCTTTTGTCATGTGTTGGCTCACCACCTTATGTTTTGGAACGACAGACCGATCTACGAAAAACGCTATGACCGAAATTCGTCCATGGGAAACATCCGTTTGAGTCTTTTGACCTGCAGAGTTTGTCAATCCCGGGACGGAGGGACGCTCTCGTGATCCAGCCATCCGTTGAGGCGGGACACTTCGCGCGCGATTTCGATGAAAGTGCGCTGTGCAGGGGTCAGCGGGCCCTCGCGGTGGAGCAGTTCAACGGGCACATATAGCTCGGGTTTGAGCGGGCGCCACACAAAACCTTCAGGGAGGGGCTGGTACTGGGTTTCGAACGCCACTTGGAATGCCCTGCCGGACTGCATTTCCTCCAGGGACCTACGGTCATCGAGGAAGCCGCCATGTGTGAAGGTTTCGTAAACACGGACCCGGCCGGCGGTGTCGTGCGCAGGGAATGCCCCCAACACGAGGTCGGCGTATCCGGGTGAATGTCCGCGGGGCCACATCACTATCGTTGTTTCGGCGAGCCGATCGACGTGAATTTCGGTGTCGGCGGCTGCCGGATGCTTGGCGCTGAGAATCACGCCGAGGACTTCTCGTCTGAGCAGAACTGACTCAATGGAGGCCGGAAGGATCGGGCTGCGCACGAGGACGAGGTCGAACTGCCCTCGTGCGAGCCCGGAGATTGCCTGATCCGCTAACGTGACCGCGGCGGTGATGTTGACCTGTGGTGCTTGGACGTGCAATTCGTCGAGAATCTGTGGAAGGCATTCGATGCCGAGTGAGTGCGAGTAGGCGAGGTGTAGGTGCCCGCCGTCCCCCAGTCCGGCATTTCGTGCGACGGCTTTGGCTTCCTCGATGGCTTCGAGAATCCTGGTGGCCCGGGAATAGAAGACTTCGCCCGCGGTGGTAAGTTCGACTTTCCGTGTCGTCCGGTCAAAGAGGCGGGTTCCGACCTCGTCCTCCAGCTGCCGGATCTGGCTGCTGAGGGCTTGCTGGGCGAGAAAGAGGCGGCTGGCTGCCCGGGTGAAATTCAGGTCCTCCGCGACCGCAACGAACGCGCGAAGGTGTCGGATCTCCATAGGCCGCCTCCTTAAGCGTGCGGTCAGCGGATGCATTGGCCGGATAGAGGATGTGCAACGCGGTCGAGGTCGCTGTTATGGATCATCCCGCAGTCTGAAGCGCGGGGCAAAGTTACCTCCAATAACTCAGCATGGGCGCGGGTCGTCTGCGCCCATGCTGACTCTCGAGCTGCGCCTGCGGAATCGCTCAGATGGAGCGTGCCGCTTCTTCGGCTTCATAGATGATGGCCTGCATCTTGCGGGGCGCGAGGCCGTCTCCAATGCGCCTTACCGGGTAGGGCGCGTCGGCGAGCGAACTGAACAGAGCAGTGCTGGACTTCCGGTAGATGGACAGGATGACCGCGGAGACGTTTTCGATGACATGTTCCTGCCGGGTCCACATATCAGATGTCAACAGATTGGTGCCGTCGAAGGATTGCACGACCCGCTGGGCGATCATTTCCACTCCATTGCTGGCCAGGGCAGGCAGACGCCAGGTGAATTCGCCGCGTTTGAGCACGTCGTGACCCACCATGAGCTGCGGAGTGATGATCGTAACCTTGGCTCCGGCGGCGGCAAGTACCTCGGCCAGGGCCAAGGGCATGGTGGTACTGGACTCGTCGACAATCACTACCCGGTCACCGAGCGATTTCGGCCCGTCCGCCTGTACTTTGCGGACGGCGACGTCGATGGCTGAGACCGAGGGGCCTTCCGCTCCGGGAAGCTGTTCCAGTCCGGGGGTCCACAGGCTCATGCCCGAGTCTGCGAAGCTGGCGCCCTCGGCGATGAAGACTTCATCGGGTGCGAAGCCGTTGATGAAGGCCAGGTCGGCGTTCGTGTTGAGCTTGACGTCGACGCCGGCGTTGTTCACTGCCCGGACGAGGTCGTCGGTGGCGATGTTGAAGCCCTCCTGATTGGGCAAGGAGCCCAGCAGGTTCAGGTGACCACCGAGTTTGTTATCCCGCTCCACCAGTGTGACCAGGTGGCCTCGCTGGGCGGCCACGGAGGCGACCTTCATTCCGGCGGGTCCGCCGCCGACGACGAGGACGCGCTTGGCGTCCGCGGGGGCGACGCGGTCAAGTGTGCCCCAGCGTCCTTCCCGGCCGGTGACCGGGTTCATCATGCACATGACTTCCGCGCCGTCCCAAAGTCTGCCGACGCACTCGTTCACGCCTGTGCATTTGATGATCTCGTGCTCGCGTCCCTCGCGGGTCTTCTTTATCAGTTCCGGGTCGGCAAGCTGGCCGCGGCCGATTGCGACGATGTCCGCTGCTCCGGATTTGAGGACCTCTTCGGCAAGGTGCAGGTCGCGGAAACGCCCGACGGTAAACACCGCTGCGCGTTCACCGATGAGCTCCTTTGCGCGCCGGGCAAACGGCACAAGGTGGCCGTCCTCTTGTTCCTGGGGCGCGACCGTCTGGTCGAGGGTGTAGTAGTTGCCTGCGCTGATGCTGAAGTAGTCAAACAGTCCTGTGCCGACGAGCAGTTTGACGTATTCGTCGGCCTCGTCGGGGGTGATTCCGGCCGGTCCGATGAACTCGTCATAGGAGAGTCGGATTCCCATCGCGAGGTCGTTACCTACCCGGCGGCGGATTTCCTGGCCGATCTGGACGATCAGGCGGCACCGGTTTTCGATGGATCCGCCGTATTGGTCGGTGCGGTTGTTGTACACGCGGCTGAGGAACTGGCACAGGAGGTAGCCGTGGGCGGCGTGGATTTCCACGCCGTCAAGACCTGCTTCGCGCACGTTCTCCGCTGACTTGGCGTATCCGTCGATGATGACGTCAATCTCTGCCTGGCCCATGACCAGGGGCGATTCGCTGTGCGCGACCGAGGGCAGTTCCGACACGCCCCACAGAGGCTTCCATTCATCGACGAGCATGGTGCCCTTGTCGTGCACGCCTGTGCCGTAGAGCTGGACGACTCCGCGCACGTCGTGGGCGTGGAGGATTTCCGCCATTTTCCGGAAGCCGGGGATGGCTCGTTCTTCCCAGGCCGTGCACCCGTTGTGGAAGGAACCTTTGGCCGTCGGGTAGGCGGCGTGTTGTTCGGTCACGATCATCGCCGTGCCGCCTTCGGCCAGGTGCTTGTAGTGATTCAGGTGCCGGTCGCTCAGGATGTTGTCCGGCGCCCAGTTGAGGATGCGGGCCGGCACGATGACCCTGTGCTTAAGGCGCATCGGCCCGATTTGGATCGGCTGCCAGACAGCCGAGAGCGAGGACCTGTTTTCTTCCAGGATGTCGGTCATGTCAATAACCTCGTTGTTCTGATAATTCGGTGTGGACGGGAGGATTAGTGGTCGCTAAGCAGTGAGCCGAATCCGCTGTACTGGTCATTGATGCCCAGTTGACGGAGTGTGTGCCATACGCAGGCGGTGTTGATGGCGATGACGGGTTTGCCGAGGAAGCGTTCGGCGGCCGCGGCGAGCCGGACCATCGACAGATTCGTTCCGGCCTGGACGATTACGTCCGGGTTACTTTCGTTCAGTTCCAGCAGCACCTTGGCCAGTGTGTCTTCGGTGACCTCGGCAATGGCAGTTGCGGACTGAATACCGAGTCCGTGATCGGCCGTTACTTCGTAGCCGTGGTCGTTGAAATAGCGGATCACGTGTTCGTTGACTATGGGCGGATACGGGCTGACGAAGGCCAGTTTCTTGGCGCCGTACGCCTCAAGAGCCGCGCGGACGGCGCTGGCGCCTGTGCTGATGGGAAGCCCTGCCGTTGTCGAGATCTGCTTTTCGAACGCCTCATTGCCTTCCGCTCCGCCCCAGAACGTCTCCCCTGACATGCCCATGGTGATGAAGGAGGGCTTGCACGTCAGGACGTTGCGGATGGCGACGTCGTTGGCTTGGCCCAGGGCGTCGATGAAGTCCTGCACGCCCTGGTCGGTGGAGAGGTCCGGTTCTTCGACATAGCAGCGGCTGTAGTGAAAGGTCACGCCCTCGGGCCGCATTATTGAATAGTCGTGTTCGACGACTGTGTTCGTTGAGGGAATAAGTACCCCCACGATTGCCCTGCTGCTCACAACGTTGACCATTACTGCTCCTCTGAGTTTCGTTTCTTGGTGGCGGTTGGCGCCGCATGATTAGTGCCGCTTCGCTCCGGCCGTCCGGCTGGCAGGGGCGTGCCGGGCAGACCCTGCAGAGGCACCCTTGTTTTCATCCCTGGGTTCTCGGGGCCTCGCTCTAGAGCTGAAGTTGTGGGCTCCCAAGGCGGCCGATCTCGCTCGTATGCTTCGATCGAGTCGAGCAGGGTCTCTGTCAGGGCTATTTCGTCCAGGCCTTCAATCAGCATCCTCTGGATAATCGGTGCCAGGGTGAAGGAAGCCGATATGCCGGCGGCCCACAGGCGGCATCCCCACAGGTCGATGGTCACTGGTGCGAGCGGATCTGACTCGGTGAGCTGGCGGAGGTCCCGGCACTCTTCTTCCCGCACCGCGATGGGGGCGATCCCGTTCTTGACGCAATTGCTGGCGAAGATGTCGCCGAATTCGACGGCGACCACCGCTTCGAAGCCCCATTGCGCCAAGCCCCACACCGCATGCTCTCGCGAGGATCCGATTCCGAAATTCCGGCCGGCGACCAGGACGCGGGCACCGGCCCGGACCGGATCGTCCAAAGGGATTTGGCCGGACTGGCGCCAGTGATGAAAGACGGCTTTGCCGAATCCTTCCATGTCGGTTCCCTTGAGGAATTCCTGTGGCATCATCGTGTCCGTGTCCACGCCGTCACGGTCCAGCGGGACCATCCGTCCGGCGATCGTGGTGCGCATCATGCTGCACGCTCAACATCGGCAATGCGCCCTGAAAGAGCCGTCGCAGCCGCGATCCGCGGTGAGACGAGGTGGGTCCGGCCGCCGGGGCCCTGGCGGCCTTCGAAGTTCCGATTACTCGTGGCGGCACACCGTTGACCCGGACCAAGAATGTCATCGTTCATGCCCAGACACATCGAGCATCCGGGTTCACGCCACTCGAATCCCGCCTCCATGAATACACGGTCCAGCCCTTCGGCCTCGGCAGCGAGCTTTACGGCCCGCGACCCCGGCACCACCAGTCCCCGCACTCCTTGGGCGATGTGCCGCCCTTCCAGCACATTGGCGGCGGCACGCAGGTCACCGAGGCGTCCATTAGCGCAGGAGCCAATGAAGACAACATCAATGCCAATGTCGGAGATCTTTTCTCCGCCCGCGAGGCCCATGTACAGCAGGGCCCTGCGGGCGGCTTCGGGATTGTTGGTCTCCTCGGGATGCGGGACGCGTCCGTTGACCCCGACGCTCATCGCAGGCGTGGTACCCCACGTCACGGTAGGCAGGCAGCGACTGACATCGAAATCGACTTCGGTGTCGAAAACAGCATCGATATCGCTGGCCGTCCGCATCCACTCCATGACTGCCTGGTCCCACAGGTCCCCTTTAGGTGCGTGGCGGCGGCCCTTCAGGTAGGCCAGGGTCCTCTCATCCGGGGAAATGAGAGCTGCCCGGGCGCCCATCTCCGCGCTCAGGTTGCAGAGCGTCAGTCTTTCCTCGACGGTCAACTGAGCTACAGCCTCACCCTGGAACTCGATGACATGGCCGCGGGCGTCGCCCGCGTTGAAGTGCGCCACGAGTGCAAGCGCCAGGTCCTTCCCCGTCACGCCATCCGGCAGTGCCCCGGTAAGGTTTACCCGCATCGACTTCAGCTCCGGCATCACCAGGCATTGAGTCGCGAGAACATGCTCAACATCGCTGGTTCCGATACCGAATCCCAATGCCCCCAGGGCGCCGTGCGTGGGCGTGTGGCTGTCCCCGCAGGCAATCACCATTCCGGGTTGGGTCAGGCCCAGTTCCGGTGCGATGACGTGAACGATGCCCTGGCCAGCTGATCCCATGCCATACAGCGGAATTCCGAAGTCCTTGCAGTTCCCTTGGAGGGCCTGCAGCTGGTTCGTAAGGGCAGTTCCCGGACCTCCGAGTCCTCTCGTGCTGACGCCGTGGTCCGCGGTGGCCAAGGTGAGGTCTGTTCGGCGAACGGAGCGGCCCTTGCTGCGCAGGCCGGCGAAAGCCTGCGGGCTCAGATCATGAACGAGATGAAGGTCAACGTACAACCGGTCAGGAACTTCCCCGCTGCCGGCCACGCGGTGCTTGTCGAGAATCTTCTCGAACATCGTCCCGGTCATGACCTGAGCGCCCGGACTGGAGACTCGCCCTGCACATCGGCCTCATGCCTCCGTTGCCGGGCTTGCAACTGACCAAAGTCATCACCGTCCAGGGCGGCGCGGCATTTGCAGGGCCTTGTCGCCATAGCGCTTCTCATCTTAGGTACTCTCCTGGCCTTCATGCCGCCTCGTTGCGGCTGATTCATCACCCGCCACAATGTGACGGGGTTCTCATAACTTCGACACTATTCACAGCCCGGAGCGAAGAGAAACACTCATTGGAGGCAATTCACAACGGGCAGTTGTGAACACCGCCACTTCTCCAGGGCGACCGGAGAAGGCTGCCCAACGAATCGCTGGCCCTGCCCCAAGACCCCTATTACCAAGCTGGAGCGTGTGAGGGGCGAACCGACGCGGAGTACGAGCTGTCTGGCGTGCGGGACGCCCCGCTAGGGCAGGCTGCCTTTGCGGTCGAGGGCCTGACAGACTGCCTTGGCAAATTCGCTGGTCGATACCGGCTCGGTATCCCGGATCGCTAGGTCTGCCGTTCTCACGCCAGAGCTCATGACTTCGATGCAGGCGTTTTCAATGGCCGCGGCTGCTTCCGCAAGACCAAGTGAATGACGCAGGAGCATAGCCGCGGACAAAATGGTCGCCGTTGGATTGGCGATGCCGAGACCCGCAATGCCCGGTGCAGACCCGTGAACCGGTTCGTACAGGCCCCACCTGTCGTGGCGCAGGCTGCCGGATGGCATCAGTCCCAGGGAACCTACGATCCCGGCGATTTCGTCGCTGAGAATGTCACCGAAGAGGTTTTCCGTGACAATGACGTCAAAGGTTGATGGGCGCAGGATGAGCTGCATGGCGCAGTTGTCGACGTACAAGTGCTCTACTTCCACGTCCGGAAACTCCTGGAGAGTCTCGATGGCAACCTCCCGCCACAGACGGGATGACTCCAGCACGTTCGCTTTGTCCACCGAGGTCAGCCGGCCTCCCCGTGACCGGGCCAGTTGTGCTGCTACGCGCACGATGTCTCTGATCTGCGTGGCCGTGTATTCCATGGTGTCGAATGCTGTGAGCTCACCATCGATTTCTTCGCGTCCCTTTCGGGGAGAGAAGTAGGCACCCCCGACTGCCTCCCTGACCAGCATGATGTCGACAGGTTCGCTGCCAACGCGGAGCTGGTCCGGCAGATATGAGATGCCGGGGCGCAGGTTAGCGAAGAGATTGAAGTCCCGGCGGAGTCGGAGCAGCCCGCCTGGGCCCGGATTCTGGTCATCAGGGAGTTGGTCCCATTTTGGTCCACCCACGGCTCCGACAAGGACGGCTTCGCTGTCCTTGCATATCCGGATTGTGTCCTCCGGGAGCGGAGTCCCTTTCTCTTCGATGGCGCAGCCGCCCAGCAGACCCGTTTCGAATTCGAGGCCGAGGTCCTGCTGTTCCGATACGAGTTTCAGCACATCGACAGCTGCCTCTACAATTTCGGGTCCGATGCCGTCCCCCGGCAGCACTCCGATCCGTCGTGATTTGGAATTTGCATTCATAGTTGCCTTCTTTTTCTGCTTCAGCGGGATATTCATTCATCTGGCGCCCTTACCGCCTGGGTTTACGATCGGACGGCGGATCTACGACTCAGAACACGGTGTTGGCTCTATATGGAGACCGTGGAGCGGCGTTCGATCCGGTGCTGCCTCGCCTCAGACGTTTGGGGACCTGACAATGGGATCTGTGGTTTGGACTGTTTCGGCGTTCTTCAGCAATGCCAGGGCTTCGGGGAGATCCACTACTTCGCCATACCGGCTTTGAATATCTAGCAGCGACTGCCGGTGGGCGTCGCCTGAGCGGTCGGCTACCGCGTCCCGGGGGACATAGACCTTGTAGCCGTGCTGGATGGCGTCAACGGCGGTTGCCCGGACGCAGCCGGATGTTGATGCGCCGACAATCATCACGGTCTCAATGTGCGAGGCCGTCAGCAGTGACGCCAAGGGGGTGTTGAAGAATCCGGAAGCAACGAGTTTGGTCAGGACCGGTTCGCCCGGTTCCGGAGCTACCCGGTCATCAATTTCGACATCTGGGCTGCCGGCTTTCAGAACGGCGGCGGAAGGGTTTTTTTCGATAAACCGCCTAGCCGCCAGGGCGCCGGATTCGTCGTAGGCCACTGTCGTATAAACCACCAGTGCTCCCGCTTCGCGGGCGGCGGAGAGAAGCGTGGCCGTTGCGTCCAGGGCGGAGTCGGCCGGACAGTACAGCTCGGAGTCCGGATTCGTGAAAGCCGTGGAGAAGTCGATCACCAGAAGGGCGATCCCTGTTGCCATGGTCATCTGTTGTGCTTCCTGCCATCTCTCATAATTGTGCGCCTTCTGAAGCTGTGCGAACCCCGGCTGGGGCCACCACGCAGGGGACACCTCGAAACAGATCTCCGATTAGGGGCGCGCAGCGCCGGGACGAGGCCCCGCTGATATAGGCAGCTCATGGCGAGATCCCGTTCCCTCCAAGTCGTCCGGGATTCCTGTTTGTCATGTGACTCATTGAGCGTTTCCACGCCATCCAAACCGTTTGGCGGCGCAGACCTGAAAACGCGGCCGCTGCGGCTAGCAGCACGCCAGTGATGATCGAACTGACCCAGCTCGGGCTGGCAAGCATCCCGAACATCGCCTGCAGCAAACTGAGCGACAAGGCGCCCAGCGCGATACCCCAAGCGGTGCCGCGTCCGCCGGCAAGGCCCACTCCCCCGATCAGCGCGGCCGTACCCGCGAAGACGAGCGGCGCGAAGCCCGGGTTGACCAGGGCCGAGGAAAGGGTGAAGGCGTTTAGGGCGCCGGCAAGACCGGCCAGGACCCCGGAGATTACAAAGACTCCCGTCGTGACACGTTCAACGTGGACGCCTGCGATGTGGCTTGCTCGGGCGTCTCCTCCAACGGCGCGGATGTCGCGGCCGAGACGCGTGCGTGCCATCACGGTTGCTATCAGTACGAAACAGCCCAGGACGACGAGCGTGTGCATTGACAGCACCGCGGCCAAGGGCCGGTCAAGGATGATTCCTACTCCGACGTCGTCGTAGGAAACGGTTCGGTCGTCCCCTAGCGTCCGGCTCAGCCCGAGCAGTACGAGGAACCCCCCGAGGGTCACAGCCATCGAGTTGATCCTGAATCGGGAGACGATGCTCCCCTGGATGAGTCCGGCGACCGCTCCCACGAGGACTGCAGCGGCAACCCCCGTCATGGGCGCACCCTGTCCGAGTTTGACGGCCACCATGCCCCCAAGGGAATACATGCCCAGCGTTGAGAGGTCGAACTGGCCAGCGATCATCGTGATTCCCAAGGCAAGCGCAATGAGACCGTAGGTGCCGAAAATCTGTAAGGCGGTGTACACCGAGAAAGTACTAAAGGTGCTGCCCGCAGCAACGGGAACGACTGCAAACATGACAGTCATTAGTAAGAACGTCATCGAGGCCGAAGACCGAGGCAGGGGTGTTCGTTTCAGCTTGGCGATCAAAGCACTCATCGAACCCGTCTCCTCATCTGGAAAATTAGCAACACAATTAGCACCAGCACACCGGTTACCAGCATCTGGGCGCCTCCGCCGAACCCGCGAAGCAGGAGCATGTTTGAGATCAGAGCGATGAAGAGGGCACCATATACGGTGTGCTGGACCTTTCCCCGGCCCCCGCCAGCCGCGGCACCGCCGACGAGAACGGCGGCGATAGCGTCGTACGTGTACCGGTCCCCGCCGCTGAGCAAAGTGGCATTCCCGTCCGTTGCCCCGAGCAGGACACCTCCCAAAGCAGCGCAACCTCCTGCAATTACGAAACCTGCCACCACCGTGCCGGTGACGGGAATTCCTGCGGCACGCGCGGCCCGGGAATTCTCCCCAACCAACCGAATCAGCTGACCCGTCCGGCTCCAGGACAGCCACGCGGCAACAGCGAGAACCAGCGCCACCAGTACATAGACGGACAGCGGCAGCCCCGCATAAACAGCGCTCAACCACTGGTAGGAAGCACCCGCTGGCGGGTAGACAGTCGACTGATTTGTCAGCCAGGACGCCACACCAATCTGGAGCGAGCCGAGGCCGACCGTGACAACGATGGGGTTGGCCGCGAGTCCGCCGATGAGCAAACCCTGAACAGCACAAACCAATGCACCCATGACTATCGTCAGAACCAGCGCCGGCAGCACTCCGATGCTCATCCAACTAAGAAAAGCCATGGACGAGATGGTCAGTGTGCTACCCAGGGTGAGGCAAAAGAGGCTCCCGCTCAGGGTGACACACGTCATCCCCACGGCCACGATCCCGAGAATGCCCACTCCCGACACGGTTGCCTTGAGCCCTTCGAGCGTGAGAAACCCATCCGTGGTTAAAGCCCCATAGACCAGAACGGCAAGTGTCGCCACGGCCAGGAGAGTCTCTGCGCGGCCGATACTCCGTCGATTTTTCCGGCCCGACTCGGTGGGCACGGTCAGCACCATCTCCCCGGTCATGGGTTCACCACTTCTCTCTCAACATGAGTCATGTCCGACAGGAGCTCCTCCGTTGTGACTTCGGCCCGCGGTCTCGCCGAGACGATGCGCCCGGCGCTGAGGGTCACCACTTCATCGGCGAGATCAAGGATTTCGTCCAACTCGGTTGAGGCGAATACGACGGCGTTCCCTGCCGTGGCAGCGTCGCGTATCAGCCGGTGGATTTCGCTTCGGCCCGCAACATCGACTCCCCTGGTGGGTTCGTCCAGGAGCAGGACTCCCTTGTCCCCGCGCATAAGACAGCGACCGAGAAACGCCTTTTGTTGGTTTCCTCCGCTGAACGTCCCCACAGGTGATGCCATTTTCGATTCCAGCCCTACGATTCGCGCTAGCCCTGAGGCAATGGAGCGAAGCGCCCGTGACCTGACGAATCCGGCCCGGGACAGCGAATCTAGTCGGGTCGCGACAAGGTTCGTCTGCGTCGACTGCTCAAGGAACAGCCCCTCTGATTTCCGGTCGTTCGACACGTAGGATAAACCGGCACGCAACGATGCCGAAGGCGACCCAAGGCGTACGCGCTTGTCCTCGGCAAAGACAAGTCCCGATGCCTCGGGGACGAGGCCGGCCAGTGCCCGCAACACGTCGCCTGCGCCCGAACCAATCTGACCTGCAAGGGCCACGATGCGGCCCCGGTCCACCGCCAGGTCAATTCCGTGGAGACGAGGTGTCTGCAGCCCGCGGACCTGCAGCCTCGGAGAAACCTCAGCAGCCAGGACCGGTCGCACCGTGTCATCACCCTTGACCTCACCGACCATGAGTTCGATCAATGACCGCTTAACGAGCTTCCCGACTTCCGAGGTGGTGACTTTGTTGCCGTCCCGGAAAACGCTCACCTTGTCGCAGATTTCGAGAACCTCGCCTAGCCGGTGCGAAACATACAGAACACTCGTTCCCTCCGACGCCGCAGTCTTCACGGCCTTGAAAACCAGGTCGATCTCTACGTCACTGAGAGTTGCCGTGGGTTCGTCCAGTATCAGCAGACGTCCGCCCCTGCCCAGTGCCCGGGCGATCTCGACGAGTTGCCGCTCCCCCAGGGAAAGGCGCTCGACCAGGGTCAACGGGTTGAGGCCCTCCAGCCCGACCCTGGCCAAAAGTCCCTTGACGAAAAGTTCAGATGTGGCGTGTCGGACGAAGAACGGAGCATTCGGGAGACCGAGCAGCAGGTTTTCGCGGACCGACAATGCGGGGATGAGGCTGATCTCCTGATCGACAACGGAGACTCCCGCCCGTTGGGCATCGCCAGGGTGATGGAAGTCCACCGTCCTTCCGTCGATCGCCATGGTTCCGGCGTCCTGCCTAACGATTCCGGACAGGACCTTGACCAAGGTGCTCTTTCCCGCCCCATTATGGCCGCAGAGAGCGTGTATTTCCCCGGCTTCAACAGTGAGATCAATTCCTTTCAGAGCGTGAAGTGCGCCGTAGCTCTTCGTCACGCCGGCCATCTGCAGCCTCGGAGGTTCAGACCGCTGATCCCTATCGGTCACGGGCAAATCTTTCCGTCGAGAGCTGCCTGTACGTTGGCAGCGGTGATGCGGCTTTCGGGCGCGAACAGTTTCTTCGGAAGGTCCTCACCGGCCAGATACTTCAGGGTCATCTCGACCGTGTACTTTGCCTCCTCCTCGGGGCTCTCAGAAGCAGTTCCAAACAGTTCCCCGGCCTTGATGGATTCAAGACCGCTCATGTAGCAGTTACTACCAGAGACAACGAGGCCTTTATCTCCGCCCACCGTCGTGCCGGCCTGCTTGGCACCCTGGATGATCCCCAATGCCTGATTGTCTGCCATGCCATACGCGGCCTGGATGCCGCCCTTGCTCGCATACTTAGCCAAAAGCTGCTGAGCGAGTCGCTGCGACGTGGCCTGGTCCCAGTTGCCGTCCTCTACAGCGACCAAATCCAAACCTTCTACGGTCGCGAGTTCCTTCTTGAAAGCTTCCAGCCTCACTGAGACCTGTTCCGTGCCTGCCGTCCCCGTGATCGCAATGACGTTGCCTTTCGAAACTCCCTGCTTTTTCAAGCCCTCGATGATGTTCTGGGCGGCGAATTTGCCCAGACTCACCTGGTCCGACTCGACTGAAAGCGCAAAAAGATCGTCGGCCGGCTTCGGCGGCGAAGTCATGTTGATGACCGGGATCCCGGCGGTCTGCGCGCGCGTAAGTCCAGGAGTCAGCGCCCGGTAGTCCAGGCCGAGCAACATGATCAGATCCGGTTTGGCTGCAACGGCGCGGTCTAGGTTTTGGACCTGGACCTGCGGGTCGAAGGGATCCTGGAGATACGTGACCTTGGCGCCCTTTGCCTCCATGCCTTCGATGACGACGGCGTTGTAGATCTTCGTCCAGGGGTTAACATCGCCGGCACCCACCAGGTAAACATTCATCCCGGACACGTCTTTGGTAGCCATCGCCGCGGGCTTTTCGGCCGCCGCCGCTCCGCAGGAGACGGTCCCAAACACCAGAGCCCCGGCTGCCAGGGCCGCCCCGATCTTCGAAGTAGAACTGTGAATCTTGATCATGGTCATTCAGCTTTCACTCGTAAGTCTCATGACTGCACGCCGGGCCCCACGCCTTCGTGATGTCCGGATACCCCGGCGCACTGGCGGGGCTCCACTGGTCAGATCGACTCTAGGAGCGGTCAAGGGGTCAAATGAAACACCTATTTGAGCCGGTCAACAACCACAGATTGTGAATCGGTGAATCCAAATAGTGTTGCCCACATCACATTTCACCTAGCGTTGGCGGGGCCCGCCGCGTCATGACCCCGGTGTAGAGCGGGAAACTTCGTGAAAATCCAAAAACTAGGGATGATCCGGGTGGATGTGGATGTGGATGTGGATGTGGATGTGGATGTGGATGTGGACGGCACACAAGCCCAGAGTCACGAGCCCAGGGCTATGAGGGCGTCCGGAGCCTGGCAACCTCACGAAACGCGCCAACTCGCTGATGGTGGAACCGGCTCTGGAACTCCACACGACCCGGGCCCTGATCGACAGCCACTTGAACCGCTTGCGGGACGCCCGGCATCCTGCAGTACCAACGCCCATCGGTTCTTACAGCGGTCTCGCGCAACACTCGGTTGCGAGAAGAGGTGCAATCAATGAGGTTGCTTAAAGAGCATCTGCCCTAATGACGCCGAGGGGAACCGAAATGCATCAAGAGCGGGCCCAGTCCCAGACGCTAGCGGAAGCTTAATTCGAGACAACGCAATAGGGGCGGTTCAATGGACCACCACTACTCGCACTCAACCGTTAGTCTTGCAGTCGTACATCAGGGAACCACCCTGCTGGTGCACGTTTTGGCTCCAGATGTTCGGGGTCCCTGTGCTTTTGATTATCGCATTTGTAGAACGGGCCGCGGGGGTCCAGGAGCACGCTCATGTGGTGGTCCGCGTGGTCCTTCCACCAGACACTGATACCCGTTGCCCCGTCGAGGCGCAGATGTTCCCAGGCCCGCCACAGCGCTTCCACGCGGGAAAGGGCTTCGGGGTGGAAGTACCACTCGATGCACCATTTGGCGGCGCGGCCGTCGACGTCGCGGACGTAGGTCGGCAGCAGCTGCTCGTGCAGGAACTCCTCGGCTGAGCCGTAGACCAGTTCAGGTGGCTTCTGCTCTTCCGCGGGCCTTTCGGCGGGTGCCTCTGTCTCGCCGGTAGCAAGAGCTGTGCTGAATCGTCCGATGTCGCTGTTCATCTCAGCGCCTCCTACGTCGTGACCCAGGGATTGGCCACCGGCTCGGCTGCCGCCGGTGCGGTCGGTTCTTCGGGGCGGGGGCTGTAGGTCTTGATGGATGCCTCGACGGCTTCTTTGTGGGGCCCGGTGTACCAGGGCAGTGTCCGGACGAGGGTGGCGGGTGCGCCGGAGGCGAGGACGACGGCGCGGCCACGGTCGAGTTCGGCGAGGTTGGAGACGTCGAAGATGCGTTCCTTGCCTTCCTGCCGGGAGCGGCTGGAGCCGGATTTTCCGGAGGAAATGGAGACGTTGGTGTAGCTGTAGTCCCCGATCAGGTCTGAGAGGGCGCGGAGGAAGCCTTCTTCGGCGACGCCGCCGCCGTAGACCTTGACGTTGGCGGCGGACCAGATTTTCCGCATGTTTGCCTCGCCCCAGAGTTCGACGCCCTGTGACCAGGACTGCAGGATGCCCATGACGATCAGGCCCTTGGAGCCGTAGTGGCTGAACTGGTCCGGCAGGCCGGCCCAGCGGACGACGTTGGCCAGCTCGTCCAGGGCGAACAGTGCCGGCAGTGGCAGGCGGCCGCCGCTGCGCTCGGCGCGTTCCTCCATGGCCTCGGCGATGGCCACCGTCAGTGCTGTGGTGAGGGGTGCGGCGGAGCCGGCCCCTTCCTTGGAGAGAATGTAGATCGTCTCCTGTGAGGCGGCGAAGTCGTGCGGCTTGAACTGTCGGCGGGGGTCCGTGGCCACGGACTCGCCGCGTGCCGGGGCGACCCAGCGCAGCGTGTTCCTGCTTTTGAGGCATTGGATCATCTTCTCGGCGGTGCCGAAGATACCGTCGCGCTGCTTGTCAGCCAGCTTCAGCGTGGACTCCAGGCCCTTGTACTGGAGCTCGTAGTCGTGTTCTTTCAGGATTTCGATGGGTTCTTGGCTGACCTGCTCCGTCACCCATAGATACACCTGGGTGATGGGCAGCTCCCCGAGCGCGGCCGCGAGGAAGTACGAGGAGAGGATGTCTTCGGCTTTGGGATCGAAGTAGGCATCCGGCTTTGACCCGGGGGTACGCGAACCGACCGAGAAGTGCTGGGTGAGTTTGTGGGCCTTCTCTTCGTCCGTTACGTAGGAGAGGGGGTTCCACCACCAGTCGGGTTCCTCCTGGGCGATCTTCTGCGGATCAAACACCCACACCGGAGCGGTCAGGACCCGGACGCCGCGGGTGCCGTCCACCACGTCGCGCTTGTTCGAGGTCGAGACGACGGCACCAGGTGCGTCCAGGATCGCGGGCATAACCCGGGAGGTCGACTTACCCGTCCGTGGCCCCCAGATGTCGATGCTGAGGTCTTCCCAGGACTGAATGAACTTCTGGCCGGTGGAAACCACCTTTCCCACCACAATGCCCGGAGTGTCCTTCACGCCGAGGCGCTCGGCCGTGGCTTGTGCGCCCTTCTCGGAGAACGCGGCCAGCGACTTCCCACGGCCCAGGTACCGGGCGGCCTTATCGACCCGAGCACGCTTGGACGCGCCCTTCCTCCAGGCCACCAGCACGACGATGGTCAGGACCACGATCACGCCGGCCATGAGGGACGCGGCGACGGTGGACTGGGCTGGCCAGGGCACCCGTCCCTTGATCAGCCCGGCAATCAGATCAATCGGATGGGCGGGCGGTGCCTCGATGCCGGCCATCCAAGAACCCACGTGAGCGGCCGCGTAGGTCCCGCCGCCAAAGACGACGATAAAGCCAATAGCCAGCCAGACCAGCAGGGCATCCCCGAGGCCCATTCCTTTACGGTTCGGTGCGCTCACAGTGCGCCTCCCTCGCCGGGCAGCTCAGGAGCTGCTGGCCCAAGGAGAGAATCAGCCGGTGTCTCTATTCGCTCAGGTTCGTTGGGCTGATTTGGGGCTTGAAGTCGCGTTTGGGCAGGTGGCGTTGGATCGAAGCCGCTGTGGGACCAAACCGATGAACCATCGACGAGAGTGACGGTTTGGGCGTAATGTCGACGCATGCTCGCTCCTTCTGAAGTTGTTGACTGATGGCGCTGGTGGTGTTGCCTGGTGGGGCCGCCATGGATCCGGGGTTCTGGAGTGTGCAGGCGGCCGAGGACTTCGAGCAGGAGATCGTTGACCAGTACGCGCTGGCGATGGCGGCGGCTGGTCTGAGCGACTCGCACATCCGCAATACCCGGGCGACAATCATCGAATTTGCCCGGTCGGTGACTGGACCGTTGTGGACGGCGACGTGTCAGGATGCTGACCGGTTCCTTGCCGAGCAGAAGCGGCTGGGACGCAGTGTGAGCACCAGAGCCGGCAAGGCAGGGACGCTGGCGCTGTTTTACGAGTTCGTGATCAGCCGTTACCAGGGCCGGATACATCGGGCGACCGGGGTGCTGGTCGAACAGCCCATTGATGAGTTCAACCGCCCGTCCGGGGCATCCCTTGGCAAAGTCCGGGTGCCACCGTCGGATGCCGAGATCGAAACGTTCTTTACTTCCTGGCGGCACTCGATCCCGCAGGCCCGCAAGTATCTGCCTGCCGCGCGGGATTACTTCGCTGCCTCGCTGTGGCGTCGGCTGGGGCTGCGGATTAACGAAACGGTGATGCTCGATATCCGTGACTGGCGCCCGGACCTGGGCGGGTTCGGCAAGCTCCATGTCCGGTTCGGCAAAGGAGCTCACGGCCGTGGCCCGAAGCCGCGTCTTGTGCCCGCGATCAACGGCGCTGCAGAGCTGATCGACTGGTGGCTGGGCGATGTCCGACACCTGTACGGCGGGGACTGGGAGGATCCGGACGCACCTCTGCTGCCCTCGGAGCGCTTTGACCGTGAGCTGGGCCGATGCGGCCGGGTCGGTGACAACGCACTGCGGCGCAGCCTGGGGTTGCAGATCGATCAGTGGTTGCCGGCATGGTCGGGGCGGATGACTCCCCACGTCCTGCGGCATTACTGCGCCTCCTCGCTCTACGGGGCCGGGATGGACATCAAGGCCCTCCAGGAACTGCTGGGTCATCAGTGGCTTGCGACTACCTCGGGCTACATCCACGTGCGCAGCGAGTACGTCGAGCAAGCCTGGAAAAACGCCAATGAGCGGATCGAGTCCCGATTCGCGACAACACAAAAGGAAGGATGAGACCGTGCAGTGGAACCTGCGGATCCGCGCCGCTGAACGTGGGATCTGGAAGTCAGCGCAGATACGCCGGATGCTCGCCGATGCCGGCCTAGAGATCAGTGCCGGGAAGATGTCCTCGTGGTGGGCCGGAACGCCGGCCACGATGAGACTCGAAGAGCTTGACGTGCTCTGCTCGGTGTTGAAATGCACACCGGCAGACCTGATGACCCCCGAACCTGACAAGGTCGCCGCACGTCGCCCACGCGTCACCGAGACCATAAACGGCAACGACACCGGCGCCGGCACCGGCGATGGTAGGCCGTCTTCCGTTGTGTCTCCGAGTTTTGGCAAGGTATCACCGGTCGTAACGCCGAGATTCGGCAAGCCACGGTCCGAGCCTCCCCTGTAGGCAGGGCTGTTGTGAGTCCGGCTCCGGGCCCGATGGCGCCGCTTCGGCCGCCATCGATGTGCCCCCGCTGTCAGATCAACAGGGTCGCATGGGCCTATCCACGGGTGGACTATTGCTACGACTGCCTTCCCGGTGGCCCGTTCAGCCCACCTCCATGCTCCAAATGCGGCACCAGCAGGGACTACTTCAGCCAGGGCATGTGCGCCATCTGCCATCCCGGCAGTCCGCAACACCCAGGCTCGTGCAAGGAATGTTTTGCTTGGGGTGTCTACCGCCGCTACAACTGGACGTGCTGGCCTTGCCGGTGGTGGCGCTCCCACTACCCTGATGGAATCTGCGACTTTTGCGGACGCACCACCCGAGTCGGAGAGCGGCGGGCCTGCCGGCTCTGCCTGGAACAGGCACGAATGCTCCAAGAGCCTGGACGCGGTCTGGACCTGGCGGGCGCGACCAAGGCCGGCCACCAGCTCTTCTTCGCCAACATGAGCTTCCACCGTCATGGGGCGCCAAAGCTGAGCCCGGAACAACGCGCGCCATGGAAACTGCGAGACAAGAACAACCAGCGGGTCACCGCACCCGCCGCCGACATGGGCATGCAGACGACGCTGTTCGACATGCCGCCCGACCAAAAGGCTGTCGCGGCCCGTGCCCGACTCGAAGATAACGATCTGACCCGCTATTGCGCCGCCATCGTCCGTCAACATGCCCAGAGGGCCGGCTGGAGCAAACGGCAACGCAACGACGTGACCCGGTCCCTGAGGCTCCTTGAGGGCCTGCGGCCCAGCCCAACCGCTAAAGTCCGCGCCACCGACGTCCTTCAACTGCGGCAATACTCCGGCAATGTCCTCTCTACGATCGACGTACTGGCCGCGGCCGGCCTCCTCATCGAGGACCGGCCGACCCACATCGAACGCTACTTCGCTGCCAAGACCAGCACACTGCCACCGGCCATGAAGGACCAGCTCGAAATATGGCTGCAAGTCCTGATCAACGGCGCCCACCAGGCGCCCCGGCAGATCCCGCGGGACCCCAAGACCATCAAGGCGCACATCCTGGGCATCGAACCCATCATCCACGCCTGGGCCGAGGCGGGGCTCCAGTCGTTCGCCGAGGTCACCCGCGCCGACATCACAGCCGCCTTGGACGAAACCACGGCCCGGCGCCACATCGCCGGAAACGGACTCAAATCGCTCTTCACGACACTCAAAGGCCGCCGACTCATCTTCGCCAACCCGACCCGAGGGATGAAGGCGTCCCCGAAAGGCAGCACAATCCCCCTCGCCCTGGACGCCGCCGTGATCCGCGAGGAGCTGAACTCCCCGAACCAAGCCGTTGCCCTCGCGGTTTCCCTGGTAGCCTTCCACGCCCTGACCGCGCAACAGATCAGCGAGCTGAAACTCACCGACATCAGCGACGGACACCTGAAACTCGGCGACCGCGACATCCCACTGGCCGCCCCCGTACGCACACGCCTGACGGCCTGGCTCGACCACCGCAACCGAACCTGGCCAGGCACGGCCAACCCGCACCTGCTCATCAACCGGCGCACCGCGCCCAGGCTCCTGCCTGCCAGTCGACAGTTCCCCTGGGCCGGCCGGACGCTGCGGCCCCGAGTCCTGCGCGAAGACCGCATCTTGCATGAGATCCACGCGACAGGCGGGGACATCCGCCGAATCTGCGACCTGTTCGGACTCAGCGTCGAAGGCGCCACCCGTTACCTGAACACTCTCGAGCACCCCGACCTCACCCGTCAGGACACACAGGTTCCCTGAACCTAAGCACCCACACCCGCTGCAATCGCCGGGCGTACTCAAGTTCACGCCAAAAGCGTCAAAATTCACGCGAACTTCTCACTTTTGGCGTGCCACCTCGTTTGGGTGTCGTTCACGCCGTGGTCTCCGGTTTCGATCGACGTCAGCCCAACCTGCACCGGGATCCCCGGGCGGCCGCCGACCTTGATCAGGAACTTCCCGCGCCCGGGAGGTTCGACGTCGACGCCGCGCGAATCCCAGGCAGGCGGGTCCTGCCAGGAGATGAGTTTCTGCTGCTCCTGCCGGGACAACGGGATAGCGGAGGTCAGCAGCGGCATTTCAGAGGCCGGCAGACCGCCGCAGATCACCATGCCGGAACGCTCGACGAATCCGCGGGCTTTCATCCGGTCCTCTTCTGCCGGCAGTGCCAGCAGGTCGGACATGGTGTGGGAAATCATGATCTGCCCGACGCCGACGGAGCGGTTCAAACGGGTCAGGGCGTCCACCCGGTCCACCATGCCCTTACCGGAGCGCAGTGCCCGCCACAGTTCATCCAGGACGACGAAGTAGTTTCGGCGCGGTTCCAGGCCCGCGTCGGCAAGGGCGTTGGCGACGTTGACCGTGCCGAAACCGTAGGACCAGCACGCCAGGAGGACGGCGGCCTGCAGGTCCGTCTCCGTCTCATCGATGCTGGAGACATCGAAGACGACGGCGCGGTCCCGCTTCATGGGATTGGTGGTCTGCTGGGAGAAGATTTCCCCCAGCTTCCCTCCCCCGGTCAGGCCCAGCAGGGTTGCCTCCAGCGCCCGTGTCTCCTGCAGGTAGACGGCCATGTCGCCACGGTCCAGAGCGACCTGGCGAAGCTCGTCCGGTGCGGACACAATGACGTCCAGGAGGTCCTTCAGGACAGGAATACCGTCGAACCGGTCATCGAGGACCCGCAGCGCACGGTCCAGGATCGTCTGTTCCTGATCCGTGGGCGGGTTGTTCCGGCTGATCGTGATCAGCGAGACAACCATGTTCAGGCGGCGGCCGTGCGCGTCGGCCCGGACCCGGGTGGCGGCTTCGTGATGGTCGCTGGCCTCGAGGAGCTGGGCGACCTCGACGGCCTGGCCGGGATCAAGAATGTTCAGGTAGCCAACGCCACGGCCGAGCTTGATGACCTGGCCACCGAGTGCCTGGACCGCTTTGACGTGCTCGCCCTTCAAGTCCCCCAGAACGAGTGGGTGGACGCCCTGGGCGGAGAGCCCTAAGAACATGCGGCGCACCAGCGTGGACTTGCCCAGGCCGGGCTTGCCCAGGATAAAGGCGGAGGGGTTGGAAATGAGCCGTGCCCGCTGGAACCAGCTGATCGGGTCACAGCAGACCGTGGCCTGGGTTTCTTCGTGGCGTCCCAGCGGGACGCCGATCATGGGCGAGGACGCACCGGAGGAGAACGGCCACAGCCCGCAGACCTGGACCGTCGTTCCCCGGTACTCCGTCACGGACGGGACGAGGGCGGCCATGCCTCCGCCACGCCCGATCCAGCCCCGGGAGCCCGGCCCGGCCTCGCGCGGCTGGCGCTCAGCCTTCGCCGGCTCGGCTGGCTTCCTGGGGGAACGGGTGAACATCTTCATGAGGGCCATTACAGGGCATCCTTGATTTCGGAGGGCAGCAGGCTGTGCTTGGGAAGGACCAGCCCCAACGGCAGGGACGCCGCGAACGCTGTGTCCTGCGAACCGTAGGCACGGCGCAACAACACACGGGCAGTACCGGAGGTCTGTTCAATGGCCGCGACCGCATCAGCGAGCCGTTCCCTATCGGTCACGGTGGCCGTGACGACCATCCCGAAGTTCACCAGCCCGGCGCCCTGGGCTTCCTCCTGGGCGGTCTGAACAGCGGAGCGGGCATCGACCAGGGCACGTGCGGACGGCCGGTTCCCTGAGGTGATGCGGACGTTGGCGTTGTTCTGGTCCCGCTCGACCACGGCAGCTGCCCGGGCAGAATCCATCGGGCGGTACAGCAGCGAAATCCGCTTACGGTCAATGTCCCCGTGCGGGGCCAACAGCCGGGACAGGACCGAGGAGTTCACAGACCCGCGGGGTGCGCCGGTCATGGTCCACGAGGCCGAGAACGCGCTGTCGTGCCGGTAGTCATCCCAGCTTGCCTGCGTCGCGGTCGGGCCGACCTCGCCCCAGGTCAGGGAGACCGGGGAGCCGGCGGCGTGGGCTTCATCGATGATCAGCGCAGCGGGGGGATCGTAGGCGATCCGTACCACCTCGCAGAGTTCCTGGGCTGACATCGGCCGGGCAATACCAGCACCGGTGGACTGCAGCCGGGCCGACAGGCCCGGGATGCGGGAGGCGAGGTCCCGGGCCACATCTTCCGGTGTCCGCTTCTTCGATCCTGTCCGGAGGGAGGCGTTGAAGGTCAGGGACACCCAGGCGCGGACCGTGGCCGATCCCTCCGGGTAGGTGTCAACGACCTCGCGCAGAATGGCCTGGGCAAAGGCTGGCGCGTTCGGGTCGATGTTCATTTCCACTTCGTTCCGCAGCCGGTATCCGGAATCCGGTGCGGTCTCGACCGTCACGGCCGCGGCGTCCAGGCCGGCTTCGTCCGCAAGCCCGGCGAGCCAGCCGCCCCAGTTCGCCACCCACGCATCAACCTGCTCCGGGTCCACCAGTGAGGCTCCGTCAGGTTCGGTGGAGAAGATCACGGTGAAGTGGCTGGTGGTCGGCACATGCAGCAGGGCGAACGGGCGCTTGTAGGAGTCAGTGAACTCGTACAGGGTGGACTTCGCGGCCAGTCCCGGCAGCTGGTACATGCCCCACGGAGTCACGCCCAGGGGGCCGGAACGGTAGAGATTCGTTCCGGAGGACTTGGAGAGCCGGAAGCTCATCCGTGTGGCGAAGCGGTCAACAATGGACTGGCCGTGCTTGTCCTTGACGGTCAGCAGGAGGGCGCTAACCCCGGCCACGGCCAGGACAGCGAGGCCCGGGAACAGACCCCAGATAGCGAAGCTGATGATGCCCATCAACAGCCCGGCCATGACAATCCCGGTGCCGATAGCGCCGAGGTTTCCCAGGCCCGCTGAGCGCGGTACGCGCCAGTTGCCGTAGGACGGTTCTTTGTATTCGGTATTAATTGCTGCCACTGGGGCCCTCCCCGGTTGAATCCTGCGCGGTCTTTGCGATTGCCTGCGACGTCTTGGACGCCACTTGGGCGCCTGCAGCTACGGCCATGCCTGCCGGACCAGCTGCTGCTGCCCCGCTGGCTCCCGTTGCTGCCCCTGCTGTTGCTCCTGCTCTAGCAGTGCTGGCGGTCGCGGTGCTGGTAGCTCCACCCGGACCTCCAGGACCGGTTGACCCTGGCGTCGGCTGGCCGCCGCTTCCCCTGGGACCCGACGTGCCGTCACTGCCCTTCGGAGACGTGCCTGCCTGGCTGCTCTGCGTGCTCGCTGGCGTTGGTGCGGCATTGCCCTTACCGCTGCCACTGCGGCCCAAGGAGACAGCACCTGTCGCCATGGCGCCAACGACAGCCCCTGCTCCTGCTCCCCCGCCAGAGGCGACGGCGCCGACCATCGGCGTTACGAACCGCATCAGGGCTGGCAGGGCGAACAAGGCAACGACCATCAACGTGAAGCCCGTGATGGACCTAATCAGCGCGTTCTGGCCCCCGCCGGTGCCCATGAGCAGGAACGCGACCGAATAAACGATGGCAGCCGCTGGCTTGTAGAGGATGAAGGCAATAGTCCAGCCAACTGCCTTCTGGAACCACTGCCTGCCCATCTCTGTGTTCGTGAACGCGGCCGTGGTCGGCAGGATGCCCGCCAGGATCACCAACATGCCGCTGCGCACCACCATCAGCACGACCTGGACGAGAGAGGCAATCAGGCCAATCAACCCCAGGACGATCAGAATAAAAACCCCGACACCGGTCTGGTTGGTCATGACCAGGACGTTCATCGACTCTGCAAATCCCTTCCCGTCCGTGGAACGCTCGATGACGGCGACAGAAAAGGCGTCGGCCGCGACCACCAGAATCGAGATGACACCCAAGCCAAGGCCCGACACCAAAGTGAGCGTAAGCAGCGAGCGGAGCAGATCCTTAAGCGGTGCCCCACGCTGTTCCCAGATCATCCGGATGCCTCCGAGGATGACGGCGAGGACCGCCAGCGCCAGCGTCCAGGGCATCAGTTCGCTATTGACCGCAGAAACAACGGGACTTGGCGTGGTGCCGTCCTCGCTGGCCAGGTTCACCGTGGGCATGGTCACCCAGAAGGTAGACAGTGTTGTCACCATCTGGCTCATGCCCTCCATGATGGCTTTTGCAAGATTGTTGATTGCGTCGTCTGCGATCCCGGCCGCGACATTGCTGGCACCCTGCGTACTCCAGCAGTACGCGTCCCAGACCTCACATTCCTTTTCTGCCACGTCAGACGCCGGCCCAAGGGATAAATGAACTCAGGTCACTGATCTGGCGAACTGCGCCTCCGCCAGCGGGAGGGATATCCAATTTCCAATCACCGTCTTCCCACAGCAGTGACGTCGCGATAGCGCCGTATCCGCCATCGTTGCTCTTGATGGCCAGCTCGACGACGGCTGATTCGGGAGTGTACGAATGGATCATGAAACCAGCGATCTGAACCTTTGGTGAGGTCCCGCCGCCGACGTCCTTGCCTTCCTTTATGGCCTGTACAGCTTTGTCCCGCGAAGGGCTGTCAGCTGAAAGCTCCAGGTATAGCTGTTTTGCGTAGCCATTGAAGGACGATGCCCAGATGTTTGCCGTCGCATAGAGGGCTCCCGTCGGGGACTGGGCGAAGCACGACCTCAGACCGTCCTTGCCCACAGTGCCGGGGCCTGCTGTTGATGGATCTGTTGGAACGGCCATGGTTCCGAGCAAGTCCCACTTGGATTTGGGCGCGGTTCCCAGTGCAGTTTCCTTGCTCGCAGGGAGGCCGCAGACGCTCTTGCCAGCCCCAGCGGAGGCGCTGGGGCTGGCTGCGGCTGTGCTGCTGGTCTCTGTCGGGGCAGGGGCGGGCTGGGCGTTTCCCTGTCCGTTGGGGAGCAGGAAGATGACGACGGTTGCTGCGATCAGCGCGACCACCAGCGCGGCAGCGATGAGGAACCCGGGTTTGGTGAACGGATTGCTTTCGGTGGTGCTCTCTGTTGACTGGCTCATGGTGAACCTCCCGTTGTTGGTGCTGGCTTAGACGAAGGCGCGGACGATGCCGGAAGCGCCGCTGATGATGATGCAGCCCATGAGGACCCAGCCGAGCTTGGCGAGGGACTGGCCACCCTCGCCGCGTTGGAGCTGGATGACCATGCCGACGCCGACGATGATCACGCCCAGAACACCCAGGACGAGGCCAATACCGGAAGCCCAGTTCAGGACTGTGAGCAAGCCGCCGGCTTCGGCGGGAACGACCGGAGTGGGGTTGGGGATGACGCTTGCCGCAAGTGCGGAGAAGGAGTTCATGGTGAGACCTTTCAGTGGGTGGTGCTGGGTGTGATGTCGGTGGCCAGAGCGGCCAAGTCATTGATGAATCGTTCGTATTCGCGGCCCGTTGGCGGCGTTGTGGTGCCGCCGTGCCGCCAGGCTTCTACCCAGGGCAGGGTCCAGAGCCGGGGCGATCCCCCGCCGACGATTGCGGCGAAGTCACGGAGCGCTTTGGGAGTCTTCCCTGGTGCGTCCGCCAGGACGGCGAGGCCGAGCAGATCCAGCTTCGGTGCCGCACCTGATGCCCATTGGGTCAGTGCGCTCTGTGCCGTTGTCAGGCCGCGCATGTCTGCCCGGCAGACCAGCAGCACCCGGGGTGTGCTCCCGTCCTGCAGGACGGGCCAGCAGTGACCGGTGGGGCGGGCTCCGTCGAACAGGTCAGCGATGCGGCTCTCGCCGGCTCCCCCGTGGGCGCCGGTAATCCACAACGTTGGCGAGCCTGACATGGTGCGTCGGCCGAGGCGGTCTGCTGCGTCCGGTTCTACCATTCCCCTCAGCGGCGCACTGATCGCGGCCTCTGGTGGCACGTGCGTGTCCAGAGCGGCCTCCGCAGGGTCTCCGGCTGGGCGGGTGATCCAGGGGTTCAGGGACTGTTGCATGGTTCCTCCTTTCAGAATCCGTCGGTGGGTTGTTCTAGAAGCCGGCGGCGACGGCGGCCGCTGCGGCCAACCATGCCCGCTGCGTGGCGGGCTGGAGGGCTTCGTAACGGATGGGGCCGTTGACCATGGCCGGATCGTAAGGAATCCGGACGACGGCCCGCACGAACGGTTCGAAGCCGTCAGCGATCCGCCGGGCCTCGTCCCTGGCCCGCTTCAAAGCGTCCCCGCTCATGCTGCGCTTGGCGTCAGTGGATTCGGAGACGATCACAACGGCGTTGCGTGCCAGCTCCGCGTCGTGGCCACCGCGGGATTCGAGGGTCTGCAGCGTCAGCCGGGCGGCTTCGGCGCGGTCCTCGATGGCTGTCACAGGTACGACGAGCTGGTTGGTGTGGTCAATCATCCGACGCCAGTTCGCTGCCCGGGCGGTATTGCCCGAGTCCATGATCACAAGCCGGTAATAGCGGGTGAGCACCTGGTGGGCGATGTCGACTTCCTCAGCGGTGACTTCGTGGTCGCCTTCTTCGTTTTCATCCGAGCGCAGAACGTCGAATTTGTCACCGGTCTGGTGATGAACGAACTTGGCGATTTCTGCCGCGTTCGTTGAAGGTGACAGCAGCTCGGTGGAAGCATCGATGAGGTCCAGGACGCTCCGGTCGTGGGAGCCTTTTTCCGTCCGCCACCCGAGGGTGCCTTGGGACTCGTTGTTGTCCCAGGCCACTGTGGCGGCACCGCTGTAGCGGGCGAGGATGGCCGAGAGCATGACGACCGTGGGGGTCTTGTTCGCCCCGCCCTTGCGGTTCACCACCGCGATGGTGCGCGGGCCGGGCCAGTGCTGGCTGACCGTGCGAATGTCCTCACGTTCGGAGAGTTCTTCGGCTGAGGGGTCCATCCGGTATCCGAGTCGCGTGAGCGTTCCGCGCCAGCCCTGTGTTGCCGGTTCCAAAACCGGAGCGCTGACCAGGAACGAGGTTTCCTTCAGGCTGCGCCGGGTCAGCGGTGCTTCCGGGGCGGTTGCGGTGGTCTGCGGTTCTGCGGCGGCCGGCTGGGCAGGCTCAGGAGTCTCGGTTGATGGCTCGTTCTCTACGGGGTTGGGCGGCCATGGCTGGCGGTCCAGCGTTGCCGCAGCGGTGGGCTGTGCGGGGACGGCTGCTGGTTCAGGAGCAGTAACAGGGACCGTGTCGATGACGGTTGGAGCGACGGGCTCGGGGGTGGTTTCCGGGGCCTCTGCCCGGCGGCGTGCCGGGCGCGGTTCGTAGGAGACGGATTCGATCTTGTTGTCGGGGTGCACGATCAGTTCACCGTGTCCTTCGGGATCTTCGATCTGGACCCGGACGGGGCGCTGCAGTGTTTGCGCTTCGCCCACGACCAGGGCCAGGGCGTTGTTGCGGAGATCCTGTACGGAGTCCCCGGCAGGCACGATGCGGGAGTTACCCGCGACGACGACCTCAGCGGTCCCGTTGTCGCGGACGATGGCCCTGATGTTTGGAAAGGCCAGGACTTCGGTTGGTGTAGTACCCATGAACTTCTTCCTTACGTGTGTGAGATGGAGAGGTGCGGCGCTTAGGACGTGGGTGGTGTGAGCCGGTTGACCTTCCACGGGGCTTCCGTGCCCGTGCGGAGCAGCTGCAGCGTGTAGGTCCCGGCATTGGTGGGGACAGCTGCCGTGACGCCGTAGCCGTTGGCTTCGTCGACGGTCAGCGTGGCCGGGCCGGTGACGAGGTTGGCCGGAATGTTGGCCGGGTCCACTGCCGAGTAGTCGGCGGTGGCCTGTGGTGTCAGCCAGCGGGCAAGATCGTTGGCCCATTGCTTTTCCTCCACGTTGGGGCGCGCGAAGTCGTCCATTGCCTTCTCAGCGATTTCCGCGGCTTTGTCTTTGCTGGCCTGATCCCAGGTGATGCCGGTGGAGGCTGGGACTGTTCCTCCGGGGGCCTGTGGTCCGCTGTTGGCGCTCAGTGAGACGGGGGCGGACGCTGTGGGCGTGGTGCTGGCTGGTTCTGCCGGTGTCGTGTTCGCTGCCGGTGCGCATGAAACGCAGAGCAGGGCCACGGTGAGCAGGGCCAAGGGCTTTTTCACTTTTTCTCCTCTTGAGTGGGCAGGTACAGGAAGGCTGAAGGGACGTTGCTGCTGACTGTCCGGGTGTAGTAGCTGTGGTCATCCGGGGCCGGGTTGCCGTTGTAGCCCTCTTCGACGTAGGTCCCGTCGTCACTGACTTCCTTGACCACCGCAACGTGGCCGAAGGTCGGGTCCGCTCCCCCGGTTCCGGGTGCGTACCAAACGACCGCGCCGGCCCGTGGGGTGCTGCCGGTGGGCCAGCCCTTGGCGTCCCAGCCGCTCTTCCACGTCAGAGCCGAGCCGAGGCCCTGCCCATCCGGGCGGAACGTGCCGTTGAGAAATTTGAAGGGTGCGCTGGCGGAACCCATCTGCTGGTTCACGCGCCACAGCGCGAAGTCAACGCACTCTCGGTTGTACATACCCAGCGGCGAGGTGCTGGCAGCGTTCGCTCCGACCTGCAACCAGGTGGGAGCGTCTTTCCACGGGTAGTCATCCCCGGCACCGGACTTTCCCGGGATGGCGCAGTCGCTGCCTTCCACGTCGAACTTTCCGTCCGAGAGTGCCTGGACGAGTTTGAGGGCCTCAGGCCAGTACTTCTGGTAGTGGTAAGGGTCGGCGTTGCGCTGAACTTTGTTACCGGCGAGGGTCGGCTCCAACAGCTCCCAACCCGGAACGGCCTTCAAAGCCTTGATGAAGTTCGTGGCGCTGGTGGTGGGGTCCATACGGTCTGCATAGGAGCCCCAAGCGCCGTTGTCGCGCTGCTGGAACAACCCACGGGAATCCGGGCCGGGTCCATCGCCATGGTCCAGGACACGCAACCCCGACTCCCCCAGGGAGACCATGACGCTGATCATCTGACCCTTCACGGACAGGTCCTGTGCCTGGCCGGCACCCATGATCGACGCGGCGTTCTTCAACTGTTCCTCGGTGTAGCCCTCGACCTTGGTGTTGCCATCGATGACAACAGAGATGGCCGGACCGCAGTGAGCCACAGCAGGTTTCGCGGGGGCCAACAGCAACAGCATGGAGAAGATCAGACCAAGGAACAGCCCGGGGATGGCAATGAGTGCCACCAGGCCAAGCGACTTACGCTGCATCAGGAAAGCCCTCGCCCCGGTTACGGAACCAGGAATCCTTGAGCCACAGAGGACCGGCGGCTTCGACGGTCAGGACGACGCCCGGGCGTCGAATCCGCAGCACCACGCCCGGGCGTCCATCCTTGAAGACTTCGGCCGCCCGGTGGGAGGTCAGTATGCCCGCGTCCTTCAGGTCTTTGAGGACACCTTCCAGGGAGTCCCCCAGCCCTGTACGGCGGGCAAGCTCGGCCTCGTAGGTCACGCAGGCAGCGCGCCCCTCAACGAACTCGCGCTCATCCATCAATTCCAGAAGTTCACTCAGTACCCGCACCTGCCCGGCGGGGACGTCCAGTTCAGCCACCCAGGACCGGAAGATCTCACGTTCCCGGATCGCCCGTTCACGCAGAGCGCCGTCCATCTGCCACGGCGTGCCAAACGGCAATAAACTCTTCAAAATCCGTCCCTCCCCCTTGGACATCGTTTCCACAGCCACCAGCTGCCACTGACATATTCCATTTGGTGGACCAACAGGCCATTGTCCACACGTTGAGCCGGAATCGCTTGTCACACAGCCTCTCTGTGTCAGTGGTCACGGCTATCTGCGTTCTTGTCTGTGCGACAGTTAAGACATTACCCTAAAACGACATTAAATGTAGTCTTATGGGAACCGCGGCAGAGTAAAACACAGGAAGTGACAAAATGATTGGATGCCCCGATATATTCGCCCCCCGAGCTCCCTGCCTAGGGACGTAGAAATGGCCATCGAGTCATTCGGGACGATGTTCTCCCGCGCGATACTGCGCCATCTCTCAATCCACGGCCCAACTGGGGCAGCAGACCTGGCTCGCGAACTCGGAACCGATCCAAACACGGCACGACGGACACTCCAGGGACTCGAAGACGCAGGCCTGGTGGAAGCCGATGTCCCCGCAGGTCAACGCCGAGGGCGGACCGTGACATTCACAGTCCTGCCTGAGCGCCTGGAGCAATTACTTGACGGCCTCAAGGATTACTTACGAGGGCGTTAAATGTTCTTCTTAGGAAGACACGCGGGCCGAATCCCGCGTAATGCATATTCTTAAGGCTATTTTCGATCTATGGCTACGAGACGGCGCAGGCATCGCGGAACAGCAATGGACAACGTCCAGCTCAATACGCTGGTGCCGAAGGAGGACAAAAACTTCTTCTTCGCCGTGGCCGACAACATGGGTGTGTCGACCGGCGAAGCCATGGAGCAGCTGATCGCTCATCTTCGGGCGGAGTTGCAGCCCGATGGACTGCCCTCCTGGTTCGACCGATCCCAACTACCGGAGACATTGCCGATGTCTAAAGCCAGTTAAAAGCTGAAGGCCCGCACTCGGCGGGCCTTCATCTAAGTATGCGTTCAGATCTCAGTTCTTGGCGGGACGTGATCTGAACCATTTCACTGCAGCTTCCTCTTGCGAGGACGCTCCCTTTGCTTTGTCAAAAGAAAGGACTTGCTGCGTCTATGGTACCGGACCTTATCCCGGCGTCAACGCATTCCGACGCGTATGTTGGCTCTCACGTCACCGACGCCGAACGTCGCCCGCGCCCCCAGCAACACTGCTCCACAACATCGTCTATGGAGGCCATCGCTGTACAGGGTTTACCCGGTCTGTGGAAACGCCGGGACCCCGCACACGTGGGAGATCACTCCAAGCGCACTGATGCACCGCGGCGCATCAACCGACTCATGGAACGGGACGAAGAAAACGTCCTCCGTGCCGTTCCGGAGGGCAGCTGCCCCCTCACCACCGGTTTTGACTGGCTAGACGCTATCCGGCAGCACCCCAAACTCGTCTGGCACAGGGCCGACTTCCGGCGGAACCTGCTGGCCGTGGCCGCACAGCTTCTCGTGGCCTACGACTACAACAGCCACACCGTGACCCCCGGGAATGATTACCTCATGGCCACCGCCGGTATCGGCGCCGGCACCCTGGGCCGCATCAAGCGCTGGCTGCGGCGTCACGGTTTCCTCGGCGTAGTAGCCGGCGGCCGCTCAGCCATCTACACACCCAAGACCGCGGACGGGAACTCCAACCTCTTCAAAGAGGGAGCAAGGCCGGACCGGATGGCCGACCGTGCCGTCTATGTGCTCTGCCGCCTCGCAACCGAGCAGGAGCTCGCGGAGTTTGGCGAGCAGGAAGTCCAGCGCATGGATTTCAAGTGCAGACTCGATCCACTCCTGCAGAAATTCCGGCAGCTTGTGGACATAAATGGCAACCCTAACCTGCCAAAAGGAAACTCAGCCCCCAAGGGGAAGAAGGAGTGGGCTTCGCCCACACTGAAAGCCCATTTTGAGGCGGCAGCACGTGAGACAGCCAAGATCGAGGCCGCTCGTACAGACCTTCAATGGCCAATTACCGGAACGACAAGCGCCCCGGACGAGGCAACCCGATCCTTCAACGAGTTACAAGCCGCCCGAACCGTCCAATGGCACTCACCTCCACTACGGAAACTCCGGTCCAGGCACCTTGTACGGATACTGGCACCCTACTTCCGGGAGGACTACTCCCCCAGAGATGTCCTCCATGCCCTGGATTTCAAACCTGACGGATCGGCCCACCCACATGACGGTTTCGACGGTGCCCTGGACATCGCCCGCCTGCTCCAAAGCCGGCTCAACCACTGGCGCCTCAACGGACACCCCATCTACCCGCCCAGCAAACAAGCAGCCCGCCGCTCCCAGGAAGCAACGGCTCGGGCCATCGCCGCAGCGAAGGAAGAGAAGAAACGCCGCGAGCCAGATACAGAGGCGGTCAGCGCCTTCAAACGCGGCATTGCCCTGGTCAGAAGCGTCTTCTAAGCAGGTTGTCAGTGAGTGTGTTCAGGCTATCGAGGTCTCAGCTATCGCTTGGGACGACGGACCTGCACTGGCACAGTTTTGTAACCGATCTGCATGGCAGGCGCTCCGATCTGCACAATCTCCCAGCCTCGCTCGGAGAGCTTGGTGAGTTCCTTCGACTGTTGCTTGGACCGGTGGTCCACTTTGACGGCCTTGTACTCGTATTTAGTGGCCTCTGCGCTGCTCACGGAAATCCTTCGCTACGACTTCCCCGATAGGAAGGAACCAAGCTGTTTGGCGTGCTCGCGGCTGATCCAGAACGTGTGTGGCTTCTCGTTTCCGTCCGTAGCAAGACTCAAGGTCACGCCCGGTCCAACACCTTCGTCGAGGCTGAAATTTACAATCACAGGCGGCATGTCAGAGTCCATCAGTAACTCGTGGCTCGTGCTCTGGTACTTCCAAGGTTCCCCGGACTTGAGCTTCTGGAGGTGATCGCCGCACACGGCCGTCTCCATGAACACCTTCTCGTTGGTTGTAAACCTTCCGGCGGTCTCTTGCTCGCATCGAAGAACTGAACAAACAGCCAAGGTGTGTCTCCTAGTTGGTGGAGGTCTGATGGTGATCGCCTAATGCTAGTCGCTTACCCTGCCCCCAGTGTGGACCGCTTTGAGATTCATCCTCCGGTCTCCACCGGCCCACAACGGGGACAACGCAACGGCTCTGGTCTAAGGGTTGGTGAGGGGACTTAAGGGCCTCAGGCTTCGGGATAGCGGGCGAGGTGTGCCTCGGTCCGCCTGCGCTCGGCAGCTGTCCCGAAATACACGAACACAGACCAGAGCAGCGTAGAAATGCCAACACAGGCAGCGAGGATCCAGACCGGCCACCTGTATTCCTCAAAGAAGACCCCAGCAAGCATCAAGCTGACAATCAGCACAACCCTGTACAGCGACGCATTTAGAGCTTCCACGGTTGCCTCTCCCCCATTGTTGAATGGCCTTCACGGTAGCAGCCAGGCCACAACAAGGACCCTGAATTTGGTCAACGTCCCGTGGGCCCAGGCGCCCAAGGGGCAGCGGCGGGGGCGCCGAGTACTTGGTATCACGGTGATACCTCTATGATATTAGTATCAAATCAGTTTCAGCCTTATACTGTTTAGATATCGCCCCGCTACTATAGTTTCAAGCTGATATCGCCGCAGTATCATTGCTGCAGATGAGAGGACGACCATGCCAGTACTCCTTATAGCCAGTCAGAAGGGCGGGACAGGCAAAACCACGACGACCATCAACGTCGCGGCCGAGCTTGCCCGTAGAGGACGTGACGTCCTGATCGTTGACTGCGACAAGAGCGTTCAGTCCGCGTCCACGTGGGCTGCTGACCGCGCCCAGGACGACTCACTCCCCCGCGTCCATGCCATCCAGAAAACCGGCAACGTCCGGGAAGCTCTCAAAGACCTAGGCGCCCGGTACGACTATGTGATCGTGGACGCCCCTGGGCACGACAGCCAGGAAATGCGGACAGCGATGACCGTCGCGGACCTGATGCTCATCCCGGTGAGGCCCTCACAGTTCGACCTCGACACCATTCCCGGCATGGTCGAACTCATCGAGACCGCCAAAGACATGAACCCGAAGCTCAAAGTCGCCGCGCTGCTCACCCAGGTGCCCACCTATTCCTCTGCAACCGAGGAGGACGAGGCCAAGGACTTCCTGCGGGACTACCCGCAGATCCCGCGTATCGACGCGGCTCTGAAGATCAGGAAGGCCTATCGGGACAGCATCCCGGCTGGCAAGGGCGTCATCGAGATTTCGAACGGATCGGCCAAGGCCGAAGTGCAGGTACTAGTGAAGGAGATTGAGGAATGGCTATAAAGAAACGCGAAGCCCCCGCAGTGGCATCCACGGCGGTAGCTGGGGACGAGGACGCCGTAGCCAGGAGGGCCGAAGAATTCGGCAAAGGCGGCTACGCCCCCCAGGTCGACGAGGCTCCCCTGGACCCCAACGCCCCTGTCGGCCCGCAGGGCATCCTCTTCCGGTTCAACGACTACCAGAAGCAGCTGCTCAAGGAATCGGCAGACGCTGACAGACGCAGCCAACAGAAGCTGCTCGAATCCATCATCTGGCCGGAACTGGAACGCCGCCGGGCTACCCGCAACCAGTAGCAAAGCAGTATCACAGCAGTATCTAAAAAGTATCAGCCCAGTATCTATGCGGTATCTCAATGGTTTCAGTGTGGACACCGGTCGAGATGACGGAAGCTGCCGACGCGGGGGAGTGGTCCCCCTGTGACAGGTGATATCAGTGAATCCCCGCTAGCGTGAACCCCCGGACCACACGAGGCACCAGGGGGAGATGTCCATGGCGGGGCGTAAGAAACAAATCGATGGCCAGTTGAGCTTTGAAGCTCTATGGGCGGCACCCGAGGAGGATCGCAATGAACAAGTACGGCAGGCAGGCTCAGGAAGCCTGGAAGACAGCCAGTCCCACACGCTACAGCCAGATCCAGGACCCGGAGGACTTCTTCACCAAGCTGGGGGAGGAAGCCCAAGAACAAGTGGACGGGCTGCTGATCAAGATCGCGGGACCGGACCCGAAGGGGGAGGGTTACCTGGAGAAGGTAGGCCGGCTGAACGCAGCGCGGAACCAGGCCGAGGAGATCGTCCGCTACGACCTGCTCTCGCCACCGGAGACGGAGGACGAGGAGGAAGAGTACGTGAACCCGAGTATCCAGGAGTACCTGGACTCGATGGCGGAAGCGGACAAGCTGCGCCAGCAGCTCTACTAGAAACCGGGACGGGCAGATACCGCCCGTCGTCCCAGGAAGAACTGGCCCCGTCCGGTGCCCGCGGCCGTATTCGGGCGAACCTTGAAGCCCTCGAGGTGCTGCAGACGCTGCAGAACGAGGACCGATCCGCCACGGAGACCGAAAGGGCGTCACTGGCGCGGTGGGGAAGTTGGGGAGCGCAGGGTGTCTTCCAGATATTCGATGAATCCCGGGAGGAATACACCGGGGACCGCGAGCATCTGCGCAGCCTCCTGACCGAGGCCGAGTACGACGCCGCGCGCCGGACCACGATCAACGCCCACTACACCGATGCCGCCTACGTCCAGGCCATGTGGTCCACCGTGCAGGAACTGGGCTTCACCGGGGGCACTGTTCTGGAACCGGGATCCGGGGTTGGAACGTTCATGGGCTTTGCCCCGGACACCGCCGAGATGACCGGTGTGGAGCTGGATCCGACCACGGCGGCCATCTCCCAGGCCATTTACCCGGAGGCCACCGTCCGGGCCGAGTCTTTTGCTGATACCAAGCTGCCGACCGGTCACTTCGACCTTGCCATCGGCAACGTGCCCTTCGCTAACGTCAAGCTTCACGATCCCCGCCACAACGCCGGCGGCCACTCGATCCACAACCATTTCATCCTCAAATCCCTGGAAATGACCCGCCCCGGCGGGCTGGTGGCCGTGCTGACGTCCAGCTTCACGCTGGACGGCACGAACCCGGCAGCCCGCAGGGAAATGAACCAGCTGGCCGACCTCGTGGGCGCCGTGAGGTTGCCCACCGGTTCCCACCGGAAGGCAGCCGGCACGGACGCCATGACGGACCTGTTGATCTTCCGCCGCAGGGAACCTGGCCAGGAACCGGCCTCCACTCTTTGGGAGACCGTCACCGCCCGCCGGATCGACGGGACTATTACCCGCCTGAACTCCTACTTTGACGAGTACCCCAACCGCCTGTTGGGCGAGCTTCACGTCAGCCATGGCATGTACGGGGCCGAGACCCTGCAGCTGACCACCGATGACCTCTCAGCCGTCCCGGCCCGCCTGAACGGTGCCCTGGCTGATGTCGTTAACGAAGCTCGGTCCGCAGGACTGGTCATGACAGAGCGGACCGTCGAGCAGGAACGCCAGCGCGCCGCCTACGTCCCGGCCGCCACCCACGAATGGGACGGCCACATCAGCGCCAAGGACGACGGTTTCACCGTTGTCCAGAACGGCTCCCACTCCGACCTCGCAGTACCCAAAACCCAGGCCGTTGAACTCCGCGCCCTGCTGGGGCTGCGCGACGCCGGACGGACGCTGCTCACCGCAGAAGCCGAAAGCCGCGACGAAACCGCCGAGATTGATTCCCTGCGCGATCAACTCAAGACTGCCTACAGTCAGTACGCGGACACCTACGGGCCGATCAACCGCTTCACGCTCCGGGACACCGGCCGCGTGGATGAAGAGACGCAGGCGCCCGTCCAGGCCCGCATCACACCACGGGCAGTTTCCATCGTCTCCCGTGACCCGTTCGGGCCTCTGGTCATGGCCTTGGAAAACTTCGATGAAGCCACACTGACAGCCTCCCCGGCTGCCCTGCTCTCCACCCGTCAGGTCCAGCCCCGCCGCCCGGTCCTTGGTGTGGACACCGCCGAAGAAGCCCTCACCGTCACCCTCGATACCGTGGGAGAGGTTGACCTGGACTACGCCGCATCCCTACTGGGCATCAGCCGGGACGAAACACGGGCCGCCATGAGGGAGAGCATCTACGAGGTCCCCGGCACCGAGGAGACTTACCAGACCCGGGCCGAGTATCTGTCCGGAAACGTGCGGGAAAAGCTGGAAGTCGCCCAAGCGTCCGCGCTCTCGGACGACAGGTACTCCGCCAACGTCCAGGCCCTCACCGAAGCCATACCGGAACCGCTGCGCATGGACGAAGTGGAAGCCCGTCTCGGCGCGGTCTGGATCGACGCCGGCACCCACCAGGAGTTCGTCCGGGAAATCCTGAACGACCCCTACGCCACCGTCTCCAACGCAGCCGGGTCCATGTGGGACGTCAAAGCCAACCGCCATACCCTTGCGGCCACCAGCAACTGGGGCACCCAGCGGATGCCCGCGTCTGACGTCCTCAAGCAGGTCCTGGAACAGCGGCCCGTCCGCGTCACTGATGAAGGCGAGGACAAGCGCCGCATCCTGAATCCCACCGAAACCGCAGCAGCCCAGGAGAAAGCCCAGCTGCTGCAGGAGCGTTTCAGCGAGTGGGTCTGGGAAGAACCGGAACGGGCCACCCGGCTCATCGACGAATACAACCGCCGCTTCAACTCCATCGTGCTGCGCGACTACAGCACCGAGGGGGAGCGGCTGACCCTCCCCGGCATGGCCAAGGACTTCTCACCACGCCCGCACCAGCGCGCGGCCGTGGCCCGGATGCTCTCCGAGCCTGCCGTGGGCCTGTTCCACCAGGTCGGTGCAGGCAAGACCGCCGAGATGGTCATGGGCGTCATGGAGCTGCGGCGCCTGGGCATGGTCAACAAGCCAGCCGTCGTGATCCCGAACCACATGCTGGAACAGTTCGCCCGCGAATGGCTCCAGATTTACCCCCAGGCCCGCATTCTTGCCGCATCATCGGGCGACCTCGCCGGGGACAACCGCCGCCAGTTCGTCGCCCGCGCGGCCGCCAACGAGTGGGACGCCGTGGTCATGACCCGCACCGCTTTCCAGCGCGTCAGCCTCAGCCCCGAAGCCGAAGCTGCCTACGTCAATGCTGAAGTCATCCAGATGCGGGCCGAGCTGGAAGCCGCGAAAGAGAACGGCCAGGACAATGGCCGCGCCAACGCCAGTATCGTCAAACGCCTGGAAAAGGCCGTCCTGTCCCAGGAAGAAACCCTCAAAGCCAAACTCGACACCCCCGCAGACCCCGGGATCAGCTTTGAAGAGACCGGCATTGACTACCTCGTCGTGGACGAGCTGCACGACTACAAGAACCTCCGGACCCCGAGCAACATCCCCGGCGCCGGAATCCAAGGCTCCAACCGTGCATCCGACCTCCACATGAAGACAGAGTTCCTGCGCCAACGCGAAGGACGCCGCGTGATCACCGGAGCCACGGCAACACCCATCGCCAACTCGGTCACAGAAATGTACGTCATGCAGCGCTACCTGCGCCCGGACCTGCTCCGGGCCACCGGGATCCAGGACTTCAACACCTGGGCCGCCACGTTTGGCCAAGTGGTCGAAGAAATGGAACTCTCCGTAGCCGGCGGTGACCGGTTCAAGCTCAAGAGCCGGTTCGCTAAATTCCAGAACGTCCCCGAGCTGCTGAAAATGTTCCACACTTTTGCGGACGTCAAAACCGCCGAAGACCTGAAACTGCCTGTCCCGGCCCTTGCCCCGCGCGCCGGCGACGGGTTGCGCCAGCCGAACATGCTGGCCGTGGAGCCCAGCCCCGAGCTGCGCGAATACATCCAGGACATCGGGAACCGCGTGGACCGTATCCAGCAACGGCTGGTGGACTCCGAGGAAGACAACATGCTCAAAGTCTCCTCAGACGGCCGCAAGGCCGCCCTGGACATGAGACTCGTTGACCCCACGCTCTCCCAGCAGGGTCCCACGAAGATCAGTGCGACCGCTGACCTGCTGGCCAGCGTGTACGAAGAACACAAGGACCGCATCTACACCGACCCGAAAACCGGCGAGCCGGACCCGGTTCCCGGTGCCCTGCAGCTGGTCTTCTGTGACTTCGGCACACCATCTGAGCGGTGGAACGTGTACGGCGAACTCAAAGACCAGCTCCGCCGCCGAGGCGTACCTGAACACATGGTCCGGTTCATCCACGAAGCCAAGAACGACACCGAGAAGGGACGGCTCTTTGCCGCCGCCCGTTCCGGCCAGATCGCCGTGCTGGTGGGATCGACCTCGAAAATGGGTGTTGGGACGAACATTCAAAAACGTGCCGTGCACCTGGTGGACATGGACGCCCCGTGGCGGCCCTCCGACGTCGAGCAACGCCACGGCCGCATCATGCGCCAGGGAAATCTGAACCCCGAGGTCCGCATCTCCCAAGTGGTGACGAAGGAATCCTTCGACTCCTTCATGTGGCAGGGACTTGAACGCAAGTCCCGGTTTATCAACCAGATCATGCGCGGCCGCCTGGACGTCCGGGAAATCGAGGACATCGGGGACAACACCCTGAACTTCGCCCAGGCAAAAGCCATCACCAGCGGTAACCCGCTGGTGCTGGAAAAAGCCGTCGCAGACCAGGAACTTGCCCGGCTGAGCCGTCTGGACCGGGCCTACAACCGCAACATGGTTGCCGTTGCCCACACCAAGCGCGGTGAGCAGTCTGCGGCCGAGGCAGCATCCCATGACTTGCCACTGATCCAGGCGGCCGCCGGCCGGACGGTAGACACCACTGCGGATGCCTTCAACGTCCGCATCGACGGCAAAACCCTAGACAACCGCGGTGACGCCGCAGAAGTGCTCCGCGCATGGGCCGGACGGCACGGCCACCGGCTCATGAATCTCTACGGCTACGACGAGCTCGGAACCATCGCAAACCTTGGTGGCCACGAACTCCGCGCCAAACTCGTGCCAGCACGCGACCTTGACCACGCCACGGTCGAAGTGCGCATCGAAGGAGTGCCCAGGGCAACCACCCAGATCGCCCGCAGGAGCCTGCTGTCAGCCGATATCGGCACCATCAGACAGCTTGAGAACAGGGTTTCCTCCCTGCCCCGACTGATAGCCGACGTCGACGGACGCCGACAGGAAGCTCTCTCCCGGGTCGAACAGGCAGAAAAGGCACTGGCGGAACCCTTCAAGTACGTCGACGCACTCAAAGCCGCCCGGGGGGAGTCCGCACGCATCGACCAGCTCATGGCCGACGCGGCAAAGCCAGAAGAACCGGAAAAGCCCGAACTCCCAGCCGAAATAGACCCCCGAATGGAAAAGATGCAACGGCTAATGAATGCATCCTTCCCGCAACGACCAGGCACGTCCCCCTCTGCCACTACGACGGCCCAGCAGCGGCCGCCAGAGCAGCGGCAGCAGCGGCACACCGAATACGGGCGCTAGCCCGATCCCGGCAACACGGAAGCTCTGTACAGCAACGAGCTGTGCAGGGCTTCCTTATGTGTCTCTAGCGAGGAAACCAACATGATCCACCATCCTGATGGTGCTAGATCGAGCCTTCCCACCCACGTGCTGAGATATCGACGCATGTCTATTGGTATGGACCTAAATGAACAGAACCAGCGTCAGCCTGAGAACCGCAGCGCCAACTGGATGGAGGTGCTTCTGTTTGGCGGGGCAATCCACCTGATTGAAATTGGTATGGATCGACTCGGAGTATTGGCCGGCCTCATGCCCCCGGGCTAAGAGTCACTGCGTACGGATAACGATGAGCCGGTGTTCATCAGGAATTAGCTGCAAGAGCGCCGCGTGCGCTGCGGGGTAGTCCTCACCAATTGCCGATATGCGCTCTCGGCTGCCGTCGGGGGCCTCAATAGTGCCTGTTAGTTCCACTGATCCAGCCTAGCGGCGGTAGGCCCCTACAGGGCCGCCAGGCGGGCCTACGTTGGCGGCGGGCGATACCCGGCAAAATATTTCAAGTCGCATGGGTGATCTTCCCCCACGGCGGGAGTTGGCGGCTTAAGCGACGACTGGCCTTTTGGCATTGTTAACAGGTGTTTGCATCGGTAATCCTATTTGGAATTTGTTAACGGTCGTTATATAGCACCCGCCAAGACCGCATCTCACCCATAGAAGCGCAACCGTTCGCCGCGACTTCTAGTGCTTAGATCAAGGAATGACAAAGCAACCCAGACAGCTTCAAGACAAGGCAACGCGAACCCTATTGCAGGACAAATCGATACAAACCCTGCTGGACGACTCCAAACGGAAGAAGAACGTTCCAATCCGGACCGACTTCGTTCAACTCCTGGAAGGGAAAACACCAGGTGCGCTCGGAGCCCTCATCAACTCAAGTAACGGTCGTTCATTGGACTTGTATCTGCTCCACCGGCTAGCCGCATCAGCCACCCCGTGGGACACCAAACGTGATGCCGCTGTTTGGTCACGTGCCATGGGGCTCGGGGACGGCCCCTACGGGAAGGACGCTGTGTCCCGGTGCTGGGCCAAACTAGCCGAACGGAAGCTCATTCTCCGCGAACGAGAGTCCAAACAAGCCAAAATCACGACCCTCCATGAGAACGGTAAGGAAGAACCCTACACGGCGCCGGCGGGAAAATATTTCACACTGCCCTTGGAGTACTGGACGGATAACTGGTACCGAGAACTTACCGTGCCGGGCAAAGCCGTCCTTCTCGTGGCGCGGTCCTTACGTCCTGGCTTCTATTTGCCCGGTCGTCTCGTCAAGAAGTGGTACGGATTTTCTCCAGATGTCCTTACCGACGGCATCAAAGACCTGCAGAACCACGAACTGATCACGTTCGAAAACAGGACCAGGGAAGACTACGGAACAGAGCAGATCACGTTCACAGAGCGTCACTACAGCCTAAAAGGGCCGTTCGATAAGCCCTCGAAGGGACAGATTGACCTGAACGAGTTGTTCTCTGGCATTTTCACGAGAGAGAGGGGGTGATATTAGTGAGTGAAGTTCAGTCCGAAACCTGGAAAGCCGAGACCGTCCACCTGTGGGTAAACACAGCAAGCGTGGTGGTCTCGGCCCTGATCCCGGTTATCTGGGACCTCGTCCGCGGTATCGCAAACTAATCACCTAATCAGGACGTGGGGGATCGTTTCAGTTGACGCTAAGCGCGCCCTCACGTCCGCAATATCGATTCTACGCAGTCATGCCCGCGCTTGTTCAGAAATCCGGCGCCACAACACCAAGGCCACCAGACTATTCAGGAAAGCGATGAAGATATCGCCGGCAGCCGGTCGGCCGATGACGAGATCGAGGGCAACCAGCACCAGAGATCCCGTTGTCGCAACGGTGAACACAACGGCAAGGATCCATAGGGCTCGCCATGACAGCCGCCCACTACCGTGCCGCACTCGGTCATGGCGGCCAGGAAGCGGGGCCGGATCATTCATGCCCCCAACCCTACTCAGGAGAAAGTGCCGGGCCCGGAACGGGTTGGCATGAATGATCCCCGAAACCTCCGCTAGTTTTCCGTGATGGATTCCAACAGCCACTGCTCCGCCAACGGGTCCCGCCGCAGCTCGAAGGTCCGCAGCGCCTCTGACGACGTGCCTAGGCGGACCTGTACCCGCCAATGCTCAATGTCCACGACGTTCCCGACGCCTACCGGGACAGTCCGCTGGGTCAGCCACCAGGAATCCCTCGTAAACCAGTGCAGCGGCTCTGCCGCCACAGCCCATACCCGCCCGTCGTAACGGACCGCCAGGGGAATGCCTGCCGCCGTAAACCGGACGTCCACGGGAGCGTCGAGGATCGTTTCACTTACTGCTGCTGTCACGGTTGGTCCGCTCTCCCAAATTCCTGTTCATCAACTCTTCCCGGCGGGTGACCGCCGAACTCCACACCCACGTCCGGTACGTCACCGGGCCGTCCTTCCAGGTCACTTCGGCGGCCTTGGCTGTCCAGGCGAACACTTCTCCGTCCACCAACTCCGCGCAGTTCGGAAATCTGATCCACGCCTTCACTGGTATTCCCGGATACCCGTTCTTGGACGGGAAATGCTCGAAATCAAGCTCCTCCACCGTCAGCCCAATCGGGCCGGCACGGCGAGCGTACTGCGCCTGCAGCTGGGTCGCTTGCTCCCGGTTCACTAACACACCTTATCGAATATGTGTTCGAATGACACACCGAAAAAATAGGCCGGACGGCCTCCTTTTAGTGTGCAGTGGGGGTCTGACAATCTTCCAGGATCGGCAGAGTTCCCCATGGTCCAAGCCTGTCGCCGCCGACGCACCACCGGGTGGGGTCAGGTTCTTTTCAGCAGGGACGACGCAATGGTCGGGCGGGGAGCAGCGGCCCGCACGCATCGGAACCTTGGGGCGCGGTGGAGATATGAGGGAGGGCGAAGAATCCGCGTAATTACGGGGATTTACCTTGAGTGCGTACTATCAAAACGATATCATTATAGTATCAACAAGATATAAAGCGGGTGGGTCCTGCGGACACAGAACCCACCCTCGCCAAGCGACTCTCATCCCTACGCAATAAGGAGATTGGACCATGACAGCAACAGATGTGCTGACCGGCCAGCTTGACCTTCTCACCCTACTTGAACTGCAAACCCTGCCCACGGCCCCGCTGCACTTCACCGTTGGCCACTACCACCCGGACGAGCTGGACGCCGCCTATGAGTACCGGGCCAAAAGCGAGGGGCGGATGGGGGTATCCAACTGGAGCCGCCAGTGGAATGAAAACCAGACGGGCAGGAACGTCACTGCCGGATCCGCCCACCGCACCTTCACCTACGGAGCGGACCTGCGCTGCAACGAGCACTGGCGCAACCCGGACTGCCAGTGCATGGGAGACCTCCTGTACCGCGTCCACTGCCACGACTGCGACTGGTGGGGAGGAATCCACGAGAACGAGAACCAAGCCGTGGAGGACATGCTCAACCACTGCTGGCCAGGATGGCAGTACCTGCCACTGGTCACGTCAGCCATGAAGCCCAACGGGGGATACAAATTCAACGTTCCTGAGGACTACCCCAAGGAATGGCAGTATCCCGGAGCGCCGGTCAGGACGGCACGGACGGCTATGAGTGGCCGCTACGTCCCCGGACGCAGCCCATGGGGCGGGTACGACGTAGGAGTCATGGAAGCCGGCGAATAGCCAAAGGAAGGGCGGGACCGGAATCCCGCCCTTCCTAGTATTCACGGGAAAAACAGCCGCTGCCACTATTCATAGTGATATCAAAGTGATATCATAATAGTATCAAGAAGGCAGACGAGCGAAACCAGAACCGACGAAAAGATGGAGCTGATCCCTATGACGGTCACCGTGTACACCAAGCCAGGATGCGTGCAGTGCGACGCAACCGAGCGGGGCACTGGGAAAGAAAGCCATTGCCCACCAGACGGTAGATATCTCGACCGACGCCGAAGCGCTGGACCGCATCAAGACACTGGGCTACCTGCAAGCTCCCGTGGTCGTCACCGACCAAGACCACTGGTCCGGATTCCGACCAGACAAGATCGAGGAACTGGCTCAGCTGACCGCTTAGCCGCTCCCCACCAACGTGCAGACGCTGCGGACACAGCACCTGCCGGACCCCCCTTCCTACGCAAGGAGAACACCATGAAGAAGCACACCCTGACAGCCGGCCCCCGCGTCGAAACCAACTCCGCAGACATGCTGCACGTGACCATCACCGTCCGGGAATCCTCCGAACGACGCGCCAACGTCACCATCAGTCGCGAAGGCTTGGAATCCTGGGTACGGGCACACCACGAAACCCCCGTCATCACCACAGCCCGGCTCCACCAGTACATCGACGTGATGCACGGTTCGGGGATGCTCCCCACAATCACCGCCAAGACATCCGGGCGAGAACACGAAGTGACCGATATTGAACCGCTGGTATTTGATCGGCGCGCCATCGACTCAGGAATCTACGGGGACCAGCACGCCGAAACGCTGCTGAAAGCCAATCCTTTCCTTGTCTGCTCGGACCAGCTGCCCGAAGTGCACGACATTGACGGCCATCATGTCGCAGCCCTCTACCGATCCCCGGAGAACGACGAGCCGGCAACCAGGTTGATCCTCGACGACAAGGGCTCCATGAGCAGACTGGAAATCTGGGAACACCGGGGGAGCGCCCCGGACGTCCGCGCCGGTTCGGACTGGACCGACATCGAAGGTTCCGCCCTTTGGGAAGACCTTCTCGCCGCTGGAATCCCCACCACCGACTAAAGACCACCCGGCACCCGGAGGAACACGCCCCGGGTGCCGGGCCACCAAGCTTTGGAGGACACCATGACCATCTGGTTCGCCATCTACGACTCACACCAGGGCAAGACAAAGATCAAGGCAACCACCACGGAAGACGAGCTTCACCGCTGGCTGGAACAGAACACCCACTCATTCCGCGAAGTCCGCCAAATCGCCACGGCAGAGGTATAGGCCATGGCACGAAACAGCAGCTTTCCAAGCAAGATCACCGGCTACCTCGAACCACCACAGGGACGGCGGGACCCCACCGAACCACATCGAAGCAACTTCTCCGGCTGGTCCGCACACGGACGCGGTACCGTCGCAGAGATCATCGACTTCTATTCCCAGCCCGAATACGCCGAAGAGGGCAAACCGATCAGCGGCGACCTCACCCAGCGGTTCCTGGCGTGCGAGAAAGGCACTGGCTGGCCAAAGTATGGCGACATCCCCGATATCAAACCACTGAACGCACTGTTCTAAACCGAGAGAAAAGGGCAACACCAATGTCAGGCGAAACCACTATTACCGTGATTGGCAACCTCACTTCCGACCCAGAGCTGCGCTTCACCCCCTCGGGATCCGCGGTGGCAAACTTCACCATCGCCTCCACGCCCCGGACCTTTGACCGGCAAAGCAACGAATGGAAAGACAGCGAGACCCTGTTTCTCCGGGCGTCCGTCTGGCGCGAAGCGGCAGAGAACGTGGCCGAGTCCCTGACTAAGGGCATGCGGGTCATCGTCTCCGGACGATTGAAGTCCCGCTCCTACGAGACCAAGGAAGGCGAAAAGCGCACCGTGATCGAACTGGAAGTGGACGAAATCGGCCCTTCCCTCCGGTATGCAAATGCGAAAATCAACCGCACCCAGCGCAGCACCGCCCAGGGGGGACAAGGAGCTGGTGGGTTCGGCAACCAGGGCAACACTGGGCCGACAGGCCAAGCGGCGCCGCAGGAAGACCCCTGGGCCACACCACAGACCAGCGGCGCCGGCGGCCCGGACTCCGAGCCGCCATTCTAAAGCATTGAAAAGTAGTAGTAGGAGTAGTATCGTTACTACTCCTACTACTTTTTTGGGAGAAACCGCCATGACGACGAGTGTGAAAGACCGCGTCTTTGCCGCCGCCGAGCAGATCAGCGCTGAGCGCCGCCCGACCGTCTCCACGGTCCGGGCTACCGCCGGCGTCAGCAACGCGGACGCTACCCGCTACCTGAAGGAATGGTCAGAGGAGAAGCTCGCCGCCGGGGGACAGGTGGCAGCGACGCCGCCGGCCCTGCTCGAACAGGCCACGCGGCTCGCCGCGGCCTGCTGGGCTGACGCCTCTACGCTGGCTTCCGAGCGGCACGCCGCCGTCGAGACGGCCTGGGCGCAGGAACGCAAGGACAAAGACCTGGAAATCGCCGAGCTGGTGGCGGACCTGGACAAGGCAGCCGCGGAGAAGGAATCCGCGGCCGCCGAACATCAGGCCCGCATCACCGCTCTGCAGTCCACGGCGGAGGCTTTGGAGCAACGGCTGGCCGCCCTGGGCACTGAGCTGGAAGACACCCGTGCAGCAGAACGCGCTGCTGCCGGCGCGGCAGCGGAGGCGGAGAAGAAGCTCGCCAGTGCCGAGGCACGTAGCAGCACACTGGAGAAGGTGCACAACGCCTTGTTGCAACGGGTCGCCCCGGAGGCGAAGCCCTCTGATGTCTAAGAAGAACAAATGCTACATCCAAGCCAAGGGCCCGACTTAGTTTCAGGGATGGCTCGATCCGGCAGCCTTTGCACGGAATCGGTCGTTTGCGTGCACGGGTCAAGCCGGACGACGCAAGCTTCCCGACTCCGCGCTAATTCGCGGAACCCGGACAGCGCCCTTTGCACGCAACCGTGCACGAAACCGGAAAATGAACAACGCGGCCCTGTATTGAGTTTCGTGCACGCTTGCTAACCTGAGCCCAGCGGCAACAATGTCATTTTCAGAAGACAACTGCACGAAATGTCAGAAGTCGACTGCACTGGCTACGACGGACGTCCACAGGTCCAACTCGGTGGACGCCGTTCCAGGTCCATTGAAGTGGGATGCAAGTACGCCCACTTGCAGTTCACGATGCTTCGTGCGCATGGCGGTCGGTGATTGTTAGCGCAGGAAGCCGCGGCGGATGGCTTGCGCGACGGCGGAGGCACGGTCGGAGACATCGAGTTTGTCGTAGATGTGCTGGAGGTGGGTCTTGACGGTCGCCAGGGAGATGTGGAGTTCGCTGGCGATTTTTTGGCCCGAGTGCCCGTCAGCTGCGAGTCGGAGAATCTCGACTTCCCGGGAGGAAAGAACCGGCTTCTCCGGGGTGTCCTTGCGGGTGCGGAGTTCCCGGGCGAGAAGGTCCTGGGCGAAGGCGGCGATGACGGTTCCGCCCGCGCCGACCTGAAGGACGGCGTCGGTGATCTCGTCAAAGGATGCGGCTTTCTCGAGGAATCCTCGTGCGCCGTGGGCGAAGGCCCGGTAGACGGTCGTGCTGTCCATGTAGGCGGTCAGCACGAGTATGTGGGTCGGCGAGCCTTCGGCGAACAGCAGTTCCAGGACCTGCATGCCGTCGAGTTCGGGCAGTTTCAGGTCCATGACTGCCACGTCGGGATTCAACTTCCGGATGGCCGCCAGTGCGCTTCTGCCGTCTCCTGCGGATCCCACGACATTGATCTGCGGTACTGCCTCCCAGTTTCGGGCCAGCCCTTCCCGGTACACGGGGTGGTCGTCGGCGATGAAGACGGTGAGGATCTTCATGGCAGCGCCAAAGCGCTGCGGATGGTTCGTGCGAAGTGGTGGATTTCAAAGGGCTTGGTGAGGTAGTCCAGGATTCCGATGCCGCGCAGCTCTGCGATGCGGGCAGGCGTTGCATCGGCCGAGAGGACAATGACGGGGATTCGTCGTGTGCGTTCGTCCTGCTGCAGCTGCTTCACGACCTCAATGCCTGACATGTCAGCCAGGTTCACATCCAACAGGATGAGCTGGGGGGAAATCTCGCGGGCGAGGGCGATTCCGGATCTGCCGCTGGTCGCGGAGACGAGGTTGAGGTCGCCCATCCCGGCAATGATGTTCTCGACCAAGCGGATATTGGCGTAGGTGTCCTCGATATGCAGGATGGTCGCCTCTGCCCCGCCGGGGATGACGACCGTTCCGATCCCGGATTCCGGTACTGGGACTTCTTCCTCCGGTTCGGGCCCGAGCGGCATCTCAACGAAGAAGGTCGATCCTTCTCCCGGGGCCGTGTGTTCGATGCCCAGGACACCGCCCATTTCCTCGACCAGCTTCCTGGAAAGCGCCAGCCCCAGACCCGACCCTTCGACCTCAGCGGCCTGGGCCAGCCGGACGAAGGGCGTGAACAGCCGTTGAACGTCGTCTTCGGACATGCCGGGGCCTGTGTCCGTGATGAGGAAGCGAAGGGATCCCTCTGCGAGTTCGCACCAGACGCGGACCGCACCCTGCGCCCTGTTGAACTTAACGGCGTTTCCGAGCAGGTTCAGGAAAACCTGCCGGAGCCGTTGGGTGTCGGCCAGAATGTAGCGGTGCAGGGCACCGTGCAGGTCGCTCGCGATTTCAATATCCTGGGCCGCCGCGAGCGGGCGCATGAGCTCGAGGGCCTGGTGGATGGATTCGATGGCTCGCACGGGGGTCGTGGCAATGCCGGGGGCTCCTGCTTCAATCCAGGTGATGTCAAGCACGTCGTTGACGAGGGAGAGCAGATGGTTGCCGGCATCAAGGATGTGGCCGGCGCTTTCGGCTGCCCTGGGGCTGAGCGGGAGGTCCTGAAGCAGCTGGGCGAAGCCGAGGATGGCATTCAGCGGTGTGCGCAATTCGTGGCTCATCCTGGACAGGAACTCACTCTTCGATCGGTTGGCGCGTTCTGCCTCGTGCATGGCGTCGCGGGCCGCTCTCTCGGCGCGTTTGCGGTCGGTGATGTCGGTGGAGATCGCACCGAGCGCGTAGGGGCGGCCCGCATCGTCGATTAGGGGGAACTTGATGGAGAGCCAGCGGCTGTCCTCGTCAGGGTCGGTCCGGTCGCCTATTATCGCGAGCGGTTCTTCGACTTCAATGGAATCGCAGGTTCTGATCACCATGTTGTCGTTATCGCGGTAGACATCGGCGATCGGTCCGGCGAAGAGATCGTGATCGGTGAGGCCGATGATTGATTCCGCGCTCGTGCCAAAGCGCCTGGCGAAATAGTCGTTGACGATGACGTACCGCCCGCTGAGGTCCTTGGTGTACATCAGGGCCGTCGAGTTGTCCAGAAGGTCCTTGAGCTGCCGGATCGTCGAATGCAGATCATGCTCTGTGGACTCCTGCTCTGTGAGCGCCCTGAGCTGGACAACCACGTATTCAGCCGGGTCATCTGGCACGCTGAAGGGCCTGCCCCTCAACCGGAAGGCTCCCTGATGTTCACCTAGCTGGACGGAAACGGTGTGAGGCTCGGACGTCGTGGAGAGAGAGGCGGCCACCAGTTTGCTAAGGGCTGCCCCTGGCCTGATCGCGGCGCCTTGGTCCGTTTTAGAACTTTCCTGGAGCAGTACATCAAACTCGCTGTTCCCGTCGAGAAACACCAGCCTGTCGGCGCGCTCCTTGCGGAAGATGGCAGTTGCGAGCGGCACCGCATCGAAGGCGGCCCTTTTCAGCCGATCAGAGGCTTCTTTTGAGCTCACGGCCACATTCTTTCACAGCTAACGGGCATGCCACGGGTGCCTGACCCTGTGGTGTTCAGTTCAGACACCCGTGACACCTATGCTTCCTGGTTAGGCCGACGCGTGGCGTGCGCGCAGGCGGGACGTTTCAGCGGCATCGATCTGCAGTTCAGCTGTCGCCTGCTCATTGGTGAAGGCCACGCCGTACACTTCCCGGGCCCGCTCGAAGGAGACGAATCCGGACAAAACGTCCTGCCTGACGCGTTCAGTTTCGCGCTCGAAAGCCGGACCGTAGCCGCCACCGCCGGTGGAGTGCTGTCCGATTTCCTCGCCGGGCTGGAGTGTAATGGTACCCAGAGGCCGGATCTCGGTTTCCTTGCCATCGCGGTCCAGTTTGAACGGGATGTTCCGAGCAGCTGGGAGGCCACCTTGTGTACCGCGCGGAGGGAACGAGACACAGTCAGTTACGTAGGCGACCTCCATGGGGTCCCATTTCGGGCCGAAATGCACCGTGGCACCGGGGGCCCCGCGCCTGCGCCCGGCGCCTTCGGAGTCTTGGCGGATACGCAGTTCACCCACACGGAAGGGATACTTCAGTTCCGACAGCTCCACGCTGTCGCGGAACATGAGTCCGGCAGCGACTGCGAGGCCATAGGTGACCCAACCATCAAAGTCGGGGTTTGCCGGTCCGCCCTGGGATCCCAGAAAGACCTGGTTGACGAAAGCCGCGTCGTTCTGTCGACGGTCGGTGCCGGAGACCACGGAGAAACCCGGGCCAAGGCCGGTTGCTCCCTCTGCTGCCCCAAATCCGTCCCACGCGTCGGCGATTGCTTTCTGCGTGGTGACGGTAAGGCGGTCACCGATGTTGGTGGTCGCCACCGACGTCGAGTGCGGGAACTGGGGGCGACCGACGATGCAGTTGTCGCGCAGCAGCAGCTCAATGCGGCGGAAGGACCCGGAGTTGGCAGGAATCCCGGATTCCAGCGAGTTGAACACGCCTGTCATCACGTTGCTTACGGTGCAGGCCTCAGACTCGTTGATGCCTGCCGGGACACAGTCGATATTGTCCGTCAGGTCCAGCTTGACGCGCCCTCCGGCAGGGTCGACCGTGATCTTTACACGGATCTCGACGCCGTCCGGAAGAATGCCTTCGATCGGATCGTGCTTCCCTATGCCAAGGGTCGTCCCTGCGGGCAGCTTGGCAATGGCCTGCGCCATCTTCTCTTCCGAGTAGTCCATCCAGTCTTTGATGAACTGCTTGACGATGTCCTTCCCGTAACGTTCGCACAGTTCCTTGAGCCTGGCTTCGGCGACTCTCGCCGCCCCGACCATGGCGAGGTAGTCGCCGTACCACTGGTCGGGGATACGGATGCGCGAACGGCACATCCGGATAATGTCGGCAACATCCTGGCGGTCCTTCTGGACCCTGACACACGGGAAGACGATCGCCCCTTCCTGGTAGACGTCCTTGGCGAACGGCATGTAGGTTGAAGGCTCCGAGTTGCCGGCGTCGGCCTGATGGGCCTTGGCGAGGGTCGTGAACATGTGCTCGCCCTCGAAGAACACGGGCACAAGGATCGTGTGGTCGGCCGCGTGAGAGTTTCCGCGATACGGGTCGTTGTGCAGGAACGCGTCACCGTCCGCCAGATCAGCGTGCAGCTCGGTCATGGCGCCCGTCATCAGGTGCGCACCGAAGATGTGGCACGGGAGGCCTTCTGCGGATGAGAGCAGTTCGTTCTCGCCGGTTGTGATGGCGCAAGAGAAGTCCCGCGCCATGTTCAGCACCCCGCTGCGGCCTGTGCGAAGCAGAGTGTTCTCCATTTCCCGCACGATGCTGTCGAACCGGTTGGAGATGACGGCCATCAGAATGGGGTCGGTTTTCATGCGTGTGCCTCCTCGGCGGCGACAAGCTCTGCGGCCTGGTCGTTGGTTCCTGCATCGATGATGAAATCGCCGCTCGTCGCGACGAATACGGTGGCACCCGGGTCTACGACGAGCGTCGTGGTGGCCAGGAAGATGATGGCGGGACCGAACACCGTTGTGCCCGCTTCAAGTGATTCGCCTTGGTACACGGGCGTCTCCGGCACATCGGCGGCGGCGAAAAGCACGGTTCGGTGCCGAACCGGTTCGGCAGGGCGGCCGTCGCCCTTCTTGACCGGTACGGATGGTTTGTCCAGCACTGCGGTGACCCGCATCTTCCAGACAAGGCATTCGATCTGCTCGGCGGGGTCGTTTACGGCGAAGACGCGCAGGTGCTGCCGGTGGAACTCCTGATTCAAAGCCTGGACGTCGTTATGGCTCTCGATCCGGAGTCCGGGAAGGGGTGTTTCAAGTTCCCACACCTGGCCCGGGTAACGGGCATCGACGCTAAGCGATTTACGCACTGTAACCGGTTCGAGGGAAGCGATGTCTTCGATGAATGCATCGGCCTGCGCTTCAACGGCCGCGAGTGCACGGTTCACGGATTCGATGTCAAAGTCCCGCGACGAAGCGAAGGAACTCACGGTGAAGTCCGAGATGATGTCCGCGTTCAGCGCACCTGCTGCCGAGAGCGCGCCGGCGGTCATGGGCAGGACGACCTGCTGGACGCCGAGTTCGCGGGCGATCTGGATGATGTTGACTCCGCTCGCGCCGCCGCCTGCGACGATGGACAGTTCCCGGGGGTCGATGCCCTGCGAGACCGTCATTTCCCGGACCGCGGAGACGATGTTCTGGCTTGCGAGGATCAGCGCGCCCCGTGCAGCCTGCTCGATGGAGACGCCGAGCCGCTCGGCCACGGGTCGCAGTGCCTCGCGGGCCGCCGGAACGTCAAGCCGCAGCTTGCCTCCAATGAAACCGTGCGGGTCAAAGTACCCCAGCACCAAAGCTGCGTCCGTGATGGTCGGGAGCGTACCTCCGCGGCCGTAGCACGCCGGCCCTGGGTCAGCGCCGGCGCTCTCGGGACCGACGCGGACGAGTCCGCCGCCGTCGACGCTGATGATCGAACCGCCGCCGGCGCCGATGGAGCGGACGTCGACGGACTTCGTTCCAGTGATGTGACCGGTCCATTTCTGGCCTAGCCAGGTGTCCGCGCTGTAGTGGATGTTGCCGTTGCTGATCAGACCGGCGTCGAAGGTGGTTCCGCCGGTGTCGCAGACCAACAGGTTCGGTTCCGCGTCCTTGAGCGTATTGATGCCGGCCTGAAGGGCGGTAAGCGGAGCCATCGAGGGTCCGGAACCGACGCTGTAGATCGGCCGCTCGATCATCTTGTCGACAGGCCACGAACCGCCAAAGCTTGTGGATATCAGGAGTTTCCCGGCAAAGCCGTGGGCACGGAGGTCATCGGAGAGTTCCCCGAGGAAGCTCTGCATCAGGGGCTTCAACGAGGCGTCGATCACAGTGGAAGACGAGCGACGGTACTCGCGCAGTACCGGGTTCAGCTGGTGGCTCAGGGTGTAGGGGATACCCGGCAGGTGTTCGTCCAGAAGTTCCCCGACACGCAGCTCGTTCTCACCGTTGACGGTGGACCACAGCAGGCTCACCCCGACCGCGTCGACACTGTGGATCCGACACTGGTCGATGGCACGCAAAACGCTTGCCTCGTCCAGGGGGCTGAACACTTCGCCGCTGCTGTCGATACGCTCATCGATCTCGAAAGTCAGATAGCGGGGAACGTAGGGGGCGCTGAATTCGCGCTGGGAGAACGCTCCACCGAGCTTCCCGCCCTCGCGCAACAACAGGGTGTCCGGGAATCCTGCCGTTGTCAGAAAAGCAGTACGCGCAGTCTTGTGTTCGACGATGGCATTCGTGGACCGGGTCGTCCCATAGGCAAAGTGCGACGCGTCCGCGAGAAGGGCTGAGGTGCTGACACCAAGCTCGGTCGCCACCTGCTCGATGGCCTGGGCAATTCCATCGAAGGCACGCAGGTACGTCGTCAGCGCCTTTCCGATGTGGATGGTTCCGTCATGGTCGGTGATAACAACGTCCGTGAACGTACCACCGGTGTCAACTGAAATTCTGTAGGCCACAATGTCCTCTGTTCTTTGTTCTTGCGGCTCCCGCTCCCGCGGTCGCTTCGTTGATCCCTGGGGAATGTGTAGACGACGCCTGGCGTGGAAGGGCCAGACCGGCTGTTCCCGGCGAACGTCGTCCAAACGGGTGCATGTTCAATTGTTTCCCCGCGTGAGGAGGGACACATCAGCCGTTCGGAAACCCAAAAGAATGATCTCTTCGTGGCCGAAAGGATGATCTTTTCGGCCGACTCCGCTCAATGCGACCGGACCGTGTTTCACTGATTCCGAGGGACGGTCCTCCATCAGCGGCGGGCCAGGTTAGCCCAAACATGGCGCGATCAAATCCCTCGAAACCCCAGGAGTTCCGTCCCTGTTCGTGATCTCCAGTGGTACCTACTCGGCCAATCCAGACTCCCGGCGGCCAAAATCCGCTGCCGTCGCGCTGGAGGCAACAACCGGTGGCGGTATGCCTTGGCGGAACGCCCATTAGCGCAGACATGGATCTGTCGGCGCGAAATGCTCCCGGACAAATGACCCCGTTGCTGCGGTAACCCTGAGCGAAACGCCCAGGGCACGGGCCGAACCCTCGGCCGTCTGCAGCTGGCCTAGGGGTCAACAAGGCAAAAAACCGGCGGTCTCCGCCGCCGGTTCCGTCAGTTTGATCACACCTAAGAGGTGAAACTTTGTCGTACTCAAATTACGTCTTGCCCGCTTCGAAGCGCGTCGGCAAGTGGTCCGTCACAATGGCGTGGTGGGCACTGTTCTCCGCAATGTTCTGGCTCTACATCGCAGTCGCTTCAGCAGGAGCAGTCGGTGTCCTCAACACGGTGATCGGCATGGTGCTGAGCATCGCAACCTACGGCGCCATCAATCTCGTCCTATCCCGCTACGCGGCACGGACCGGACTGACCGTGAGCCTGTTCTCCCGGACCCTTTTTGGTCTGGTCGGCTCCGCCCTCGCCTCCCTCATTCTCGCGGCCACGGCCATCTACTACGCAGTATTCGAAGGATCGATCATCGCCGTCGCGTTCCACGAATTCTTCGGCGGCAGCATGGTCCTCTGGTATGGCATTGTTGTCATCTATGCGATCCCCCTGGCCGTGGGCAGCGTGCAGAACTGGCTCGACCGCCTCAACGGCTTTCTGCTGCCGTTCTATGTCGCCGGCCTCATCGCTGTCGTCGTAGCCGCAACGCTCCTCAAAGGCGTACCGAGCGATTGGATCGGGCACGCTGCTGCCGCGTCCACGCTGCCAGGCTGGCTGACCTCCTACCTGATCTACATGGGTGTCTACGTCCTCATGATGTACACCTTTGACTACGCACGCCTCGGCCGGGAAAAAGACGAAAAGTTCCTCGGAACCGTCGCCTTTGGCTGGGTCTTCTACGCCTTCGCGTTCGCCCTGAACGGACTCATCGGCATCTACATCATGAGCGCATGGGGGCTTGAAGCATCCGAAACCGGAGTCGTCCAGGCATTCATTTCCTCCCTGGGATTTGCCGGGTTGCTGGTCATCCTCGTATCCCAGACGCGCATCAACACTGCCAACTACTTCGTGGCATCGGAGAATCTCTCCGCTTTCGCCAGCCGGGCCTTCCGCCTGAATCTGCCCCGCTACGTGTGGGTGATTGTCACCGGAGCCCTGACCTTCCTGCTCATGCTCACCGACGTCCTGAGCTACCTGCTGAAAGCGCTGGCCTGGCAGGGAGTCTTCGTCACGGCATGGGTTGCCATCGCACTGGTCTACATCGGCCTGAACTGGAAGAAGACGGACCGTGTCCCGGACATCCGCCCGGCCAGTCTGAAACCCGTAAGCCTTGGCGCCCTCGCCTGGCTGCTGGCGTCAACCGTTGGAATCATCCTTACGGAGCAGACGGCTTTTCCTGTTGTCTCGCAACTTACGCCCTTCATCACCATGGTCCTGGCCGGCGCCCTCTACTACGGTGCCCACAAGCTCTCCCCCCCGCCATCGATCGATTCTTCCGAGTCCCTTGACACAGCCGAAGAAGAATTGGACCCGGCCATCGTCGGTTAGCCCCAGAGCACAACAAGCCGCCGGTGTGCCGGGTTCCAATAGACCCGGTTCACCGGCCGAATCATCCTCTCCGTCCGCGCACCGAACGCAGTTAGACCAACAATCCGGTGGAACTGCCCCCTTGCGCCATTCATATCGGCGGACCAGAGGCCGCGGCGCGAGGCTCTCTGCCCTGCCCCGCCGGACCCCAGCGGACATATTGCCAGGCATCTACAACGGAGTCATTCCGCACAGCGCTGGACCTACAGATTTGAGGTATCACATGGAACACATTGAAAAGGACGTCGTCATTATCGGGGCGGGAGCTGCCGGCCTGACCGCCGCTCACGAATTGAGGAACGCGGGACTGAGTGTCGCCGTTCTCGAAGCCCGAGACCGTGTGGGCGGCAGGATCTGGACCGGTGTCATCGACGGGGCGGTGCTGGAAATAGGCGGGCAATGGGTTTCCCCCGACCAGGACGCCCTGATGGAGACAATCGCCGAACTCGGTCTGGAGACATTTTCACGGTACCAGGCCGGCGAAAGCATCTACCGGAGCGAACAAGGAGATCTCACGCGGTTTGCAGGACCGATGTTTCCCGTGGATCCGGACACGGCTTCGGTCATGGAAGTGCTCATCGAGCGGCTCGACGCCCTCACGGCCGAGATCGACGCAGATGAGCCATGGAACCACCTCCGGGCGCGGGAACTCGACCGGATTTCCTTTGACGGATGGCTGCGCAGCCAAACAGACAACAAAGAAGCGCGGGACAACATTGGTATGTTCATCGCGGGCGCCATGCTGACCAAGCCAGCCCACGCCTTCTCTGCCCTTCAGGCGCTTCTGATGGCAGCCAGCGCTGGGAGCTTCAGCCACCTGGTTGACGCGGATTTTATTCTGGACAAGCGCGTCATCGGCGGATTGCAGCAGGTTCCCCTCCTGCTCGCTGAGCGGCTGGGCTCCGACATCCATCTCGGAAAGCCGGTCCACACGCTGAAATGGAACGACAACGGCGTCACGGCCGTCGCCGAAGGCCTCACCGTTCAAGCCAAACACGCCATCATGGCCGTCCCGCCAAACCTCATAAGCCGGGTGTCGTTCGAACCGCCGCTGCCCCGTCGCCAGCACCAGCTCCACCAGCACCTCTCCCTGGGCCTGGTCATCAAGGTCCACGCCGTGTACGACCGCCCGTTCTGGCGGGAGAACGGACTATCCGGTACCGCCTTCAGCCCCTACCAGCTGGTACACGAGGCATACGACAACACCAACTACGAAGACAGCCGCGGCACCCTCGTGGGGTTCGTCTCCGACGAAAACGCCGACGGCGTCCTCATGCTCTCGGCCGACGAGCGCAAACAGCGCATCCTCGAGTCGCTTGCAGGCTACTACGGCCCGGAGGCCCTGGCCCCAGAGGTCTACTACGAGAGCGACTGGGCAAGCGAAGAATGGACCAGAGGCGCCTACGCGGCAAGCTTCGACCTCGGGGGACTGACCCGTTTCGGTCCCGACCAACGCCAACCAGTTGGTCCCATCCAGTTCGCATCCAGCGATCTCGCAGGACTTGGCTACCAGCACGTCGACGGGGCCATCCGGATGGGACGGCGCGCGGCAACGGCCATCACGCATTCCCGTTTGGAAGAGTCCGTCCCGCAATGATGGAGGGCACCCAAAAATGTCCGTAGTTGCCACGGCAGCCGAGTCAGGCGGCCGAGAGGACCATCAACCAATGTTATCGGCATAGCCGTGGGCCACCACGGCAGTCCGCTTCCGGGCCAGGCTTGCGGCAGATCCACCACCCGCAAACCGGCTCGGGAGCGGCCGTCCCCTAGACATGGTTGGCGCCGCCCCGAAACGGCGTCGGCAGTCGTGTCAAGTCTGCTTGCAGACACGAGAAACGCATCTGTAGAAGGAGGGCACCCAGTGGGACGCCCAGTCACGCCGCTGCTTTCCGTCGAAGGCATCATTGATGCTGCCTCAGAAATCATGGCCCTGCAGGGAGACTTCACCATGCAAAAGGTGGCCCACAATCTACAGGTCCGGCAATCTGCGCTCTACAACCATGTGACTGGACGACGCCACATCATCGAGCTGATGAGAGAACGGATCTTCAAAGACTTTCTTCTGCCTGCACCACTTCCGGCTTGGCGTGCGATTGAACACGGGGCCCGGCAGTACCACGGGGCCTGCGCACGTCATTCAAGGCTCGTGGCTGTGTTGGCGGCGTCTCCGCTCGTTGACCCAGCAGCTGGCCGGATCCGCCAATATTGGGCTGAAAACCTCGCCGCGGCAGGTTTTGATGGGACAAAGATCCAACTCATCATCACTACCTTGGACAGGTTTATCCTCGGATCGGTACTGGCTGAGGAAGGGGCACGACGCATGGACAGGTCGGGCACAGAAAATCTCACCCCCACAATGGCAACAGGACTAACTCAAAATCAGGAGCCGGATTCCTTCGACTTCGGAATTTCGGTGCTCCTCAGCGGCCTGGAACCG
>NZ_JBXALT010000017.1:0-95925 GCF_058799755.1 Arthrobacter sp. GW822-FHT05G07 | reverse complement strand
GTATCAACAAACTTGGCACACTATTGAGTTCTCAAACAACAGGTCGCTAATCCAAAGCAGTACCACCAGCCTCAGCTGGATCGCTCCGGAGCAACTTTTCAAACTTACCCGATCAACCAAATCTTTGCAAATCAACGTTTCCGCGATTCCCGATCCAGGCCTCGGCCCCACCCGTCACAAGCACGCTCAAAAGCGTGCCATTTTTCAGGCTGTCATCAAGGGGGTTGGCCTCCGCGGCTCTCAGCTCCAGGCTGTCTCACTCGCGGCGACTCAGAAGACATTACACGCCCACGGGCCCCGGCACAAATCACCCGAAACCGACCCCAAAACCCCGCAAACACGGGCCCAACACACTCATCAAGACCCCAAACCAGTAAAAACCCGAGAAAAACAACCTCAGTGAAGCCCGTCACAAAGCCCAACCACCCACCAGCCACACGGCCGCCGTCCCAACCCGACCACCGCCGTCGAACACCAGCCCAAACCCGAGGGACCTGAGAGAGCGACACCCCCAAACCCGAGGGACCTGAGAGAGCGACACCCCCAAACCCGAGGGACCTGAGAGAGCGACGGCTCCAAACCCGAGGGATGTGAGAGAGCGTCGGAAGGTGGCGGCGGTTATCCGGCAGCGCGCGTCCAAGCGACGAAGGAGCGAGCGCGCCGAGGATGACCGCCGCCTCCGCACCAACCACACCCTCCGCACCAACCACCGCCTCCGCGCCAACCACACCAGCCCACCCCCAGCCACACCACCCAACGCCGGCAAGAGTAAGCACGCTTAAACGCAAAAAGGGCCGGCAACCATAACGGTTGCCGGCCCTTTCAGAGCTTCGTGATTACCAGGAAGACTTGGTGATGCCCGGGAGCTCACCACGGTGAGCCATGTCGCGGAAGCGAACACGGGAGATACCGAACTTCTGGAGCGTGCCGCGGGGACGGCCGTCGATCTGGTCGCGGTTACGCAGACGGATCGGGGAGGCGTTGCGGGGCAGCTTCTGCAGGCCGAGGCGTGCAGCTTCGCGTGCTTCGTCAGTCGCGTTGGGGTCAACCAGGGTCTTCTTCAGTTCGAGACGCTTGGCAGCGTAACGCTCAACAATGACCTTGCGCTGCTCGTTGCGAGCAATCTTGGACTTCTTTGCCATGTGTTTAGCGCTCCTCTCGGAATTCGACGTGCTGGCGGATCTTGGGGTCGTACTTCTTCAAGACCAGACGGTCAGGATCGTTACGACGGTTCTTGCGGGTTACGTAGGTGTAACCGGTGCCCGCGGTGGACTTCAGCTTGATGATCGGACGTACGTCCTTGTCCTTTGCCATTAGAGCTTTACTCCTCGTGCCAGGATGTCGGCGACGACTGAGTCGATGCCGCGTACGTCGATTGTCTTGATGCCACGGGCTGACAGGGTCAGCGTGACGTTACGGCGCAGGGACGGAACCCAGTAGCGCTTCTTCTGAATGTTCGGGTCGAACCGACGCTTGTTGCGACGGTGCGAGTGCGAAATGCTGTGTCCAAAGCCCGGCTCGGCTCCGGTCACTTGGCAGTGTGCTGCCATGACTCTCCTCCAAAGATTGAATGTAACGGCGTGCAGATGTTCCTGCGTTGCCGTGCGACAGGCAGCGTCCGCATCCGGGTCCAAACCATTTCGATGGTTTCCGCAGCAAGTGCGGCGAAGAAGGTTGGCCTCAGGACCGGGCAGTGAAAATCACTGGAACAGATCCTGGGATACCGGGCGAATACAGGAATGCACGCAACTTGAGCCCCTAACTACCGGCCACCGGGATGTCAGTAAAACCAACAGTCACCACTAACCGGAGCAATTGCACACGATCCGCACTACCTAGCGCCTAACTATTCTACGGGCCAGGCCAAATTAAGACCAATCCGGCATCATACGCCCAAGAAGCCCACAAGCAGGACAGCCCGGATGAGTGTGGCGGAACGTATTTAAAGGGGGCGGATCAGTTCAGGATATTTCGGGCTCAAACCGTCGCCGGAAGAGACGCCCCGCACACGGCGGGCCACCCAGGGTGCCGCGGATTCCCGGAACCATCGCGCGTTGGCTTTCAATGCTTCAACACGATTCATCAGACGGACCGGCGCCAGTTCAGGAATCTCAATGACATGCTCGTGCTCAAGGACATCCAAGACGCGCTTCGCCATATTGACGTGGCCCGCTGTGGACATATGCATGCGATCCTCACCCCAGAGGCGCCAGTCGTCGTACTCGTCGAACCGCCAATAGTCCACCAGCAGGGCACCGTGGTTTTCGGCGATTTCGCGCACCAGTTCGTTGTAGATCGCCGTGCGGCCGCGCATGGCGCTGAAAACCTTCGAGCCCTTCGCATCAAAGCCGGTGAACAGGACCACGGTGGCTCCCGACGCGCTCAACTTGGCGATGCCGGCGTCGTACTCCTCCAAAAGCGAGTCAATATCGATCTTGGGCCGCAGGATGTCGTTCGCCCCCGCGTACAGCGTGACCAGGGTTGGATTCATGGCGACGGCGGCATCAACCTGCTCAGCCATGATCTGCCGCAGCTTCCGGCCTCGGATGGCCAGGTTGGCGTAGCCAAAGTCCGCGTTGCTGTGCGCGAGTTGCCCCGCGACGATGTCGGCCCAACCCCGGACGCCGTTGGGGCGGGCGGGATCGTCGTCTCCGACACCCTCAGTAAACGAGTCCCCAAGGGCAACATAGCGGGCAGAAAAATCCATGCCGCCAGTCTGCCACTTCAACACTCGAGGCCACAAAGCCCGCGACGGGCGGGCTAGGAGTCGCGCAGGATCCAGTGGTTGTTGTCCAAACGGGCAACGATTTTTTCGCCGATGCGCGCAAGGTCGGCTACGTCCTCGGGACTGAGCGAATCGAGCATCAAGGTGCGCACGGATTCCACGTGGCCCGGGGCGAGGGACACGATGGTGGACATGCCGGCGTCCGTCAGGTGGGCAACGGTTACGCGGGCGTCGCCGGGGTGCGCCTGCCTTTCCACCCAGCCGCGCTTCTGCAGTTTGGTGACCACGTGGGAAAGGCGCGACAAGGAGGCACTTGTGCGCGCAGCGAGCTCACTCATGGGGAGGTACCGGCCCTCGGTTTCGGAGAGCATAGCGAGTACGTTGTAGTCGAACAGGGACAGTTTGCCGGCCGACTGAAGCTGGGTGTCCAACGCCGAGGGGAGCAAGGTGTTGATGCTCAGCAGGGCCAGCCAAGCACGGCGTTCGTCGGCATTCAGCCAGCGGGGTTGAGTCATGCCTCCATCTTATGAGAATTCGCTACTTCCTTAGGTCGCGGCCCCGGCTCAGGCGATAGGCTGGCGGCATGTTTGTCGTCTCATTGACCTACAAAGTTCCCGACGAAATTGTCGATTTCCACCGCCCGGGCCACATGGCCTGGCTTAAGGACGCGTTCGACGGCGGCATCTTCCTTGCGTCCGGACGTCGCGTCCCAGCCACGGGAGGCATGCTGCTGTCCAAAGTGGACCGGGCCACGTTGGATGCCTCGCTGGCCAAGGACCCGTTCTACAGCAACGGCGTGGCGGAGTTCGAGATCATTGAATTCACGGCTACCAGCGTGGCCGAGGGTTACGAAAACCTGCTCGATAGCTGAATTGCGCGGCTTGTTCCCAGCCGTTCCGGCAGCACCACCGGCATGAGCTCCGGCCAGCGCGCCCCCAGACGGTCGCCGCTCGAGACGCCGCGGAACCGACGCGACAGCCAAGGCCCGACGTCGCGCCTCAGCCAGGCGACGTCGTCGGCGATGTTTTCGGCGCGGGTCCGCGGACGGGGCGCGGCGAGCGTTGGTGATTGGAGCGAGTGCGGAGCCCCGAGGACTTCAAGGACTTTCTTGGCCATGTAGCTGTGCCCGGGACTGGACATGTGCAGGCGATCGGGGGCCCACAGTCGCGGGTCCTGGAACTTCTCAAAGCACCAATAGTCCACCAGCAGCGTCTGATACGTCGCTGCAATACGCCGAATCTGGCGGTTGTAGATGGCAGTACGCACTTTGAGTGGTTCCAGCAGGGGAGACAGCGGAACGTTGTAACCGGTGAAGAGCAGGACCGTGGCTCCGCTGGCTTTGAGGCGCCGCACGGCATCCTCGTAGTCCCTGATGAGCTTGTTCATGTTGAGTTTTGCCATGAGGAGGTCGTTCCCGCCTGCGTAGAAGCTGACCAGCGTGGGATTCATGGCGAGGGCCGGCTCGATTTGTTCATCAATGATCCGATGGAGACGCCGCCCGCGAATGGCCAGGTTGGCGTATCGGGTGGTGTGGTTGTCCCTTGCCAGTTCTTCGGCCACCCGGTCCGCCCAACCCCGGCAGTTGTTGGGGAGCCGGAGATCGTTGTCGCCGACGCCCTCAGTGAAGGAGTCGCCAAGCGCCACGAACCGGATCTGGTGTTTCACTGCGTTGTCTCCCGGTCCTCCATGAGCTTTTTCAGGCCACCCTTGCGTGGAACTTTCACGGGTTCCGGCCAGCGCGGGCTGATGGAATCCCCCAGCGTGACACCGCGAAGTTTGCGTCCGAACAGCGGGACCACCCAGTCGTTGACCCAGCGGCGCTGCCGGCGCTCCCATTCGCGCATGGACATGCGCGTGGGCGGGTCCCATTCCTTCGGGGAGATCTTGTGCGGGACGTTGAGGTGGTCCAGCACCTGGGCGGCCAAGTACTTGTGGCCCGCCTTGGACATGTGGAGCCGGTCCGGTGCCCACATCCGGGAGTCCTTATAGGCATCGAAGCACCAGTAGTCCACCAGGATTGCGCCATATTTGGCGGCGATGTCGCGGACTCTCTGGTTGTAGAGGGTGTTGCGTTTCTTGAAGGGTTCCAAGACGGCCGACACCTTCACGTCGAACCCGGTAAACAGGACCAAGGTTGCCCCGGTTTCGCTCAGGCGCGCGACGAGCAATTCGTAGTCTTTGAGGAGAGCATCCATATCGGTACCGAAATCGAGGATGTCGTTACCGCCTGCGTAGAGCGTAATGAGCGTTGGTTCCATGGCCATGGCGGGCTCGAGTTGTTCGTCGATGACGTGCCGGAGCCTCTTGCTGCGCACTGCCAGGTTGGCGTACTCCCAGCCCGGCTGGGCCTTGGCCAACTTTTCGGCAACCCGGTCGGCCCATCCGCGGACCCCGTTCGGCAGGACCTTGCTCGGGTCCCCCACGCCTTCGGTGAAGGAATCACCGATGGCGACATACCGCCGTCGTGCTTTACTCCCGCCCCCGAATTCCTCCCGCACCCCAACGACGCTACCCGCCCCCGGTTACACCGGAGCCAACCCAAAGTGAACAAGCAAAACGGGAAGTGAGAGAGCGTCCGCCCCAAACCCGAGGGAAGTGAGAGAGCGTCCGCCCCAAACCCGAGGGAAGTGAGAGAGCGTCCGAAGGCCGGGTGGCGGGCATCCGGCAGCGTGCGTCAAAGCGACGAAGGAGCAGCACGCCGAGGATGGGCGCCACCCGGCCGTCAAACTGCGGCGACTCAGCGGGAAGGGCTTAGCCCTCCGCTTTGCCTCGTCGCCAGTAACCCATGAACGCAACCTGCTTGCGGTCAATACCAACGTCCCGCACCAGGTACCGCCGCATTTCCTTGATCACGAACGCTTCTCCGGCGATCCACGCGTAGAACGGCAGGGCGCCGGCGGGAAGGGTGGGGTTTTTGCTGGCTTCGATGGCTGCGGTGTCCATGCGCTGCGGGGTTTCCCAGAGGATGTCCTGGTCCACGTTGACGTCTTCGGGTTCGGGTCCGGCGGCGGTCCCGTCGCCCTTGATGCCTACCCAGCCGGGCACAGGAACTGCCTTGGTTACGGCTTCTTTGAGCAGTTCGCCGTGGGGACGGGAGCGTCCGATGGCAGCTCCGCGTGCGAGCCAGGTGATTTCGATGTCGGCTTCGGTGGAGATGTCTTGGAAGTCGCCGGCTTCTGGTACCTCAAGGAAGGCGTGCCCGGTCATGTCGGCGGGGAGGCTTTCGAGGATGGCGCTGATGGCGGGGACGGCGGTTTCGTCGCCGGCCAGGAGTATGCGCTGGGCGAGGCCCGGACGCCATTCGATACCGCCGTAGGCACCGGCCGTGGTGCACTGGGCTGCGCGGTTGTTGGGGCCGATGATGGTCAGGGCGTCGCCGGGCTTGGCTGCTTTGGCCCAGTTGGCGGCGGGTCCACCGTGGCCGGCGTCGTCGAAGTGCATGACGAAGTCGATGTCGATCTCGGGGTAGACGGCGTCGAGACGCTCAGAGCGCACGGTGTAGGTGCGCATGTCACCACGGACGGACGGGTCCATGGCCAACCATTCCTGGTACCAACCGGCTTCTTCCATCTTGAACGGAGGCAGCGGGATCTGCTGGCCGGAGGCGTCGAAGGACGGGATCATCAGCTTCACGCGGAGGTCCAAAGTGTCCCCTGCAACGCCGAAGTCTCGCAGTGAGTAGCCACCAAACGTGATCCGGCGGAAGTTGGGGCTGAGCTCCTGCACGGCCGTCACTGTGACGTCGAAGGCGAGGGTCATGGGCTCCACGGCGGCACTTGCTTTGGCCTGTGTTGGTTGTGCACTCATGAGGCGATCTCCAGTTCGTTGGTTGAAGCGGGGCGTGCGTGGTGGCGTCCGATGGGGACGATGAGCGGTGTGCCTGAGATGGGATCCGGAACCACTCGGGATTCCAGGCCGAAAACGTTGAAGACCAGTTCCTCTGTGACCACCACCGGCGCCGGACCTTCGGCCACGATGCACCCGCCTTTCATGGCGATGACATGGTCTGCGTAGCGTGCGGCGAGGTTGAGGTCGTGGAGCACGATCGCCACCGTGGTGCCGCGGCTTCGGTTGAGGTCCGTGATCAGGTCCAGGACTTCCACCTGATGTGCCAGGTCAAGGTATGTGGTGGGTTCGTCCAAGAGAAGGACGTCGGTTTCCTGTGCCAGAGCCATGGCGATCCAGACCCGTTGGCGTTGCCCGCCTGACAGTTCGTCGATGCTCCGCTCAGCGAGTTCAAGCGTGGCGGTGGCGTCGAGCGCGCGCTGCACTGCGGCGTCGTCGGCTGCGCTCCAGCTGCGGAAGAAGCCTTGGTGGGGGTAGCGGCCGCGGCCTACGAGGTCCCGGACGGTGATGCCGTCAGGAGCGGTGGGGTGCTGCGGCAGGAGGCCGAGTGTCCGGGCGAGTTCGCGGGCGGGCCGGGTGTGGATGTCTTTGCCGTCCAAGGTCACCGTGCCGCGGGCGGGCTTGAGCAGCCGCGAAAGACCGCGCAGCAGGGTGGACTTGCCGCAGGCGTTGGCGCCCACGATCATGGTCACTTTGCCTTCGGGGATTTCGGTGGAGAGTCCCTCCACAACCTTGCGTGCCTCGAATTGGAGCGTCAGGTCCTGGGCATTAAGGATGGCCATGTCAGGCTTCCTTTCGGTTCGACGTGACCAGCAGCCACAGCAGGAAGGGTGCACCGAGGGCGCCGGTGATGACGCCGACCGGGAGGACGGTTCCGTCGAGGATGACGGGGGCGATGTTGGAGGCGAAGAAGTCGGCCATCAGCACGATCAGCGCACCGGTGAGGGCCGACGCCGGGAGGCTGGGTTTGCGGACGATGCGGCGGGCAATCGGGCCGGCGAGGAAAGCAACGAACGCCACCGGACCGGCGGCAGCAGTTGCGACGGCGGCAAGCCCGACGGCGGTCAGCACCAGTCCCAGCCGGGCGGCGTTGACCTTGATGCCAAGGCCCGCGGCTGCGTCGTCTCCGAGTTCGAGGATGCGCAGCGGGCCGGCGAGGGCAATGACGGCGGGGAGCAGGACCAGCAAGGAGACTCCGAGGACGCCTGCGCGCTCCCAGTTGGAGGAGTTCAGGGAGCCGTTGAGCCAGATGAGGGCGTCGGCTGCGGTGCGGATGTCCGCACGAGTCATAAGGAAGTTGACCACTGCGTGCAGTGCAGCAGCGATGCCAACGCCTGCAAGGATCAGGCGGTTGCCTGCGGCGTTGCCCCGGCTGCCTCCGCCCGCGCCCGAGCCGCTGCGGGAGATCGCGTAGATGATGGCCGCGACGCCGAGCGCTCCGCCAAGGGCGGCCCAGGAAACTACCGCTCCGGAGGCACCGAAGATCACGATTGCCGTTACGGCCGCCGCGCTGGCGCCGTAGCTGATGCCGATGATGTCCGGGCTGGCCAGCGGGTTGCGCAGCATGGTCTGGAACAGGGCGCCGGCCAGGCCGAAGGCGATGCCGATCATGGTTCCAACGACTGCCCGGGGCAGCTTGTGTTCCATCACGATGAAGCTGGCGCCGGGGATTTTCTCGCCGCCGGTCAGGTGGTTGATGACGATGGTGAAGAAGTCCGGGATGGTCACGGTGTAGCTGCCCAGGAGCACGTAGACCGCGAACATGACGATGACGGCGAGCCCGAGGAAAAACGTTGGGCTCAGCACGCGCCGAAGTGACAATAGATGACCATGTTTGCCCGCATCATTGGCATTAAGTGCCAACTCGGTGGGGAGTTTGTGAACAGTCGTCACAGTCCAGCCCCCTTTCCGCGGCGGATGAGCCAGACGAAGACCGGGGCCCCAATGATCGCGGTCATGATGCCTGCAGGGACTTCGCCCGGGAGAAGGATCACGCGGCCGATGATGTCGGCGGTAATCAGCAGGATGGGGGCCGCAACGGCGGAGAACGGCAGGATCCAGCGGTAGTCCGGCCCGGTCAGCGAGCGGACAGCGTGGGGAATGACCAAGCCGAGGAAGGCGATGGGTCCGGCCACGGCAGTGGCGGATCCACAGAGCAGCACGATTCCCAGCCCGGTGATGCTGCGGGCCAGGGTGACGTTTTGGCCGAGGCCGCGGGCAATGTCGTCGCCCAGGGCCAGGCTGTTCAAAATGCGACCGCCGGCCAGGACAATCACGGCCCCGACTGCGAGGAACGGCAGCGCGGGTAGGAGGACGGACCAGTCACGTCCGCCAACGGTGCCCACCTGCCAGAACCGGAAACGGTCAAAGGTGTCCTGGCTGGAGACCAGGATGACGTTCATCAGGGAGAACAGGCCGGCGCTCAGGGCCGCACCCGCCAAGGCGAGCTTGACCGGCGTCGCACCGTCGCGTCCCCTGGATGCGATGGCATAAACCACGACGGCGGCCGCTGCGGCGCCGATGAAAGCGAACCAGATGTAGCCGGACAGCGAGCCGATGCCGAAAACGTAGATCCCCACGACGACAGCAAGGGCAGCACCGGCATTGAGTCCCAGGATGCCGGGATCGGCCAGTGGGTTACGGGCCACGCCCTGCATTGCTGCGCCCGCCAAGCCTAGTGCGGCGCCGGCGAGCAGACCCAGCACGGTGCGGGGAATCCGGGCGATGACCACCGCGTGGTTACCATCTGCCGGATTGAAGTTGGTGAGTGCTTCCCAAACGGCACTAAGGGGCAGCCCCCGTGCGCCGACCGCCAAGGATGCGACGCAAACTGCTGCGAGTACGACGACGGCGGCCAGCAGCCAAGCGGTGCGCTTGCCTGCCGTGCCTCGGGAACCGGTTCCCCTTCCGGTTCCCATGACGCCAGGGGTGATGCCTCCCGGGCCAGCCGACACCGAAGTGCCGTTGCCCCGCCCCTGGACTGCCGTCGTCGTACTCAGTTTCATTGCAGTTACTTGCCGGCTGCGTCTGCTGCTGCGCCCAGCTGCGGCAGGAACGTGTCCAATGCCCACGGCAGGCTCAGCGGCGATGAAGCGGAGAGCGACAAGGTAAGGCTCGAGTTCGTGTCAGCGATGAAGGAGCCCTTCTTGACGGCAGGAATCTGGCTGAAGAGCGGGTCAGCCTTGATGGTGTCGGCGGTGGCAGTGTCCGCGACCCAGGTGATGAAGACATCGGAATCGAGCTCGTTGGCCTTCTCGGCGGACCACGGGATGAAGAAGTCCGTGGACGTCTTGATGTTCTGCGTAACCACGGGAGCGAGCTTCATGCCGATTTCGGAGAGGAAGCGCGGGCGGTTGTCGATGGCCGTGTAGAAGCCGGTGGAGGCAGGCGTCACTGGATCGAGGTTGCCGTAGATGAAGGTCTTGTCCTTGATCTGCGGGTACTTGGAGACCTTGTCCTGGATGGTGGCCTCGGTGTCCTCGATCAGCTTCTTGGCCTCGGCTTCCTTGCCGAGGGCCTTGCCAATAATGGTGGTGCTTTCCTGCCACGGCGTACCAAAAGCGAGCTCCGGCTGTGCCACAACGGGGGCGATTTCGCTGAGCTTCTTGTAATCAGCCTCTTCCAGGCCCGAGTATGCGGCCAGGATAACGTCCGGGCTGAGCTTTGCGATCTCGGTGAAGTTGATGCCGTCAGCCTCGGAGAACTGGACCGGAGCCTTGTCGGTGCCAAAACCGGCGCCGAGCTTCTCCAGTGCTGCGTCCTTCCAAGGTGTTGAGCCCTTGTCGTTGTTGCCCCACTCGTTCTTCGGAACACCAACGGGGACAACGCCCAAGGCGATCGCGACGTCATCATTGACCCACGAGACGGTAACTACGCGCTTGGGCTGTTCCTTGATGGTGGTCTCACCAAAAACATTCTTGATGGTCACGGGGAAAGCCGCGGATGCTGCCTCGGAAGAGGCTGGAGCCGAGGTGGAGGGGCCGGTGGAGCAGCCAGTGAGGGAAAGAGCGACGGCGGCCAGGGCGGCCGTCGCGGTTCCTGCTGTTTTCAGCAGGGCGCGGCGTGGGAGAAGGGAAGCCACGGGACTCCTTAAGTAAGTGATGCGAACCTAAGTAAGGCTAGCCTAGCCTGCCGATAATTAAGAAACGTTTGCGTCACGTAATCCTCCCACTGGGGCGGATAACCGTCCAGCATGACGCAGGTCACACCCTCGCTCACATCCCACGCCCTTCAGCCGGACCCTCTCTCACATCCCACGCCCTTCAGCCGGACCCTCTCTCACATCCCACGCCCTTCAGCCGGACCCTCTCTCAGTGGACATCTGCCCGAAAGTTTTGAAAGTATTGGCGGCAGCGGACTACCGCTTCTTTGGATAATGACGAGGGGATGAGCGTGCGCACTGTTCCAGTTGCCGCAGCCATGGTTGGCGAGGTGGCCGTTTTGGCCTGCTTGGCACTCCCCCGCGCGTCGGCATCTTTTTAGGTTTCCAGGCACCCGCCCCTTATTGAGGGCCTCAAAGCTGTGCCGCTTTCCTTCCTCGGATGACCGACGCCTTCAGCCATTTCCCGCACGCCCATCATCAGCCTGCGGACGTCGACCATTTCCGAAAGAAGCTTTGCCATGCAGAAAATCACTGCCCAACAGATCCGTTCGTCCTTCATTAACGCCAGTCGTTCCGAGGCCTCCAAGCTGAACCTCCCCCGCGACTTCGACTCCCTGGACTGGGACAACTTGGAGTTCCTCGGTTGGCGCGACGAGAAAATGCCCCAGCGCGGCTACATCGTGTATACGCACCGGGGCAAGCTCACCGGGATCATGCTCCGTGCTCCTGAAGGCGGGTCCGGGAAGAGGCGCGTAGTCCTCTGCGAACTGTGCCGCGACGTGTTCTCCAAGGACGACGTTTACCTGTGGGTCGCCAAGAAGGCCGGACAATCCGGCAAGGACGGGAACACAGTGGGGACACTGATCTGCGCCGAGTTCGGCTGCAGCGCCAACGTGCGCAAGGAACCACCCGTCAACGAGATCAACCCGGACCCGGCCGCCGTCGTCGTTCGACACATCGCAGGACTGGAGTCCAGGACCGAACAGTTCCTGGACCGCGTCCGCGCCAAGTAGGCCAATGTAGCTGGCAGTAGTGGTTGTTATGAGGGCTCAGAACAACCACTACTGCCAGTCAGTTGGGTGCCACGGACCCTACCGCAGGACGATGTCCACGGGGTTTGCCTCCGACCGCCACGCCCCGGGCTCGCCTGGCCCGGCAATGACTGGAGCCGTGAGCACTCCCGAGCGGTTGGTGCGCTTGTCCCGGAGGATTTCAGTGACGGAGCCAAGGTGCCTCGACAGGTCAATGACGTTCTCCGGAGCGGCCAGCAGCAACTGGAACCCGAACTCGTGAAGTGCTTTGATGCCGGCGCCGGCGAATTCTTCGGAAGCCAGCACGAACGCCTCGTCCATCATCACCGTGCCGTAAGTGGTGAATCCTTGCTCGGCGATGCCCAACTGGTAGCTCAGCGCAGCGGCCATGATGAACGCCGTGAAACGCTGGCGCTCACCGCCGGACATGGACCCGGTATCGGCGTGCATGAAGACATCGGTCTTCTTCTTGCCTGCTTTGCCGGAGCCACCGGCTTTGCCCGATTTCGGGGCTACCTCGCGGTGTTCCTTGCACTGAATGAACAGGTGCCCGCGGACGTCCAGCACCTCAGCCCGCCAGCGCCGATCCTCCGGCGTCTGGGATCCGAGCCGCTTCACCAGGGTCTCCAACGATTTATAGCGTGCAGTGAGCTCGGCGTCGTCGTCGATTTCTGCCGTTGAACCAGCGGCGGCGGCACGCGAGGGCCTGGTGTGCTTCGCCTTCAGGGCGTTTTGGATCGCATCCTTGAACTGCTTGGCCGTGGCCGGGAGCGTCTGCTTGATGTCCAGTTCCAGGAAGCTGCCCTCATGGAAGTTCACCTGGGACAGGATGCCGTTGAGCGGCAGGATGCGGCTGGTGATGCTGCGGCGCTCCTCATCCAGCAAATGCAGGAGCGTGCTGAACGACTCGTGCGTGCGCTGGTTGAAGAACAACCGGAACTCGGCCTCTTGGGCGGGTAGGCCGTCACTCACGATCGCGTGGTAGCGGGATTCGAAGTCCCCGGCCGCGCCGATCGACGTTCCGTGGTCCGCGCTGATGGCGCTTCCCCAGTCGCGAACGAATGCTTCGAACATACGGGTCAATCGTTCGGCTGTGGCCTGGCCGCGCGATTCCGCGGCGTGCAGCTCGTCGAGCAGCTTGTTGCGGACACTGTTGGCCAAGTTGTCGAGTTCGTACAGCTCGGAAACCTCAGCGGCACCGACGAAGTACGGTTCCAGCGCGGTGACGGTGGAAGCCGACGGCGGTGTCTGCTCAAGCTTCAGCCTCGCCGCATCGAGCAGGCCGTCAGCGGTTGTCATCTTGTGGTCCAGCGCTTTGTACTCGCTCTGGAGCACAGCGGCGGCGCCTGTGGAGGACTGGTGCTTTTCGCGCACGGCTTCGATGTTGGCACGCAACGGCTCAAGGTCCGCCTGCGCGGCCAAAGCATCTGTCAGGCGTTGTTCGATTCGAGCAAGTTCGTCCGCGGCCACGGCTGCGGACACTTGTTCCCAGGGCCGTTCGTCTTCAGCGACGCGACGCAGAGCTTCGAGCTGCCGGGCCATGCCTTGGTGCGAATCCTCGCGGCTTTGTGCAAGTTCCGCGGCCTTGACGAGCTCGTTTTCCAGCTCCCCCACTCGCGCGGCGACCAGTTCAAGCTTGGAGGCGTTGTCGAAACCGAGGACGTAATCCTGCCGGCTCGTGAACCGGTCGTCCTTCTCCACAGTGTGCCTGTTGCGTTTGACCACGCCACCCAGGCTCAGGCCCTTGTCCATCGAGGCAAGCTCATCCGGATCCTCGACACACGGGTAGGCGAAGTCCAAGGCGATCCGCTCGCGGATCCACTCACCGGCGTCGGCATTGGCACCCGAGGTAAGGATGCTCAACTTAGTCAAGAGATCGCCGTCGGACACGTCCTCCACAGCCAGCGCACCGCCGGCGAGTGGCTTGGAAACATCAACAGCGCGCAGCGCGCCCCGGACGGTGTTGTCGTTCAAGTAACGGGTGACCGCCGCGAAGTGCTCGCCGGGAACCAGCAAAGTGGTAGCGAGGTTGCGCAACGCCCGTTCGGCAGCGGGACGCCACTGATCCTGCCCTTCGGCGAGGTCGATCAGCTCACCGCCAAACGGCATCCGCTCTTCCGGGACGCCTGTTGCGGCTGCGATGGCGGCGCGGTTTTCAATACTCGACGGCGGCAGCAGGGACTTGCGCGATCGCAACGACAACAGCTCCTGCTGAGCCGCCGCAAGCTCTCGTTTCTTCGTGGCATGGCCGTCGAACGCCTCGAAACGAAGCTCCTTGAGCGCTTCCGAATCGTCCTTCAACTCGGCCGAGCGGGCAGCTGCCTGCTCATGCGCCTGATCCCAGCCCTCGGCCGACCATTCAAGGTTAAGTCCGGCGTCGGCCAACGCCTTCTTGGCCGAATCCTCAACCTGCTGGCGCAGCTTCAGGCCAACCTTGGCGTTCTCCAACGACTGCTCAATCGCCGAAATCGCGTTGCCGCCGCGGTTGTTGTAATCCAGTTCAAGGTCACGGAGGTCTTTGGACAAGGCGTCCCGCACAGTGCGCTCAGCCGCCAATTCCTGGGCCTTGGACTGGGCCAACTCCTTGAAACGGGCCAACGTCTTGGCGTGGACTGTGACCGCAAGCTGCTGCTTGTAGGCCTCAAATTCCTCCCCGGCCAGCTCCCGGAGGCGGTTCGCGTCCAGCAACGCCTGCGCGTACTCCTTGTTCAACCCGGGAACCGGAGCCAACTGGTCACGCTGCTGCCGAACGTCTTCCAATCTCTGCCGGATGGACATCAGGTTGCTGAACTCTTCCACCACATCATCAGCGGCAGCCAACGTGGCCGGAGCGTCGAGCACCTGATCGCGGAAGAACGTATTCACGCTGCCGCCCAAGCCCTTACCGGCCTGGATCACGCGAAGCAAAGGAAGTGCCTGGTCCGAGTTGATCCCGAGCAAGCGACGGAAGCGCTCCGCGAACGCCTTGTGCACATCGAAGACCTGCCCGTCCGGGAAGATCGACTCCAGCGCGCCCTTGGTGAACCGCTTCTGCGCAATCCCCTCGATCGCTTCAAGGTCCAACGGCTTGCTGTCGATCACATAAAAACGCCCGACACTCGACTCCGTGCCATTCTTCGGCAAGTCGAACAGCGCCGACACCGTCACCTTCGTGCCGGCCGCATTATCAAACGTCAACGCGACGGCGGACCACGTGGCGCCCGGACGCTGGAAGGCACTCGCCGAGCTGTCTCCGACCGCCTTATCACCAACCTTGCCGCGCATGTACGTGAACGTGGTCCTCTTGTCCTCCACAGCACCGCCGGAACGCTGGGCAGCGGCCTCGTTGGAGCGCGGGCGAGCATCAAAAACGCGGAGCATCGCATCAAAGAGAGTCGACTTACCCACGCCCGAGTTACCGGTCAGGAGGGTTCCCTTGCGGTCCACGTGCATGGTGTGGGCTCCATGGAACGTGCCCCAGTTGACCACCTGCACCAACGCGAGGCGCATCTGGCCGGGGTTGGTGAGCTCGCCGAGCGGGAGCATGCTTGCGATGGTCACTTCTGTGTCCCGTCAGTCGTGGTTGCGTCCGCGGCGGTGCTTACGTCAGCGCGGTCGTCACCTTCAGGGTCGTCGTCCACGTCATCACCTGAGGGGTTGGGTTGGTTGGAGTCGGAGGAGTCGAGATCCAGCAACGGTTCTGTTCCGGATTCGTCGGCTGCTACTGCTATCAGGGCCTCTATTTGGGCCGGGATGTCGCCGATGTTTTCGAACGGGAGGGCCAGCGGGAGGGCGTTGCTGATGGTGTACGTGTCGTCCAGCGGGGTGGGGAGGATGAGTTGGCGTGCCAGGAGTTTGGTGATGGTGCGGGTGACCACGTCGGAGTCGCGGAGGGCGTCTTGTTGGCCCGCGGGTGTGTAGTTGGCGACGAGGTCGGAGATTTCTTCGCGGGTGATGGTCGGGTCTGTTTGGGCTGTGACGTGGCGGTCCAGCAGGAGGCGTAGTCGCAGCAACACAATGGTTTCCACGCGGCTCAGGGCGCGCTGCTGCCTGAGGATGCTGGAGCGGGAGCTGGCGCCGATGACTTCCGGGTCCACGGGGCGAAGGACCGCGATTTTGCGGTCGTGATCGAGCTGGAGGGTGAGGAACAGCTCGGAGAGGCGGCTGCGGAGGATCAGTTGGTTGTCCAGCAGCGTGGTCCACAGTTTCTCGTCGCGGCCACCGTCGATGTAGGGCCCCTTCAGCAGTTTCACCAGTGCATGCCGCACCTTCATGGGCAGCACACCAGTGTCGCCGGGGAAGAGCGCGGCGCCGTCCACGAAGGTGTCCCGCGGAGTAATGCGGAACGGATCCGCGTGGCTGACCTCGGGAGCCGGCTCAGCCTCGACACCGACTTCAGCCACCGCTTCGGTGACTTGGTCCGCTTCGGTGACGTCCGTCGTCGTGATTTCCTCAGTCATCAGAATCCTCATTCAGCGAGACGACAGGCAAGTACGCCGTGCGGATGCTGCCGTCGATTTGTTCGAAGTCGATGTGTTCCCATGCGGCCCTGTCGAAGGCGGCGCCCGTTTGCAGCGCCATGGACAGCAGGGTTCGCACAGTGTTGATGTGCCGTTCTTCGGCGGGCAGGTTTTCCCAGGCGTCGCCCAGCGTGGCTGCACCGGCCATGGCTGCCCGAACCACCGCGGGTTTTGCTTTTCCGGTGCGCGCTGACCGCACCCGGTCCGAGTCGCTGAAGGCGATGGGATCGGCCAGGCGCGGGGGTGTGGCAAATTCGTCGGGGTCGAAAAGTTTGACCATGGCCAACGACTCGAACCCGGCGTTGAACAGCACGGGCCCGCGGACCAGGCTGGGGCGGTCACGTTCGTAGGGCATGGATCGGATGGCTTGTTCGGCTTCGGCCAGCACCTTGCGCAGGCTGACTGATTGCCGGACGTCGTCGCTCTGGATGTAAGTGTTCAGGCTTTCGGAAAGCTTGCCGTAGATGCGCTGGATCTGGCTGTGCTGGGTGCGCAGTTCGGCTACCAGGTTTTTCAGCGTTTCGCGGTCCTCGTGGCTGAGGTCGTCCGCGAATTGCCGGCTCAGTACCTCGCCGATCGCCGAGCGGAACCGCAACTGCTGCTGCGGATCCTCCAGGAAAGCGGTGAATGAGCGGAAGGTACGGCCTTCCGGGCTCTGCCGCAGGCGCTTGTCGGCTTCCAGAACCTGGGCCATGGTGGCGCCCTTGCTCAGGGATTCTTCGATGATCTGGTTGCGGAGCTCGCCCACCAGTTCTTCGATGCGGTCACGCATTTTCTTGTAGTCGGCAGGCAGGCTGGCCGCGAGGTCAAGGATGTTGCCGGCCGCTTCAACGGCTTCCTCATCATCCAGGAGCCCGTCGAACTCGCCGGAACTGATGTCTTCCACCAGTTGCTGGCGCTCCTGGATTTCCTCTTCGAGGGCTTCCAGTCGTGCGCTCTGGTCAGGGTTGGTCTCGTTGGCGAGCTTCTCCACGTCGCCCAGCAGCGTGCCCAGCCGGGAACCGTTCAGAGTGGAACGCTCGCTGGAGAGGCTGTCCAGGAACGCAAGCACACGAGCCGCGGGTTCGGTGACTTCGTAAACGATCTGACCTGATTGGTTGCGCCGGGTCAGGAACTGTTTCCGGGTCCATTCGTCGCCAAAGAGCTTGCCGTTCTGCTGGCCGCCCAGCGCCGGGTCCTGCCTGCGGAGCTGCTCCAGGAAAGCGTCGACGTCGGCATGGAACTCTTCCAGAGGAAGCTGCGGCCGGGTGCGGGTGAAGGATGCTTGTAGCACCGCGATCACCCACGGCGCCGACCGTGTCAGGGCCCACGCGGGGCCCCTGGTCAACTGTTCGAGGTCACGGAGCCGCGCGCTAATGGCATCGGCCGAGGACATGGCTGAACGGGACAACTACTCTCCTTCAGCTGCTGCGAAACCTGGCTGGCAGCGAAAACTGCCCCGTACAAGGTTAACGCAGAGCGTCGCGCGGACCACCGGCAGGGCGAAGGTGCCGTCGAGCGCGCCTCACGAGCCGTCGTCGTGCCCGCCGGAAGCTTGCCCGCCGCAACCATTCCGTAACCTACCGTGCGGTATGGTTTCGATCCCATATCAACGCTGCCACGGCGCGCTTCTGCACTAGCCGGAATGTACCCCCGCCCCTAGTGTCAGATCATCGACGCAGCCACGCCGCGTCAACCCACGCACCGTCGCCCCGGGGGGAACCATGGATTTCGACTTCACTGCGCTTGAAACAGCCACTTACGTATTCATTGGAACGCTGGTCTTCGCTGCAATTCTGGTGGCTTTTATCGCCGCCGCAGCAATGGCAACAATTATTCTCATCGGAGCAATGGGCATTGCCTGGTATTCCGTTAAGGCGGTGCTGGGTGGCCTGATCCACGGCATTAACTTTGCGTGGGACCGAGTGGTTCACCACGCCGGACAGGTGGAAATTCCGGCGGAATTCCAGCCGCAGGTTTCCCCTAGCACGGGTAGCTACTCGCGGGTAGCATTGAGGGACAGCTGAAGGTTCGCACCTAAGGCGGACCCTGGCTCCATCCGGCAACACCGGCTAGAGGAGTTATCCCATGACGTCCGCCACTGACAACAGTCTCGCCGCCGCAAGCGTCAACGCCACCGCAGAGGAAGCGCGCGCCGTCGCCGAAGCCGCGCGCGAAACAGAATGGAACCGGCCCAGCTTCGCCAAGGGCCTCTATCTGGGTAGCTTCGACCTCAGTTTGATCCACCCTTGGCCGCAAGCCAAAACAGACGATGTTCAGCGGGGCGAGGAGTTCATGGCCGAACTCCTCGCCTTCGCCAAAACCATGTCCGGCCGCGTGATCGAGCGCGACGCCAAAATTCCGGACGAATACCTGAAAGGGCTCGCGGACCTGGGTGTTTTCGGCATGAAAATACCGCGGGAATATGGCGGATTGGGCTTGTCCTTGGTCTATTACGGCCGCGCACTTGCACTTCTTGGGTCGGTTCATCCGAGCCTGGGCGCCCTGATTTCCGCCCACCAATCCATCGGGGTTCCGGAGCCCGTGAAGGAATTCGGCACATCAGAGCAGAAGCAGGAATACCTGCCGCGTTGCGCAGCCGGCGCCATTACAGCCTTCCTCCTGACAGAGCCCGACGTCGGCAGTGACCCCGCGCGCATGGGCGCCACTGCCGTACTGTCCGACGACGGCGCCTCTTACCTTTTGGACGGCGTGAAACTGTGGACCACCAACGGCGTGATCGCCGAACTCGTGGTGGTGATGGCCAGGGTACCTTCACACAGCGACGCCGACGGCACCGAGCACAAGGGCGGCATCTCCGCGTTCGTTGTGGAGATGGACTCCCCCGGCATCACTGTGGAAAACCGCAACGCATTCATGGGCCTGCGCGGGATCGAGAACGGCGTGACCCGCTTCCACCAGGTCCGGGTTCCCGCCGCCAACCGGCTGGGCCGCGAAGGCCAAGGCCTCAAGATTGCCCTCACCACGTTGAACACTGGACGGCTTTCCATACCCGGCCTCTGCGTTGCCGCCGGGAAGTGGAGCCTGAAAATTTCCCGCGAATGGTCCAACGCCAGGACGCAGTGGGGCCGTCCCGTGGGCAAACACGAGGCCGTGGGCAAGAAGATCGCGTTCATCGCCGCAACCACTTTCGCGTTGGAGGCCGTGTTTGAACTGTCCGCCGAGATGGCCGACGCCGGGTTGAAAGACATCCGGATCGAGGCCGCCCTGGCCAAACTGTGGTCTACGGAACTGAGCTGTCGGATCGCAGACGAACTGGTGCAGATCCGCGGCGGCCGGGGCTTCGAAACGGCCGACTCACTGGAAGCCCGGGGCGAACGCGCAGTCCCGGCTGAGCAACTTCTCCGGGACCTTCGCATTAACCGGATCTTCGAGGGCTCCAGCGAGATCATGAAACTCCTCATCGCTCGCGAGGCCGTGGACGCACACCTTGCCGCCGCGGGAGACCTCGCCTCAGCGGATGCGAGCCTGCAGGACAAGGCGAGGGCCGCCGTCGGGGCCTCGGGCTTCTACGCTCGCTGGCTCCCCAAACTCGTAGCTGGCGCTGGCATGGATCCCAGGTCCTATGCGGAGTTCGGGCGCTTAGGCAAGCAGCTTCGGTTTGTGGAGAGGTCGTCGCGGCGACTTGCCCGGCAAACCTTCTACGGCATGGGCAGGTGGCAGGCCAAACTTGAGCACAAGCAGGCGTTCCTGGGCAGGATCGTGGACATCGGCGCTGAACTGTTCGCCATGGCAGCCAGCTGTGCGCGGGCGGAGATGCTGCTCCGGACCCACCCCGAACAAGGCGCCACAGCGTACGAGCTGGCTGAGGCGTTCTGCGAACAGGCGCGGGTGCGCGTGGACGAATACTTCGATCAGCTGTGGAGGAATACTGACGACGGCGACCACGACCTTTCGCGTAAGGTCCTCGCCGGCGATTACGCCTGGTTGGAAGCCGGTGTCCTGGACCAGTCCGAAGGAACCGGCCCATGGATCGGCGATGCCTCGCCGGGCGCTTCAACCAAGGAGAACCTGCACCGCAACTACAGGTAACGCCTTCCCGCTGTGTTCCTTCCCAGTTAGTGCGGGGAACACCATGACTTTGGCAGGTCAGGCCGCGGAACTACCGTGATCGGCGCCCGGCAATATGGAGGCAACTGGGAAGGAACGCCACTAGCGCACGTCCCCGTCCACATAGAACCAACGCTTGTCCTCCCGCACGAAACGGCTGATTTCGCGCTGAACGCCGCGTTCGCCGTCGAGCCTGTAGTGCGCAGCGAACTCCACTGTTCCCGTCGTGTCCAGAGGACCACCGTCGGATGTGGAGATGATGTCCAGCCGGCGCCACTCCATGTCCGAATCGAGATCCATGGACGCTGGACGGGTGGAGGCGTGCCAGGTGCGCAGGAGGTAGCCCGGGTCCAGCACCACGAAAGCCGAATACCGGGAGCGCATGAGCTGCTCGGACGTCGGGGCGTCAGCGTCGCCGCGGTGGTAGCGTCCGCAGCAATCGTCGTACTGTTCGCCGGAGAGGCAGGGGCAAGCGCCGTTGCGGAGTCGGGCTAAGTCAGGGGTCACGAGGTCCCAATCTGAGGCTGGAAATGAGAGCTGGGCAACATATTTTCCCACGCCACATAACAGCTTTGAAACAACCCCGCCAGAGGGTGGGGCGGGGCGTGATTCCGTCGGTGCTGGACCTTAGGCTATATATGCAAGCTGGGTGGGCATTGGGCGCATCACAAAACGACGGCCAGGGGAGGCTAACGTGGAGGATCCGACAACACTCGCCATCAACCTGACGTATTTGGGCACACTCGGACTCGCGGTCCTCATGTTCCTGGGTCTCGGGTTGATCATCATCATCACTTTGGTGATTGCCGGAGTTGGGCGGCTACTGTCGATCATTCTCCTGGCGATGATTGGGATTTTCCCCAAGAAGGACACCACGCCCATCGTTCACCTCCCTCAGCACCCGGCACATGTGACTGATCCCGTGGCTGCCGAGGACGATTCCGTGCCTTCTGCGGCGCCGGAGCCTGCTTTCGTGACCGCTGCTCCTGCCGCACCGGAACCTGCTGCCGTTAACCCGCAAGTTGCTGCTGCCGCGCCCGCCGCGCCGAAACGCGACCTCTTGGCAGATGTCCGACGGCGGCTCTCGGGTGCCACGTCCGCCCTCAAGGAAGGCGCGTGGAAGGCTAAAGTCGACCCCCGCAATCTGCCGAAACCGGCGGAGGTCAAATCAGTGGTGGAACATCAGACCGCCCACCATCCGATCGTTGTTGCGGCCGCCAAGGAACCGCCTGTGCTCGCGAAGGACTGGGCGGACGCCGTTGCAGAAGCAGACGAACGGGCTGCCGCACGCGCCAAAGCGCAACAGCCACCGGCCATCAGGGTCACCGTCCGCGACCTTGACGAGCCGACGCCGTCGTCCAACGGCAAAACTCCGGCTCCCAAGCGTCCGGATTTCCCGCCTAAGAGGCCGGACAGTGGACCCACGCAGTCCGGCGCAACCAAGAGCCCGGCCCCGGGCAATGGGGCAAAGAAACCAGGCCCGGACACTTCCAAGAATGGAAAGACTCCGAGCCCGATTCGCAAAGGTTCGCTTAGCGGCGCCAGCCGCAACTCCTAGATGCCTAGGCTGCCAACTGCCTAAACGCAGCACCGTGGTAGATCAATGGTTTGGATTCGAGATTGATGGTGGTGGCCTTGACCTCCAGCACAACGATCGCATGATCACCGGCCGGCGTCTCGGACACAATTTCGCATTCGAAACCCAGCACCGCACCGTCGATCAGCACTGCACCTGAGTCGCTCACACTGGTGTCCAGCCCGGCAAAACGGTCGCGCGTTTTGGACGCCAGCTGGAGCGCCGCCGCTTCCTGGCCCTCGGCGAGCACCGAAACGCCAAGCCGCTGCGCCTGGCGGAGCTTCGGCCAAGTGGTGGAAGAGTTCTGCACGGCGAACATCACCAACGGCGGCTCCAGTGAAACCCCCACCGTGAAGGACGATGCAACCAGAGCTTCCGGCGTGAAATCCACCATCGCGCTGAACGCCGCAACTCCAGACGGAAACTGGGCAAATGCTGCCTTGATGGCCGCCGTTTCTTCCACTGTGGTCTGTGTCATTCCGCTGTCCCCTAATCGTGCGTAGCCTGAGTTCCTTTCCCATAATTCACCTGCTTCCGGGAACGGCAATATTTGTTGATTCGAAAGACATTTGTGTTGCCGCATGTCAAGAAATGTCGCGAAGTAAGGCCTCTTCCATTACCTCGCAAGACGAAAAACGAAGAACTTCTACCATTTGCGTTTATGCCTCCGGCGGCCGTGTGTAGCCTCGATTGAACATCCAGTCCATGGCCGCAGATGCAGGCTTGGACACCAGCGCAGTCCCACCAGCACAGTCCCACCAGCACAGTCCCACCACAGGAAGCCGACATGAGCCTCAACGAGCTACGAACGCTTGGACGCACTGGCGCCCTGATCAGCCCCCTCACATTGGGCACCCTGAATTTCGGCACAGGCGCCGCACCCACGGGTCCCGCCGAAAGCATTCGCATCATCAAGGCAGCCCTCGATGCCGGGATCACCAGCGTTGATACCGCGGATATCTACTCGCAGGGCGAGGCCGAGACCGTGGTTGGCCAAGCCATCCACAGTCGTCGCGACGACGTCTTCCTGGCCACCAAGTTCCATGGCCAGATGGGTTCCAACCCGGCGCACGCGGGAAACTCGCGCCGGTGGATCGTCCGGGCTGTGGAGGACAGCTTGCGGCGGCTGAATACGGACAGGATTGACCTCTACCAAGCGCACCGCCCGGACTACAACACTGATTTGTTGGAAACCATCACTGCCCTCAACGACCTCATTCGGCAGGGCAAGATCCTCTACTACGGCACGTCCGTGTTCAGCCCCGCCCAGCTTGTTGAGGCCCAGTGGATCGCGAACACCAACCACCTGACCCCGCCCGTTGTGGACCAGGTTCCCTATTCGCTGTTGGTGCGCGCCAACGAACGCGACGTTTTCCCCATCACCCAGCAGTACGGCGTCGGGGTTTTGAGTTACGGACCGCTCGACGGCGGGTGGCTGGCTGGCGGTTACCGCGTTGGCGGGGGCCAACCGGAGAGTTCACGCTTCTCCGCCCTTCCCGGCAGATTCGACGTAAACGCACCGTTCAACCAGGGCAAGCTGCACGCCGCCGACGCTTTGGCGCAGCTCGCGGCCCGCCATGGTTTGACCCTCATCCAGCTTGCCGTTGCGTTCGCCATGAACCACCCTGCCGTGACCAGCGTGATCATCGGCCCCCGCACGGAAGAGCACCTGACGGACTACTTGAAAGCAGCAGACGTGGTGCTGAGCGAGTCCATCCTGGACGAGATCGACGACATCGTGGCCCCAGCCGTGAACTTCCTGGAGCGCGACGCCGGCACTGTTGCACCCCACCTCGAGTACCCGGAACTACGACGCCGGTAGCCCCCTTCCGTTGTGAGGCCCGCTTTGCACGCTCTCGGTACGCATTAGCGCGCATAGCAGGCCTCACAACAGGCTATTGACGCGGGTTCGGCCGCGGCGTGATCCTTGACCTAAGTGCTGCGGCACTCCGCAGCGTCAGCTTCCAGTAGAACGCCGCCGCCCCATGTCCAAGCACCATGTCAAACAAAGAGCATCGAAAGCCGCCAACCCCGGGCAGCCAACCCAAGGTCCGCTCACGCACGAGGAATTGCAACTCTCCGGGCGGAACCACTCCATGCCCCTTGAGGCCCTACACGACGACATCACGCCGGCCGGGCTGCATTACCTGCTGATTCACTTCGATATCCCCCACGTTTCCGCTGAGACATGGCGGTTGCGGCTCAGTGGCGCGGTTAATCGAAGCCTCGAGCTGAGCCTTGAGGACATCAAAGCCCGGCCCGCCGTCACCATGCCCGTCACCCTGGAATGCGCAGGAAACGGCAGGTCACTTTTGCAGCCCCGCCCCGTCAGCCAACCCTGGGTTCTCGGCGCGGTGGGCACGGCGGAGTGGACCGGAACCCCGCTCGCACCCTTGCTGGAGGAAGCCGGATTGGCGAGTGACGCCGTCGAACTTGTCTTTACCGGTGCCGACAACGGCATTCAGGGCGGCGTCGAAGAGCCTTACGCGCGCAGCCTTTCGGTGGCGGAAGCCATGCATCCCGAAGTCATGCTGGTCTACGCCATGAACGGCAACCCGCTGCCCAAACAGCACGGCTTCCCCTTACGGCTCCTGGTCCCAGGTTGGTATGGCATGGCCAGTGTGAAGTGGTTGACGTCGATCGAAGCTGTGACGTCGCGGTTCATGGGTTTCCAGCAGGCCGTCGCGTACCACTACCTCCAAGGTCCAGACGGGCCAGGCATACCCGTGTCCCATATTCGCGTCCGCTCCCTGATGATTCCGCCCGGCATTCCGGACTTCTACACCCGGCGACGCGTAGTGGATGCCGGTCCCGTGATGCTGCACGGGCGCGCATGGTCCGGGCACGGCGACGTTGAACGTGTCGAAGTGGGGATCGACGGCGAGTGGATGCCCGCGCATGTGGATCCGCCGTTGGGTGATTTCGCGTGGCGGCGGTGGTCCATGGTGTGGGTCGCCAGCCCCGGCGAGCACGTGCTGCGGTGCCGGGCGATGGATACGTCCGGCGCCCTGCAGCCCACTGAACAGGTGTGGAACTACCAGGGCATCGGAAACAACATGGCGCAAGTGGTTGAGGTGACGGTGCGGTAGTTTGGGATGGACTGCGCGCTACAGCCGCCGCAGGTGGGCCATAGTTTTGGAGGAGCGATTGAGCCAGCACTCGGCAGGCACAGCCCTTCCAGCTATAACCCTGGGCACCGGATTACGCCCGCCCACAGATGTCTACCGTTTGGTTGGCTGGGCACTCGACATGGGCTACCGTTCCTTCGACACGGCCGCGCTGTACGGTACGGAGGCCGCGATTGGACGTGCCATTCGCGATTCCGGCATCGATCGGCGCGAGTTGTTCATCACGGTGAAAGTGCGTGGGAATGAGTACGGGAGCCGGGCGCGCGTTCATCAGGCAATCGAACGGAGTCTCGAGGCCCTCGGCACGAGCTTCGCTGACATGGTTGTTCCACACTGGCCCCTGCCCATGGTCAGGGCGTTGCCCTCCACTTTCGCGCAGATGCTGGACGCCCGCGCAGAGGGGCTGGTTCGCGGCGTTGGACTGAGCAATGCTTCCTCAGCGATGGTCCGCGCCGTAAGAACGGAGACCGGCGAGTGGCCGGTTGTGAACCAGCTGCATCTCTCGCCCATCGTTGGGCAGACGGACTTCACCCGCTTTGCTGAGACGGTCCCGGTCGGGATCCAGGCATACCGCGTCCTGGAATCAGGTTCAGGGCTCATGCAGACTCGCCTCATTTCGGAGCTTTCCCAGCAGTACGGCTGTTCACCCGCCCAGTTGCTGATCGGGTGGCAACTCGGCCTAGGGCACAAAGTGGTGCTCGGAGCCAGCACCCTGGAGCAACTGCGTGCCAACCTTGACTCCCGGCCACTGGAGCTAGCGCCCGCTGACAGCCAGCGGCTGGCCCGGTTGGACCGGTTCTCTCTGGCTAAACCGGATCCAGTGACTCACTTTGAACTGTAATCGGCTGGCCGGTGGGTTGCCCCATAAAAGGCGAAATACGCGGGGACATCGAATAAGGGCGTTCGATCAGTGGCCATGAGGGCGGCTGCTCCGACGCGGACACTGACGGCTGATGCCGACTCAATGCCCCCGAGAACATAACGCCAAGGACCTGGGAAAGACTCATCCAGGGCAACTTCAATCATGTTATCCACGAAATCACTCATAGCCCCGGGATGACCCTCCGAGGCGCCGTGCCATAACTGCCCATAGGTTTCCTGATCCCCAGTGGCAACTGCCAAGGCCAGCCGGGCCGATTGAGCCCTGGAAGGTGCGGTCATTCGTTGTGTCATCATATTCACGGTGCGCGCCGTTTGGATGGCTTCTTCCATGCAAGGCCGGCCAATCAACGCCGGAATATCGGCGGTGAAAGCCCCCTTCTCCAGGAAGAGGCTGACAGTCTCGCTGGCCTCCGGAGGCACTCCTTCCAAACCTGCGACGTTCACCGCCCCCTCCTTCGGCCAAGCGTGCTGCAACGCATGCCCCAGTTCATGGAGCAAGCTCAGGAGGTTCTGAAACGACAACTTCAATGCCTCGCCTGCCTGACGCGTCACACCACAGGAAATAGCAGAACTGGCTGGAATCCAACCATCGGCAAGAAGCACGCGGTTTCGCACCGGCTGCGTATAGTTCTGCCTGAACCTACGCGACGTGCCTGCGAACTCCACCCTGATCCGGGCAAGCGGCATTGCCGCCGTGGAAAGGGAGGCAAACCAGACATCCGAGCCGGCGGGCTCAACTGTCAGGGAGACACCGGCCGTCACCGCCACAATGTGCTGGGCGATCCGAAACGCCTCTTCTACGGAGAAAAGGCTGGACCTTACGCCGCGGATTTTCTGCTGCAGTACATAGGGCACGTCTGCGTATAGATCAGCCGAAGGCCCAACGCCGGCGCGGAGATGTTCAACGTCTTGAAGCGCAGCCTCGTGGAATTGGGCCAAGACCTCGCGAAGTTGCAGGTCTGGAAGCTTGGTCTGGTGACGATCTGTCTTCAGGGCGCGCTGGAGATCCCCGGCATGCTCACGTGCAATCCGGCTCCACGCCTCCACCAACCGTTTCCTGGTCAGGCTGGAATCCAGCGTGGCCAGGAGCTGCCGGTAAGTTACGGAGGGATCATCCGCGCCACTCCCTGAGACCAGCGAAGTCACCAGTTTCCGTTGCTGATTACGGATTTCCGCGATGATGTCAGCTGTCCGGCGGGGGCTGGAAGCCGGTGAAGCGGCGTCGTTAACCATCTTTTGCTGGAGCTGATCCCGTAACGTCCTACGCGCAGCATCCATCGTCGGAGTTACCGGCGCTGCCCTGTCCAACCAATGAATAAACGCCAGATCATCTTTGACATTCGAATAGAACAGATCCCTGACGTCCTGCAGTTCGGCAAGGTCTGCGTCCCGGTGGACTTCCCGCATGGCAAGGAACCAGGACTCAACCACGTTATTGATGGCAAGGACGTCAGCTATTTCACTGTCGGAACCGATGCGGGATCCTGTCCTGACGTCACGGAGCGCATAGAGTTGCCGCATTCGTTCCGCGATGGTTTGCCTGTCCGGAAGCGCAAAGGGGTCCAACCCATAAGCCGTGGCCAACAGGCTTTTACGGGATGAATCAGCGGAAGGCACCGCCGGAACCTCCATCCAGTCGGAATGAGGCACCATTGGCAATATCGCCCAAGTCGAAGCCGCAGGAAACCAATCGGGCGCATTCCGATGGTTCAATGAACCTTCTGATCCTGGACTCCGGGTTGGCCCGCGCCAACGTTCGTGAAACGAGCTCCTCAATCCCTACCTTGTACTTGACTGACGCGGCAGCGAACTCCTCCCTACGCTGTTCGCTGTTCAGCGCACCGAAGATCACTTCGAAGACAGCTCCTCCGCGGGTCCGGCACAGGTCGGTGAGGGCTCCTGTAAGAACTTTGAGTGCGGCTTTGCCCGCAGCATAACCAGCAGAACCTGCATCCGGCGTGTAGATCGCTTCCGATCCAACGACAGCGATGGATAGAGGACTGTCCGACTTTTCAATCAAGAGCCTGAGAATGTCGTAGCCGCCAGCACCATTGACCAAGAGCGACTGAGTAACACCATCCCGTTCGCCTGAAGCAGGGTGGTCCGACCTGGGGTCGAAAGCTGCAGCAAAGATGATCCTGGAGGGGACCACATCAAGGGACTCAACTGTCTGCCGACGCCCTCCGCTCTCCGCGAGGTCACATTCCATCCATGTCATGCCCTCAACGGACGGAGGCGCGGACGCGCCCGAATGCACGCCAATGACGGCACTGCCGTGCTGAATGAATGACTTGGCCAGGTCCAGGCCCAAACCGCGGGAAGCACCGATGATAAGAACCTGGTTATTCATCATCATTTCCTCGCTTCACGGCGAGCAGCATCCCGTGCTCGGTGCCGAGGAATGATGCGGTAACCCGCTGCGACCTGGCGAGGGCGCGCACCACTTGACGGATTGATTCCCCCAATCGGTCATCTTCGCCACCTTCATGGACAGCATAGGTTCCACCGGCAAAGGCATCATCGATAAGGAGCGCCCCTCCTGCCCGCAGAAGTGGGAAGGCTGCCTTCACGTATTCGACGTACTCGGTCTTGGCGCCATCGATGAAGATCAGATCAGCACTTTCCGGGGCCATGCGGGAAAGTGCCGACACGGCATCCTCGGTGGATATCCGGACCCTGTCATCGAGCCCGAAGCGCGAGACATTTTCCCGGGCGATCTCTGCCGACTTCGGATCGATCTCAAAGGAAATCAGCTGGCCACCCTTTCCGAGACCGCGCGCCAGATGGATCGTTGAGTATCCAAAAAGTGCTCCGATTTCGATGACCAGTTGCGGCCGCGCAAGCAGGGTAAGGCATTCAAGGAGCTTGGCAGCGTTGTCGTCCACTTGGATGGGTGGAAGCTGCTCATCGACTATCGCCTGCCGCAACATGCTGGTCAGTTCCGGGTCGCGTGCTGGAAGCATCGCAGAAATATAGTCGGAGGGATACTCACGCGTAGAGCTCATCGGGTTTCCTTCGTCAGCCGTTAAGGGGTCTTGTTTGGTTGCTCCCGCAGCCTGCTCCAGGAAGGTGATCAGGGCGGTGGGATCCGGCGCCTGGTGGGGTTCCTTCCCGAGGATTCTTTCGAACCAGGCTGCGGGCGGTGTCTGGTCGTGCGAAGCCAACCCATGACGTTGCATCCACGTACCGGCAACCTCCGACATGGCCCAAAACAGTCCATACTCTGCACCGGGGCGGGTCGCCGGGATAGGCCAGGTCAACCTATGCAGGGCCTCCAGGTACGTTGACGCATGCCCGGCGGGGTCGGAATCAGTGACCTGTCGCCACACATCCTGGTAGTCAAACTCCGGATGCATCAGCCATTTCCGGTCCAGTTCCATGACCAATGCACGCAGGGGCAACTCCTTGAGCGCCTCCAACTGGAGGATGCCCTGCCATTCAGCCAGGCCCTTGCCGGACGGTTTTCCAGCCGCAGGGATAACGCAACCGCCCCACCCGGCGTCGAAGACGGTCCATTCAAGCCACAGACTCAGCAGGTCTATTTCGGTTTCTCCGGCCGATTCGAGTCCGTGTCTGAGGGGCTCACGGGATGCCGTGAGCGCATGATGGACGGCATGGCCCAGCTCGTGGAGAGTGGCCTTCAGATCCCGAAGGTGCATGACAAGGCGCCCATCAGGACGCGACGAGCAGCGCAGGCCCACATGGGCTGTGGGCACTCCGGGACCGGTCGCCGAGGTGGCTCGCCCGGTCGCCTCCCGGGAGTCGGAATTCGGGCCAAGCAGTGGCCAGATGACGACGCCGGACGAGGGCACCTTCCCGTCGGCGGAACCTCCGAAAAGCACTTCCCATCGGTCGCCGGCAAAGGAGGCACGCGCCGTCGAACCGGTGACGGCTTCCAGCCGTCGGCGTATTTCTTCTAGGACTCTGTCAACGTCGAGCATCGGTTCCCGGGTTTGCAACGCGAGCGCCAACATTTTGGCCGGGGTTTCCTCCATGGCCAGCTCAGCACAGGAGACCAGCGACAAGGGAGCCGTGCCAAAGATCCTGGACATGGCGTTGACGACGGATGCGGAAAAGGTCCCAACGAAATTGTCTGCCGCAATGCCCCGGCATGAAGGATCCGATGCTTCCGCCCTCAGGTTGCGGACTGCTAACGCCAGGTCTTGGACGGCCAGTGATTCCACGTCCAACGCAGCATCCCAGGCAGTTCGGACAGCTTTGCGGTGAGAGCGAGTTGGCGCGTGCGCAAGGGACCGCTCCACCGCGACAAACGCGGGCAGTCTGTCATCTTCCGCGGGAGGAACGCCGCCCCCGAAGGTGCAGTGTCTCTCTTCTTCACGGAGCGCCCGGGCCGCTTCCTCAACAGCAACCCTGGAATCAGCCGGTCCGCGTTGTGACCCGTCCGCTTGTCCGTTGAGTGAGGCGCGGAAAGCGTGGTCGAAGAGGTCGTCATTGGCTTCGAGGAAAGCCATCAGATACGCGGTGTTGTTGTGATCCACCAGGGTTTCCCCGGAGGCGGACATTCGTGAGTTCCGCTCTTGCAACCAGTTCCGAAGGCCAACCTTGTAGCCGGGCTCCGTCATTGCCGCCACGTTCGTCATGGTCGTTGCCCACTTTCCGGGTCTTCCAGCATGGGATGGTCAAAGCGGTAGCAATCGCCGTCGTACGAAGCCACGTACAGGCTGCCATCACCGCAAGGCATGGGCGACGTGTGCACCGCGGTGGGGTGATCGGGCCGGCCAATAATCTGCGAAGACTCCCACAAGAACGCACCACTGCATGCATCAAGGCAGCAAACAGTTCCCCGGTCGCTGGTGAAAAGCACCGTCTGTTCCTCACCCAGGACGAGGGATGTGTACTCGAAGAGCCCGCCACCGGTCCAGTGCCATTCCCGGGCACCAGTTACCGCATCCACCGCTGAGATTCCCTGTCCCCTTACCGGAACAATGACGAGTTCCCGAATCGATGCGAGGCTGCCATCGATCCGTCCACCCATCGTCAGGTCAGCCAGCTGCGTTCCGCTTCGGGTCCATCGGCAGAGGACTCCCTCCGTCGTAGCGCAGACCACCATGTCCTTGCAGATTGTGGGTGACGATCTGATGATCCCATTGGCTCTGGCACGCCATTGGAGCAGACCGTCCGCCTGCAGGCAGGCCACATCGTCGTGGTCCACCACCACTACTTCTCCGGATTCGAAAACCACGGGTGACGCATAGGGTGCGCGGTCGTAAGCATAGGTGTTCTGGTAAGTTGCGGACGCTGTGTCGAAGGTCCACTTCGTATTTCCGGACGCCACATCGAGGGCCACCAGTCTGTGCCCGAAAACCGGAACGTAGGCCGTCCCGCCGTCGGGCGAAAAGGCGATGGTGCCCAAGACTGGGCCGGACAGGGCAGCCGTCCACACGGCACGGCCCCTGAGGTCGAAGCGGACAACCATCCCGCCCGTGCTCGCAACCAGGAAATCGGCAGCTCCCGGAATAGCAACAGGGGAAGAGTAGATTCCTGCGTCCAGGCGTCGAACCCAGTACTCGCGCTGCATGGTCGTGTCCAGGAACCGGACACGACCATCCTCGCCCCCGATGATCACACCTATGTCCGCCACAGGGAGGGGGCTCGCATTAAAGGCGACCGGAACGTGGTCATCCGAAAGCAGGCTTTTCTCGTTGACGGTGCGGACCGCAACCACCTGCGGTTCCCGACGGCGCGATCCCGGCCAGGTGGTTTGGGCCGTGCATTCCATGGAGGTCTTGCCCATGGAATGCCGCGAGTGGAGACCCATTGCTGATACAGCGTCCAGCGTCATTCAGGCCCCTCCCATAAGCCGGTATCCGAGCTGCCGGGTCCGCATGCTGTACCTCAATGCCAGGAGAAGCGACGCGACGGCTGCGGATGCAACGGCAACCACTGCCGATTCCCAAACCAGAATTCCGACGATAGCGATAGGAATGGTTACCAGATACGTGACCACCGTTGATGGCAAGGATAGCCATGCGGCCCGCTGCTCAACCGTCAGGATTTCGCCGCACAAATTCTCCACGACGTAGGCGGGAACCGCGATGAGATACGCGGCAGTCAGTAGCCAGACCAGACCGACGTCGACCTCGTCACCGCCCAAAACCTTGGCAAGGACGGGGACGGCCGCTGCTACGCCTGCAGCAGCGATGAAACTGGGCCACACCACGTACTTGCGCGAACGTTGCACTACAGCGTGGGCGTCTTGCTGGCTCCGCCCCCGGGAGTATCCGACAAAGACGCCGACGGCGCCGAGGGTCGCCTGCGGTACCCGGCAGTAGAGAGTCCAGATCCTCGTTGCGACCGCTGCAGCCGCGACAGTGCCTACGTCCAGGCGGCTGATGAGCATGAAGGGCACTACAGCCGCGGCGTAGTTGTTCATCTGCCTGAGCCCGATGCCAAGACTCGTGGTAAACATCTCCCGGGTCAACGGGATAATCCGCTGTTGGTCGGAGCCCGCAACGCGTTCTCCCCGGGACCGGGAGAAATGCCGGGCGAGGACAACAAAACCGCAGGCAGCAGTCAAGACCTGGGCAATCACTGTCGCGATGGCCACTGCCATCACCGGGTTGGCTGCCAATACTTTCAGCGGGCCATACACCAAGGCTGCGTTGAAGGCGGCATTCAGGACGAACACCGTGGCGATGAGGACTATCGAAGCGCGTTGTCGTCCCACGATGCGCAGGGTGATCGACACGGCCGCCAGGGCCAACGTGAACGGAATGCCAAGCATCCGCACCGTCAAGTAATCGGTTGCTATGGCAGCCACAGCCGGCTCAGAGCCCACAACATCGAATATCAGGGGAACAATCCGGCTGACCAGCAGACCGGCAGCAGTCCAAACGGCGGCAACCAGAAGCAGGGCGGCAAACAATTTGGGCAATAGCTTGCTGGCGTCGTTGCGGCCCTCAGCGCGGGCCAATTTCACGGCGAAAACGTCGATGATGCCCGCAAAGAACGCCATGAACAGTGCGGTGACCAGATCGCCTAAACCTATGCCAGCCACCATGAGTGCCCCAAACGGGGCCACGAAGGCCAGGTCGATGGCCCCGTTTCCTGCGCTCAGGAGATCGACTGCGAACATGGTCCCGGCCAAGGAGACAAACGTCCGTGGCGAAAGTATGGTGTGGGAAGCCGCGCCCGACTCTGCCGTGTCCTCCGTTGAATTGACCTGTTGTGACATCAGCTCAGCTTGCTGCCAACTGCTGCCGCACAGCCATCAGCGTTGCATGGGTGTTGTTGTCCAGCATGTTGTCTACCGTGGCCAACACCTCGGATGGATCCGGGAGCATGCTGGCGAGGACCAGGTACCGGGCTATCGCTCTGTGGGTCATTCCTGCCTTGGCGTACTGCTGCGCTGCTTTGCGTAGGTGGTGGGTCACGTATGGAGCCCCCAGAGAGGTCGCACGATCATAGGTTTCTGCTGCCAACTCGGACTTTCCAAAGGCTGCGAGCACATCTGCGTACTCACCAGCGCTGACTGACCATAGCGGATCCCAAGCGACCAGGTCCTTGGCGGCTTGAAGCGCCTTCTCCTCGTCACGTGAGACGTAGAGATGTTCTTTGACGGAGGACTCAAGGTAAGTCTTATGCAGATTCCGGGCGAAGGGAGCGTCGCTGTCTTCCATGGCCCTCTGAGCTGAAACGGCGGCTTCATTCATCAGTGCACGGGTGCGGGAAACGTCACCGATCTCAGCGGGAATCATCGCCACGCCGCGGTACCAGGCCGACGTCGAAACGGCAGGTATCTTCTTTCCGTGCTCCAGAACCACCGTGTTTCCTGTCCTGGCGAACCACTCGAAATCTTCTTTAGTGACTCCGACACCCTTCAAATACCAGACCACGGCAATGCTGCAAGCGTCGAGCAAGCGGTGGGCCGGGACCTCCTGGGATGCTGCAGTCCTGCGAACCTCTGACATGAGGTTCACGTCCAGCCCACGTCCTTGGGTGCGGTTTCCAATGATGTACCGAAGCAGTGCGGCCTCAAACTGGAAACGGGCTCCACGATCACCTGCCCGCGTCAACACGCTACTTGCAAGCTCGAACCGAGACAGGGTGACCAGGGCACTGGCCAGGACCACAACGTCAGGGTCATCCATCGACTCAACGCGGTCCAAACGCTCCTGGAGCTCACTCACGCGTTCACCGCCGTGAGTACGAAGCATCGTCACGTCTTCGTAGTCGAGCCCGTGGAGGTCGCACACCTCTCGAACAACATCCGGCTCAAAAACCTGCCCTATCGGATAGTAGTAGTCGCCCGGGACGGTGGCTGTGAACGCAGCCACGTTCTCGAGGGAAAATTCCACGATCTCGTCCTGCTGCGAGGGCAAATCAAATCCGATGATTGTTTCTGTGAAAGAGTTCCAGCGGTCCCATCCGGCAATCTCGGAAATATTCAAAGCTTTGCTGATGGATTTGGCATGGTTAATACGTGATATCAATGCGTGCTCCTCATTTCAGGACGTCAAGCGTGAAATTGCACCCATCAGCAGGTCCGCGGCGCGCATGGCATCCGCTAGGACGGCCGGCTCCCGCGCTTCCCGGGCGGCACTGAACTCCACAATGTCCAAACCGACGATGGGATTATTGCGAAGAACCACATCCAGGACCCTTATGAGGTCGGCCGTATCCATTCCAATGTGCGCAGGGTATCCCGTGGAACCCATTTGGGCCTGTTGGATGACATCAACGTCAATCGAAACGTAGGTGGGCACCTCAGAGCCGAGCGCCTCTACCAGCCCCGGTTCGTCCCGCAGCAGCGGGGAGGTCACAGGAATAATGCCCGCGCTCACGTCCAGGCGCCCTGATACTTCTGCAGACGACGACGCGCTGATTGCGATAAAGGGATCGATTCCTACCTGCAGCACACTCCGCCGACCCAGTTGCTCGCCCACATGGGAGATGACGTTGGTGTTGAACAGTGGATCCAAGGGCTTAGATGTCACCGGTTCCCACAGTTGTATGTCCAAGTGCTGGTCGAACTGAATCACCCGGGCGGGCGCAGTTCCCCTGGCTATGAGACCGCTGATGACTCCGGCAGTAATGCTGTGGTCACCCCCGATGACGCATGGCACAGAACGGGAATCGAGGTCGGCGACGACACTTCCGATCTCTTCCGCCACTTCCTGGGCAGAGGACCCGACCGGAACGATGTCCCCCAGATCAACGGCAGCGAAGTCCGTTCGACGAGTCTCCGCGTTCATCAGGCAACCATCCGGGTAGCCCCAGGTATAACGGCGGGAAGCAGCCCGAACAAACGCCGGGCCGTTTTCTGCACCGTCGTGTGGAGAGCCTGCTGAGGATGCCACTCCCAGAATTGCCACACGGGCACTACCAAGGTCGCGCGGGTCCGCGCCGACGGCAAGTCCGGCAAACCCGCGCGGTGGTTTTCTAAGCATCACGTTCCGTGTCAATAGGGCGGCAATGGGCCGGTTGGGCGCTAACCCAACCGGCCCACCAAATTACTTGGCCAGGATAGCTTCGAGTTCAGCATCAATCGACTGAACGGCCACAAGACCTTCGGTCGCAGCTTCGGTACCAAATTCTTCTTCGAAGAAGATGCCCGGAGTTGCCGCACGGAAGAAAGCAGGGCTCTTCTCGTAGTTCTTTTCAGTCATTTAATTCCCCTCCAATTAAAATTGCCAATCAGATATTGATTGAACTCCAGCAATACGTACTGATCAGTACGTGAACACGCTAACACACGCATTCCGCCCAAAACAGGGCTCCAGAGGGATTTCTAAATCAACTTTATCGCCTTATATCAAGTGCATTTTGAAATCAAGTCAAGTGCCGTCTGGTCAAAACAATTGCAGATGCAGGAAAGTTCAAATTGTGCAAGTCAAATTGATGGACGCCCCGCTATGCGGGCACTCAAGAGGGCCACTGGTGCCTGAAAACTGGGTCTGCCGTGCACACATCCCGGTTATCGGCGACAATTCAATGATGAGCATCCCGTCATCGTCCCCGGCCAACGTCCGAGTCGACGCTTGGCTGTGGGCGATCCGCGCGTATAAGACCCGTTCCGCTGCCACGGCCGCCTGCCGAGCAGGGCACATCCGGATCAACGGGAACCCGGTCAAGGCGTCGCAGAGCGTGATCATTGGAGACACCATCCGGGTCCGGGAGTCAGGCTGGGAGCGGATCCTTGAGGTACGGCGTCTCATCGCCAAACGTGTCGGCGCCGAAGCCGCTTCCCACTGCTTCACAGACCACACTCCCCCGCGTCCCGTAGCCCCCAAGCTCGGCCTCCCCCAGCGAGACCGCGGCACCGGCCGACCCACCAAGAAGGACCGACGGGACATGGAGAAACTGCGGGGCTAGGTGTAGAGATGAGCTGCTCTATGCACTTATCCACAGGCCGACTTTTCTGACATGAATCCTGCTCCGCCCCCGGCCTAGACTGACCGGCACACCGCCGAACTGCTGCTGGGGAGCTTTCCATGTCACTACCGTCGTTTGCCACTTTTCCTTCTGTTCGTATCCGAACGGGGGTAGTGGGAGTCGGCGTTCTGATGCTTCTGAGCGGCTGCGCGAGCGGCTCCACACCGGGCGTCACACCTTCAGAATCCAACCCGACGACGGCGGCGCCTACCTCAAGCGTCTCGGTTCCGGCAGCGTCGGCTACTCCGTCTGCCTCCCCTGTGTACAAGCCCGCCGACGCGACGGGGAAAGCACAGAACGTGCCCGTTCCCGTGATGCCGGAGCTGGCGAAGGAGAACTCGGAGGCAGGGCTGGAGGCGTTCATTGGGTACTGGTTCCAGGTGCTTAGTTACGCGTACGAAACCGGCGATGTCTCCAGAGCCAGCGAGTTGTCTCGGTCTAGCTGCTTGCTCTGCACAGATCTCCTGTCGAACGTCGCGACAAACTACACAGAGGGCCGATGGCTTGTCGGCGGAAGGTATCGGACACCTGTAATCGAAGTCCTGTGGGAGTCCTCGGCCCTAACGCAAACCGCGAGAGTGCAGGTGCTGCAGGACCAGATCCTGTATAAAAATGCAGATGGTTCGAATGGTAGAGAGCCGACGCCCGCGATTAATGACGCGGCCGCCTTCTTTGGTGAGTTTGCCAATGGGGCGTGGTCTGCAACAGATCTTGGGGTCATTAGATGAGTTCTCTATCTGCCCGATTGGTAGCCGTGGGTATCTTACTCGTTTCGGTATCGCTTTACCCGGCGCCTTCATGGGCTGCCAACTCACCAAGCCCAGGCACCGGATTTACTGATCGCTCCATTTCGGTCGGCGCAGAGTTCACCATAAACCCAACGACGGGTATGCCTTCCACGAATCTAACCACCGCAGCCGAGGACCCCAATCAGTACATGGCCGATACCCACTGCCGCGCCGACGGCCCCGACACTAAAGACCCGGGCTGCGACGCCCTCGACTGCCCGGCAACCACACCCGCAGGCGAGGAAGGCACTCCGGTCATCTGGAAGGAGGCACCCAAAGCCATCACCAACCCGGGCTGGACCGACTGGATCCCTGTCAGCGGCCCCACCTGCCTCTACGACCCCCAACCCGAGAACGTCCTGGCCAACATCGCCGCCCGGATCCTGAACGACTTCCGCCAACTCCCCGTCAACCCCGGAAACCTCGAAGCCCAGCCCTTCCCCCACACCCTCAAAGGCGGACCCACCAACTTCTACGCCACCGCCGCAGACCAAACCTTCGACCTCACCATCCTCGGCCAAGCAGTCCACCTGACCGCCACACCCACCAGCTACACCTACACCTACGGAGACGGCACCACCCTCGGACCCACACCCGCCGCCGGCTACACCATCCCCGAAACCGAATGGCTCAACAACCAAACCCGCACCAGCCACACCTACACAGACACCGGCAACTACCAAGCCGCCCTCACCACCAGCTTCACCGGCACTTACTCGGTCAACAACGGCCCACCACTACCCATCAACGGCACCCTGGACATCACCACACCCACCAAAACAATCCACGTCTGGAAAACAGAAAAAGCACTCGTCGCCGACACCTGCCAAGAAAACCCCAACTCCTGGGGCTGCCCCGGCACAGAAACCAGATAGGCAGACGGCGCCACGTACCGCCACCACCCACTTTGATCGCCGCATCCTGGCGACACACCATAAAGACGGCGCCTCGAGACCACCCACGATTCAAAGTGGGTGGTTGCGGCCCATGAAAGCAGGGATCCTTCGCCTTAAGTGAAGAAAAGCATCAGTTCCGAAGAACCGATGCTTTTCGCCTGCCGAAACTTAGGAGAACCAGGTACCTGGAGGACCCATGAACAGCAGGAAGCTGAACACTGCGCCCACGGCGACCAGGGTGACAACTACGGCAAGAATCGGGTTACGAAGAACCCAGGCCTGGGCTTTCTCAAATCCGCCTCGGGGTGCCTCTCCTCCAGCGGTCAAGCGCCAGTCGCCAGCGAGGAGGCCGCGGCGGTCCAGAGACTTCTCCATGGGGATGGTGGCATAGGGGATAACGGCGGAAGCGATAGCAAGCAAGCCCGTTCGAGTTGACCACTTCTGGTTGATCCACGTGAACGCAGCTGTCGCCGCGTAGCAAAGGAACACGAAACCGTGGATGCCTCCGGCAATGCTCACCCCAACGTCGGTGGTGCGCGTGACGTACTTAAGGAACAGCCCGATCAACAACAGCGTCCATGTCACGGCCTCGGCGAAAGCAACGGTACGGAACAAAGTGCGGGGCTGCATGGAAGTCCTCAGGTAGAAAACGGGAGTCACACCCTATTTTACCGGCTGTAGAACTTCCCTCATGTCACGGCAAAGGCCTCGCAGCGTTACGGCAATGGCAGCGTCTCCCCGTTCCGGATGCGCGAGTCGCCGAACTCGATGGCCACAGGAGCAATGTCCATAGGTGACTCGTGCCGGGATCTCGCCTTGCCTACAGCGATATGGGGCAACCACCGCGGTGACTTGTAACCAAGCGCGGGCGAGCTCAGGATGAAGTCGTCGATGTTGTCGAGGCCGAGGTCGTCGAAAAGTACGTGTAGCCCTTGCACCAAGAGTGCCTGGTAGTCGTGGACCTCCTGCGGCACGTCAACCTCGAGACCCATGAGGCGCCCACCGCCCAGAGGGATGAGTTTGTCCGATTTCCCCAAAAAGCCCTGCAACGCCGGCAGCTCTGTCAACCAACTGGCGATCTCGGGAAGCACTTTCTCTGGCGCCGACAGACCCTTGGTCCACGCAACGATGTCGCTGCCGAGATCGTCCAAAATGCCGACATGCAGAAGGGTCATGTGGAGGCTCTGCGGTTTGCGGAGGGAATCGACGAACCGGTTCAATCCTTCGTAGTCCGATGTCCCTGCCCCGACGCGGAGGACAGGCACCTCCACCGTGATCCGAGGTCTATGCAGTGTGTTTCCAGCGGGGACGAGGGCCGTCATGGATGACATTATGCGCCGGAATTTAGGCGAGCGGCAGGCCGACGGCGGGAAGCAAGTTCCGCCGTCGGCCTGTTTTGGCGGGGGTGTCAGGTTCTTACTTCTTGGAGCGGGCCTGAACCAGGTTCGCAAACGGAAGCCGCCCGAAAGCGGAAACGAAATCTGCGTGATAGGCAGCCTCGGCTGCATTGACGTCGGTTGCCGGGAGTTCTTTCCAGGCAACGATCAGGTCCAGGGCATCGCGGAGTTGCCAGATGAGCCGGGCGTCCCAGACGACGGTTGGCCGCCCGCGGCCGTAGTCCATGAACTCTTGTATCTGCTTGCGGAGCCCCCGGTTGCCTTGGCTACCGGCGCTGGCCTTGCCGAGGTACAGCACCGAAGCGTCCGGAATCCATTCGGATTCCAGGGCTTCGCGCTTGAGCGAGGGGTCCTTCTTCTTGAACGTCCCGGCAGTGCTCTTGTTAAGTAACGCCGGCTCGAAATCCGCGGGGCGGAGGATCACGAAGATGCCGGGTCCTTGGGGAATCCGCATGGGGTCGAGTTCGTCGAGGGGCCGGAAGCCGGTGAACCCTTCCTCGGTGAGCGACTTTTTGGTGAAGAGCATGGTCCATTGTGCGGGACCACGCGGCGACCGGCCGAAAGACGCCAAAGCCTGAAGCAAACCTTTCAGCGTTGACACGCTCTTGTGACCCGTGCCATATTCAAAATGTGAACCTGTCAGACAGCCGGACAGCCGGACAGCAAGGACCCCAGGGTGGGCATACGCCCATCTCACGCATCTCCGCAGCCGAAGCGGTCTTTGCGGCCCTCCGGCGTGCCATTGAGGGCGGCCAGTTCGATATCGGCACCAAGCTGAGCTCCGAAGCGACGCTGGCAGGCCAGTACGGCGTAAGCCGCTCCGTCATCAGGGAAGCACTGAGGTCCTGCAACACCTTGGGCCTTACGGTAACCAAAACAGGCAAGGGCACATTCATTGTGGCCAACAAGGTTGCTAACGACCTTACCTTGGGTCAGTACAGTGCGCGGGATCTCAACGAGGCACGCCCGCACATTGAGATTCCGGCAGCCGGACTCGCCGCCCAGCGCCGCACGGAGGAGGAACTGGAGCACCTCAAGGACATCGTCCAGGAAATGCTCACCGAGAACGATCCCGAAGCTTGGGTGAACCTGGACGCCAGCTTCCACTCGGCCGTTGCCCGGGCCAGCGGAAACAGGGTGTTCGCCAGCGTCGTCTCTGATATCCGTGAAGCTCTGGCCCACCAATCCGAAACTTTGAACCTCGTCGCTGACCGGCAACACCGCTCGGACGAGGAACACGTCGCCGTGCTTAACGCAATCGAAGCCGGCGACTCCGAAGCCGCAAGCAAAGCGATGGCCGCTCACCTGCAGGCCGTTAGCGTGGCACTGGACACGATCCTCAGCAAATGACCCACCCAAAGGACACAGCCACCATGCCCGTCCCCGAAGCACCGGCCCACAACGCCGCGCCCGCGCCCGCAACGGCGCAGCACATCAAGACGCCCCACCACGTCCCCCTCGTAGAGGTGACCCGCGACGGCCTGGTGGAGAGCATCCATTACGGCTCGCTGATTGCGCTCAACGCCGATGGCAGCACCGCAGTCCAAGCCGGGGAGCCGGATGCCCCCATGTATCCCCGCTCAAGCCTGAAGCCGTTGCAGGCTGTTGCGCTGCTCAAAGCGGGGTTGGATATCCCCCAGGATCTTCTGGCATTGACCGCGGCCAGCCATTCCGGCGCCCAAATGCACCGGGATGGCGCCACCGAGATCCTGAAGCTGCACGGCCTCACCGAAGCGGCCCTCGGTAACAGCACGGACCTCCCCTATGGCGTGGCTGAACGCGAAGAGTGGCTCCGCCAAGGTAACGGCCCAACCCAAATAGCCCAGAACTGCTCCGGCAAGCACGCTTCCATGACGGCCGTCTGCGTCATCAACGGCTGGCCTGTGGAGGAGTACTTGCATCCCGAGCACCCGCTGCAGGTGCTCGTCCGCGACACCATCACGGAACTGACGGGCGAGGAAGCCGCGGCAGTCAGCACTGATGGCTGCGGGACACCGTTGTTCGCCCACTCCCTTCGTGGGATGGCGCGCGCATACGGCCGCCTCGCCGCTGCCGACGAAGGCACGGACGAGGGCCAGGTTGCCCATGCCATGCGCCGATACCCGCAGATGGTGGCCGGCGAGGGCCGCGACGTCACCGCCCTCATGCGTGCGGTCCCCGGTTTGCTGGCGAAGGACGGCTTCGAAGGCCTCCAGCTGGTGGGCCTCCCGAATGGCACCGGACTGGCGGTCAAGATTTCCGACGGCGGCGATCGCGCCCGCATGCCCGTCACCGTTGAGGTACTGCGCCGGTTGGGCGTCGACGGCGGCAGCTTGGACACGCTTCAAAGCGCACCTGTGCTGGGTGGCGGCCTTCCGGTCGGCGAGCTCCGTGCAGCCCAAATTTTCAGCAACTAAACCAAGGACAGCTATGACCACCGTCGATCAGGCGATCCCCCTCCGTTCCGAACACGACCTCTTGGGAGACCGCGATGTCCCCGCGGATGCCTATTGGGGCGTCCATACCCTCCGCGCTATCGAGAACTTCCCCATTACCGGGCAGCCCCTTTCCACCAACAAGCACCTGGTCAGGGGCCTGGCCGCGGTAAAGCAGGCCGCCGCTCGCACCAATCATGAGCTCGGCCTCCTGGATGCCGAAAAGGCAGGTGCCATCGAGCAGGCTTGCCAGGACATCATGGACGGCATGCTCCATGACCAGTTCATGGTTGATGTGATTCAGGGCGGCGCGGGCACCAGCTCCAACATGAACGCCAACGAGGTCATAGCCAACCGTGCGCTGGAGATCCTGGGCTACCCCAAGGGCGAGTACTCCAAACTGCACCCGAATGACCACGTGAACCTGAGCCAGTCCACCAACGATGTCTACCCGACGGCGGTGAACCTCGCCACGATCTTCTCCGTCAAGGAACTCCTGGAAGCCCTCGAAGAACTCGAGGTGGCTTTCGCTGAGAAGGGCCGGGAATTCCGGACCGTGGTGAAGATGGGACGGACGCAGCTGCAGGACGCGGTCCCCATGACCCTTGGCCAGGAGTTCGGCGGCTACGCCGTGACCATCGGCGAGGACCGGGCGCGTTTGGACGAGTCCCACATGCTGATCCACGAAATCAACCTTGGTGCCACGGCTATCGGCACGGGCTTGAACGCTCCGGCCGGTTACGCCGAAGCTGCCTGCCGCCACTTGGCCGAAATCACAGGCCTTCCCCTGCTCACCGCTGCTGACCTCATTGAGGCCACGCAGGATGTGGGCGCGTTTGTTCACTTGTCCGGCGTGCTGAAGCGCGTGGCAGTAAAACTCTCCAAGATTTGTAATGACCTCCGCCTGCTGTCCTCCGGACCGCGTGCGGGTTTGGGCGAGATCAACCTTCCGGCCGTACAGTCCGGCTCGTCGATCATGCCCGGCAAGATCAATCCGGTGATCCCGGAAGTGGTCAGCCAGGTGGCGTATGAAGTCATCGGCAACGATGTCACCGTCACCATGGCCGCGGAGGCCGGCCAGCTTCAGCTGAACGCCTTCGAACCAATCATTGTGCACAGCCTGCACAAGAGCATCTCCCACCTGGAAGCAGCGTGCCGCACCCTTACGGCGCGCTGCGTCCGGGGCATCACTGCAAACACCGAACGGCTACGGCTTACCGTGGAGCAGTCGATCGGTCTCGTCACGGCATTGAACCCACATATCGGTTACGCCTCCGCCACCGCTATCGCCCAGGAAGCGCTGGCAACGGGCAAGGGCGTTGCAGAACTCGTGTTGGAGCATGGTCTCCTGACCGCCGCCCAGCTTGAGGAACTGCTTAGCCCCGAACGTCTGGCAAATCTGAGCAAATAGGCCGAAACTGGCCTGTAAACGCTCCAACCAGCCGTCTCGCCCCATAAGGCTTACCCCCACGAGGCTTTGTTCGGCGTGCCCGGAACCCCCACCGGACGCGACCAGGACACCCCCAACAGGACACCCCTAAGGATTCCAATGACCAACCCCATTACGGACCACACGGTCCCGGCCCAAGCGCACGCCAGCGAGAAAGCCCTCCACAAGGAGGACTCCGGCTATCACAAGGACCTCAAGCCGCGCCAGATCCAGATGATCGCGATCGGCGGCGCAATCGGCACGGGCCTGTTCCTGGGCGCCGGCGGCCGACTCAACGCAGCTGGTCCCTCCCTCGTTATCGCCTACGCAATCTGTGGTTTCTTCGCTTTCCTGATCCTCCGCGCCCTCGGCGAACTGGTTCTGCACCGCCCGTCGTCGGGTTCCTTTGTTTCCTACGCCCGTGAGTTCTACGGCGAAAAGGCAGCCTTCGTTTCGGGCTGGTTCTACTGGATCAACTGGGCCACCACCACCATCGTGGACATCACCGCAGCGGCGCTCTACATGGAGTTCTTCGGCAAATACGTCGCTTGGATAGGGGCCGTTCCGCAGTGGGCGTGGGCGCTCATTGCCTTGGTTGTAGTGCTCTGCCTCAACCTGGTTTCCGTGAAGGTCTTCGGTGAAATGGAGTTCTGGTTCGCGCTGATCAAGGTGGCCGCGCTGGTGGCCTTCCTCCTGGTGGGCACCTACTTCGTCGTCTTCGGTACCCCGGTTGAGGGCCAGGAAGTCGGCTTCAGCCTCATCGCGGACAACGGCGGGGTGTTCCCGAACGGCGTCCTGCCAATGATCATCCTCATGCAGGGTGTGCTCTTCGCTTACGCTTCGATTGAACTCATCGGCACGGCAGCCGGCGAAACCGCCAACCCCGAGAAAATCATGCCTAAGGCCATCAACTCCGTGGTCATCCGCATCGCCCTCTTCTACGTGGGCTCCGTGATTCTGCTGGCCCTCCTGTTGCCGTACACCTCTTACGAGAAGGGCGTCAGCCCGTTCGTGACGTTCTTCGGTTCCATTGGTGTGGAGGGCGTGGACGTCATCATGAACCTTGTGGTGCTCACCGCAGCACTGTCTTCGCTGAACGCCGGGCTCTACTCCACGGGCCGCATCCTACGCTCAATGTCCGTGGCCGGCTCGGCCCCGAAGTTCGCTCAGCGCATGAACAAGGCAGGCGTGCCCTACGGTGGCATCGCCATCACTGCCGGCGTTTCTCTCCTGGGCGTTCCGCTGAACTACCTTGTTCCGTCCGACGCCTTCGAGATCGTCCTGAACGTCGCTTCCGTGGGCATCATCGTCACGTGGGCCACCATCGTCCTCTGCCAGATGCAGCTCAAGCGCTGGGCCGACAAGGGCTGGCTGAAGCGACCGTCCTTCCGCTTGTTCGGAGCCCCCTACACCGGCTGGTTGTCCTTGATCTTCCTGGCGGCCGTGCTGATCATGGTGTTCATCGAATCTCCGTTGACCATGCTGGTCACCGCGATTGCCTGTGGACTTATGGTCTGGGGCTGGTTCCTGTGCCGCAAGCAAATCCATGAGCTTGCCGCCACCCGCGACGGCTACACCGGCAGCGCACCGGTCATCGCCAACCGCCCCTTGCCTGGCGGCGACAAGTAACAGAAGCGACAGCCCGACGGCGGCACCCGGGTTCCGTACCATCGGAACCCGGGTGCCGCCGTCGTTGGTTAACGCCCCACCTGGGTGAGGACGCGGCGGAAACAGACATCCGATCATTCGTGGCTACTATTGGTCCATGGCTGTCACAGACGAGGCGATCAGCAAGATCAAAGACATGCTGATCCGCGGCGAACTCAAGGCCGGCGACCGACTCCCGCCGGAAAAGGAACTGAGCGAACGGCTCGGCCTTTCAAGGAGTTCGTTGCGCGAAGCCGTGAAGGCCTTGGAGTTGATCCGCGTGCTGGACGTCCGCCGCGGAGATGGCACGTACGTCACAAGCCTCGATGCAAAACTGCTCAACGAAGCCGTGGCGTTTGTGGTGGACCTGCATCAGGACCGATCCATCCTGGAGCTCTTCGAGGTTCGGCGAATTTTGGAGCCCGCAACGGCCCACCTGGCAGCGGGCAAAATCACGCCGGACGAGATGTCGGCCCTCCGCGCCACCATGGACGGCATCGACGAGAACACGGACGTCGAGGAACTCGTGGCCCATGACCTGGAATTCCACAGCATCATTACCGAGGCCGCGGGAAACGACTACCTCGGGAGCCTCCTGGAAGCCCTGTCCAGCAGCACTGTGCGTGCCCGGATCTGGCGTGGGCTGACGCAGGAGAAAGCTGTGGCGCACACCCTGGCTGAACACCGTGCCATCGCGGACGCCCTGGAAAGGGGTGACGCCGAACTGGTGCGGGCCCTTGTCACCGTGCACATCAGTGGCGTGGAGAACTGGCTGCGGCAGGCTCTCTAGTCCTCGGTCACGGGGGTAACCGCCAAACCGTACGTCCGGATGGCAGTCTCCTCGAGCACCAGGTCCTGCTCTGAGGGACTCAAGGAAGACACGAGTTCCAGCAGAACATCCAGTGTCCGGCCATAGGGTGCCCCGAGGGTACTCACTGGCCAGTCACAGCCGATCATTAAACGCTCCGGCCCGAAAGCCTCCAACGCTGATTCGAACAGCGGCCGCAACGCATCCGCGGTGTATTCAGTGCCTGGCAGATGCAGCCCGGAAAGCTTGGCCACCGAGTTCGGTTCCCGCCCAAGCGCGCTGAAGTCGGCGCGCCACGACTCCATGAGCTGAGGGTCAGCCAGCGGTGGCTTTCCCAAGTGATCCAGCACCACTGTCAGTTCCGGCATCTCACGGGCCAGTCGGACCGCAGAACTTAGGTGCCGCGGGTACGCATCCGGTATGTCCAAGGTGAGGCCGCGCCGCGCCACCAGCGCCAGCGACGCCCGGACCGGAGGAAGGTCCAGGAAATCATCCCGGGGATCGTCATGCACCAGATGCCGCACGCCCTTGAAGACCGACTGGGCTGTGAAACGGTGCAAGTGTTCGGCAGCTTCAGCAGGCTCATCCAACCTGATCCAGCCAACCACTCCGAACACCCAGGGATTCCGTGCTGCGACGGCCAACATGCTCTCGGTGTCGGCAACCGTGTCGTCGGCCTGCACCAGCACGGCTCCCCTGACCCCTGCAGCATCCAACGTCTCGCGTGCCTCGTCCTCGCCGAAGCTGCGGTAGAGCTCACCGTGCTGCGGACCAAGCCACGGGTAGTGGCGCACACCGCCGGTGACGAAGGTGTCCAGGGTCCACAGATGCAGGTGCGAATCAATCACGGCCGGCTGCCTCCAGCGCGTTCCACAGCTCTGCCGGGACGGGCGCCTCCATGCGGGCCGCGTTGGTGGCCACCTGTTCAGGAGAAGTCGCCCCGGCTGTCACGTTCACCACTGCCGGATGCCGCAGCGGGAACTGCAGCGCCGCCGTCGGAAGTTCCACAGCAAAGTCGCGGCAGATCGCCGCGAGCGCCCGTGCCCGTTCCAGCACGTCGGGCGGCGCCTGATCATAGTTGTAGTGTGCGTCGTCCGGGACTTCGGGCCGGGCCAGGAGGCCCGAGTTGTAGGCGCCAACACTGACGACGCCGGTGCGGCGCTCCGCACAGCGTTCAAGGAGCGGGACGCTGGGCTGCTCAAGCAGGGTGTAACGTCCGGCGAGCATCACGAGGTCCAGGTCTGCGGCTTCGACGCATTCCAAGGCAGCCTCGGCGGAGTTGATGCCCACACCGATTGCCCGGACCACACCCTCAGAGCGCAACTTCTCCAAGGCCGGGAGACCTTGGGAGATTCCGGCGTGGAGATCGTGGACGTCTGGATCGTGGAGGTAGACGATGTCCACGTGGTCCAGGCCGAGCCGTTCCAGGGAGTCCTCGATGCTGCGCCGGACGCCCTTCTCGGAGAAGTCCCACACGCGTTGGGTGAGGGCGGGGACGTCGAAGCCCTCGGGGTCCTGGCCGCCTGTGGAGTTGGGTTCCAGTAGCCGGCCTACTTTGGTGGAAATGACGAACTCTTCTCTGGGCTTATCCCGGAGGACGGCCCCCAGTCTCTGCTCGGACAGGCCCAGGCCGTAGTGGGGTGCGGTGTCGAAGTAGCGGATGCCGGCGTCCCAGGCGGCCAGGACAGTTGCGAGCGCCTCCCCGTCCGGGATGGCCCGGTAGAGGTTTCCGATGCCTGCTCCGCCGAAGCCCAGCTTGCCGAGGTTGAGTGAGTTCATGGCAGTTCCCATACCTTCTGGATACCCGCATCCTCCCCTGAGTAATCGTCCTGGACTTCCAAAAGTTCAGCCATGCTGGCCTGCCATGGCACGTTGGCCGGATGGTCGGCGAGCGCATGCCGCATTTTTTGGTAATTGTCGACGTCCACTACGTGGAAGAGATCGAGCCCGCTGCGCCAGATACGCCAGTTCCGCACGCCTGCCTCCTTGAGCGCTGTCACTAGCTCAGCCGGTATGTGCGCGTGGGCGTCAGCGTATGCTTCTTCGGTCCCTGGCTTGAGCCTTGTGTGGAGGGCGATGCTCTCAACCATTCACGGCCCCGGGATCCGCAGCCGTCTGCTTCAGGAACAGTTCCAGCACAGGTACGGCGACGTCCGGCCGCTGCACTGGCAGCTTGATGGTCAGGGTTCCTGGCGGTTGGCCTCCGGGGATGGTGTTGAATGCCTGTTGGTCCGGATCGACTTCCTTGAGGAACACCTCGGACGCGTCGTTCAGCAACTGGGCGTACTCAACCTTCCCGGCAAGGTCCGGCAGATGGATGTACTCGAACGGCCATGCGAAGAGGTGCACATACAGCCGGTCGCCGCGCTGGGTGTAGCGGGCGTCAGGAGGCGCCGTGAACCGGGACGCCCCTGCACCGTAAATCGCACGGGAATGTAGCTTCATCCAAGCACCGATACCCTCCAAGGAAGACAGGGCACGCGGATCGATGCTGCCTCGGCCGGTGGGTCCCACATTGAGCAGCAGGTTTCCTCCATTGGATACCCCGTCCACCAGCATGCGGATGAGCAGGTCCACGGATTTGTAGTTCAGATTGTCCCTGTCATACCCCCAGCTCCCGTTGAGGGTTTGGCAGGCTTCCCAGGTGACGGAAACGCCGTCGCGCATCATGGGCTCGGTGGGCTGGTATTGCTCAGGCGTCACTACGTCCCCCGGGATGTCCAAGCGGTCGTTGACCACTATCCCGGGCTGCAGCTCGCGCACCATTGCGAGCAACGCCTCCGAATCCCAATCCTTGCGGCCCTTCCCGCCCCAAAATTCCGTGATGCTGGTCCCGGAGTAAGAGAAGTCGAAGAAGAGGTAGTCGATGGTCCCGTAGTTGCTCAGGAGTTCACGCACCTGACCGTGCAGGTACTCGCGGTAGCGCGCCATGTCGCGTCCCGCGTTCAAGCTTTCGACGTCGTCCGCGTTACGTTGCGGGTGTACCCCGTCAACGGTGAAGTCGGGGTGGTGCCAGTCGATGAGCGAGTGATAGAAGCCGACCTTCAGCCCCTCGGCCCGGAGTGCTTCCACATAGGGCGCGATCAGGTCGCGGCCAGCGGGTGTGTTGGTGGCTTTGTAGTCCGTGAGGGCTGAATCCCACAGGCAGAAGCCGTCATGGTGCTTGGTGGTCAGGACCACGTACTTCATACCGGCGTCCCGGGCGGCACGGGCCCATTCCCGGGGGTCGTATAGATCGGGATCGAAGCGCTGGAAGTACTTGGAGTACTCCTCCACCGTAGTTTCCTCGATGTTCATGACCCACTCATGCCGTGCGGGCAGGGCGTAGATGCCCCAATGAACGAACATTCCAAAACGGGCCTCTTCAAACCAGGGTGCGTGCTGGATCAACGGGGTTCCTTCCAGATGGGGCCGTTCGGAAAGCTGTACGCGGCCAGTGTTTCACGGAGCATTTCGTTTCCTGCACCTGGCGCGGCAGGCGGCCAGTAGGCGCCGTCGTGGACTACAACGGGCGTGATGAAGTGTTCGTGGAGGTGGTCCACGAACTCGATGGTCCGGCCCTCTTTGGTCCCGGATACAGCGATGTAGTCGAACATGGACAGGTGCTGCACTGCCTCGCACAGCCCAACACCACCGGCGTGCGGACAGACCCTCACGCCGAACTTGGCAGCGAGGAGAAGAATGGCGATGTTCTCGTTCACCCCCGCTACCCGGGCGGCGTCAATCTGCAAGACCTGAAGCGAACCAGCTTGGAGCATCTGTTTGAACACCACCCGGTTCTGGACGTGTTCCCCGGTGGCCACGGGAATGGGCGCTACTCCGCGGGCGATGGCGGCATGTCCCAGGATGTCGTCCGGGCTGGTGGGCTCTTCGATCCAGGCGATGTGGTACGGGGCGAGGTGGGCCATCCAGTCGATGGCTTGTTGGACATCCCAGCGCTGGTTGGCATCCACCGCGATCTTGATGTCGGGACCCACGGCAGCGCGTGCAGTTCGAACGCGGCGGATGTCGTCCTCCAAGGACGCACCGACTTTGAGCTTGATCTGGGCAAATCCGTCAGCCACAGCTTCCTTGGCCAGCCGCGTCAGTTTCTCGTCGCTGTAACCCAGCCACCCCGGCGTCGTGGTGTACGCGGGGTAACCCTCAGCGCGAAGTGCCGCTGCGCGGGTTTCCCTTCCGGGTTGAGCGGTGCGAAGGATGGTGAGAGCTTCGTCCGGAGTGAGCGCGTCCGTGAGGTAGCGGAAGTCGACGAGCGCTACCAGCTCTTCGGGGGTCATGCCGGCGAGCAACTCCCACAGCGGCAGGCCCGCACGTTTGGCCTTCAAATCCCACAGCGCATTGACCACGGCGCCGATAGCCATATGCATGACGCCCTTCTCGGGACCCAGCCAGCGGAGTTGGGAGTCGTGGGCCAGCAGCTTCCACGTGGCGCCCATGTCATCCAGCAGTGTCTCAACGTCCCGGCCAAGGATGTGCCCACGCAGTGCATCAAGTGCTGCGGTTTCCACTTCATTGCCACGCCCTATGGTGAACACGAAGCCGTGGCCCTCATGCCCGTCCCCGGCATCTGTGCGGATGATCAGGTAGGCAGCTGAATAGTCCGGGTCCGGATTCATGGCATCCGAGCCGTCCAGTTCAAGGGATGTTGGGAAGCGGATATCAAACGTATCCACTGCGGTGATGATGCTCATGCGGCTCCTGAAGTGCGTCACGATTCACCACCGAGCCTAAACATCCGATGTCTACCTTGTCAATGGGTCACATTTCCGTATTATGGGTGAAAACATCACACTAGAGCTCGGATGTTAGTCCCGAACGCACGGAGGAAGCCATGACCTTGAAATTCGCCAGGCTGGGTACGGCCGGAAACGAACAACCGGCCGTCATCGCCCAGGACGCCCACGGTGCTGAGAAGTACTTCAGCCTCACGGCCCTGACCAACGACATCGACGGCGGTTTCCTCGCCTCGGACGGCATCGAACGCACCCGCGAAGCCCTGAACAAAGGGGAACTCCCCGAAATTTCGCCCGAAGCTGTGCGCATCGGCGCCCCCGTCGCCCGCCCGGGTGCAGTGGTAGCCATCGGGCTCAACTACACCGCACACGCAGCCGAATCCGGCGCCACGCCGCCCGAAGTTCCCGTCGTATTCCTGAAGCCAAGCAACACCATCGCTGGCCCGTTCGACGCCGCCCCCATCCCGCCGTCTTCTGAAAAGTACGACTGGGAGGTGGAACTGGCAATCGTGATCGGCAAGGAAGCGTCATACCTTTCCACCGTTGACGAAGCTGAAGCGTGCATCGCCGGATACGCGGTTGCCAACGATCTTTCCGAGCGCGACTACCAGATCCCCGGCGCTGCGGGACAGTGGACCAAAGGCAAATCCCTTCCCGGGTCCACTCCCTTGGGACCGTGGCTGGTTCCGGCCGCGGACATCGAGGCCGGCAACCTTCGTCTGCAGACCTTGGTCAACGGTGAGGGCCGCCAGGATTCCAGTACCTCGGACATGATCTTCGACCCCGCCACGATCGTGCACCACCTCAGCCAGTACATGGTCCTGGAGCCGGGCGACGTGATCATCACGGGCACTCCTGAGGGTGTGGCACTGTCCGGTCGCTTCCCCTTCATTCAGCCCGGCGATGTGGTTGAACTGGAAATCGAAGGCCTCGGCCGCCAACGGCAAGAGTACTTCCGCGCGCAGACCGGTGCGCAGACCGGTGCAACCGCCCACATCTACGCCTAAAGCCATGGCGAGCTCGGTGGGCAACGACTTCGAAGGCCTCACAGCACTCGTTACCGGCGGTGCCTCCGGCATCGGGGCAGCCATCGCAGACCGTCTCGCGGCCGGGGGCGCGAAGGTGGCGGTCCTGGACCTGGCTCCCGAAACCAGCCCGCACTTTGGAGTGCAGTGCAACGTTGCCGACGACGCCTCGGTGCGTACCGCCGTCGAGCGCGTTGTACAGCAGTTCGGCCGTCTGGACATCGTGATCAACAACGCAGGCATCGGCGCGCAGGGTGACATTGCCGCGAACGACGACGACGAGTGGCTGCGTGTCCTCAACGTCAACGTGGTGGGAATCGCCCGCGTCAGCCGCGCAGCACTGCCGCACCTCCGCGAGTCTCCGGCGGCCGCGATAGTGAACACCTGTTCCATCGCGGCGACGGCCGGACTCCCGCAGCGTGCTCTGTACTCGGCGTCGAAGGGTGCAGTCTTGTCGCTGACACTCGCCATGGCAGCGGACCACGTCCGGGAGGGCATCCGCGTGAACTGCGTGAACCCCGGCACCGTAGACACTCCGTGGGTTGGTCGGTTGCTCGATTCAGCCGTTGACCCCGCTGGCGAGCGCGCTGCACTCAACGCCCGCCAACCGCACGGCCGGATGGTGGACCCCGCTGAAGTAGCCGGCGCCGTCGCCTACCTGGCGAGCCCGCTGTCCGGGTCGACGACGGGAACCTCGCTGGCGGTCGACGGCGGCATGCAGGGACTGCGGTTGCGGCCAGTTCCGTAGGGGGCCAGTTCCGTAGGGGGCCAGTTCAGTAGGGAGCCAGTTCCGTAGGGACGGGTGAGGGGCTGGATCAGTAGAGCGCGTTGAAGATGTTCCAGCCCCATCCGACGGTTTCGACGCCTTTCCAACCACCGCGTCCATCGCCGTAGTACATCAGCAGCTCACCGGCGCTGTTGACGCCGTGGACATCATTGAAGCCATCACGGTTGAAGTCCCCGGCGCTTCCGATCTTGCTCAGGGCATTCCAGCCCTGGCCAACGAGTCGGGGAGACAGCCACCCGCCCCTGCCGTTCCCGCCGTACAGGAACAGTCTGCCTACCTTGTCCTTGGCGAGGATGTCCACTGTGCCGTCACCGTTGAAATCGCCTGGAGTGATGAGCAGGTCCATCACGTTCCAGCCCTGGCCAACGTGTACCCGGGGAGTCCAACCCCGTGCGGCCTTCGGATACAGGTAGAGGTTCCCGTTGGGCTCGGTTGCCAGGAGGTCGTTATATCCATCGCCGTCGAAGTCTCCGGGCCCCACCACTTTGTCCATCGCATTCCACCCCCAGCCGATCTCGGATGGATAGGCATTGGACGGAAACGTGCCATCGCCGCGACCCCAGAACATCCACAGCCTCCCTGATCCGTCAGTGGTCAGGAGCTCGGTCTTACCGTCGCTGGTGAGGTCCCCGCCGCCGATAATCCGCGTGTACGAGCCCCAATTCGGGCCGATGAGCTGTGGTGGCTTCCAGCCCTGTGCACCATCCTGGCCCGGGTACAGCAGCAGGGCTCCATCATGGCGGCGTCCCAGCAACTCAAAGACACCCCTCCCGGTGAACCCCTCGGCACGCATCGGTTGGCTCCGGACGACGTCGGACTCCGGGACAACAACTTGCGCAGGTTCACAGGCATTCGATCCCGTCACCACGGCAGAGATGCGGCTCCCAACGTCTTCGATGTCCAGGTCATAAAACTGCGAGAAGTTCGGCTCGGGGTATACCGGCTGTCCATCACGAAGCCACTGGACGGAGTAGCTCGGCTGCGCATTCGGGTCACACGCGGAGAAGTACTCGTAGGCACCCTTGACTGACAGCCCAGAGCCCACAAATGCCGGGCCTTGGATGCTGAAGTCCTCCCCATCCACCGCATGCGCGGACGGCATCAGCGTGGTGCTCAAAAGCATTGCCGCGAGCACCCCCGCGGCACTGCTCGTGACCATCGACTTCCCGGAAAACCAGCCCACAACTCTCCTTCACGGTGCACCACAACCGGTGTTGCGCTCATCTTAGGTGGGAGGTACGACGCCGGAGCGAACGCGCGCGCCGACAGGCCGCCGTCGTGCGTTGCTTCGTAACGCAACGGGCCCGCAACGTCCGGCAGCGGTCGTTCGCCTATGCTCAACTCCAAGGAATCAACGGCGACTCACTTAGCAGACTCAGGAGATACAGCCATGACCAACTGGCGCATCAGGGACTTCCACTCGTCCGACTTGGACGGCATCCTGCACCTCTGGGAGTCACTCAAGGCTGACGGCGTGGAACCGGTGTACGCGTTGTCCGAGGTCCTGGCGTCCTGCGAGAAGGACCACGCCGTGGTGGCGGTCCAAGGTGACCAGGTAGTGGGTGCCGCCGTCGGTCGAGCAGCGCACGATCAAGGCTGGATCGTTTTTCTGGCGACGCTGACGGAGTTCCGCGGCCGCGGCATCGGCACTTCGCTGCTGTCCGCCGTCGAGAACCGCATGGCCCCACACGGGCTCAACAAACTCTCCGCACTGATGCCGGAAACCGAAACGAGGGTGGAAGCGTTCCTGGGGCGCGGGTTCGTGGTGAAGAAGAACCTCCGCTACTTTGAGCGGACCATCCCCGTGCAGCGGCAGGAGCTTGGCGCATTGGGGCTGTTGGGCGGGCGCATCCTGGCTCGGGATCTATGGGAGAACGTGGCCGGCATGCGTCGTGAGAAGGAGCTGCTGGAACGGCGGCTGGTTCTCCCGCTGGCTGAGGCCGACCTCGCCGACGAATACGGAGTTGTACCGCCCAGGGCCGTGGTACTTTTCGGTCCTCCGGGCACCGGCAAAACCACCTTCGCCAAGGCCATCGCGTCGCGCCTGGAGTGGCCGTTCGTGGAGGTCTTCCCGTCCCGATTGGCCTCCGACCCCAAGGGCTTGGCCGGTGCGCTCCGCGAAACGTTCCTGGAAATCGCCGAGCTGGAACATGCTGTGGTGTTCATCGACGAAGTAGAGGAGATCGCGTCGCAGCGTGCCGGTGATCCGCCGTCGCCGCTGCAGGGCGTCACCAATGAACTCCTCAAGATCATCCCGGCCTTCCGTGAACAGCCCGGCCGGTTGCTGGTGTGCGCCACCAACTTCATCCGCGCCCTGGATACCGCGTTCCTGCGCCACGGCCGATTCGACTACGTCATCCCCATCGGGCTCCCCGACGTGCACGCCCGCGAAGCAATGTGGCAGCGGTTTATCCCCGCCACGGTGGTGGACTCGGTTGATATCGCCCAGCTGGTGGAACGGACCGAGGGCTTCTCGCCGGCGGACATCGAGTTCGCTGCCCGCAGCGCCTCCCAGCGGGCTCTGGAAAAAGCAGTGTACGACGACGACGGCTCCGGTCTTGCGTCCGACGGGCGTAAGGGGCCGGTCACCCAGGATTACCTCGACGCAATCGGTGACACCCGCACGACGGTGAGCCCCGAAGTGCACCAGGATTTCCTGGAAGACATCGACGTGCTGGGGCGCGTGTAGTTTTTCCCTGAACTCGCTGGAACCGTGCGGGGTCGCTGGAACCCTGCGCGATCGCCGGAACGTTCCAGTCGATCTGGACATATTCCGGCGATCTCGGCGGCGGCGGTAATCTTTGAGCCATGTCCTCGAATCCCCTTCGCCATGCGCTCTCCCGCATGGGCGGCCGCGATCCCCACGAAAAACACCGCACCGCCACCCCGCTTGAACTGTTCTTCGACCTGACGTTCGTTATTGCCTTCGGTGTTGCCGGCAGCCAGTTCGCGCACGCTGTGGCGGAAGCGCATTTCGGGGCGGGCCTTCTGGGCTTTGGCTTCGCCATGTTCGCGGTGATTTGGGCCTGGATTAACTTCACCTGGTTCGCCAGCGCCTACGACACCGATGACTGGGTGTTCAGGGTGGTCACCATGATCCAGATGGTTGGCGTCCTCATCCTGGCCATGGGCATTGAGCCGATGTTCCACTCGATTGTGGAAGGGGATCATGTCAACAACGTGGCCATCCTCATCGGCTACATCATCATGCGCGTAGCTCTAATCTTCCAGTGGCTGCGCGCCGCCCGCCAAGACCCGGAACGCCGCGAGACATGCCTCCGTTACGCGAAGTACCTGGCAATTGTGCAGGTTGGCTGGGTCATCGCGTTGGTGATCGAAACCGATGTCCTCACAACGTTCCTCCTGGCTGCTCCGCTGTTCATCCTGGAGATGGCGACTCCCTACTTCGCGGAACGCAAGATCCGCACGCCCTGGCATGCGCACCACATCGCAGAGCGCTACGGCCTGCTTGCCATCATCGCCTTGGGTGAATGCTTGATTGGTGCCATCGAAACACTCCGGGCGATTGTTGCCACACACAGTTGGTCCTTGGACGCCGCCCTGGTGGGCTTGAGTGGAACCGGGCTCGCCTTCGCTATGTGGTGGATCTACTTCATCCTGCCCTCAGGCCCGGCGCTCCACGTCCAGCGGCATCGCTCATGGGTGTTTGGCTATGGCCACATGCCGGTCTTCGCAGCCATCGCGGCTACAGGGGCGGGACTTCACGTCGCTGCGTACTTCATCGATCATGAGACACATATCCCGGCGGCCGCTGCCGTGGCCTCCATCGCCGTCCCGGTCATCCTGTTCAAGGCCTCGCTCACCACCCTTTACTGCATCATGTTGGGTCCGGATCGCGACCTTATCTGGAGTTCCGCACTGGTGGTCCTTGGCCTGGCTGCGACCATTGCGCTGGCCGCGGCAGGTGCATCCGTACCGATCTGCATGCTAGTCATGATGCTGGTGATGGGTTTGTCCATCGCGTACGACGAACGACGCGGGCACAAAGGCCGCGCAGCTGCTCTCCGGCGTTTGGAAACCGCCGCTGGCTAAAGAGGCAACCCCTTGCGTTGCGAGGTCTACTCAGGGACGATCTCGTCCAGTTCCCGGAGCAAGTATGGGTTGATCCGTTCCAGGATCATCCGGACCTCTTCGCGGGGAACGGCCGTGTACAGCACCGGGCGGGCATCGGCGTAGCGGGTTACCGGCGGCTTGTCCGGCCACTTCTCGGCCAGCGCTTTGACCCTCTCGGGCAGCGAGTTGTGGGCGTTGTCGGCGATCTTCACCAACGTTGCGTCGTGGTCCTCCGCAACGAAACGGATGCCGGCGTCGTAATCGTCCGGGTCCTCGTGGAAGCGGCGGGTGACACGTTCGATGATGTCTACCGCCCGTTCGGACACCCCCATTTCCAGCAGGGCTTGCCGGGTGATGGGCGTGTCTTCAGCGATGTCGTGAAGGTAGCCAGCGATCTGGATGTCTTCGTCAAAGTCGGCGAGCGCATCCCCCACGGCCAGAACGTGCTCCCGATAGGGTCGTTTGAGCTTGTCCTTCTGCCGGTTGTGAGCCACCTCGGCCAAAACCTGGGCTGTCTCTACGGTAAAGCGTGGTTGGGTCATGCTGGCCTCCGGCTTGAAGAGGGACCGACGGGGATCGGTCCTCACCTTCAGGCTATCCGCTGTTTCGGAGCCTCGGCACCGAGCTACCTTTCCTGCCCGTCCTACCAGTCCTGTACAGCGCGTGCAGCGATGGCGACGGTGACGGCCCTGGGCAGACGCTGCGCGAATCCGGCCGCAACGCGGTTAACCCAGCCCGAGACCACGCTGCCGGGTGTGTCCTTGCGGTCGAGGGCCTTGAGAGCAGTGCCCACAACCTGTGCAGAGGTCTGCATCTTGCCCACTGCTGCGGAGTCACCGCCGAGCACATCGAAGAATTCTGTTCTTGTTGCACCGGGGCAAAGGGCCAGGACGTTAAGTCCGGACTTTTTGGTTTCGTGGGCCACGGCTTCGGTGAAGCTGAGGACGAAGGCCTTGGTTGCGCCGTAAACGGCCATGCCGGGAATGGGTTGGAACGCGGCAGTGCTGGCTACGTTCACCAATGCTCCCTTCCCGGAGGCGAGCAGTTCCGGCAGGAAGGCCCGGGTAATGTCCACGAGGGCGGCCACGTTCAAGGAAATCTCAGACGCAATGGTCTCCGGGTCTTCCTCAATCAAGGGACCGTGGGTGCCAAAGCCTGCGTTGTTGATCAAGGTGTCCACGGAGATTCCGCGGCCGGCCAGTTCGTCGAAGAGCTCGCGTCCCACTCCTGCAAGGCCAAGGTCCTTGGGGAGCACGGTCACTGTGACACCGTGCCGGGAACGCAATTCCTGAGCCAACTCCTCCAGACGGTCTCCACGCCTTGCCACCAGAACAAGGTTGGAGCCACGGGCAGCAAATTGTCCTGCAAACTCAGCGCCGAGGCCGGAGCTGGCACCCGTAATGAGGGCAGTGGTACCTGCGTAGGTCATGGTCATGGCTGAATCCCATCGGTTGAGGCGGGGACTAATGTAGTCGCTGTCTACATGGTAGGCAGTGACTACATTGTTGTCAATGACTACATTGACCTAGACTGATGGCATGACTGACCAGCCCTACCACCACGGCAAACTCAGGGAAGCCCTCCTGGAACGCGCCATGGAAATCATTGAAGAAGCTGGCGTGGACGGACTCTCCCTGCGGCAACTGGCCCGCGATGTTAATGTCAGTCACGGCGCCCCGGCCAAGCACTTCCGCGACAAGCAGGCACTGGTCGATGCCATGGCACTGGCCGGCTTTGAGTCGATGAACCGCCTCATCCAGAATGCCGCCCAATCCGGCGATGACCTCAGAGGCCGTTTCGTGAGTGTTGGCAAGGCCTACGTCCACTTTGCCGTGGCGCATCCCGCCCTGCTGACCGTGATGTACTCCACCAAGCACCACCCCGATTCCAGCGTTGAACTGCGAAGCACCGGCGAGCAAGGAATACACCTGGCCCAAGCCATGATCGCCGAGGCGCAAAAAGCCGGCGCGCTGGCCGCCGGCGACCCCGAAAAACTGGCCACGGTGTGCTTTGTGAGCCTTCACGGCGCGGCTCTTCTGGCAGCGGGCGGGCAGCTGGACGGGAAGTCAGTGGAGGACGTCATCACCGCCACCACCGATACCCTGTGGGCAGGCATGGCGGCCGGAGTCCCGGCCGCGCAGCGCAACTAAGCGCCGCCCAGCTCAGCGCCGCGCAGCTCAGCGCCGCGCAGCTCAGCGCCGCTCAGCTCAGCTAAGCCGCGAAACCGGCGATAACTTCCCTTACTGCCGAGCTCAGCTGGAAGTTACGGCAGCCCACCCCTCCAGGCTCAGCCGTCTGCGGGACATATCCAAAGCCGAGTTCATACACAGGGTCGGCGAACCCCAACGATGCGCTGGCGCCGTCGTGCCCGAACGCGCGGTAACTGCCGAACGGCATCCTGGTGTGGGACTTCATGAAAACGGTGCCGAAGCATCCGGTCTCACCAAAAACGCGATCGATTCCGAACACCTGCTCAGCCGACACCGTCCGGATAGTCTCCTCGGTCAGGAGGGGCGGCATGGCGGATTTACCCTCCAAGCCAGTCAATGCCGCCGCGTAGATCCGCGCCATGCCTTCCGCGCTGGCCACGCCGGCCGCCGAGCTCAGGCCCGCAGCCCGGACTTCCCGGATGTTGGGCAGATCCAGGATGTCGCCCACTGCCGCGTTGGCAGCCAGGCCAAAGTGGCTGGCCGGGTCTACCCAAGGCCATGACGGATCGGCCGCCCAGCGGAACTGCGCGAAGCGGGACTCTTCGGACTCGGGCAAACCAAGGTAGAAGTTCGCACCAGTCACCGCACGGATGCGCTGCTCGAAGACCTCCTGCAGCGTGGAGCCGGTGATGCGCCGGCACAGCTCTTCCATGAAGATGCCAATGGTCAGCGCGTGGTAACCGAACGCGGTACCGGGCTTCCATAGGGGCGGCAGCTCGGCGAGTTTGGCTGCTGCGAGCTCAGAGTTGTTGACTTCGTGGAGCGTCAGGCCGCCTTCCACTCCCAAGAGCCCCGCTCGGTGCGAAAGCAGCTGCGCAACCGTGATGGAGGACTTGCCTTCAACGCCGAACTCGGGCCAGTACTTGACCACCTCGGCTTCAAGGTCCAGTTCGCCGTCCTGAACGAGCAACGCCATGACCAAACCGGCCATGCCTTTGGAACACGAGAAGACGCCGGTGACTGAATCCGGGCGGATGTGGGGGCCGCCGCTGAGGTCCAGCACTTTGACGCCACGGTGATACGCGGCCACTTGCGCAGAGTAGTCCGGATCCTGCTCAAGGAAGACGCCGAAGAGTTCGGCGACGGGTTCGAAACCTGGGGCGATCACCTGTGAATGCATCCAGACAGCCTACGCGGTGGGCGGGTCAGGCCCGGGGAGTTGTCCACACCCAAGGCGTCTTCGGCACATTCTGGGGGGTGAAGTGCGGCAGTGCATCCAGCAACGGCGCGGCAGGCAATTGCAGGGACTCCAATATCAGGTCGCGCACCCGCTCGGCAGGAATTCCGACGGCGGCGAGGTCGCCCAGCGTGACCGCACCGTCGCGCTTCGCCAGCCTGACGCCGTCGTGGTTTACCACCAGCGGAACGTGGGCGTATTCGGGCACGGGCAGCCCCAGGAGCGTCGCCAGATACGCCTGCCGCGGGGTGGATGAGAGGAGGTCGTCGCCGCGCACTACTTGGTCGATTCCCTGCTGGGCGTCGTCAACAACTACCGCGAGGTTGTAAGCGGTGACCCCGTCGTTGCGGCGAAGCACAAAGTCATCCACAACACCCACATAGTGTCCGTGCAACTGGTCCTCAACACCCCATTCCGAGACCTCTGCCCGCAAGCGAATGGAAGCAGGCCGCGTCGCACGCCTGATCTCGCGTTCGGCGTGCGAAAGCCGCCTGCATGTCCCCGGGTAGGCGCCCTGCGGCGCGTGCGGCGCGGACGGCGCCTCTTGGATTTCGCGTCGCGTGCAGAAGCATTCATAGGTCCGGCCTTCGGCCGTTAGGCTTCCAATCGCCTGGTGGTACAGCTCCGCGCGCTCAGTCTGGCGTACGACGGCGGCGTCCCAACCAACGCCTACGGCCTGCAGGTCGCGGAGCTGCTCCTCTTCAGCGCCGGAGCGGGCGCGGTCCAGATCCTCGACGCGCAGCAGAAAATTCCGGCCGCTGGACTTAGCGAACAGCCAAGCGAGAATTGCGGTGCGAAGGTTGCCGACGTGCAGTTCGCCGGAGGGGCTCGGGGCGAAGCGGCCAGCAGAAGTCATGATCCAAGCCAACCACAAGAGCCCCTCAGCTACCGCAACGATCCGGTAGCTCAGGGGCTCTTGCTGTGGCGCCCGGGTGATAGGGCGGGTGCGGAATGACAATGCTGTGAACAAGAGTCAATCAGCGGCTGTTTCCTTGCGGGAAACCTGTGCAGGGCTCCGGGTGGTGTTCCGGGGTCCTGGTGCCTGCGGGGTTCGGCGGTAGCCTCGCCCTGTTTCGTTGTCACCATTTCAGCAGGAGACGTACAGTTGGTGCAACGGACATCATAATGATTGGTCGATCTGACCAGTCTGTTGCGAAAACTTAGTCAGGGAGTGGTCACTTTGCAGGAACTCGACGCCACGGACCGCCGGATCCTCGCCGCTTTGGATGACGACCCCCGCGTGCCCATCATGGTGTTGGCCCAGAAGTTGCACCTCGCCCGCGGGACAGTTCAGTCGCGCCTGGAGCGGATGACGGCGTCCGGGGCCCTCCGAGCCAACAGCAGCCGCGTCCTGCCGTCGGCTTTGGGACGTGGCGTGGCTGCCGCAGTTAGTGCCGAACTCGATCAAAGCCATTTGAACGAGGCCATCGCTGCACTGAGGGAGATCCCTGAAGTCCTTGAATGCCACGCTCCCGCCGGTGATACGGACCTCATCATCAGGGTGGTGGCGAAGAGCCCCGATGATCTCTACCGGGTATCCGAAGAAATTCGCCTGTGTCCCGGAATTGTGCGCACGTCCACCAGCATGTTCCTCCGTGAAGTTATTCCGTACCGGACCACGGGCTTGCTGGCGGAGTAAGCAAGGCTAGACCGGCGGTCCTATGTTGGTTTTCAGGTTCTTCATGACCAGCGTTGACGTGAGGCGTTCCACCGCGGGAAGGGCCGCGAGTTCGTCGTCGTAGAAGCGCTGATACGCGGGCAGGTCAGCGGCAATGACCTTGAGCAGGTAATCAGGGGATCCGAAGAGTCGCTGAGCCTCCACAATGTTGGGGCTGGCAGTCACGCGCTCTTCGAACTCCGCCATGATGGTGCGTTCCACCTGCTTGAGCGTGACAAAAACAATCGCTTCAAAGCCCAGGCCCACCGCGGCAGGATCGATGTCTGCACGGTAGCCGCGTATCACCCCCGTTGACTCCAAATCGCGGAGCCGCCGATGGCAGGGAGCCACGGTCAAACCCACCTTCGAAGCAAGGGCAGTGGCAGTCATTCGGCCATCATCTTTGAGGTGGCGCAAAATACTTCTATCGATTCCATCAATCACGCAATTATCTTACCCAGAACGGGTCCCGCGGGGCTAAAAATGGGAACACTTATGGGCTGACTTTCCCTAGAGTTTTCCTACCACCTAACTCTGGAGAGACCCGTGAATCCGCAGCTGTTCCTCGCCTTCATGCTCGTCGCCGTCAGCCTGGCGTGCACACCCGGCGTCGACTGGGCGTACTCAATATCGGCAGGCCTCAAGCAACGCAGCTTCGTCCCGGCCGTTGCTGGCCTGTGCAGCGGTTACGTCATCCACACACTGCTGATGGCCGCAGGCTTGGCGGCCCTTCTGGCCGGTGTTCCGGGGCTGCTGGGATGGCTGACCATTGCCGGCGCCGCTTACTTGCTGTGGCTCGGCGTCGCTACCATCCGCTCGTGGCGAGGCGCGAGCTTCAGCGCGGAAGGCGGCACCGCGCAGTCCGGAAACCAGCTCCGCACCTTCCTTCAGGGCATGGGCACCAGCGGCATCAACCCGAAGGGCCTGCTCTTCTTCGTGGCATTGGTTCCGCAGTTTGTCAGCCCCGAGGCAGCACTGCCCGTTCCGGTCCAGTCGGGCTTACTGGGCCTAACCTTCGTGATCCTCGCCGGGATGGTTTACACCGGCGTCGCGTTGACCTCACGGAAGCTGCTGGCCTCCCGGCCGGGTGCCGCCCGGGTGGTGACGCTGGTCAGTGGGATCATCATGATCGGGCTGGGGACAGTGCTGCTATCGGAGCAACTCCTTCCGCTCCTGCCGGAGATTCAGTCGGCAAGCAACTAGTTCCTCCCCACAGGCGCTGGCAGTTTGCTTTCCCAATTTCTGAGATGAGCGTCATGGATCCCCGTCGAGGCTCACTTCATCATTGTGGCGGCGGCATCAAGCGGCTCCGGGACCTGTAGCCTGCAGCGGCTTTGAGGACGTCCTCCACAGAAGCAGTGGGGGCGAAGCTCCGACTGGTACCTGCAGATAGGAGATTGACATGCGCTTCTCACGTTCATTAGCCACGGCCCTGACTCTGGGGCTCAGCTTGGCCACAATGGGCACAGCCGCCAATGCGGCACCGCCCCCCACGACAGCAGCGTCAGCTGTTGCCCTGACGATCCAGCACTGCAACACGGGCGAGACCTACCAATACCCGAACGGCCAGCAGCTGTACTTTCCCGTCTATAAGGGGAACGGGATCTACACAAGGAGCTGTCTCCTGACTCAAGGAGACAAAGGCATTGCCGTCCGCTTTCTCCAGCGTGCAATGAACAAGTGCCACGGCCAGAACATTGAGGAAGACGGCGACTTTGGGCCTAGGACTCTAGCCGCCCTGCGAGCGACTCAAGCACGTCACGCTCCCCGCATCGAAGTAGGTGACACTTATGGACCTCGGACCGGGCGCACCATCGGCTGGGCAACCAGCACGTCAATGGTGACCGGAGCCGATTCCTACAAACACTGCCAAATGATCGGAATCTGACGTTACAAGGGCAAGACTGACAGCAATACTGGCATTGACGTCAGTGCCAGTATTGCTGGACGCCCAAGCATCTAGCCGGCAAGCAGCTCATCCAGGCGCTCGTATCCTTCGATCACGCCGTAGTCCATGCCGGTGGACAGGGCCATGTCACGGGCTTCCACGGAAGGGTAGACCTCGTGCGCGGACATCCGGGTCCTGCCGTCGATTTCCTCGAAGGCGGTGGTGCTGATGACTACTTGGTTGGGTGCGCCTTCGAACTCGACTGTCTGGATGATCAACGAGTCGGCTTCGACGGTGTGGAAGACGCCGCGGAAGCCATACGTCCCGCTGTCGTCGCCACTTTCGTAGCGCCAGCTACCGCCGGTGGTGGCGTTGTACTCGGTAATTTTGGTCACCGTGCTGCGTGGGCCCAGCCATTTGGCCAAGAGATCCGGGTCAACGTGGGCTTTGAAAACTGCACTGACCGGGGCATCGAATTCGCGGACCGTATCAATGAACGGCACGCCAGGATCAGCGGTGATTGTTGTTGGATTGCTCATTTCAGTTCCTCTTTCTTCTTTGCTGGTGTGTTTTCTTGTTGTTGGTGGGAGACGCCGGCACCAAGCAGCTCGTCCAGCTGCCGGAAACGGGACTCGGCGATCAGCCGGTACCGGTCAATCCAGGCGGTCAATCGCTCCAAGGCTGCTGCGTCCAAATGAACCGGCCTCCGTTGGGCATCGCGGGAACGGGTTACCAAGCCTGCGTGCTCCAAGACCTGAATATGTTTGGAAACCGCCTGCTTGGTGATGGCAAATGGTTCCGCGAGCTCGTTGACAGTGGCGTCTCCCCGGGACAACCGGGCCACCATGGCCCGCCTCACCGGATCCGCCAGGGCCATGAAGGCCCTGTCGAGAGCGTCTTCTTCCATTGCCGCATCAACCTTTCGTCATCAGCCACCCCATAATCAACCAAATCATTGATCAACTCTTTGGTTGATTACAAGACTACGCTTCTGCCCCGGAAGGCACAATGGTTTTTTACTCGCCGCCCAGCTGCCTGAAATCGTTCTCCCACAGGCGACGCATCTCAGCATCCTTGCGGATGACTTCCATGGTCTCAAGCTCCGCGGGAGGGGCCGGCCGCTTGGATCGCGGGGTGAGGGTGCGGCGGCCTTGATCGACCGCGAGCAGTGCCCTGTCTGTCACCGCATCATTCTTCAAGGCCAGATTAGTCTTCCTGCGGCGAAGGACTTCTTTCAATGCAGCCTGGGCCGACTCGAAATCGCCCCTCGCCCGCTGCGACCGCGCCCGGATCAGCAAGAGCGCGGCCGAGAGGTCGTCCGTGTTCAGCAAACCTTCAGTCCACAGCACCACGTCGCGGTGGCGTTCCAGCGAGTACGCCGCCGTGCAGCGCGCCAACGCAGAAGGCAACGACGGCGGCAAACTCACCACTGCTTCCAACGCCGACTCGGTCATCCCCATTTCCCGGAGACAGTGAGACAAGGCCAGAAACACGGATTCCTCGCTGAACAGGACCGGAACCTCAATGCGTTCGGCGACCTCAACTTTGGTGACCACCTGCCCGAGGTACGTAGCCGAGAACTGGCTGGCGTCGTCGTCGATCCTTGTTGTCAAACCGCGCTGCAGCAGCTCGCTCGCCCTCAAGAACCCGCCATGTTTGTACGCGAGCAGACCGGCCATGACGTGGCACAGGCCGGCCCATCCCGGGTTCATGCGGCCAAAAGCGAGGAGCCGATCCGGCTCCGTGGACGTGAAAACGGCCTCATGCATTGCCTTCGCCGTCTTGGAGGACAGCATCTTCAGCCTTGGGACATTTCCCACAACTGTCAGCCTCGCGTGGTCGCGGCCACTGAGGACGCCGGAGAGTACATCGTTCACACCGTCGGCCAGGCCACGGACCGGGGTACGGACGTAACCCTCGCGGAAGGGCGTGAGGTCACGGGTGTCATGGAAGATCGTGTGCACACGTCCATTCGGAGCTTGGCTCATAAATCCATGCTAACCGCCGCTGAACTGGGCACATCCCCTGCTATCGGAGGCATTTCAGGAGTATTATGGCGGCGTCGGCAAGGTTTTGCCACACCCCTTGCCGCAGGTCGGCTCTCCATGAGAAGAGCCGGGTAACCGCGTGAAAGGGAGGACTTGATGACCACCGCTTCGCACCCCGCCGAACACCACCACATGATGGGGTTGACGCTTCGCAACACCGCCATGGGCGTTGGCATTGTATTTCTGCTGGTAGGCGTCCTGGGGTTCATCCCGGGAATCACCACCAATTTCGGCGCCATGACCTTTGCTGGACATGAGTCAGGCGCCATGCTGCTTGGAGTCTTCCAAGTGTCCATACTCCATAACATCGTTCACCTGCTGTTTGGCGTGGCCGGCTTGGCCATGGCTCGGAACGCACGCATGGCCCGCCTGTTCCTCTTGGGCGGCGGCGCCGTGTACATCGTTCTTTGGATCTACGGCCTGGTCATCAACCAGGAAACAGCTGCCAACTTTGTCCCGTTCAACACGGCTGACAACTGGCTGCACCTGATCCTCGGCGTTGCCATGATCGGCTTGGGCGCCTGGCTGGGCAGGGATGCCATGGACGAAACAACCACAGAGCGACGGAAGATGTAACGCCCTTAGGCACGTCGTGCAGAACAACGACGGCGGCTGTCCCCTTTGAGGGGACGGTCGCCGTTTTTCTTCGGCGTCCCCCTCCGCCGCTATCCGAGCAGCCGGTGCTCGTACGCGAACGACACGAGCTGAAGACGCGTCCCGACACCCAACTTCGTGAGGACACTGCGCAGATGCGTCTTGACGGTTGCTTCGGACACGAACAGGCTTTCGGCCATGGCACTGTTGCTCAACCCCTTGGACGCCAACAAGAAGACATCCCGTTCCCGGGCAGACAACGGCTCCAGTACCGAAAGATCCGGACCTGCGACCGGGACTGTCCGTGCAGCGTGCTGAAACAGGTCATGCACTGATCCGGGTGCGATGACCGAGTACCCGGAGTGTACTGTCCTGATTGCCGCCAACAGAAACTCCGGCTCTGCACTTTTGAGCAAATATCCGCTTGCTCCCGCCTGGACGGCCTCCACTACAGCCTGGTCGCGGTTGAAGGTGGTCAAGGCGATGATCTTCGGTTTTTCAACACCGTCCCGCACGGCCGCATCCCAGATTTGCCTGGTGGCAGTTACGCCATCCATGACGGGCATACGGAGATCCATCAAGATGACGTCCGGCGGCTGTGCTGCCGCGAGCCCGACCGCTTGGATGCCTTCGTCAGCCTCCCACGCCAGCAGCATGTCAGGCTGACTCTCTACCAGCATCCGGATACCGGCCCGGAACAAGGGCTGGTCATCAACCAGGGCCACAGAAATGTGCGCCGAAGAATCAGCCAAGGTCAGCCGCCCCTTCTGCCGGGGCCCGTTCTCCCAAGTCCACCAATTCCCCGGAAGGCTGACGGCTGACCTCCACGCTCCCGGTGGTTGCTCCATAGGGAAGGAATGCAGTCACCCGGAACTGCTCACCGTCAGGGCCCACCGTCAACCAGCCACCAGCCAGATGCGCGCGTTCACGCATGCCAGGTATGCCTCGCCCACCGCGATCTCGGGCCAGCCCGGCGTCCGTTTCCCCCAATGGAACGGACGCCGGCAGCGCGGAGGAAGCATGCAGTGTCAGACCTGGGCCGCTCCAATCGAAATGCACCCGGACGGCTGTGCCTCGGCCACCGTGTTTCAGTGCGTTGGTGAGGCACTCCTGGACAATCCTGAATACTGCGAGTTGCTGACCCGCTCCCAAGTCAACAGGAGCTCCGCTTTCGCTGTGCTCAATCTCCAGGCTGCCCTGCCGCATTCGCTCCATGAGCGGTTCGATGTCGCCGATCAGGGGCTGAGGTGTCATCAGGCCATCTTCCCGGACGCCTTCGATGACACGTTGCGCATCAACCAACGCATGCCTGGCAGATACTGCGATGTTCTCCAGGGCATTGAGAACGGGTTTCGGCTGACCGCTGCTCATATACCTCGTACCGTCTGCTTGTGCAGCGATGACGGCCAAGGAATGGGCAAGAACATCATGCAGGTCCCGGGCGATCCTGGTCCGTTCCTGCTCAACGATCAGTTCGATTTCTGTTTCCTTAAGGCTGGCTTGCGCCTGGGCGCGGGCCTTCGACTGGAACCTTCGATCTTCATAGAGAGCCGCCAAAATACCCAGTGTTCCACAAGCCGCGGCCACCAGCAGCAGGGTGCTCAGCAGCTGCCAACCATAAATCCGAAATGCAAATGAGTCTCCGTTATAAAGCGGCATGAACCAGCCAACTCCATTGCCGTAGCGCCAGGAGATCATCATGAACGTCATCAACATCGCGAAGACCACATTAGAGGCGACCGTCCACATCCTCTGCCTCTTATTGCCAGTCCACATGATGAATCCCAGGGAGATGAAGGACCCCAGGTAGATGGCCCAGTGGTTAGCCAACATGGCGGGCACGACGTGCACAAGCTGTCCGATCAGCAAGGCAGCCGTCAGCCCCAAGGAAAGGTAAGGTTTCCACGTCGCAGTTGCGATCACTGCCGTCATCACGAGCAGAGGTATGAGACCCGGCCAGTAGAACCCGGGCCAAGGCCCCATCCGACCCGCTTCCCCTACGCACCACAGCACACAGAAGATGGCAGCCGCCGCGGGGGCGCCCCAATGCCGGACAACTCTCAGTGTTCGTTCCATGCCAGCCAGACTATCCACGGCTCATATCGGAATCGGGCGATAAGTCCTCGGCGTGGGTGATCTCCACCTCGAAGCCAGCAGATTCATCCCTTGGGAGGCACGGATGACGCCGAGATGCCACTTGATGACAATGTTCGCGCCCGGGATTGTCATCACATGCCAACTCGACGGCGGTTTGCGGCTCAGCGCGGCGCGCGGCCACCCAGCCGTGTGGTGACCTTGGCCGCGGCTGCTGCGCAGGCTTCACCGAGGCTGTCCAAGGTGTCTTGTGAGACACGGAATTTCGGCGCCGGAATCAGGACGGACGCCACGATGTCGCCACGATGGTCGTAAACGGGCGAGGCCACACCGACTTCCTCAATGGACGTCTCCCCGAAATTCACTGCCCAGCCGCGCTTAATGGACTCCCCCACCCGGGCCAGATAGGCCTCAATTGCCTCCTCGTCCAGACCAGGAAGGGTGATTGAACCGCTACGCAGCAGCTGACGCACCCTATCCTCATTCTCTGCGCCAAGGAACACCTGCACTGACGAACTCAGGGCCTCGTTGTACCGCGCACCCAGCGGAGTGAGGTGTTTTACCTGATGCCGGCTGGGGATCTGTTCCACGCACATGGATTCGTTACCGTTCCACACCATGAGCGCACTCGTCTCCCCTGTCCGCTCGGTGAGTTCACGCAGCACCGGGTAGGCAACGCGGCGCTCTTCGAGTTCCGCCAGGAGCGGGCCCGCCATGGCGATCATTCCCAGCCCCAAGCGGAACCTGCGTGAATCGACGTCGCGCTCTACAAGGTTTTCCTGTTCCAGGGTCGCGAGGATCCGGGAGACCGTGCTCTTGTGAAGGCCGATTCGGCCCGCGATTTCGGTGACTCCCAGAAGTGGTTCGTCAGCCGTGAAGCTCCGCAGCACTGCGATGGCGTTAACGATGACCGAGGTGCTTTTGTTGTCGCCATTGCTGGAAGCGTCGCTGGATTCCGAGGGAGTCATGGGTTCACTATATTTCGACGGCGGCCAGCTCGCCGGACCGGACGCGGCCGGTGGACACCGCACCGGGCACCCACCGGCCGAGCCGCCTAGGCTCCGATGATGTTGTACTCGGGCCCGAACGGGAACTTGGTGATGTTCTCCGCGCTGTCTTCGCCGACCACAAGGATGTCGTGCTCGCGGTATCCGCCGGCACCCGGCTGGCCGTCCAGCACTGTGATCATGGGTTCCATGGAGACCACCATGCCGGGTTCAAGCACTGTATCGATGTCTTCGCGAAGTTCGAGGCCCGCTTCGCGTCCGTAGTAGTGGCTCAGGACACCGAACGAGTGGCCGTATCCGAACGTGCGATTGGCCAGCAAACCGTGGCTGATGTAGATCTCATTGAGCTCTGCGGCGATGTCCTTGCAGACGGCACCGGGTTTGATCAGCTCGAGGCCGCGCTTGTGCACCTCAACGTTGATGTTCCACAGCTCAAGGGACCGGGCATCAGGTTCGCCGTAGAACAAGGTACGTTCCAGGGCCGTGTAGTAACCGCTGGTCATGGGGAAACAGTTCAGGGACAGGATGTCGTGTTCTTGGATCTTCCGGGTGGTGGCCCAGTTGTGGGCGCCGTCGGTGTTGATGCCGGACTGGAACCACACCCAAGTATCGCGAATTTCCGAGTCCGGGAAAGTGCGGGCGATCTCGTGGACCATGGCCTCGGTGCCGATCAGGGCAACCTCGTATTCGGTGATGCCGGCCGTGATGGCGTTGCGGATGGCCTCACCACCGAGGTCGCCAATGCGGGCGCCATGCTTGATGACTGCGATTTCCTCGTCCGATTTGATCATGCGCTGGCGCATTGCCGCCTGTGCGACATCCACCAGAGTCGCACCGGAGAACGCGGCTTGGATCTTGTTGCGGTTGTCCAGCGGCAGCGAGTCGTCTTCGACGCCGATGCGGCGCGGGTTGATACCGCGGGTGCGTAGGACTTCCTGGATTGCGTGGATGTAGTTGTCACGGCGCCAGTCCGTGTACACCAGGTTGTCCCCGTAGCTGCGGCGCCAAGGCATACCGGCGTCGATATTCGCCGTAATGGTGACCGTGTCATCCTTGGTGACCACCATGCCGTAGGAGCGGCCGAAGTAGGTGAAGAGGAAGTCGGAGTAGTACTTGATGGAGTGGTAGCTGGTGAGGATGACGGCGTCCAGGTCTTTCTCGGCCATGATGCGGCGTAGGCCGGCGAGGCGGCGCTCGAACTCAGCATCGGAGAAGGTCAGCGATACTTTTTCGCCGTTGTTGAGGACCTTGGTGCGCTCGAGCTTGGCGACATCGTTGACGGACTCGTTCTGGGTGATGGTCATGCGGTTCCTTTCAATGGGTTTGGTTGTCTAGTCCTGAAGCAGAGGCTTCTTGGAAGTCTCGGCGGCGAACAGGACTGCGATGAGGGAAACTACGGCGGCGGCCACGAGGTACCAGCCGGGGGCCAGTTTGCTGGCCGTCATACCGATCAGGAGCGTGGCCATGAACGGCGCCGTGCCGCCGAACAAGGCGTTGGAAAGGTTGAAGCTGACAGCAAAACCGGTGTACCGGACCTTCGTGGGAAAGAGTTCGGCGAGGAAACTCGGTAGGGTGCCGTCGTTGAGGGTGAGCATGCCGCCCAGCAGGATCTGAACCAGCACGATCACCAGGAAATTGCGGGTGTCCAGAAGCATGAACGCAGGCACTGTCAGCAGAATGAAAAGGACTGACGCGGTGATAAGCATGCGCTTGCGACCGAACTTGTCCGAGGCGATGCCCGTCAGGAAGATGAAGCCTATGTAGCTGGCCAAGGCAATGGTGGTGGCCAGGAACGACTCTGTTGCACCAAAGCCCAGCTCCTCCGATAAGTACGTGGGCATATAACTGAGGATGACGTAGAAGCCCACCGCATTGAGCAGCACCGCACCCGTGGCGATGACGAGCTGCTTCCGATAGGTCCGGAACATTGCGAACGCCGGAGCCTTCACCGCATTGTCCTTTTCGGCCAATTCCCGGAATGCCGGTGTGTCCTCGAGCTTGGTGCGGATGTACCGGCCGATCAAGCCCATAGGCGCGGCCAGCAGGAAGGGCAGACGCCAGCCCCATTCGTTGAGCTGCTCCGCGGTCAGGACTGAACTCAGCAGGGCGGCAAGCAAGGATCCCAGCAGCAGTCCCGCTGCGGTACTGGCAGGCACGACGGCGGCGTAGAGTCCGCGGCGATTCGCCGGCGCATATTCCACCAGGAAGGCGGACGCCCCTGCGTACTCACCTGCTGCGGAGAAGCCTTGGACAACTCTTACGACCAAGAGCAGGATGGGGGCCATCACGCCGATGGTGGCGTAGCCGGGAATCAAGGCGATGCAGAACGTGGCCACTGACATCAGCACAATCGAGAGGGAGAGTGCCTGCTTCCGTCCAAGACGATCACCGATATGGCCCCAGATGAAACCACCGAGAGGCCTCACGAAGAAGGAGATCGCGAAGACGCCGAACGTCGCCAGCAGGGCGGTTTGCCGGTCGGACTCGGGGAAGAAAACAGTCGAGATGATGCCAGCCAGGTAGCCGTAAACGGCGTAGTCGAACCATTCCACAAAGTTGCCGATGAAGCTGGCAGTGACCACTCGCCGTCGAGTGTCCTTGCTGACTTTGTTGTTGAGGCTTGGAGCGTGGTCGGAGCCGGCGGCTGATGAAAGGCCTTGCTCGGCTGCCACAGAGGATTCATTGCTCATGTGTCCACCAAAATCTTTTGGGGTTGCATTGAACGCAACGCTGTTGCAACAGGATATGTGTGAGTGACGTCACGGTCAAGAGTTAATTTTTTGGATCAACGACCAGCATGACTGCTTCGGCAAGGGGCCGCGCGAGCTAGCGGCGCGAAACGAAATTGTTGCGTCAGCTCCAACCCGGTTGCATCAAATGGGAAGTAGCGGCCAACGAGGCCGCCCCTACACCCACCGACGCTCTCTCACATCCCACACCCACATCACGAACGCTCTCTCACATCCCACCCCCACATCACGAACGCTCTCTCAGCAAGGTGAAGTGGAGGCGACGTCGGCACTCAAGTCGGCATCGACGTCGAGCCTTCCACCCTTAGCGGCTGCGTACGCTCCCTCGGTCAGGCGACGGGAGCCGAAGGGTCGGAGCAGATTGGCCCCATGGGCCCGAGGGGGACTGCATCCAGAAGAACAATGCGGGACGTGAGAGAGGGTCCACCCCAACCGCGAGGGACGTGAGAGAGGGTCCGCCTCAAACCCGAGGGATATGAGAGAGGGTCGGGAGGGGTGGGGTTATCCGGCAGCGCGCATCTAAGCGAGGATCGAGCGAGCGCGCAGGGGATAACACCGCCACCGGAAGGCGGCACGGCTCAAGCACGCGGGATGTGAGAGAGCGTTGGGCTCAAACACGAGGGATGTGAGAGAGGGTCACAGGACCTTGCGGATGGTCTCTTCGAAGCTGACTACGTGGTGCAGGGCGAGCTCGGCGGCGCGGTCTTCGTCACCGTCGGCAATGGCCGTGAGGAGGTCGGCGTGTTCGGAGATATGCCCGGACACGGAGGGCATCTTCTCGAGCATGTGGCACCAGATGCGGGTGGCGAGGTTGTCGTACCGGATCAGAACGTCTTCCAGGTGCGCGTTGGCGGAGGCCTTGTAGATGAGCCGGTGCACTTGGATGTCGTAGCGCATGAGTTCTTGGGAGGAGTTGTCCTGGCCTTCAAGGTCACGAATGGCAGCAGCCACAGTGCGGAGTTCCGAACGCATGGCCGGGCTGGCCATGCGGGCAGCTTTCCTGGAGGCCAAAGGTTCCAGGAGCTCGCGGATTTCGGAGACCTCGGCGAGCTGGGTGATGTCCACACCGGTGGCGAACGTTCCGCGCCGGGGGTAGGAGACCACCAGGTGGTCACTCTCCAGGCGTTTGATGGCTTCGCGGACGGGAGTGCGCCCTATGCCAAGTTCGCTGGCGATCTGACCGTCGTTGATGGGATCGCCGGGTTTGATATCCAGCATGATGAGCCTGTCACGCAGCAGCAGGTATGCGTTCTCCGCGAGGGACGTGCCCTGCGGAGCTGTTTCCAGTGCTTCCAATGCTGCGCTCATTGCTCTCTCCCGTTGTCGTAATCCCAGTCTGTTGGATGAGTTACCGAAGACCTGTTGACGACTATGTGATCTCCAACATACTATGGCAATAGTTCTAATATATCAGTTGCCTAACAGATGGCCGCTTCAAGTACTTCAGAAGGAGAACACCATGGTTGAACCGCTGATCCGCCCGCTCGCACAGGCGGACCCGGAGGTCGATCAGGCGATCGCCCAGGAACTCATCCGCCAGCAGTCCACGCTGGAAATGATCGCCTCTGAGAACTTCGCCCCCACGGCCGTCATGGAAGCCCAGGGATCGGTGCTGACCAACAAGTACGCCGAGGGCTACCCGGGCAAGCGGTACTATGGCGGCTGCGAACACGTTGATGTGATCGAACAGCTTGCCATTGACCGTCTGAAGTCCTTGTTCGGCGCGGAATTCGCCAACGTTCAGCCCCACTCCGGAGCACAGGCAAACGCTTCGGCCATGCACGCACTGATCACTCCCGGCGACACGATCATGGGCCTGAACCTGGCCCACGGCGGCCACCTGACCCACGGCATGCGGATCAACTTCTCCGGCAAGTTGTACAAGGTTGTCCCGTACGGTGTCCGCGAGGACACCCACACCGTAGACATGGCGGAAGTTGAACGCCTGGCCCTCGAGAGCAAGCCGCAGCTGATTGTCGCCGGCTGGTCCGCGTACTCCCGCCAGCTGGACTTCGCTGAATTCCGCCGCATCGCGGACCTGGTAGGCGCCTACCTCATGGTGGACATGGCCCACTTCGCAGGTCTCGTCGCGGCAGGACTTCACCCCAGCCCGGTGCCGCACGCCCACATCGTCACCAGCACAACCCACAAGACCCTCGGCGGTCCCCGCGGCGGCGTGATCCTGACCAACGACGCCGACATCGCCAAGAAGGTTAACTCCGCCGTCTTTCCCGGTCAGCAGGGTGGTCCGCTGGAGCACGTCATCGCAGCCAAGGCTGTCGCGTTCAAGATGGCAGCGGAGCCGGAATTCCAGGAACGCCAGGTCCGCGTCCTCGAGGGCTCCAAGATTCTGGCCCAGCGCCTCCTGCAGGACGATGTTGCCGCAGCCGGCATCTCCGTGGTCAGCGGTGGAACCGACGTCCACCTGGTCCTCGCCGACCTCCGCCACTCAGTACTTAACGGTCAGCAGGCCGAAGACACCCTGCACCGCATCGGCATCACGGTCAACCGGAACGCGGTCCCCTTCGACCCCCGCCCGCCGATGGTCTCGTCCGGACTGCGCATCGGCACACCAGCCCTCGCCGCCCGCGGCTTCGGCGCCGAGGACTTCACCGAAGTCTCGGACATCATTGCGACGGCGTTGATCGCCGCAGCGAACAGTGGCACCGAAGCAGGCACCGAAGGTGACGTCGCCCTGGACGACGCCACCGCCGTCGAGCTCCGCCGCCGCGTGACCGCGCTGGCGGAGAAGTTCCCCCTCTATCCCCACCTGAACAACAACGGCAATGGCGCCGCAACCGAAGCAGAACTGATTGGAGCAGCCCAGTGAGTGCAGACCACCTCCCCGAGCACCCGGACTTCCTCTGGCGCAACCCGGATCCGAAGAAGAGCTATGACGCCGTGATTGTGGGCGGCGGCGGGCACGGCCTGGCCACCGCGTACTTCCTTGCGAAGAACCACGGCATGACCAACATCGCCATCCTGGAAAAGGGCTGGCTGGCCGGTGGCAACATGGCCCGCAACACCACCATCATCCGTTCCAACTACCTCTGGGACGAGAGCGCTGCCATTTACGAGCACGCGCTCAAGCTCTGGGAAATCCTCCCGGAAGAGCTGGAGTACGACTTCCTGTTCAGCCAACGCGGTGTCATGAACCTGGCCCACACCCTGGGCGATGTCCGCGAGAGCGTTCGCCGTGTGGGCGCCAACCGCCTCAACGGCGTGGACGCCGAGTGGCTGGACCCGCAGCAGGTTAAGGAACTTTGCCCCATCCTGAACATCAGCGACAACATCCGCTACCCCGTCATGGGCGCCACGTACCAGCCGCGTGCAGGTATCGCCAAGCACGACCACGTGGCGTGGGCCTTCGCCCGCAAGTGCGATGAACTGGGCGTGGACATCATCCAGAACTGCGAAGTCACGGGTTTCATCAAGGACGGCAACCGGGTGACCGGCGTCCAGACCACCCGCGGCACCATCAACACCGAAAAGGTGGGCCTGTGCGCCGCCGGCCACAGCTCAGTCCTGGCAGAAATGGCCGGCTTCCGCCTGCCGATCCAGAGCCACCCGCTACAGGCTCTGGTGTCCGAACTGCACGAGCCGGTCCACCCCACGGTGGTCATGTCCAACCACGTCCACGTGTACGTCTCCCAAGCGCACAAGGGCGAACTGGTGATGGGCGCCGGCGTGGACTCCTACAACGGCTATGGCCAGCGCGGCTCGTTCCACGTGATCGAGGAGCAGATGGCAGCAGCCGTTGAGCTCTTCCCGATCTTCGCCCGGGCACACGTGCTCCGGACCTGGGGCGGCATTGTGGACACCACGCTGGATGCTTCCCCGATTGTGGGCCTCTCCCCGGTGGAGAACATGTTCGTCAACTGTGGTTGGGGCACCGGCGGCTTCAAGGGCACTCCCGCGGCCGGCCTGACGTTCGCGCACACCATTGCCACCGGCGCACCGCACAAGCTTAACAAGCCGTTCGCACTGGAACGCTTCGAGACCGGTGCCTTGATCGACGAACACGGCGCCGCAGCCGTGGCCCACTAGCCAGGACAGGAAAGACATGCTCCTCATTTCATGCCCCAACTGCGGGCCACGCGACGAAACCGAATTTCACTACGGCGGCCAGGCGCACATCGCCTACCCGGAGAGCCCCAACGACCTCACGGACCGTGAATGGGCTGAATACCTGTTCTACCGCGAGAACACCAAGGGCACCTTCGCCGAGCGCTGGGTTCACAGCACCGGATGCCGGCAGTGGTTCAACATGCTCCGCGACACCGTGAGCTACGACATCCACTCGATCTACGCGATGGGCCAGCCCCGGCCGGACCTGAACACCTCCGGCCAAAGCAGCGAACCCACCCAGCCGGGTGAGTTCACCCAGGCCGGTGACTTCGGCCAAGCGGGCGAACCCGGCCTCGCCCCCGGCGCCGCCTCCCCCACGGCCACCACCCCCATCTCCTCGGAAGGAGTCTAGAAGTGACCAGCAAGAACGCACGCCTCGCCACCGGCGGACGCATCGATCGCAGCATCTCTTGGCGCTTCACCGTGGACGGCCAGGAATTCACCGGTCACCCCGGAGACACCATCGCCTCGGCACTGCTGGCGAACGGCCACATCAACGCCGGCAACTCCCTGTACGAGGACCGACCCCGCGGCATCATGGCCGCCGGCGTGGAAGAGTCCAACGCCTTGGTCAAGATCGCTCCCCGCTTCCGCGGACACGTTGCTGAATCCATGCTTCCCGCCACCGCTGTTTCCTTGGTGGACGGCATGAACATTGAGCTCCTGTCCGGCCTGGGCAAGCTTGACCCGAACGAGGACAAGGCCGAGTACGACAAGAAGTACGTCCACACGGATGTACTGATTGTCGGCGGCGGCATCGCCGGCCTGGCAGCGGCCCGCGAAGCTGTCCGCACCGGTGCCCGCGTCATCCTGATCGACGACCAGCCCGAACTTGGTGGCTCCTTGCTCTCCGGTTCAACCGCCGAGGGCCTCGCCGAGCAGATTGAAGGCAAGCCGGCCCTTGAATGGGTTGCTGATGTGGAAGCCGAGCTGGTTTCCGCTGCAGAATGCACGGTGCTGAACCGCACCACGGCTTTCGGCTCCTACGACTCCAACTACTTCATCGCGGCCCAGAACCGCACGGACCACTTGAGCGTTCCGGCAGCATCGGGTGTCTCCCGCCAGCGTATTTGGCACATCCGTGCCAAGCAGGTTGTCCTGGCTCCGGGCGCCCACGAGCGTCCGCTGGTCTTCGAGAACAACGACCGTCCGGGCATCATGCTCGCTTCGGCCGCCCGTACCTACCTGAACCGCTACGCCGTGGCAGCAGGATCCCGCGTGGTCATCAGCACCACCAACGATTCCGCTTACGCTCTTGCCGCGGACCTAAAGGCAGCAGGCGTGGCGGTTGCCGCCGTCGTCGATGCCCGTCCGCAGATCAGCGCGAAGGCCGCTGCCGCCGTCGAGTCCGGTATCCGGGTACTCGTTGGCAGCGCCGTGGCGGACACCTCCGCAGATGAGAATGGCCGCCTGAGCGGTGTCACCGTCCGCAGCATTAACGACGACGGCGAACTCACCTCGGGCGTCGAACAGTTGGCTGCCGATCTGCTGGCAGTTTCCGGTGGTTGGAGCCCGGTGGTCCACCTCCACAGCCAGCGCCAGGGCAAGCTGCGTTGGGACGACGAGCTCGCTGCCTTCATCCCCACCAAGCCTGTCCGCGACCAGCAGGTTGTTGGCGCAGGCCGTGGCAGCTACGAACTCCAGGACTGCCTGGCAGAGGGCATCTCGGCGGGAGCGGCAGCGTCCATCGCTGCTGGCTTCGAGTCCGCAACCACCCCGGCGGAACTGCAGGCTCCTGTGGCGAGCGCTCCGAGCCGCCAGCTTTGGCTGGTTCCCGGCCAGACCGGTGAGCCCGGCGAGTGGCACCACCACTTCGTGGACTTCCAGCGCGACCAGTCCGTGGCCGACGTCCTCCGCTCCACCGGAGCGGGCATGCGTTCCGTGGAGCACGTCAAGCGGTACACCTCCATCAGCACGGCCAACGATCAGGGCAAGACGTCCGGTGTCAACGCGATCGGCGTCATTGCCGCTGCGCTGAAGTTCGGCGGCGCAGAGAGCATTCCCGGCGTCGGCGAGATCGGAACAACGGCGTACCGCGCTCCGTTCACGCCCGTAGCTTTCGCAGCCCTGGCCGGCCGCCAGCGCGGCGAGCTGTTCGACCCCGCCCGCGTGACCTCCATCCACCCGTGGCACGTTGCCCAGGGCGCACTGTTCGAAGATGTTGGACAGTGGAAGCGTCCCTGGTACTACCCGCAGGGCAGTGAAGACATGGACACGGCCGTCCTGCGTGAATGCGCTGCGGTCCGCGATTCCGTGGGTTTCATGGACGCCACCACGCTGGGCAAGATCGAAATCCGTGGCAAGGATGCCGGCGAATTCCTGAACCGCGTGTACACCAACGCGTTCAAGAAGCTCGCGCCGGGGTCCGCCCGCTACGGCGTGATGTGCACCTTGGACGGCATGATCTTCGACGACGGCGTGACCCTCCGCTTGGATGATGACCGCTACTTCATGACCACCACCACCGGCGGCGCTGCCAAGGTGTTGGACTGGCTGGAAGAGTGGCACCAGACGGAGTGGCCGGAACTCGACGTGGTCTGCACGTCCGTGACCGAGCAGTGGAGCACCATCGCCGTTGTCGGCCCGAAGTCCCGCGCCGTGATCGCCAAGGTAGCTCCGGAACTGGCCGAAAACGGCGGGCTGGATGCTGAAGCGTTCCCCTTCATGACATTCCGCGAAACCACGTTGGCGTCCGGAGTTCAGGCCCGCATTTGCCGTATCTCCTTCTCCGGCGAACTGGCCTACGAAATCAACATCCCGTCCTGGTACGGCCTCAACACCTGGGAAGCAGTTGCTGCCGCGGGTGCCGAGTTCAACATCACCCCGTACGGCACGGAAACCATGCACGTGCTCCGCGCCGAGAAGGGCTACCCGATTGTCGGGCAGGACACCGACGGCACGGTCACCCCGCAGGACGCAGGCATGGATTGGATCGTTTCCAAGGCCAAAGACTTCATCGGCAAGCGTTCCTACCTCCGCCAGGACGCAAGCCGCGAGGACCGCAAGCACTTGGTGAGCGTCCTTCCCGTGGACCACTCGCTGCGGTTGCCGGAAGGCACGCAGCTGGTGGAAAAGGGCATCCCGGTCAACCCGGCCAACGGACCCGTCCCCATGGAGGGCTTCGTGACCTCCAGCTACCACAGCGCCGCGCTGGGCCGCTCCTTCGCCCTGGCTCTCATTCAAAACGGCCGCAACCGCATCGGCGAGACCCTGGTGGCCTCACTGGGAGACCAATTGGTGGACGTGGTTGTTGGCGAAACCGTACTTTTCGATGCTGAAGGGACCCGCAAAGATGGCTGAAACAGCAACACCAGCAGAAACCGCACACGTCGATCGCGTCCGGGGTGCCCGCCGCAGCCCGGCCGAGCACCTGGCTGATGCCTTCACCTCCGGCTCCGTGCCGGGCACGGTGACGCTCACCGAAATCCCGTACCAAGCCATGGTGGGGGTTCGGGTTGACCGAACGTCCGACGCCGGTGCCCGCGTTGCGTCCGTAACCGGCGGCTTGCCTGCCGCTTGCGGTGAAGTGACGGGCAGTGCGGTACCCGGCAAGGATTCCGTCAACACCCTGTGGCTGGGCCCCACCGAGTTCATGGTGGTAGCGCCGGAGGAGGCCCACGATTCACTGGGCGGATCCCTAGTCAGCGACCTGACCACAGCTCTCGGCGGCGACGCAGGCCAGGTGGTGGACCTGTCCGCCAACCGCACCACGTTCGAACTCTCCGGAAGCCACGCCCGCGCAGTGCTGGAGAAGACCTGCGCTTTGGACTTGCACCCGCGCGTCTTCAAGGCAGGCACGGCTGTGTCCACGGAACTCGCCCACATCCCGGTGATGCTCTGGAAGACCTCGGAGGAGTCCTACAAGATCTTTCCCCGGGCCTCGTTTGCCGATTTCCTGGGACGTTGGCTCCTGGACGCCATGCGGGAGTACGCCTCACCTGAGGTCCCCTAATGGCACTGAGTGTGCTTGATCTGTTTTCTGTTGGCATCGGGCCGTCGTCTTCACACACGGTTGGCCCCATGCGCGCGGCAAAGCAGTTCACGGACGGTCTCGAATCGTCCGGCCAGCTTCCGGCTACGGTGCGCGTCCAGGCTGAGCTTTTCGGCTCCCTGGGCGCCACCGGCCGGGGCCACGGCTCAGACAAAGCCGTGGTGCTGGGGCTGCAAGGCCACTCCCCCGAGACTGTGGACACCACAACGGCCGACGACCAAGTAGCGGCGGCGGCACTCGACGCCGAACTGCGCCTGGGCGGCAACCACCGGGTGGACTTCAACTGGGACGAGGACGTGGTCCTGCACCGTCGCAAGTCGCTGCCTGCACACCCCAACGGCATGACGTTCCGCGCGTTGGACCACACGGGCGGCGTGCTCCGGGAACGCAGCTACTACTCCATCGGTGGCGGCTTCGTGGTGGACGGTGACGTCTCCGGCGCAGACAAAGTGGTAGCCGACGACACCGTTCTGCCCTACCCCTTCACCACTGCAGACGAGCTCCTTGCCATCTGCCTCCGCGAAGGCAAGTCGATCTCGGACATCATGCTGGCCAACGAACTCGTGTGGCGCTCCGAGGAGGAACTGCGTGAGAAATTGCTGGGCATCTGGGCTGTCATGCAGGAATGCGTGGACAACGGCTGCTCTGCCGAGGGAATCCTGCCGGGAGGCATGAAGGTCAGGCGACGGGCGCCGTCGTTGTTCAAAAAGCTTTCCGAAACCGACGCGGACCTGAATGGTGCGCACTCTGCCGATCCGCTCCTCGCCATGGAATGGGTGAACCTGTTCGCCTTGGCCGTGAACGAGGAAAACGCCGCGGGCGGCAGGATCGTCACCGCCCCAACCAATGGTGCCGCCGGAATTGTCCCGGCAGTGCTGCACTATTACACAAAGTTTGTTCCAGGAGCCAACGACGACGGTGTCGTGCGGTTCCTGCTGGCGGCGGCCGCCGTCGGAATCCTGTTCAAAATCAACGCGTCCATTTCCGGTGCCGAGGTGGGCTGCCAGGGTGAAGTGGGTTCCGCCTGCTCCATGGCGGCGGCCGGCCTCTGCGAAGTCCTGGGTGGAACGCCCGAGCAAGTGGAAAATGCCGCCGAAGTTGGCATTGAACACAACCTGGGCCTCACTTGCGATCCCGTGGGCGGGCTGGTGCAGATCCCCTGCATCGAACGCAACGCGATCGCCAGCGTCAAAGCCATCAACGCCGCCCGTCTTGCCCTGCACGGCGATGGCAGCCACAAAGTTTCCCTCGACAAAGCCATCAAAACCATGCGCGAGACAGGCGCAGACATGAAATCCAAGTACAAGGAGACCTCCCGTGGGGGCCTCGCCGTCAACGTAGTGGAGTGCTAGCCATGACTGCCATCCAAACCGAAACCACTGCCGCCTCCTCCGCGGAGACCACTGTGGAACACGTCCTTACCCTCGACTGCCCCGAAGGTCCCGGAATTGTGCATGCTGTGTCCGGGTTCCTGTTGGACCACGGCTGCGACATCATCGACAACAAGCAGTTCGGTGATCGTGCCGAAGGCCACTTCTTCATGCGGGTGCATTTCGCGTCCGACGGCGATGACTCCACTGTTGATCAGCTGCGGAACGCCTTCGCCCCCGTAGGGGAGAAATACAGCATGAACTGGCAGCTTGAGCGTCAGGGCTACAAACGCCGCGTGCTGATCATGGTCTCCAAGTTTGGGCACTGCCTCAACGACCTGCTGTTCCGCGCCAGGATCGGTGAGCTGCCCATCGACGTGGTGGGTGTTGTGTCCAACCACACCGATCACCAGGGTTTGGCGGAGTGGCACGGGATTCCGTTCTTCCATGTCCCCGTCACCGCTGCCACCAAGCCTGCAGCCGAGGGGCGCTTGCTGGAAATCATCGACGAACTGGACGTGGAACTCATTGTGTTGGCGCGTTACATGCAGGTACTCAGTGACGACCTGGCCCGCAAGCTGGACGGCCGCGCCATCAACATCCACCACTCGTTCCTGCCAAGTTTCAAGGGTGCCAAGCCCTACCACCAGGCCTACGCGCGTGGTGTGAAAACTGTGGGCGCCACAGCCCACTACGTGAACGGCGAGTTGGACGAAGGTCCCATCATCGCCCAGCAGGTAGTGGAAGTGGACCACACGTTCGGACCGGACGATCTCGTAGCCGCCGGTCGGGACACAGAATGCAAGGCCCTCAGCAACGCCGTTCGCTGGCACTGCGAGGGACGGATCATCCTGAATGGGAACAGGACGATCGTGTTGAAGTAGGGCTTGCAAGCACCCATTTCGATGGTTCCTTGGCGCTTACGCTGTGGCGAACGGCGGTGTGTGCAGGGAACCATCGAATTGGCATTTAAGGGCTTAGCCGTTCACCGCGTTGATCCACACGCCGATGATCCACGTACTGGCTGCCGCGCAGGCTAGACCGAACTCCACCAGAATGCCGATGCCGGTCGCTTTCAGTGCAGCACCGCTGGACCGGACGGCCGTGCGGAAGTCACGGGTTCGCTGCACTTCGCTGAGAAGGAGCCCCACAGCGAAGCCGACAAAGAGCCCCACCACGGGAATGACGAACATTCCCACAACACCCAGCACGACGCCTATCAGCACGGACCGGTTGGGAATGCCGTGCTGCTTGAGCTTGCGTCCGGTGAGGACGGCGCTGGCGGCCATTCCAGCCACCACAAACACCATTCCGACGGCGAAGATCACCCAGCCGAGTGGACCTGCACCTCCCCAAATGGCCCAGGCCAGCAGGCTCGCGCCGATGAGGATACTGCCCGGAAGGACGGGGATGATGGTTCCGGCCACGCCGACTGCTATGGCCAGGCCGCAGAGGATGGTCACGATAAGTTCGGCGTTCATGACCCTCAGTCTAGGTGTGGTGCGTCAACAGTTGGCGTCCACCACGACGGCGCTCCGAGAACGGATGGCTGTATGAACAACTGGACCCTTGGAGCTGAATTGGAGTCCTCGAATGATGAGTATGGGTTGGAAAACAGTATCTTAACGGCAGGATAACTTGTCTATACAACTAGCGATTAGCCTTGTTTTGGCTTAGGCCAAAGCGGCAGGGTTGAAGGGTCAGGCTGTCGGCAACCAGTGGTCGGCAGCTTTCATTCGGACCCGAAAATGGAGAAACCCTTGGACAACGCCCGTCCCTTCCGCGCAGCTTTGGCAACGGCCGCACTAACCCTGGCGGCCGCAGTCGTACTCCCGTCCGCCGCGGTAGCTGCACCCGAAACACCGAACGATGCCGCAACCGGCAACTCAACGAACGCCAGCTACGCCGGTCTCCCCGACGGCAGCAAGCGCAAAAAGACTCTGGTGATCGGCCTCGACGGAGCAGCGATCGCCAAATTCGGCACCGCCGGCATGCCCAACGTGCAGGGCCTCATGGACGGCGGCATGACCGCCACAAGCAACCTGTTCGCCAACCCGATGGCCCCCACGGTGTCAGGTGCAGGATGGTCGAGCATTGCCACGGGAGTGTGGCCGGACAAGCACAACGTGGTGGACAACAACTTCGCGGCACCCAACTACGGCCAGTACCCGGACTACCTGAGCCGCCTCGAAACGTCGCAGCCGAAAGCGTCCACACTGGTGGTGGGCACCTGGTCCCCTATCCCCCAAAAAGTGTTCGGCGAGAAAGTGGACCTGAGGATCGCCGGCGGCAACGATGCCGGCACCACGGCGAAGGCAGTGGAATACCTGGCCAACGGCAACCCGGACAGCACTTTCATCCACCTGGATGAAGTGGACGGGGCCGGACACTCCTACGGCACCGAGCGCGAGGAATACCTTGCCGCCCTGCGCAGGGTGGACGGCCAGGTGGGTGAGATCCTCAACGCTGTGAAGAACCGCCCCGGCTATACGTCCGAGGACTGGCTCGTGGTCCTCACCTCGGACCACGGCCACACCCCCACCGGCGGCCACGGCGGGAGCACTGCCGCCGAGCGTCAGACCTTCGTCATCGCCCAAGGCAAGGGCATCGAGTCCGGCAGCATCAGAAACGACGTCAAGATCACTGACATCGCCCCGTCTGTTTTGAAGCATGAAGGCATCACGCCTGAGGCGGCCTGGAACCTGGACGGGCAGGCGTTCCCGGACATCGAAGCGGACGCCTTCGATTCCCTCCGGACCAGCCTGAAGACGCGCGGTGACGAAACAGCCCCCGCCGCCGATGTGAAGGGCTGGACCACCACGGCTCCCGAAGGCTGGAGCATAGACAACTCCGCGATGCCCGCCGGGGGCGTCACCGAATGGCGGGGTTGGTCCTTTGCCACGGATGAGTTCTGGACCAACGTGGACCGCAACCAGGGCCGTGAAACCTCCGTCCGCAACCGAAACGTCTTCGCAGTTGCCGACTCGGATGAATGGGATGACAAGGCGCATGCTGCCGGACAGTTCGACTCAACGCTTGTCAGCCCAGAGTTCAAGGTGAAGGGCGGCAAGACCGCAACTCTCTCCTTCGCTTCCAACTACAGGATTGATGGGCCCCAAAGCGGCGAGGTGTTCGTCAGCTACGACGGCGGCACCCCGCAGCTGGCGAAGTCTTACACCGCCAACTTCAACGGCTTCGAATCCTTGGCACTGGAGGTCCCCAAGGGGGCCAAGAAGGCAAAGATCAGCTTCCGTTACACCGGCACCAACAGCGCCTTCTGGACGGTGGACCAGGTAACTCTGGACCGCTAATCAGTCACGCGCCTTAAGCAAAGAACGACGGCGACGCTCCCCAGCACGGGAGGCGTCGCCGTCGTCGGTCTTGCGTTAGTAACCGCTACTCGGTGACGGCTGCAGCAACTGCCGCGGTGACGGCCGGCGCGACGCGGGCGTCCAGCGGGCTCGGCACGATGTAGTCGGCGGACAGGTCTTCTGCGGCCAGTTCAGCGATGGCGTTGGCAGCGGCGATCTTCATGGCGGGCGTGATGCGGCGGGCCTTGGCATCGAGCGCGCCGCGGAAGATGCCGGGGAAGGCCAACACATTGTTGATCTGGTTCGGGAAGTCGCTGCGGCCGGTGGCCACAACAGCTGCGTACTTCTGGGCAACCTCGGGCAGAACTTCCGGGTCCGGGTTGGACAGGGCGAACACGATTGACTGATCGTTCATGAGCTTCAGGTGCTCTTCGTCCAGCTTGGAAGAGGAGACGCCCACAAAGACGTCGGCACCCGTCAGGCCTTCGCCCGGACCACCTGTGATGCCGCGGGGGTTGGTGCGCTGGGCCATGCGAGCCTTGACGCTGCCGGGATCGGCCGCAAGATCGGCACGCTCAGCGTTGACTACACCCTTGGAGTCGAGCAGGATGACGTCCTTGATGCCAACGGCAAGAAGAATCTCGGCGATGGCAATGCCTGCGGCACCAGCGCCGGACACAACAACCTTGAGGCCCGCCAGTTCGCGCTGTGTCACCTTGGCAGCGTTGGTCAGGGCTGCGAGAACCACGACGGCTGTGCCGTGCTGGTCATCGTGCATGACGGGGCAGTCGAGGGCCTCAATGAGCCGCTCTTCGAGTTCGAAGCAACGCGGAGCCGAGATGTCCTCAAGGTTCACGGCGCCGAAGCTCGGGCGGAGGCGGACCAGGGTTTCGATGATTTCATCCACGTCCGTGGTGTTGAGCACCAGCGGGATGGAGTCAAGGTCGCCGAAGGACTTGAAGAGGGCCGACTTGCCCTCCATAACCGGCAAGGAGGCGCTCGGGCCAATGTTGCCGAGACCCAGAACGGCGGTGCCATCGCTGACCACAACAACCAGGCGCTCGGCCCAGGTGTGTGTGCGGGCAAGCTCGGGGTTTGCGTGGATTGCGCGGCTGACCTGCGCAACTCCGGGGGTGTAGGCGATGGAGAGATCGCGCTTGTCGTTCAGGGGAACGGTGCTGGAGATGGTCAGCTTGCCGCCTTCGTGGGCTGCGAAGATCTCTTCTTCGGTCAGTACCAGGGCGTCGTTATCAGTTGCAATTGTCTCAATGGACACGTCTTTGTCTCCTCAGGCTAGCCGTGAACCCACGGCACGTTTCGGGCAGGAACAGAACTGCTGGTGCGGGCCAAGGGTGACTGGTCCGGCATTGCTTCTGCAGATAGGGGGCTGCTAGCCGCTTCGGTGTCTCCAGCCTAGGGAAACGGTGAAGGTACAAGATTCAATACCAAGAGAGACGATTCGAGAGTAAAACGTTCAACCAAGCCCAAATGTGATTCACGTCATGCCAAAAAACGTGTTCTGGGGGCCTTCCGGTCTAGACCAGCGGCTCCCTACTCACCCGTGAGCAGCGTGCAGGCTCTCTTAAGATCCTTCTCTGCCTCGAACAACGACAATCGGCGACAACGAACCGCCTGCACCAAGCCGCTCACCAGGTGCAACAAGATCCTGGCCCTGACGGTATCCCTCCCGGAGTCCTTGCTCAGCGAACCAACCACTTCCTCGGACAATGCATCGATTTCTCGCAACAGCTGGGCAGTGTCATCGTCCTTGCCCGCCGGCCGGATGAGGCAGTGCTCTACGCCCGGCTGCATGACCCGCAAGTGGAAGATTTCCATCATCAAACCCGCGAGGGCATGCCCTTTGCCTTCACGCAGCCGGACACCATCACGGAGTTCCCGCAGCTGCTGACGATAGACGGCCAGCATGAGGTGGGCTGTGGAGGGAAAGTAGCGGTAGAGCGTGCCGAGCGGGATGTCAGCCCGGGCCGCAACGTCGGAAAGACTCAAGGTATCAAACTGTCGCTGGGCAAAGCCGGCGGCGGTCTTCAGGATGCGGGCATAGCGCAGCTGCTGCCGCGGGGTGGTTGGCGCGGCAGCCATACGGGGCAGTCCCGTGGTCAGGTCAAGGGAGTAGGGTTCCAGTGAGTTTGATGCGGGCATTTCCGGCGATCTCTTGGCAGGCTGACAAGGAAACGGCCGGCTGGGTCAAGGACCGCGGCTGGCCGATCGCATCAATGATACGGGAGCAAAATGACCGTTTCCTGAGAGCTCGCCCTGCGCCCTGAACCAAGGCTGTTCCCGCCTGAGGGTTCCGCCCACATACACTTCATGCAGGCTTGGAACCCAACCGGGAGGAACACACATGGGGACATTACGACGCCGGATGGCAGCGGCGCTGCTGACCGTCACCGCGGCGGCCATGGCACTTAATCCCCTGCCGGCGTCGGCCGCACCCAGCAACGGGCCGGACCCCATCCTCAACGGCGAAGCGTTTGTTGGCGAAAAGCTGACCGCTGACATCGGCCCGTACACGTTCTACGGCTGCGGAGGCGGCAAAGGCCCCGACTTCACGGTCTACTGGACCCGGGATGGCTTCTTGGTGGCCGGGGAGACAGCGCGCAGTTACGTGCTGGAGCAGGATGACACCGGAGCGCGGATGGCAGTGCACGTCACTGCCAGCAAAACGGCCTGCGGCGGAGAGTCCCTGCACAGCAACGAAACCAAGCCGGTGGGTGCCGTGAATCGGGCGGCTGGTTTCACCGGCCGCAGCTTGGAGCTTTTAACCCGCGCCAATGACGGCTCATTGGTGCTGTACGGCCGAAATGGCAGCGCCTGGGATCCTGCCCGAACCGTGGGTTATGGGTTCAACATCTTCAATACCGTGTTCTCCCCCGGTGACTTCGATGGTGATGGCAAAAGCGACATGATGGTGCGCGACTCCGTCGGAGGACTCTACCTCTTCGGTGGAGATGGCGCCGGTGGTTGGAAGCCCGCCAAGTCCATCGGCAACGGTTGGAACGTATTCGACTCCATCGTCAGTCCGGGCGACTTCAACGGCGACGGCCACAACGACGTCCTCGCCAGGGAACCCGGCGGAGCCCTTTATCTCTACCCGGGCAATGGTGCCGGGGGCTGGTTGGCGCGAACCGCCGTCGGGACGGGCTGGAACGTCATGGACTCCATGGTGACGCCCGGCGACTTCAATGGCGACGGAAATGTGGACATCCTGGCGCGCGACCGCAGCGGCTACCTGTACTTTTACGGGGGCAACGGCGCAGGCGGCTGGTCACGGTCCTGGATGATCGGCGTCGGCTGGAACGCCCTCAAATTCGTAGGCGCTGCCGGCGACTTCAACAGCGACGGCTTCCCCGATGTTTATGGTGTGGACCAACAGGGCCGCCTGATTGCCTACTACAGCGACGGGAAAACCGGCTGGAAAGGTTCCGAAGCTGTTGGAGCCGGATTCGGATGGTTCACAGCAATCTTCTAGGAAGATCCCAGACGCGGTACCATTAACCGCATAAAGTCTGGGGAGGACACAATGTTTGCTTCATCACGCCCTGCGTCTGGCGTGCGCCGGGCAATTGCCGGAATCGGGGCTGCGATCTTTGCGGCAGTTGTTCTGGCCCCCGCCCCCGCCATGGCCACCATGGACCCCGAACCTCCAGTGATTACCGGCGCGCCATACGTTGGTTCCACGCTCACGGTTACCTGGGACCCCTATGCGTACAAGGGCTGCGCGCAGGCATCGGGTCCGGATACCCGCATCTACTGGACGCGGGACGGCGAGGTAGCAACAGACCACCCCACATGGCCCAACTATGTCCTCACTGAAGAGGACCGCGGTAAAACCATAGCCGCGCACCTTGTGGCCAACCATCCCTGCGAAGGCCTGGAAGTCGCCAGCGAAGAAACCGCGCCGATTTCCGCCTCCAACCGGCCGAATGGATTCACCGGCCGCGGCGCATTTGAGCTCTTGGCCCGCCGTTCCGACGGCGCGCTGCTCATGTACCCGCGGGTTCAGAACACTTGGGAACCAGCGAAGACCGTCGGGGCAGGCTGGAACATCTTCCCCACCGTGCTCTCCCCTGGCGACTTCGACGGCGACGGCATCAACGATGTCCTGGGCAGGGACTCGTCCGGCGGTTTATACCTCTACAGCGGTAACGGTTCAGGCGGCTGGAACGGCCCGCAGAGAGTGGGCATCGGCTGGAACATCTTCACGTCGCTGGTAGCCCCCGGGGACTTCAACAGCGATGGCACCAACGACATCCTGGCCCGCGATGCCAACGGGATCCTCTACCTTTACCCCGGCGACGGTGAGGGCGGATGGTTGCCCAGGTCCGTGGCGGGCCAGGGCTGGAACGCACTGAACGCGATCATCACCCCCGGCGATTTCGACGGCGACACCAACGTTGACGTCTTGGCTCGCGATTCTTCCGGGTTCTTGCGGCTCTACAGTGGCGACGGTTCCGGCGGCTGGAACGGAATGACCGTTGTTGGCCAGGGCTGGACCGGCATGAGCAAGATCGGCAGCGCCGGCGACATCAACGCCGACGGCCACCACGACGTCTTCGCTGTGGACGGCTCAGGCCAACTGCGCGCCTACTACGGCAACGGCAACGCCGGCTGGGCTGGAGCCGCTGTTGTCGGCTGGGGCTGGAGCGGGTTCACGGACCTGTTCTAACTCGGCTTGCTTGTTCGTTGTTGAGAACCCCGTTCGGAGCGATCCGGACGGGGTTCTCGCAATAAAAGGACCAGCTATTTGCCAGCGGTTCGGCAGGCAGTAGTGTCATCCCAATTGATCTCTTCGGCCAACTCTGTGCCGCCTTATTTCTCTGGGGGAATCCTTGGGCTTCACCTCTGCCCTTCGCGCGCCTGCGCGCCGCCGCAGTCCTCGACGACTTCTTGCACTCATCACTGCTCCGGCTTTAGCCACTTGCCTCCTGGTCTCGGCTGTCCCTGCTTCCGCCGCCGATGAAGCGGTGGACACTACGGCCTCCCTCACAAAAGATGCGGTGCCCGGCAAGGAAACCGCCCAGGGCCTTCCCATTGAAGCAGCCCCGCGCTCAAGGGGTTTCGATGGCGATGGCACCTTCGATCTGTTCGCCCGCGACGCAGCCGGCCGTCTGCTGCTCTACCCCACTGACGGCAGAGGCAACTGGCGGGCACCGCAAGTGATCGGTAACGGCTGGCACATTTACAACCTCTTGGTTTCGCCAGGAGACTTCGACGGCGATGGAACAGTAGACGTCATGGGCCGCGATGGCTATGGACGGCTCTTTCTGTACCAAGGAAATGGCGCCGGGGCTTGGAAACAAGCCTTCCAGATTGGTCAGGGATGGCAGGGGTTCGTCAACCTCATCGCACCCGGCGACTTCAACGGTGACGGCACCAACGACATCCTTGCCCAGGATGCTGCGGGTAACGTCTTCCTTTACCCCGGCAACGGACGGGGCGGTTGGCTGGCACCGAGCAAGGTCACTACGGGCTGGCAGGGATTGGATTCTGCCGGAGCGGGGCATTTCTATGGCACTTCCGAGGCTGTCGTCCTGAGCCGCACCTGGTGGGGCGACTTACAGGCCCGCTCCTCTACGCGCAACGGCTATTTCTATGATTACGGCCATCCCGACATTTACGACGGAACCCTCGGCAGAGGCTGGGAGGTCCTCAGTCGCTTTGGGGTGGCCGGTGACTTCAACGGAGACGGCTACAACGACGTTTACGGCATTAGTCCAAACGGTCAGCTGACAATGTACCTCGCCGACCCTTCAGGCTTCAGCTCATGGGGCATCTACGGCTTCAAATGGAAGGGCCAGCCGGTTGTCGGTAGCGGCTGGAACGTCATGAACGCGGTGTTTTAGGCCTAAGCCACGCTCTTGATCTTCACCACGAACACGGCGCCCAAGAGCCCAATGACTGCGGCGGCTACGTACAGCGAGACGTAGCCGCCCCAGAAAAGTACAAACGGGGAGGCGATCAAGGGGGCGATCACCTGCGGCAAGGAATTGGCAATGTTGATAACGCCCAGATCCCGGCCGCGGTCCATCCCCGTTGGAAGGACCTGCGTGATGAGCGCGAAGTCAACGGCGAGATACGCTCCAAAGCCGATCCCCAGTACCACCGCACCGGCGAGCCCGCCAATCCACGTCGGTGCAAAGGCAAGAATCAGCGACGCCAGCGCAATGATGACCGACGAAGCGATCACAAGAGGCTTCCGTTTGCCCATCCTGTCGCTCAGTCTGCCCCCGAGCACGCTGGTGATGATGACCGAGACCGCATACAGCCCGGTAAGAATGAGGACACCAAACGACGGCTCGATTCCCTCAGTTTCCTTGAGACGCACAGCATCGCTGAGGAAGAACAACAAGTAGAGCGTGACCATGTGGTTACCGGTGCTTACCAGCAGGCGAGTCAACCAAGCCCACGCGAAATCCGGATAGCGTTTAGGCGAAACCCAGAAGCCTTTGAGGAAGTCCGCCAAGTTGAAGGGCGGACGTTCTGTTGGTGGAAGCTGCTGATCGTCATTCTTGAAGAGGTAAAGCACGACGCCGGCGAGCAAGGCTGCTGCGCACAGCCAGTAACCTGCGGCAAAGTTTCCAACAACAACCGCAGCGATCACGGCTCCGATGAGAATTCCGACAGTCTGCCCCATGGCGGCAAGTCCACCTACAGTTCCGCGCTGAAGAACCGGGACACGGTCAGGTATAGCGGCCGTGATAGCGGCGTACATGGCGTTGGCTCCGGCCTGAACAAGGCACCACAGCAAAGTCATTGCTGCAACGTTGGGAGCACCGGCCAAAGCTACGAGCGCAACAGCTCCAAGGACGGCGCCCATCAGGACCCAGGGAACACGGCGGCCAAACCGGGACGTAGTGCGGTCACTGAATGCCCCGAAGAGCGGGTTTGCCACCATGGAAACGGCTGCACCGCAGCCCGTGACTAAAGCAAGGATCGCTTCCTTCTGACCTTCGTCAAAGTGAGCTGCCTGCAGGCCCAGGAGTACTTGGAGGGGGCCAAAGAACGCTGCGTTGATGCCCAGGTTAACCAGCACCACGCCCGTGACCCAGATCGGCCGGACCCGGGCAACAGGCTCAGCCAGCGCCGTGGTGGTTCCACCGCGGACTACGGCTGGATCCGGCACCGGGCCCGGTAGATCGGACAAGCTCATAGCAGGTTCCCCCTCATTCAATGTTTGGATTCAGCCTAGCGCGGCGGAGCGACACTGAACCGCCGTCGGGCTTTTTATCCACATAGGCCGAAGCATGTCCTGCCACAGCGCCGACGCGCGCGTTAGTGTGGCCTCAAAGCGATAGAGGAGCAGCACTGTGAGTGAGCGAGTAAATACCGCCGATCTTTACGACGACCGCGGCGAGGAACTGGAATCCATTGCCATCCAGTTTCAAAACCTGGGTGGGCATACACACTTCAGCGGGCCAGTCCGCACTATCCGGTGCTTCGAGGACAACGCGCTGGTGAAGACTGTCCTCAGCACCCCTGGGGACGGAGCCGTTCTGGTCATCGATGGGCAGGGGTCACTGAGGACCGCACTCATGGGAGACATGATCGCGGAAAGTGCCGTAGCCAACGGCTGGGCTGGCGTAGTCATCAACGGTGCCATTCGCGACCGCGAAGCCATCGCCCGCTTGCCCCTGGGCGTCAAGGCACTCGGCAGCAACCCGAAGAAGAGCGCCAAGACAGGCGTGGGCGAAGTAGATGTTCAGCTGGTGATCGATCGCGTCCGGATCCAGCCCGGCGTGATGATTTTCTGCGACGCTGACGGCATCTTGATAGAGCGCTAGTCCTTCCGGGGGCGTCGTCTTAGAAGAAGAGCGGAAGAAACATTCTCCCAACGGGAATCAACCGGGCAGTAAGATAGTTACTGAAAGCAACTATCCTGCTTATTCCCCTTTTCTGCCACCTCTGGAGAAGATATGTCCAAAACCGCGCCCGTTCGGGCCGCCGGCGAGGTCCTGACCCATCGTCAGACCCTCACCGTCATGGTGGGACTCATGCTCGGCATGTTCCTGTCCTCGCTGGACCAGACCATCGTGTCCACGTCCATCTACACAATCGCCAACGATCTCGATGGCCTGTCGCTGCAAGCGTGGGCCACCACGGCGTATCTCATCACCTCAACTGTGAGCACCCCGCTCTACGGCAAGCTCAGTGACATCTTCGGGCGCCGCCCGCTGTACCTCGTGGCGATCGTGATCTTTTTGGTGGGTTCCCTCTACGCGGGATCAGTCCACTCCATGACGGAGCTGGCCATTGCCCGCGGCATCCAGGGCCTCGGCGCCGGTGGCCTGCTGGCGTTGGCGCTGACCATCATCGGCGACATCGTGGCGCTGAAGGACAGGGCAAAATACCAGGGCTACTTCATGTCCGTCTTCGGTATTTCTTCCGTCCTCGGTCCGGTGATTGGCGGTGCCTTCGCAGGCTCGGCCAACATCCTGGGCTTTGACGGCTGGCGCTGGGTCTTCTTCATCAACCTCCCCATAGGGCTCGCTGCCCTTGTGGTGGTGTTCATGTACCTGCACCTTCCGGCGCGGCATGTGAAGCAAAAGATCGACTACTGGGGCGCCGCCGCGATCACCCTGGCGATTGTTCCTCTGCTGCTGGTTGCAGAACAGGGCCGCACCTGGGGCTGGGCCTCGGGCGCATCCTGGCTCTGCTACGGACTTGGCGTGATCGGTATCGTGGCATTCCTGCTCGCTGAGAAACGTGCTGGAGACTACGCGCTGATTCCGTTGCGCTTGTTCAAGAACATGACGTTCGGTTTGTCATCGCTGTTGAACTTCATCATCGGCATCGGCATGTTCGGAGCCATTGCAATGCTGCCCATGTACCTGCAACTCGTGAAGGGGCTGACTCCTACGGAGGCTGGCCTGATGATGATCACCTTCACTGTGGGCATCCTCTTCGGCTCGATCTCTGCCGGCCGAACCATCTCCTCATCAGGCGTGTACCGGATCTTCCCGATCATGGGTACGGCTGTGCTGGCTGCTGCAGCCACCGTCATGGGCTTCGTCCTCGGCGTCGATACCGGACTGTGGGTTCCCGGCCTGATAGCAGTGTTCTTCGGCGTCGGACTGGGCTTCTGCATGCAGCCGCTCACGCTCGCCATGCAGGTTTCCGTCCCGCCCAAGGACATGGGCGTCGGCACCTCTACTGCTGCGTTCTTCCGTTCCATGGGCGGAGCGGTGGGCACGGCAGTGTTCATCTCCATGCTGTTCAGCACGGCGGCCGACAAGATCGCCGAGGGCATGAAAACTGCTGCCTCCAGCCCGGATTACCAAGCAGTCATGAAGGACCCGGCTGTGGCTTCCGATCCCGCAAACGCCAAGCTCTTCGACTTCTTCAAGAACGGCGCCAACAACGAGTCCCTGAACGACACCAGCTGGCTTCACACGGCCAACAGCACGCTCACCAGGCCGATAACAGAGGGCTTCGCCCAGGCAATCGACATCGTCATGCTCACGGCTGCGGGGCTGATGCTCATTGCATTCCTGATCAGCTTCGCGTTGCCCAACAAGAAGCTCACGGATCCCCAGGCAGCAGCCAAGGAATCGGTCCCCGCGCACTAGATTCACGCGTCGGGCTTTAGTTCACGCAACACCCAGGAACGGCAGGCGGCCTTCGGACCGCCTGCCGTTCTTGTGCTGTTGCACGGACTTTAGTGCAAAGCCCGAACCAGCTGCTGTGCTTGCTCGAGGTCGCCACGCAGGTCGCGGTCAGTGACGTCGTACGGCAACGTCAGGCCGGCCTCCAGCATGGCGCGCAACCTGGTGCTGCCTAACTCTTCGGGCCGCCGGCCCTGCAATCGCAGGGCGCGCGAGGCACAAACAAGTTCGACGGCGGTGACAGTCGCCAAGGCTTCGACGGTGGACTGCAACTGGGCCGTGGCCAGGCTGGCGAAGCTTGCGTCTTCCTCCGCGCCCAACGACAACACGACTGTCTGCAAGCTTGCCGGTTGACCATTGGCGCGGATCCGCCCCACCGCGGCAGCAGCCACGTACTCCAGCATCATGACGCCGGACTGTCCTGTCCCATCTTCAGCCAGGAAGGGATGCAAGCCGGTGTAGGTGGGGTCGCAGAGGAGATCAACCCTTCGAAGATGCGTCGCGCAGGCTGCACCTATAGCCAGCTGCAAGGTATCCACGCGGCGGGCCAGGTTGGTCATCTGGAAAAGCCCGTGGTGCGCAACGTCGTGCGAGCCATCGGACGCCGACCCATGGACCAGTGGATTCTCGTTGCCGGCTGTCACCAGACGGCTCAACAAAGCGCCCAGAGCCTGCAGCTCCTCTGTCTGGGATCCGAAGATCTGTGGCAGGGTCCGCAAGCAGTAGGGGTCCTGAATCCGCGAGGGCTCACCGCTTCCTTGAACCAAGCCATGGAAGGTGTTCGCAGCTTCTGCCACGGCAGGAGTATCCGCCGCCGCAGCCACCGCCGGGCTGAGCGCCTCCGCATTGCCGGACATCGCCACGAAGGACAACGCGGCCACCGACTCTGCGTTTTTCAAGAGACCCGACAATTCCTGATGAGCAAGAACAGCTTGCGCAATGGTCAGCGCGCTGGAACTGATGAAGGGCAGGGCGTCCGCGGTGGCCCAACCGTCCACGCTGCGTCGCGCCCCTCCCCCGCCCAAGGGCTCGCGCTCCCCGAGCATCGTGAGCGCAGTACCGGCCAGGGCCTGCAGATCCGCCGTGCCGATGCCGCCGAACTCCCGGATTTCAGGGACGACATTCGCGTTGATCAGGTCAGAGAGGGCCGCTGCGATGCCGGGGTCGATCCCCGATCCACCGGCTGCCAACTGTGACAGCCTGACCACCATCATTGCGCGGACTGTCCGGCGATCCAGCGGCCTGCCAGCATCGACGGCATGGCTCCGCAACAGTTTGAGCCCGTGGGTGTCACTCCCGCCGGCCTCGGCCAAAGCCACGGTCCGATTCGCGCCAACTCCGGTTGAACGGCCGTAGACGGGCCGCTTTGAGGCTGTCGCAACGGCTGACTCCTGCGAGGCGGCCATACGAATCAACGCACCGGGTGAGAGGTGAACTGAAGCGCCGTCGGCAACGGCTGCAATATCTGCCAAGGCCAGGTTCCGGCCGTCGATCTCAATCATTGAGCGATCCTTTCATCCGGGGCCGACGTTGTACTCGCCAATGGCTGGCAGGTGTGGTGGCTGTTCGACAACCACCACACCTGCCAGCTAGTCGGTTTCAGGCGCAATACGGACGGGATTCCAAACCTTGGGGGGCCGGACCGGAATCCGTTCCTGCGGGACCGAGTCCGGCCGCTCCATCTTGACTGCCGACGAATCGGGGTCTGTTGAGGCGTGCACCCGTGCGGTGCTGGTGGAAACGCTCATTGGCTTGCTTTCAGGGAGCCCTCGTTCATGGGGATGCGGACGCCTCGTTCGTTGGCGACTTCGAGGGCGCGGTCGTAGCCGGCGTCGGCGTGGCGGA
>NZ_JBXALT010000016.1:0-99441 GCF_058799755.1 Arthrobacter sp. GW822-FHT05G07 | reverse complement strand
CTCCAGCACGAGGCCGAAGAAATCGGGTTCCTCGGTGTCATGTCCGGGCCGTTGGTGCGGTCCTCGTACCGGGCCGGGCGCCTGTGGGCCACCGCGATGCGGAAGAAGGGCTGGGAAATCCCGGCCGCCCTGGCCCACATCGAGTCCTCCGGCACCACCCGCCAGGAAGCCTCCACCATCCTCGCCGCCCACGGCTAGCACTGAGCAGGACCGCAATCAGTACAGAAGGACCGGATGCCCGCTACGTAACGGCGTCCGGTCCTTCTGCGTACATCACGTAGAATTAAGGCACTATGGCGAACTCCCCTGATTCCAGCAATTCGACCCCCTCGGCCGACGCACCCAAGCGTGGGCTGTTCCAGCGCAAGCCCAAGGAAGCCAAGGCCAAGAAGCCGAGCCAGCTGAAGCAGATCGCTGAAGTCTTCAAGATGACCCGGCGAAATGATCCGCAGGTTGTCTGGATCATGGTGCTGGCATTCCTTGCAGTGGTTGCCGTGGCCTTCCTCATCGGCTTCCTGCTGGAGAACTGGGTCACCGGCCTGATCATTGGTATCCCGCTGGGTCTTCTTGCGGCCGTCTTCATTCTTTCCCGCCGGGCTGAGAAGGCTGCCTTTGCGCAGATTGAAAACCAGCCTGGCGCTTCCGGCGCGGCGCTGGGTACTCTTCGCCGCGGTTGGGTCACCCAGGATCAGCCTGTTGCCGTCAACCCCCGCACCCAAGACGCTGTGTTCATGGCCATTGGTCGCCCCGGCGTCGTCCTCGTCAGTGAAGGTCCCACCCACCGGGTCAAGCCCTTGGTAGACGCAGAGCGCAAGCGCCTCGCGCGTATTCTGCCCAATGTCACCATCCACGTCTTGGAATCCGGCCGCGGCGAAGGCCAGGTGCCACTGAACAAACTTGCCAAGACCATGGGCAAGCTAAAGAACGAACTCACCAAAGTAGAGGTCAACGCAGTTTCCAAGCGCATCAACTCCCTTGGTAACCGTCTGCCCATCCCCAAGGGCATTGACCCCTACAAGGCCCGTCCGGACCGCAAGGCCGCCCGCGGACGCTGATCCCACATCAAAAAACCGCCCCTGTCTTCTGATGTAGAGACAGGGGCGGTTTTTGTTTAAATCGCACTAAGAACAAGTCATGGGGTGCTACATCCTGATGAGGATGGTGTTCATCGCTTTGTCGTGCAGGCCTCGCTGATCGGGATCGAAGACCACTGCCGGGATGACCAGGCAGAGCAGGAGAGTCCGCACCACGGCGGCCAACGGTCCTGCGGGACCGCCACCCAATCGAACCACGTGGATGCCGGCCATCCTGTGACCGATGCTGTAACCCAACGTTCCGATCAGGAGGATCTGCTCCACGGCAAATATGGCCAACGTTGCCCACGGGTTTCCCCCGAAGGCAAAATTGCTGATCACCAGGGCGATCGTCCAGTCCACCATGATGCCCAGAATGCGCCGTCCGGCTCGCGCCATGGAACCCGGGCCGGATTCGGGCAACCCGAGCCGTTCACCAGGATATTTGGAGATTCCGGATGTGTCCGGGCCGCTCAGCCAGGAGCCTATGTCTTTTCGATCTACCACACTCCAAGCCTAACGGCTGGCATGCTTGGTGACCGACCGCGAGACCTCTGATGATGGACGCCTACCGCCCGGGTGTTCGCCCAGCGGACCGGCGTGGACCGGACACAGGAAAGCCGACTACCGTTTACACGACAGATGATTCTGTAACCTGCCGGAAACAATACTGACACCCCCGGGAAATCCCATCTCCCTAAGGTGGTATGAGTTGCCAGCCACCATGGCACGGGGAACTTTTTGTGTCTCCCGACCCTTGGTATGGGCTGCACCACGCGGCCTTCCGGGCCTGTTACTTGATATGCATAAGGAGCATAGATGTTCAAGACTGCGGACGAAGTCCTCAAGTTCATCAAAGACGAAGACGTCAAATTCGTCGATATCCGCTTCACCGACCTTCCTGGTGTCCAGCAGCACTTCAACGTGCCGGCCAAGAGTGTCGACCTCGATTTCTTCGTCCACGGCCAGCTCTTCGACGGATCTTCAATCCGCGGCTTCCAGGGCATCGCCGAGTCCGACATGCAGCTCATCCCGGATGTGACCTCGGCTTTCATCGACACCTTCCGCATTGAGAAGACGCTCGCACTGAACTTCTCCATCGTGAACCCCCGCACCGGTGACCCGTACCACCGCGATCCCCGCGGCGTGGCAGAGAAGGCTGAAGCGTACCTGGCATCCACAGGCATCGCCGACACCGCGTTCTTCGCTCCCGAAGCCGAATTCTTCGTCTTCGACAACATCCAGTACGAGTCCTCCCCGCAGGGCAGCTTCTACAAGATCGACTCTGAAGAAGCACACTGGAACACCGGGCGCAAGGAAGAGGGCGGAAACCTCGGCTACAAGACCCCCGTCAAGGGCGGTTACTTCCCGGTCTCCCCCACCGACAAGCAGGCCGACCTTCGCGACGCCATGTGCATCGAGCTGGACAAGGCCGGCCTTGAGGTCGAGCGCTCCCACCACGAAGTTGGATCCGCCGGCCAGGCTGAGATCAACTACAAGTTCACCACGCTGACCGCGGCTGCTGATGACCTGCAGAAGTTCAAGTACATCATCAAGAACACCGCAGATGCTTGGGGCAAGTCCGTCACGTTCATGCCGAAGCCCGTCTTCGGTGACAACGGCTCGGGCATGCACTGCCACCAGTCGCTGTGGAGCAACGGCGATCCGCTGTTCTATGACGAGAAGGGCTACGCGGGCCTTTCCGACACCGCTCGCTGGTACATCGGTGGCCTGCTGAAGCACTCTTCCGCAGTCCTGGCCTTCACCAACCCGACGGTTAACTCCTACCGCCGCCTGGTCAAGGGCTTCGAAGCTCCGGTGAACATGGTCTACTCGCAGGGCAACCGCTCCGCTGGTATCCGTATCCCGATCACGGGCACCAACCCGAAGGCCAAGCGCATTGAGTTCCGCGCGCCGGACCCCTCATCCAACCCGTACCTGGCGTTCGCTGCACAGCTGATGGCCGGCATCGACGGTATCCGCAACCGCATTGAGCCCCCGGCTCCCATCGACAAGGACCTCTACGAGCTCCCGGCCGAGGAAGCCAAGGACATCCCCAAGGCTCCGGGCACCCTGGAAGAAGCACTTGAGGCCCTGCGCGAGGACAACGAGTTCCTCCAGGCCGGCGGCGTCTTCACCCAGGACCTCATCGATACTTGGATTGACTACAAGTACGAGAATGAGATCCGCCCGCTGTCACTGCGCCCGAACCCCTACGAGTTCGAGCTCTACTACGGCGTCTAATACCACCACGTAACAAAGAGGCCAGCCTCAGTCTGTACGGACTGAGACTGGCCTTCTTTGTGGGTTCGGACTACTCGGACTTGCCTTGGTCGCGATCCCTGAGATTCTTGGTGATGTCGTCCAGCTTCTCCTTAACGAAACTGGCTGCTTCCGAAAGCCCCTTTTCCGCGCTGCCCAGCGGGTCCAACTGAAGATACACGTTCTTATCGATGGGCAGGTCGTATTCGTCTTTCAGATGAGTACCACCGGCAACTCCGTCGAGGGACAGGTACACAAGGGCTTCAGTCCTTGCGATGCCCGCGATCGTGCCGAAGACGACGGTGAAATCATTGGGCTGAAAGCTCACAGAATGGCCTACGTGACGCCGATCCAGCTCTCCGGCGGGAATGGCCTTCTCCGACGGATTTCCGTTGTATTCCATGTACTTCCCCTATGCGTTGAGAACAGATACACAAGAAGTCTATAAGGATACTTAGCGTGCGGGGGGCGATTGCGGCGGCGCACCCCTGAGCGAACGGCGCGTTACTGCTTTCCGTACTTTTTGTGCACTGCCTGCTTGCTCACCCCGAGGCAGAGCGCGATCGCTTCCCACGACAAGCCTGATTGCCGGGCGGCGCGCACCAGCGAAGCCTCGGCTCGGCCCACTTCCTTCTGCAACTCCGCAACGGCGTAAAGCGCCTCAGCCGGGCCCATGCCGTCCATTGATCCCACTAACGTTTTCATCCGGTCCACCTCCATGCCGTCAACCATAGTTGACGGTATAGTGAGCGTCAACTGTCATTGACGTCACTAGGTTCAGCGGGCGCTGAGACCTCCGGCAAGAAAGCCTTGTACATGGTCCGCTGTGGACCCGCGCTACCACCCAGGTAACGCCCCACGTCCTTGAATCCGGCTTTCGAGTACGCCACCAACCCTGCCGGATTACGCTCGTTGACAGAAAGCACGACGCCGGCCTGCCCGCCTCCCAGCCTGGCCGTCACCTTTCGCGCTTCCTCCACTGCGGCCCGCGCAGCCAGGGTGCCGAGGCCCCGCCCTTGGCTTCTTGTGTCGATCAGGAATCCCCTCAACAACCACACCGACTCGTCGTCAGGCCAGCCCGCGAGCGTGGCCGCGCCGGACTGGAGGGTCAGCACACCAACAGCAACTCCTCCTGACTCAATGACGTACGGGAGGCGAGACTCTTCTTCCAGGGAAATGAGCATCATACGCAGCGGATCCCCGACGAAGTCCCGCTGCTTTGCTTCCACAGCCAACTCCGCAACTGCCCCGAGCTGAATGGCGCGAGCGTCGTCGTCGAGCATTTTGAGGGGAATCAGCCAGACATCGCCTTGCCCACTGCGATCACTCTCGATCGAAAACGCGCCATCCGAGTCATATTCAAGCATTCGCAGAAGTTCTCCTATTAGGGTTGTCTCAACCGTTTCCGACGACCAAGGGACCACTTCCGATGAGCAAGCCCAACGTCATTCTCATTTGCGTCGATGAGTGGAGGGGCGACTGCTTGTCCTCGGACGGCCACCCCTATGTGGAGACACCGCACCTGGACGACCTTGCCCGAAACGGTGTCCGGTTCTCCAAGGGCTATTCTGCTACACCGTCATGCGTACCTGCCCGCGCGGCATTGTTTACCGGCCAATCACAGGAAAGGCATGGCCGCGTCGGGTACAACGACGGTGTACCTTTTCATGCCGTCCATCCAGTGACGCTGCAAGGCGAATTCAGGAAAGGCGGCTATCACACCCAGGCCATCGGAAAGATGCACGTGTGGCCGGAACGCTCCAGGCTCGACTTTGATGACGTTGTCCTGCACGACGGATACCTTCACCATGCCAGGCAGGAACACCATCAGAACTTCGCCATGTTTGATGACTACGTGCCGTGGCTCCGACGACAACCCGGGATGGGTCCGGACGCCGAGTATTTTGATCACGGCGTCAATTGCAATTCGATTGTCGCCCGTCCTTGGGACAAAGCGGAGAATCTGCATCCCACGCATTGGATCGGCACGCAGGCCATCGAATGGATGCACCGGCGCGATCCTGTAAAGCCCTTCTTCCTCTACCTTTCCTTCCACCGCCCGCACCCACCGTACGATCCGCCGTCGTGGGCCTTCGAACAGTACCTCAACATACCGGCGTATGAACCGGTGGAAGGTAACTGGGAACAGCACTGGGACGAGCATCGGCAGGACGGAAACTACCAAGCCAGCTACGGCAGGATCCCTGACCACGTTGTCCACAGAGCCAGGGCGGGCTACTACGGGCTGATGGCCCAGATCGACCTGCAGGTCAACCGGATCAAGGAGTCACTGGCCGACTTCGGCCTGCATGACAACACCGTGATCGCCTTCACCAGCGACCACGGCGAAATGATGGGTGATCACCATATGTTCCGCAAGGCGGTCCCTTACGAAGGATCCGCCCGGGTACCGTTCATCATCGCCAATTCCCCGTCCGCTCAGCAGGCCGCACGCGGAACGGTGGTGGACCACGTGGTGGAACTCAGGGACATCATGCCCACGCTGTTGGACCTCGCCGGGTTGCCCATCCCGGATTCCGTGGACGGAGAATCACTGGCAAGCATCGTCCGGGGCGAGAGCACCGGAGCCGTCAGGGATGTCCTTCACGGCGAACACGTGTACTGGGGCCAGAACCTGCACTGGTTGACCGATGGCCACCACAAATACATTTGGGGTTCCGGTGAAGGGACTGAAGAACTGTTCAATCTCGACGCCGATCCCCAGGAGAGGAAAAACCTCGCCCAAGCGCCTGCTTACCTCGGTGAACTGCTGTCATGGCGCCAACGAATGGTGGAGACACTTAAGGACCGCGAGGAGGGATACGTCATTGACGGCGCGTTGACGCCAGGAGCCGCGGTGGTCGCCATGCTGCGGCATGCCCGGGAAAAAGCCTCCGCCGCCACGCCTCAGTTGCCGTAGAACTCTTTCTCAAAAACGCCCCTGGCGCGACGACTAAGCCTCAGATAGTCCTCTTCGAAGTGGCCCGCGTTCCCGGGTTCGTATCCGCACCAGCGTGCCACGGCCTCGAGGTCCTTGCGCGATGATGGCAAAAGATCCGATGCCCGTCCCGTCACAATGACATTCGCGGAACGAATGCGGCTGGCGAGTCTCCACGCTTCCCGCAGGAGCTGGGCGTCGTCTTCAGCGATAAGTTCCAGCTTTTCCGCAGCAGCCAGGGCGTCCAGAGTGGACGAAGTCCGCAGCTCCGGGTGCTTGCCTGCATGCTGGAGTTGAAGCAACTGAACCAGCCATTCGACGTCGCTCAGGCCGCCTCGGCCAAGCTTGACGTGCCTGGCGGGATCGGCGCCACGAGGCAGACGCTCGGACTCCACCCTGGCCTTGATACGGCGGATCTCCCGGACGTCCTGCTCCGCGAGTTGCTCGGGGTACCGGATGGGATCGATGAGGCGTACGAAGTCGTCGGCAAGATCGTCCGAGCCTGCCATCGGGCGGGCCCGCAGCAGTGCCTGCGCCTCCCAAATCAGGGACCACCGTCGGTAGTACTCCGCATAGGAGTCCAGAGACCGCACCATGGCACCGTTCTTGCCCTCGGGCCGCAGGTCGGCATCCACCATGAGCACTCGTTCGGCCATGATCGCGGGCTTGAGCGGCTGGGTGAGGAAGCTGGAAAGCTTGGCGACGATCGCCGTCGCCTGTTCCTGGGCCTCAGCATCAGTGAACCCGGGACGGGCACGGTGCACGTAGATGACGTCCGCGTCCGAGCCGTAGCCGATCTCGCGGCCACCCTGCCGGCCCATCGCCACCACCAGGACATCGGTTTTCAAAGGATCAGTCGCCGCGATGACGGACTCCGCTACATGCAACGCCCCTAGAACGGCCGCCCGGTCCGTCTCGGCCAAGGCCAGTCCCACGGCATCCTGGTCCAGCAACCCGGCGCTATCCGCGACCGCGGTGCGCAGGATTTCGCGACGCCGGATCAACCGGATCAGCCTCATGGCACTCTCGGGATCCTCATGGCGGGAAAGCTTGGACCGGATTTCCTGCCACTGGGCTTCAAAAGGAATCGGTGCCAGTTCTTTGTCGCTGCCCAACCAGGCAACGGACTCCGGCGATACTTCCAACAGGTCCGAAATCAGGCGGGAATTAGCCAGCACCTGGCAGAGTCGCTCGGCTGCCGCTTGGGAATCCCGGAGCAGGCCCAAATACCAGTGGGTGGTTCCAAGGGCTTCGCTGACCCTACGGAAGGCGAGCAGTCCGGCGTCGGGATCAACGCCCTCGGCGAGCCACCCCAGGAGGATCGGCAGGAGCTGCCGCTGCAGTGCCGCACGCCGGCTGACGCCCGCGGTGAGTGCTTCGATGTGCCGCATGGCACCTTGGGGGTCCACGTAACCAAGCGCTGCAAGACGACCTTGGGCTGCCTCCGGGCTGAGCTTCGCGTCCTCGCTGCTCAGCTTTGCCGCGGTGTTGAGCAGCGGCCTGTAGAAGATCCGCTCGTGCAGTTCGCGGACGGCCTTCTTGGTTTTTTGCCAGGTGGCCATCAGCTGGTCGGGATGGGGTCGCTCCAGCGCAAACGGACCCAGGACGGCCTTTGCAAGGAAGCGCTGGGCATCCTCGGTGACAGGCATGAGGTGGGTTCGACGCAGTTGGAACAGCTGAATTCTGTGTTCCAGGAGACGCAAATAGCGGTAGGCATTGTCGAAGGCCGCTGCGTCAGTCCGGCCGATGTAACCACCGGCAGACAACGCCGCAATAGCAGACGTGGTGTCACGGCACCGAAGTGACTCGTCAGACTTTCCGTGTACCAATTGCAGCAACTGCACCGTGAATTCAACATCGCGGAGGCCACCGCGCCCCAGCTTGATTTGACGCTGTTCTTCGGCTGCCGGAATGTAGTCGGTCACCCTGCGGCGCATGGCCTGGACCGACTCCACAAAGCCCTCACGTCCTGCGGATGCCCAGACCAGCGGTTCCACGGCCTTCTCGTAGCGCTGACCGAGTTCCTGGTCGCCGGCAATGGTCCGCGCCTTCAGCAGTGCTTGGAACTCCCAACTTTCGGCCCACCGGGCGTAATAGCTCAAGTGCGAGGGAAGGGTGCGAACCAGCGGCCCGGACTTTCCTTCCGGACGAAGATTGGCGTCGACTTCCCACAGGCCTGGTTCCGGCGCAGAAGAGGAGATCGCCCTGGAGATACCGGACGCGAGGGCGGTGCCTATAGTGGACGCGCGTGCGTCGTCCACCTCCCCTGCCTCGATGACATAGATGACATCGACGTCGGAAATGTAGTTCAGCTCCCGGGCGCCGCACTTACCCATGCCAATGACGGCAAGCCCGATGTCTGCGATCTCGGCTGCGTCGAACTGGGCTGCAGCTTCCGCCCGGGATACCGCGAGGGCGGCCTCAATGGCAGCACCGGCGAGATCTGCCAACTCGGCACCAACTGCAGGCATGAAGTCCGTTGGTGATGCCGCGCAGATGTCCTTGATAGCAAGCTCCGTCAAACCGCGGCGGTACGCGCTCCGCAAGGCTGCGTATGCCGGCAGGCCGGTTATCCCGGCCACCGGGCGCTGGGCGCCGGGCTCGGCTTTCACGGAGCGCAGCAGCATCGCCCGGAGCTCTTCATAGGATGCTTGGAGCGGCTCCGGACTGACCCGGACATTGAAGACATCCAGATGCTCCGGCCGGCGCATGAGAAACTCCCCCAGCGCCTCCGAGGCACCCAGGAGCCGATACATAGGCTCGCTGGTGTCCTGATCAGCCGCAGCCAGCTTCTTTAGCCCCGGATTCTTCTCAATCAGCCTGACCAGGGACTGGAGAGCGGTATCCGGGCTGGCCGACAAGGACAGCCCGGCGAACAAGGCGTCCTCGTCGATCCCCTCAAGTTCCGGGGCAGCAAGAAACCGTTCGCCCTTTTCGAGGTCACTGAATCCGGCTGAGATGAGCCGACGCGCGAGGCTCATTGGCCCTGCCTAGAGAATGCCGAGGTTGCGCTGCAACTCGTACGGGGTGACCTGAAGGCGGTAGTCCTGCCATTCTGCACGCTTGTTGCGCAGGAAGTGCTCGAACACCTGCTCCCCCAGAATCTGGGCCACCAGTTCGGATTCCTCCATGGCGCGAATGGCATCGTGGAGGCTGGCCGGCAACGGCGCATGCCCCATGGCCCTGCGCTCCGCAGTGGTCAGCGACCAGACGTCGTCTTCGGCTGCAGCCGGAAGTTCATAGCCTTCCTCAATACCCTTCAAGCCGGCACCGAGAAGTACGGCGTAGGCCAGGTAGGGGTTGGTTGCGCTGTCGATGCCCCGGTATTCGATGCGTGCGGACTGGCCCTTGCCGGGCTTGTACAGCGGAACGCGCACCAATGCCGAGCGGTTGTTGTGGCCCCAGCTCAAGTAGCTCGGTGCCTCGCCGCCGCCCCAAAGGCGCTTGTAGGAATTCACGAACTGGTTGGTGACCGCCGTGAACTCCGGGGCGTGCTTCAGGATTCCGGCAATGAACTGGCGCGCCGTCTTGGACAGCTGGAACTCGGCTCCGGCTTCGAAGAACGCGTTGGTGTCGCCTTCGAAGAGCGAGAAGTGGGTGTGCATGCCGGAACCGGGGTGGTCCGTGAACGGCTTGGGCATGAAGGTGGCGTACGTGCCCTGCTGAAGGGCGACTTCCTTGATGACCGTGCGGAACGTCATGATGTTATCCGCGGTCTGGAGGGCATCCGCATAACGGAGGTCAATCTCGTTCTGGCCCGGACCGCCCTCGTGGTGGCTGAACTCCACGGAGATGCCCACGGACTCGAGCATGGTGACGGCGGTACGGCGGAAGTCCTGCGCTACGCCGCCCGGTACGTGGTCAAAGTAGCCGCCCTCGTCCACGGGAACAGGAGCACCGTCAGGGCCCAACTCCTTGGACTTCAACAGGTAGAACTCAATCTCGGGGTGGGTGTAGCAGGTGAAACCCATGTCGGCGGCCTTGGCAAGGGTCCTCTTGAGGACGTTGCGGGGGTCCGCCGCAGAGGGCTCACCGTCGGGAGTGAGGACGTCGCAAAACATCCGCGATGTCTGCTCGGTCTCGCCACGCCACGGCAGGATCTGGAAGGTGGAGGGGTCCGGCTGCGCGAGCATGTCCGACTCGAACACGCGGGCGAGGCCCTCAATGGCGGAACCGTCAAAGCCAAGGCCCTCTTCAAAGGCGCCCTCAACTTCGGCGGGCGCAAGCGCCACCGATTTAAGCGAACCCACGACGTCGGTGAACCACAAGCGTACGAAGCGCACGTCACGCTCTTCGATCGTCCGCAGAACGAACTCTTGCTGGCGGTCCATAGGGCCTCTTTTCCGGTTCAGTGTCCATGCCGCTGGTTTCAAGGGATAGAAGCCACGGCAGCTCAGCCTTCACTCTACTAAGAGTTCCGTGCTAATGCCGCAGCGGAAGCTCCGCGTAACACAGCGTTTACATAAGGTGACGCCCAGCACACTGGTGGCAGCCTCCGTCGGCACCGCTTAGGCTCTATCCATGGCCCCGAGCAACCTTCCTGAGTCCACCACGCCCTCCGAAGTTCCCGCACCCTACGGCACCGGTCCAGCAGCAGCGGCGCAAGCGGCATCAGCAGCCGGCAGGAAGCCGATCAGCAGGGTCCGGATTCACCACCTGCAGCAGGCCAAGGACAACGGCGAACACTTCGCCATGCTGACGGCATATGAGCAGTACACCGCTGAAATCTTTGACCAGGCGGGAATCGAAGTCCTCCTGGTGGGCGACTCGGCTTCCAACAACGTGTACGGCAACGAGACGAGCCTTCCCGTCACCGTGGACGAGCTCCTTCCCCTCACACGTGCCGTGAGCCGGTCGGCGAAGCGTGCGCTGATCGTGGCGGACCTGCCTTTCGGCAGCTACGAGGTTTCCCCCGGGCAGGCAGTGGCCACCGGAGTACGGTTCCTGAAAGAAGGACTGGCGCACGCGGTCAAGATTGAGGGAACCGCCTACTACGCGGACACTGTGAGGGCCATGGTCCAGGCAGGCATTCCCGTCATGGCTCACATCGGATTCACACCGCAAAGCGAGCACTCCCTTGGCGGCTACCGCGTCCAAGGCCGCGGCGATGACGCCCAGCGGCTCGTGGACGACGCCGTCGCGTTGCAGGACGCAGGCGCCTTCAGCGTCCTCATGGAAATGGTGCCTGCCGAGACAGCAGCCGCCGTCGACGCCGCACTGCGGGTGCCCACCGTCGGTATCGGCGCTGGCAAGACCACCACCGGCCAGGTTCTCGTATGGCAGGACATGGCAGGTTTGCGGGGCGGCAAAATGGCCAAGTTCGTCAAGCAGTACGCAGACCTTCGCACCACGCTGAGCGATGCCGCTGCCGCCTATGGTGAGGATGTCCGGTCCGGCCAGTTCCCCGGACCGGAGCATTCCTTCTAGGCATCCTGGCTAGTCGTCATCCTGGGCATCCCAGGCATCATTGCGTGCTTTGACCTTTTCCAAGGCGTGCTCGGCTTCTTCCCTGGTTTTATAAGGGCCAATCAGCTGGGTCCAATCGGACATCGCGTCCTCTTCGATCTCATGCGTCTTGACGTTGTACCAGTACTCCGTCACGTCTCCTCCTCGATCCTCGGGCCCTTCAACGCGTAACGTTGGCGGGGTCACAGGAACCCGGCCACACTTTGTTACTTACGTCTCTTGTGTGCCTTATATGATCAATCTATGCCTTCTCTTGCTTCGACTGCACCCATTGGCGCCCTCACCCCGGGAACCATCAGCCCTGAACGACCCGTACCGGCGTCGATTCCCAGGCCCGAGTACGTCGGCAAGAAAGCACCCGCCAAGTTCACAGGCTCCGAGGTGAAGTCTCCGGAGACCATCGAGAAGATCCGGATTGCCGGGAAGATCGCGGCACAAGCGATCGTGGAGGTAGGCAAGCACATTCAGCCCGGCGTCACCACGGACCACTTGGACAAAGTAGGGCACGAGTTCCTTCTGGACCACAACGCTTACCCGTCCACGCTCGGCTACAGGGGCTTCCCCAAGTCCCTGTGCTCCTCGCTCAACGAGGTCATCTGCCACGGAATCCCTGACTCAACCGTGGTGCAGGATGGCGACATCCTGAACATTGACATCACTGCCTTCATCAACGGCGTGCATGGGGACACTAATTACACTTTCCTTGTTGGCGACGTGGACGAAGAATCCCGTTTGCTGGTTGAGCGTACGCAGGAGTCGCTCAACCGGGCCATCAAGGCCGTGGCCCCTGGCCGCGAAATCAACGTAATCGGCCGTGCCATCCAGTCCTACGCCAAACGCTTCGGCTATGGCGTAGTACGGGATTTCACCGGCCACGGCGTGGGTGAGGCCTTCCACACCGGTCTCATCATTCCGCATTACGACGCAGCCCCGGCGTACAACACCGTGATCGAGGCAGGCATGGTGTTCACCATCGAACCCATGCTGACGCTCGGCACCATCGAATGGGATATGTGGGCCGACGACTGGACGGTCGTCACCAAGGACCACAAACGAACGGCCCAATTCGAACACACCCTGCTGGTCACCGAGACCGGCGCGGAAATCCTTACCCTTCCCTGAGCTCTCCGGAAGGTCCTCGCAGCCCGGGCGGCTGCGCCATGCCCATCCCCTCCTGCCATGATCGGAAATGCATTGTCCAAGAAGGATGAGAAGACCCATAAGAACGCCCCTTTGATCGGTATCGACATCGGCGGCACCGGCATCAAGGGAGGCATTGTCGACCTGAAGAAGGGCAAGCTGATTGGCGACCGCTTCCGCGTTCCCACTCCGCAGCCCGCCACTCCGGAGGCCGTGGCCGAGGTTGTCGCCCAAATCGTTGAGGAACTCTCCAGCCGCCCCGACGCTCCGGCAGCCGACTCACCCGTGGGTGTCACGTTCCCCGGCATCATCCAGCACGGCGTGGTCAACTCTGCGGCAAACGTGGACAAGACCTGGCTCGGCACCGACATCGATGCCGCGTTCACCAAGCGCCTCGGCCGCCCCGTAGAGGTCATCAATGATGCCGACGCGGCCGGCCTAGCTGAAGCCCGCTACGGAGCCGGCGAGGGCGTGGACGGCACTGTCCTGGTGATCACACTGGGTACCGGCATAGGATCGGCCTTCATCTTCAACGGACAGTTGGTCCCCAATGCCGAGCTCGGCCACCTTGAAGTGGACGGACACGACGCCGAGACCAAGGCATCCGCCGTGGCACGCGAACGCGATGGCCTCAGCTGGGACGAGTACGGGGTCCTTCTCAACCGCTACCTCCAGCACGTGGAGTTCCTGTTCTCCCCCGAACTCTTCATTGTGGGTGGCGGCATTTCGAAGCGCTCCGACGAGTACTTCCCGCACCTCGAACTGCGGACCAAGATCGTCACCGCCAAATTGAAGAATGACGCCGGCATCGTCGGTGCCGCTCTCGAGGTCGCATTGCACCACAAGCTCGCGAAGTAATCGCGGCATGACAGGCAGCAGGACCGGTAGCCGGAACGGCAAGCCCGACGTCGCGATCGTCACCGGCGCCAGCCGTGGGATCGGAGCCGCCGTGGCACAGGCCGCGGCGGCCGCCGGGTATCACGTCATGGTCAATTACTCGGCGGATGGCCAGGGCGCGGAGACGACGGTTAACGACATCCTGGCCCACGGAGGGAAGGCCCGTGCCATACAAGCCGATGTCAGCCAACCGGACGACGTCGTGCGTATGTTCGACGAAGCCGCTGGCTGGGGTCCTCTGACCGCCGTCATCAACAACGCCGCCATCACGGGGAACCTTATCGGCACGCTCGTGGAAGTTCCGGCGGAGACCGTGCAACGGGTTGTTGATGTCAACGTCGCGGGAATGATCTTCATGTGCCAAGAAGCAGTTCGGAGACTCTCCACGGACAATGGCGGCATCGGTGGATCCATCGTCAACATCTCCTCCACAGCCACCAAGGCCGGGTCCCCCGGAACTTGGGTCCACTACGCGGCCACCAAGGGCGCAGTAGATGTCTTGACGGTAGGTTTGGCAGCCGAAGTGGCCAAGCAAGGTATCCGGGTCAACGCCGTTGCCCCTGGAAGCACCAACACCGGCCTTCATGCAGCGGCCGGAATGCCGGACCGGGTGGAGAGGCTCAACCCAACCATACCGATGGGTCGCGGAGCCGAACCGGAAGAGGTGGCTGCGGCCGTGATGTGGCTGATGTCGGAGGACGCCGGCTACATTACCGGAGCAGTGCTTCCCGTGTCCGGTGGGCGCTAGACCCGATCCCGGATTGGTGCCGGTGGTGGCTGCGGCTTCCCCTCCGCTGCCGCCACCGGAGCTAGAGTTGGCTCTTTTCTGAACCTGTGGCTTTTTTGGCGCCTGCCTTGGCCGCTTCTGCCTCATGGCGAAGCAGCGAGATGGCCGATTCGAAGTCTTCCAAGGATTCGAACGCCTGATAGACACTGGCAAAACGAAGGTACGCCACTTCATCAAGCTTCCGGAGCGGTCCTAGAATGGCAAGGCCCACTTCATGGGCATCGATCTCCGCCGCGCCTGAGGAACGAATATTCTCCTCGACTTCCTGGGCCAGCATGGCAAGATCGTCCTCGGTGACAGGGCGTCCCTGGCATGCCTTGCGGACTCCGCTGATGACCTTGATCCGGCTGAACGGCTCGCCGACGCCCGACCTCTTGATCACGGACAAGCTGGTGGTCTCCACTGTGGTGAAGCGGCGTCCGCATTCCGGGCACTGGCGGCGGCGGCGAATGGAGGAGCCGTCGTCTGCCATGCGGCTATCGACGACGCGGGAGTCGGGATTCCGGCAGAACGGACAATACACGCTGGGCCTCCCCTGACAGCTCCGGCACGGAATCGATGCGGCAGGACGCCGGATACGCAAAAGGTGCCGGAAGTTTCACTTCCGGCACCAGTTTACGGTTCGCCACACCGTAATGACAAGCGTGTAATTACTACATGTAGTGGTGAGTGCCCATATATGTAGTGGTTTGCGCCCCTAAGCGAAGCGAATTCGGACAGCGTCACCGTGACCCGGCAGGTCTTCGGCGCCCGACAGGCTCACAATGTGTCCGCTGACTTGCTCCAATGCAGCGCGGTCATAGTTGATGACCTGGACTGCCCGGAGGAACGTGGTGACGTTGAGGCCCGAAGAGAATGCCGCGGTTCCGCTGGTGGGCAGCACGTGGTTGGAACCTGCGCAGTAGTCCCCCAGGCTCACCGGGCTGAAGTCGCCCACGAAGATCGCCCCCGCGTTGCGGATCCGCGATGCAACAGTGGGTGCGTTCGCCGTCATGATCTCCAGGTGTTCAGCGGCGTAGGCATTGCAAACCGCGATCCCCTGCTCAAGATCATCCACCAGAACCACACCGGACTGTGGTCCGGACAGCGCCTCAAGGACGCGGGCACTGTGCTTTGTTGCAGCGGCCTGCCGTGACAGTTCAAGCACGACGGCGTCAGCCAGTTCCGCGGAGTCCGTCACCAGGACGGAAGCTGCTTTGGGATCGTGCTCCGCCTGGCTGATGAGGTCGGCGGCCACCAAGGGGGCCTGCGCCGTGGAGTCGGCGAGGATGGCGATCTCAGTGGTTCCAGCCTCGGAGTCGATGCCCACCACACCCTTGACGAGTCGTTTGGCTGTGGCCACAAAAATGTTTCCGGGGCCTGTAACCACGTCAACAGGCTCAAGGGGCAGTTCATCGTCGGTTCCCGGGATTCCGTAGGCAAACGACACAATGGCCTGCGCACCACCGATGGCGTACACCTCGTCGATGCCCAAAAGCTTCGCTGCGGCCAGGATGGTGGGGTGAGGTAGGCCACCGAAGTCTTTCTGCGGAGGAGAGGCCAGTGCAATGGACTCAACGCCGGCGGCAACTGCGGGGACGACATTCATGATGACTGATGACGCCAAAGGGGCGAGTCCGCCGGGAACGTAGAGCCCAACGCGTCCCACTGGTATCCAGTTTTGGCTGACAACGGCGCCGTCGCCAAGTTGTACATCCACATTGGCGGGCCGCTGCTGGTCAGCAAACTGGCGGGCGCGCTTGATGGACTCCTCCAGGGCCGCACGGACCTTCGGATCGAGATCGGTCAGCGCTTGGGTGAGGGCCTCCGCCGGAACCCGGGGGTGGGACTGCACCACGCCGTCGAACTTCTTTGCCAGCTCACCCAAGGCGGCGAAGCCCCGGCTGCGGACATCGGCAATGATGTCCAAGACCTTTTGCTCCGCGTCCGCCATTGTCTGATGCTGCGCCCTTGGCACAGCTGCGCGAAGTTCCGCCAACGAAAGGTGGCGGCCCCGGAAGTCGATGCTTCGGAAGTTCAGGGCGTCAGTGGTGGGGGCGGAAGTATCCGAGGAAGTGGTCACCCCGCTATTTTACGGTCTTCTTTGACAGAACCCCGAACAGCGCCAGAACGAACGTGATAAACGCGATGGCAGCAGGCCATAGAACCAGTACAGCGTAGGAGCGGAGCGTAAAGCCAAACCCTGGGCCAAGTGCCGGATCCGGCGCTGGCCCCAGCAACTGGGCGGCGAGCAGCCCGACCAACCACGCGATGAGAGCGCCCAAAGCACCTCCGATGAGGGCGAAAGCCAGACGCCTGCCGGCTCCGTCACCCTGCAGCTTTCCGTCCAGCATGACGCCGGTGAGGCACCCTGCAAGGAGCATCAGAGCTCCGAGGACCAAGTCGCGCGGTAGCCAGGAATCAGGATTTGCCGCATTCGCCAGATCCGGATTGCCCGAGACCAGATTCAGCCCACCCGGAGCCAGAAGCCACCAGAGCACGCCGGCAACCACACCCGAGGCCGCCGGAAGGACCAGCCAGAGGACGTCTTTCGAGCGCCACCGCTTGGAGTCGGACATCGGATCTGCAACGGCTGGGTCGTGCACGGTGGGCTCGGTCATGCAACTCACATTAACAAAGGTTCACGCCGACTCAACAAAAATGTGGGGCTCGCAGTTCGGGAGGAATACTCTGAAGGAGAGAAGTGCAGCCCCGATTCAGGAGAAAAACCGACGTGCCAAGCGAACCATCCGGCTTCGAGCAGACGTTCAGGGAGATGTTCCGTCGGCATGCCGCAGGAGTAGCCATCATCACGGCCAACCTCAACGGAAGCCCCTTTGGTTTCACCGCCACCTCCGTGGCTTCCCTGTCCGCCGAGCCTCCCCGCTTCACGTTCAACATGGCCAGGAGCTCCAGTTCCTGGCCGGCTGTGGCCAATGCGGAGTACATAGGAGTCCACATGCTGGGGCTGGAAAACCAAGCCCTCGCCAATCGCTTCGCACGGACCCGCGACCGCTTCGACGGCGACCACTGGGAACCAGGTCCCCACGACGTGCCCATTCTCAAGGACGTCAGCGGCTGGCTCGTGGGCAGGATTCAAATGCGCCTGTCTTTCGAGAACAACGCCGTTGTGGTGGTCGAAGTTGTCGACGGGCAAGTTGGCGATAACGGTACTCCCCTGCTTTACCACAGCGGCAGCTATAGCAAACCCACGCCGATCGACTATGAAATCTAGTCGAAGCAGCGAGATTTAGTTATCCAGGCAGGCAGGTCCCAGCAGGACCTTCAAGTCGCCAAAGAGTGATGGACTGGGATTCACTCGCATGTGAACCGGCAAGCCCATGACTTCCACCTTCGTATCACCCATCAATTTGAGCCGGACCTCTGAGTTTCCGCGGTGGGTGCGCAGCACATCACGCAGGTCCGTCACTACTGCCTCGGTAGCCTTGAACGTAGGAATGGTGATGACCACGGGACCGTTCACGCTTTCACTGAGGTCCGGGACGGAAAGCTCCATGCAGTTCAACGTGACCGCTCCGTCATCGCGGCGCTGGAGCCGGCCCTTGACCACAACGATCAAGTCTTCAGCCAGGACCGAAGCGATGGGCCCGTACACCTGGCCGAAGAACATGACTTCCATGGAAGCGCCAAGGTCTTCGATTTCTGCCCGGGCGTAGGCGTTTCCGCTGGCCTTGGCGATCCTGCGGCTCAGCGAGGTGATCATGCCCGCAATGGTGACTATAGCGCCGTCGTGCGGTCCGTCCTCGGCGATAATCGACGTAATGGACTGTTCCGCGTGCTGGCTGAGGACGCCCTCAAGTCCCTGCAGCGGATGGTCCGAAACGTAAAGTCCCAGCATGTCCCGTTCAAAGGACAGCTTGTCCTTCTTCTCCCACTCGGGCAGGTCCGGAATTTCCGTTGTCAGCGATGCCTCGGGCTCCTGGTCTTCAAAGCCTGCGAAGAGATCGAACTGGCCAATGGCCTCGTTGCGCTTGAGCGTGATCACGGAATCGATGGCTTCTTCATGGATCATCGCCAAAGCACGCCGGTGATGGCCGAGTGAGTCGAACGCTCCGGCTTTGATCAAGGATTCGATGGTGCGCTTGTTGCACACCACGGCAGGCACCTTCAGGAGGAAGTCTTTGAAGGACGTGTATTTGCCCTCGGATTTTCGGGCGGCCACCATGGCATCCACCACGTTGACACCCACATTGCGGATGGCGCCCATGCCGAAGCGGATATCCGTTCCCACTGGGGTGAAGTTCAACGATGATTCGTTGACATCCGGCGGGAGGACCGTGATGCCCATTCGACGGCACTCGTTGAGGTAAATGGCGGACTTGTCCTTATCGTCACCCACGGACGTCAGCAGGGCGGCCATGTACTCCGGCGCGTAGTGCGCCTTCAAATAGGCCGTCCAGTAGGAGATGACTCCATAAGCTGCCGAGTGGGCCTTGTTGAAGGCGTAGTCGGAGAACGGGAGCAAAATGTCCCACAGCGTCTTAACGGCGGCCATGGAGTAGCCGTTATCCTGCATGCCTTGGGAGAAGCCGGCAAACTGCTTGTCCAGCTCGGACTTCTTCTTCTTACCCATGGCGCGGCGGAGGATGTCGGCTTGGCCGAGCGAGTAACCCGCCAGCTTCTGGGCCACAGCCATAACCTGCTCCTGATACACGATCAGGCCGAAGGTGCCGCCAAGGATTTCCTTGAGCGGTTCTTCCAACTCCGGGTGAATGGGAATGACTTCCTGGATCCCGTTCTTGCGCAGGGCGTAGTCGGTGTGGGCGTTGGCGCCCATGGGCCCGGGACGGTAAAGCGCAAGAACCGCGGAGATGTCTTCGAAGTTGTCAGGCTTCATGAGCTTGAGCAGGGACCGCATGGGGCCGCCGTCCAGCTGGAACACACCCAAGGTGTCACCGCGCGCCAGGAGCTCATAGGACGCAGCGTCGTCGAGTTCCAGGTTTTCCAGGTCCAGGTCAACGCCGCGGTTCATCTTGATGTTTTCCAGGGCATCCGAAATGATCGTCAGGTTTCGGAGGCCCAGGAAGTCCATCTTGATCAGGCCAAGGCCTTCGGACGTCGGATAGTCGAACTGGGTGATGACCTGGCCGTCTTGGAAGCGGCGCATGATGGGAATGACATCGATGATGGGGTCCGAGGACATGATGACGCCGGCGGCGTGAACACCCCACTGGCGCTTCAGGCCCTCGATGCCGAGCGCGGTCTCGAACACCTTGGCGGCTTCTGGATCGGTAGCGATCAGCTGGCGGAAATCCCCGGCTTCGCTGTAACGCTTGGATTCCGGGTTCTGGATGTCCGCCAAGGGAATGTCTTTGGCCATGACGGCAGGCGGAAGGGCTTTGGTCAGTTGCTCCCCCATGCTGAACGGATATCCCAGCACACGTGAGGAATCCTTGAGCGCCTGTTTGGTCTTGATGGTTCCGTAGGTGACGATCATTGCCACGCGCTCGTCGCCGTACTTCTTGGTGACGTAGTCAATCACCTCGGAGCGGCGGCGATCATCGAAGTCGACGTCGAAGTCGGGCATGGAAACGCGGTCCGGGTTGAGGAAGCGTTCAAAGATGAGGCCGTGCTGCAGGGGGTCGAGGTCGGTGATGCGCATGGCATAGGCCACCATGGAGCCTGCACCGGATCCACGGCCGGGACCCACGCGGATTCCGTTGTTCTTCGCCCAGTTGATGAAGTCGGCAACCACCAGGAAGTACCCGGGGAATCCCATGGAGGTGATGACGCCGAGCTCATAGTCCGCCTGCTTGCGGACCTTGTCCGGAATACCCTGCGGATAGCGGTACTTCAGGCCGGTATCTACTTCCTTGACCAGCCAGGAGGTCTCGTCTTCCCCGGGAGGACAAGGGAAGCGTGGCATGTAGTTGGCGCCGGTGTTGAACGAAACTTCGCAGCGCTCGGCGATGAGCAGCGTGTTATCGCAGGCCTCCGGGTGATCACGGAACAGCTCCCTCATCTCCTGCGGAGACTTCAGGTAGTAGCCGCTGCCGGAGAACGCGAAGCGGGAACCCCCGTTGTCATACGTCGGTTCCAGGAGCGTGGAACCGGACTGGATAGCCAACAAGGCCTCGTGGGCCTTGGCGTCGTGTTCGTGCGTGTAGTGAAGGTCATTGGTGGCCACCAGCGGAAGGTTGAGTTCCTTGGCCAGGCGCAGGAGATCGCCGGTAACGCGCCGCTCAATGTCCAGCCCGTGGTCCATCAATTCACAGAAGTAGTTTTCTGCTCCGAAAATGTCACGGAACTCCGCTGCGGCTTCGACGGCCTCGCGGTATTGGCCGAGCCGCAGCTTGGTCTGAACTTCTCCGGAAGGGCACCCGGTGGTGGCTATCAAGCCCTCGGAGTAGGTGTTGAGCAGTTCCCTGTCCAGCCGGGGCCACTTACCAAAGACAGAGTCCAAGGAGGCAATGGATGACGCCCTGAACAGGTTGCGCATGCCTACGTTGTTATAGCTCAGAAGCGTCATGTGGGTGTACGAGCCACCACCCGAGACATCGTCCTTGCGCTGGCTTTCGTCGCCCCAGCGCACGCGTTCTTTGTCCCCGCGGGCGGTACCAGGGGTTACGTAGGCTTCGACGCCGATGATCGGTTTGATGCCCTTGTCCGTGGCCTTGCGCCAAAAGTCGAATGCGCCGAACAAATACCCGTGGTCCGTGGTGGCCAGCGCCGGCATGCCCAAGCGTTCGGTCTCATCGAACAACTCACCGAGCCGGGCGGCTCCATCCAGCATGGAATATTCGGTGTGGGTGTGCAGGTGGACGAACGAATCATTGCTGGAAGTCACCACGACAGTCTACCGTCCCGCCTCAGACAGAAGTCGGACCCGGGCAGTGAATCCTGTCTATGCGGAACCTGTAGCCAGCAGATCCAAGGCGTACTGGAGGTCGGCCGGGTATTCGCTGCTGACTTCAACCCAATCGCCCGTGCGGGGGTGGGTGAATCCAAGTTGACGGGCGTGCAGCCATTGTCGGGTCAGCCCCAGGTTCGCAGCCAGCCGCGGGTCCGCACCGTAGGTGAGATCTCCGGCACACGGATGCCGCAACGCGGAGAAGTGCACGCGGATCTGATGGGTGCGGCCGGTTTCCAGATGCACTTCCACCAGGGTTGCCTTACCGAAGGCCTCCAGGACCTCGTAGTGGGTCACTGAGGGTCGACCGTCCTCGATGACGGCGAAACGCCAGTCATGGCCCGGGTGACGTCCGATCGGCGCATCAATGGTGCCCTCGAGCGGATCAGGCAGCCCTTGAACCACTGCGTGATAGACCTTCTCCACGGTGCGTTCCTTGAAGGCCCTCTTCAGCACGGTGTAGGCATGCTCGGTTTTGGCCACCACCATGACACCCGACGTGCCCACATCCAGCCTGTGTACGATACCCGCCCGCTCCGGAGCCCCTGACGTCGAAATCCTGTACCCGGCGCCGGCGAGGCCTCCCACCACTGTGGGACCTACCCAGCCGGGAGAGGGGTGGGCAGCAACCCCCACAGGCTTGTCGATGACAACGAAATCCTCGTCGTCCAACAGGATCTTCAGGCCTTCCACAACTTCCTCCACGACTTCCAAGGGATCCGGCCGCTCGGGAACCGTGACATCAAGCACTGCGCCGGCAACGAGCTTTGCCGATTTACCCAGGGGAACTCCGCCGCTGGTGACGTTTCCCTCGGAAATCAGCAGCGCCGCCGCGGACCGGGAGATGTCCAGAAGCCGGGCAAGGCCGGCGTCAACGCGGGCCCCGGCCAGCTCTTCGGGGACCACCACGGATTTACTCACCAGCAGGCTCCCCGGTAGTGCCGCCGGCAGGCTTGGCATCCTTGGCCGGCTTGGGCGCGGCCACATGGCGCGTCCCGTCCATGCCCACGCCTCGCAGCGTCAGGAGACAGATAATGACGACGCCGGACACCACGGCCGAGTCTGCGATGTTGAAGATGGCGAAGTTTGGCAATTGGATGAAGTCCACCACGTGGCCCATGGCAAAGGACGGCTCCCGGAAAAGGCGGTCGGTCAGGTTGCCGAGGGCACCTCCCAGCAGCAGTCCCAGCGACAGCGCCCACCAGGCAGAGCCCAACTTTCGCAACTGAAAGAGGATGGCCACGGAAACGGCTGCCATGACGATGGTGAAGATCCACGTCACGTTCTCGCCGATGGAAAACGCCGCCCCGGAGTTACGGATGTAGTACCAGTGCAGCAGCGGCGGCAGCACTGGAATGCGCTCACCCTCCGTCATGGTGCTGGTCACCCAGAGTTTGGTGAGCTGGTCAAAAACGTAGGCGAACACGGCGAAGCCGGCAAAAAGCCAAAGCATGGCAGGACGCCACTTGCGGCGCCCGGCAGGCGTCGGCTGTGTGGATTCAGCGGTGAAGTCGTCGGTCATAGTGCTTTCATTCGGGAAGCGTGGTGGGCTGCTGTCAATTTCCAGCTGCCTTCAGTTTTAGCTGATGTCAGCTTTAACAGCGAAAGCCGGCGGCCGAGGAGTCCTCAGCCACCGGCTTTCAGAATACTTGCTAAACGTCGGCGGTTGCTTCGCCAACCTCAGGGGCAGCGACGGAACCACGGGCGTCGAGGTCGCGGAGCTGACCTTCGATGTAGGCCTTCAGGCGTGAACGGTAGTCGCGCTCGAAGCCACGGAGCTGCTCAACCTTGCGCTCGAGAACGGAGCGCTGCTGCTCAAGGGCACCAAGGATCTTGCGGGACTTCTCCTGGGCGTCGTTGACGAGGCTGGAAGCCTCGATCTGAGCCTCGGCAATGATCTTTTCCTTCTGCTGCGCACCGTCGGAAACGTGCTTGTCGTGCATCTGCTGTGCCATCGCAAGCAGTCCTGCAGCGGACTCAGCGGAAGGGGTGACGCCGTTGCTTGCAGCGGGTGCCTTGGGAGCTGCAGCGGCAGCTGCAGCCTGCTCGGCTTCCTTCTTCTTGGCAGCTTCGGCGGCCTTGGCTTCGGCTTCAGCCTTCGCCTCGGCTTCCTTGTCAACCTTGACCGGGGCCGGAACCTTCTCGACAACAGGGGCCGCAGCCGTTGCTGCGGGAACAGCCGATCCGGCTTCGCCGAGCTTCTTGCGAAGTTCGTCGTTCTCCTGGTTCAAGCGGCGAAGTTCAACAACGATCTCGTCGAGGAAGTCATCAACCTCATCCTGGTCGTAGCCTTCGCGGAACTTGGTCGGCTGAAAGCGCTTGTTGACAACGTCTTCTGGCGTCAAAGCCATCTGGTCACCTCGTTGGTCTAGTTAGTCAGTAGGCCTTCCGGCCGTTCAAAACTACGGTACCTAAATATCATCTTGTTCCTCCAATTCAACACCATCGTGTTGATTTGGAGAATTTGCGGCCTATGGACCATCGGTGGCCCGGGTTCCGCGGAGCAGCTACGCCAAGCTGTTGGTTACTGCCATGGCAATGCTGACGGCAATAATCAGGATCAGGAAGCCCAGATCCAAGGATATTCCGCCCAGTTGGAGGGGTGGTATCAGTCTACGGAGCCGGCTGAGCGGAGGATCCGTTACGGAGTAGACCACATGAGCTGTAACCAACGCCACACCCCTGGGACGCCACTGGCGGGCGAACATCTGGACCCATTCGAAGATGAGCCGGATGATCAGGGCAATGAAGAACAGCAACAACACAATATAGATAAGGCCGAAAACAATGCCCACGAGTTAGCTCAGATCTCCCACTTGTTCCGGAATGCGGATCGGTCCCTACTATTGCAACACAGATGCCAGGCAGGTTGACCCGCCTGGCATCCGCGAAAAGACTGTTGTCAGCTCTGGTTGAAGAAACTGGCCTGCGTTTCGCTGGCCTTCTTGTCATCACCGATGACCTCAACATACGACGGCGACAGCAGGAAGACTTTGTTGGTCACCCTTTCGATGCTGCCGTGCAGGCCAAAAACAAGGCCGGCTGAGAAGTCCACGAGGCGCTTGGCATCAGCTTCACCCATATCGGTGACGTTCATGATGACTGGAATGCCATCCCTGAAGCTCTCACCGATGACCTTTGCATCATTGTATGAACGCGGGTGAACGGTGGTGATCTGCCTCAGGCCCGAGGCATCTTCGCGGCTGGACGCCGCACGCTTGATGGGTGTCACGGGTGCGCGGTATTCCTCTTCGGCATCAACAGTGGGCATTTCACGGACAACTTCCCGGACGGGAGCAGGCGCACGGCGCTCTTCCCGTTCCTGTGCCTGGGGGCGTTCTTCGTCGTGGTGCGTGGCGACGGACTGCTCAGATTCGTAGTGTTCATCGCCGTCGGCGAGCCCAAGATAGATCATTGTCTTGCGCAGAGCGCCAGCCATGGTGCACTCCTATCAGTTCTGCAGTAGGCGGGCCGCCATGACTTGACATTATTGGAACCCCGGCCCGTCATTCCAATACTTTGACGCTACCCCACGGCCGGACGGGAACCGAGAATATCGGAGCCAATTCTCAGGTGTGTCGCCCCGAACGTCACCGCAGCTTCCAAGTCCTGGCTCATCCCGGCAGAAATACCGGTTGCGGCGGGATGAACGGCACGCAGCGCCTCGGAAATTCCGGCAAGTTTCTCAAACGCCGCATTCGGATCAGCCCCCAGCGGAGCCACGGCCATCAGCCCGGACAACCGGAGCCCGTCTGCTGACTCAATTTTTTCTGCAAGTACCTCAACATCTGACGGGTCTGCACCGCCGCGGTGCGCCCCGGCGTCGTCGTCCAAACTGACTTGGATGAAACAGTCCAAATCGCTTCGCCCCGTGGCACCCTTTTCCCGCGCTATGGCTTTGACCAAAGCGTCAACAACCTGGGGGCGGTCTATCGACTGGACAGAGTGGGCATACTTGACAACGGACTTTGCCTTGTTGCTCTGTAGCTGGCCGATGAAGTGCCATCGGACGTCAACGTCGGCGAGCTCAACGCTCTTGGAAGCGGCTTCCTGGTCGCGGTTCTCGCCGACGTCCGTAACGCCGAGGGCAGCGAGGCGGCGGACATCGGCCGCCGGGTGGAACTTGGTGACCACAATCAGCTTTGGCGGATCAGTTCGTCCTGCAGCGTGAACGGCTGCCTCTATCCGCCGGCGGACTAGTCCGAGCCGATCAGCAAGCTCGGCGCTACGGGCGTCGCCACCCGAATCCTGCCGCTGGTCATTGTCGTATCCAAGGCTAGTCATGCGTCCACACCAAACCTGCAAATCGACCGGTTCGGGAGTCCCGCCGGTATGAGAAAAGGGAGTCATTCTCCAGGGTGCACTCCCCCGAATACTCCACCGTGACATCCAGCGCGGCCATCTGGGCACGAACACCCGCGGGCAAGTCCAGGGCCGGCGTCCCCCACGACGTGGAGGACCATGTTTCGGGAACTTTGGCTGCGACGTCAGAACGTAGCTCTTCCGGTACCTCGTAACAGGATCCACAGATGGACGGCCCGAGCCAGGCACTGATATCCACAGCACCCCGGCGCCGCATTTCCGCCACGGTGGCTGGCACAACGGCCGAAGCAACACCGGGACGTCCGGCGTGGGCAACCGCTATGACCGGACTGTTATGAGCGCTTGTTCCAACGAGCACAACGGGGACACAATCAGCCACCATGACAGCCAGGGCTTGTGCGTTACGTCGGTTGGCTGAGGGCGATACCTCGGCAGCCGAGACCATGGCGTCGGCAGTGGGGCCGGGACCATGAGAAGCGATGAACTCAACATGGTTGCCGTGGACCTGATCCATATATTGGAATTGCCCTGGATCAGCACGCTCGGAGTTCATCTCAATGGCATGTTCCAACCGGGCACGACGCGCCATCACATCCACGGGGTCATCCCCCACATGGAGAGCCAGGTTCCCGGCGCCTGCATCCGTGAAGGCTACAGAAACGCCGGGCCGTACTTCATTTCGCCACCAAAACACCTGGTACTGACTCTCCGAACGTGGCTTACTTCAGGAAGTCGGGAACGTCGAGGTCATCGGAGCGGCTGCCCGACAGATCGGGTTCAACCACTGCGGGGAGGTCGACGTCGAAGCCTGAGTCAGCGGGCAAGGCGGACGGACGCTGCTGGCCCCAGTTGCTCAAGCCTGCAGCACCGATACCGGCCGTAGCGTGCTGCGGTGCAGCAGCGCTGGACGGGGCACTGCTCGGTGCGGCAGGGCGGTCCGAAGGTACGGGGTTCTGCGCCGGACGGGACTGGTCCATTGACGGCGAGGTTGCCTTGACATCGTCAAAGCCTGCAGCGATGACGGTCACGCGGGCTTCATCACCCAAGGCGTCGTCGATAACGGCACCGAAGATGATGTTTGCCTCGGGGTGGGCCACTTCCTGCACAAGGCGGGCAGCCTCATTGATCTCGAACAATCCAAGATCCGAACCGCCCTGGATGGAAAGCAGGACACCATGGGCACCGTCGATCGAAGCCTCCAGGAGCGGTGAAGCGATGGCCAGTTCCGCAGCCTTGACCGCGCGGTCTTCACCGCGGGCGGAACCGATGCCCATGAGCGCCGATCCTGCGCCCTGCATGACTGACTTCACGTCAGCGAAGTCCAAGTTGATCAGGCCCGGAGTGGTGATGAGGTCGGTAATGCCCTGGACACCGGAAAGGAGCACCTGGTCCGCAGAACGGAAAGCGTCCAGGACAGAGACGTTGCGATCACTAATGGACAGGAGGCGATCGTTGGGGATCACGATCAGGGTGTCGACTTCGTCGCGGAGAGCGTCAATGCCAGCCTCGGCAGAGCCTGCACGGCGTCGGCCTTCGAAGGTGAACGGACGGGTCACGACGCCAATGGTCAGCGCACCGAGGGAGCGGGCGATGCGCGCGACCACGGGCGCGCCACCGGTTCCGGTGCCACCGCCCTCGCCTGCCGTAACGAAGACCATGTCAGCGCCGCGGAGAACTTCTTCGATCTCATCGGCGTGGTCCTCTGCGGCCTGCTTGCCGACCTCGGGGTTCGCCCCGGCGCCGAGGCCGCGGGTGAGCTCACGTCCGACGTCGAGCTTGACGTCGGCGTCGCTCATCAGCAGCGCCTGCGCGTCGGTGTTGATGGCGATGAACTCGACGCCCCGAAGGCCGACCTCGATCATGCGGTTGACTGCGTTCACGCCACCGCCGCCGATGCCGACGACCTTGATGACGGCCAAGTAATTCTGCGGTGCTGCCACGTTTCGTGCCCCTTGCTTGTGTCCTATAGCGAAACTGATCGAGTCCAACTTGAATCCTTGGACCTTAACCCTCTAGTTGAAGGTTATAGTTATGTCAAGTAACTCTACTGCGACGGTATTTCCTCTGGTTCCCACATGCAATCTCCGCTTGCGCGTGTCGTGTGATTGTCGTGAAATAAGGCCACCGCCGGCCGCAGGTTACGTTCTCAATGCTGCTTATTTTGTGAATGGATGCCGGGGAACACTGACATCGTAGACACTGACGGGAACCTTGGGGTCCACCGGCATCCTCAGGAGCGCTTCAAGTGCCTTCGCCTTCATTTCCCTGTCCTCGGCATTGCCCCACACTACCGTCTTTCCGTCCACCAGTTTCAGTTCAACTGCATCCGCGGATGCTGCGGATGCAGTGGACATCCTGGCCAGGATATCCGCGGGCAAGGTGTCCAACACAGCAGCAATCGCCTTGAACAACTCCGTGTTGGTTGTGCCGACGCCGGCGTCGATCAACGGCAGCGCTACGGCGGTCAAGTCCTTGGTCGCACCGAGCTGCACGCCGTCCACATCCACCATCACGTACGAGTCCCCCTGTTTCAGCAGGGCCACCGGGACGCGCTCATCCACGTGCACCAGCAACTCCGACGGCGGCCGTGCTTCCATGGTGGCCGAACGGACCTGGACCAATGGTTTCAGGAGCTCGTTGATTTCTTGCTCGCCAACCTGTGGCAACGGCTTGCCTTCGAGGCCGGACAGAGCCTTCTGCACCGCATCAGGCGTCAGCAAGGAAGTGCCGTCCACCGTGATGGTCCGGACTGCGAGCACAGGCGAGAAGACCGCCCCTGCAATCAGTACACCCACCACAACGGCCACAATCGAGAGCGTCCACAGCACGAGTCGTCGCTGACGGCGTTTCTTCGGCTCAGGAAAAGCAATGACGTTATCCGGCGACAATTCCTTGCCGGTCTTGGAGGCACCGCCTGTGCGCTTGCCATTGGCTGCCGCTTTCTCAGAGGTCTTGGCTTCAGGCTCAACGGAACGCTGTGCACTGATGACCTCCGGGGAGTCACCCCCGGGACGGGCGTCTTTGCTTTGCCGCGGCTCCGTTCCCGCTTTGAAGGTGGGCTTGCGGGTGCTAGCCACCCAACGCCTCCACGATCACTGGACCGTAGGCAGTGACGTCTCCTGCACCGACCGTCAGGACGACGTCGCCTTCGCTTGCGACGGCTGCCACGGCATCAACGGCCTCGTCTGCCGAAACCAGCCGTCCGTTCACCAAATGGTCGGTAATCAACGTGCTTGTCACACCCGGAATGGGGTCCTCGCGGGCGGGATAGATGTCCAGGACCAATGCGGTGTCCGCCAAGTCCAGTGCGGCGGCAAACTCCTGGGAGAACTCACGGGTGCGCGAAAACAGATGCGGCTGGAAGAGGACGTGCACCTTGTTGTCCCCGGCCACAGAACGGGCCGCGGACAAAGCTGCACGGACCTCCGTGGGATGGTGTGCGTAGTCATCGTAGACCCGCACTCCCCTGCCCCGGCCTTTGAGCTCGAATCGCCGCGACGCACCGGTGAAGTGGCCCAGTGCTGCTGCTGCAGCGCCGGGTTCCACACCGAGTTCGACGGCGACGGCGAACGCAGCTGCCGCGTTCAAGGCGTTGTGCCGCCCAGGTACCTGCAGTTCGAGTTTGTGGACGTCACCGTCAAGGGCAACCGAAACGTCGCCCGGGCCGCCGTCGTGAAGCCGGATGTCCGCGTCGTCGGACGTTCCGTACGTCAGCACGCGTGTGGTCCCCTTGGACGCTGTACGATCCGCCAAGGCCCGGGCGCCGGCGTCGTCGGCACACGCCAGCAGAACACCCTGGGCGGGCAAGAGCGCCGCAAAGTCATCGAAGGACGCGAACACGGCCTCCGGCGTCCCGTAGTGATCCAAGTGGTCGGCCTCGACATTGGTGACCACGGCAATCAATGGCCGGTAGTTGAGGAACGAACCATCCGATTCATCGGCCTCTGCCACGAAAATGTCGGAGGACCCGTGTGCTGCATTGACGCCGAGTGCCGGAACATTCGCGCCGATCGCGAAGGAGGGATCCAAGCCGGCTTCCTTGAGGAGCACCGCAACCATCGACGTGGTAGTGGATTTGCCATGGGTACCCGCCACGGTGACCACCCGGTGCCCGGCCATAGTGGCGGCCAGAGCTTCCGAACGGTGAAGTACGGGCAACCCGGCCTCGCGAGCCGCCACCAGCTCCGGGTTATCCGCGCGGATGGCTGAGCCGGCAACGATCGTCTGGGCGTCCCCCAGGTTTCCTGCGTCGTAGCCCACGGCAATGCGTGCGCCTGCCGAGGAAAGGTCACGCATGACCGGCAAATCCTTGACGTCCGACCCGCTGACCGGAACACCCCGCGACACCATGATGCGTGCGACCGCGGACATGCCCACTCCGCCGATTCCGATGAAGTGAACGCGCCCGAGGGACTCGAGTCCGGCGATGCTGGTGGTCATGCGGATACCGCTTCCAAGACAAGATCAGCCATGCGCTGATCGGCGTTTCTGATTCCAAGGGCCTCGGATTTCCGGGCCATTTCGTTGAGCCTGCTGCGGTCAGTCAGAAGCGGAATCAATTCGCTCCTAAGCCATTCCGGACTGAGGTCTTTGTCATCCACCATCACGGCGCCACCGGCCGCAACCAAGGGAGCGGCGTTCAGTGCCTGCTCTCCGTTGCCGATGGGCAAGGGCACGAACACTGCGGGGACTCCCACCGCCGCTACCTCGCTGACGGTGCCGGCACCGGCACGGGCGAGGAGGACATCGGCAGCTGCGTAAACGTTCTCCATGCCATCCACGTACTCAACCTGCCGATAGCCGTCAGCGGTGAGAAGGCCGCCGTCGTCATCCTTGACGGCCTTGCCGTTGCCCGTGATGTGCAGCGTCTGCACGCCGGCCGCCGCCAACGCGGGGAGGGCTGCAGTGATGGCACGGTTGATGCTTAATGCTCCCGAGGATCCGCCGGTGACGATCAGGGCAGGGCGCTGTGCGTCCAAGCCGAGCGCAGCCCTAGCCGCAGGCGCAGCGACCGCCCGGTCCAGTCCCGAGATGGCCCGGCGCATGGGCATGCCGACATGGCGTGCACCCCGCAACCGGGTACCGGCAAATGCCACGGCAACATGGTTACTGAACCGGGCGCCAACGCGATTGGCCAGGCCGGCTTTCATGTTGGCCTCATGGATGACGATGGGAATCCGGAGTTTCCGGGCAGCAAGGTACATCGGCGTACAGACGTAACCACCCACCCCCACCAGGACGTCCGCGCGGGCTTCCTCCAGGATGCGCCGCGCCTGCCGGACCGCGCCGCTCAGACGGGCCGGCAACTTAACGAGATCCGCTGAAGGCCTCCGCGGAAACGGAACACGGTCAATGGTGGCGAGCTCGTACCCGGCTGCGGGGACCAGCCGGGTTTCCATGCCCGACGGCGTACCAACAGCAAGGATGGCAGCCTCCGGACGCTTTTCCCTGATGGCATCGGCAATGGCCAGCAGAGGGCTGACGTGGCCGGCAGTTCCGCCGCCGGCAAGGACGACGGACAAAGGCTTGGATGCGTTGGCGGAATCAAAAGTCATGAAGTGCTAGGTACGCTTTCGTGCGGTCTTGGATATGAGGCGCGGCAGGAATCCTGAACGTTGCTGCGCTGGCAATTGGCCGCGGGCCAAAGACAACACTACGCCCACGCCGCAGAGTGACATGATCAGCGCGGAGCCACCATAGGAGATGAAAGGCAGCGGCACCCCCACCACGGGAAGGAGCTGAGTCACCACGGCCATATTCATACTGGCCTGGCCCAGCAACCACACCATGATTCCGCCCGCAAGAGTGCGCTGGAAAGGATCAGTCTGCCGGACCACTACACGGAAAATGGCAATGCCCAGAATCGCGAACAGGACCAGCACCACGATGGTTCCCACGAGGCCGAGCTCCTCGCCGATAATGGCGAAAATGAAGTCGTTGTGTGCTTCCGGCAGCCAGTTGTATTTCTGTCGGCTTTGACCAAGGCCCAGTCCCGTCCAGCTTCCTTGGGCGAGACCGTACATGCCGTTGGTGGATTGGAAATCGAAGTCGAACTGCTCGGTGCACTGCTGCGAGGCGGTACCCAACCAGGACGTGATGCGACAGATCCGGTTTTGGCTGCTGATGGTGCCCAGGACAGCGCCGAGGGCACCCACAGCGCCGGCGATGGCCAGCATCCGGCCCGGTACGCCGGCGAAATAGAGCCCGGCTGCGGTGATCGCCGCGATGACTATGACTGTTCCGAGGTCGTTGCCCAACATCACCAACGCGATAACCAGGCCAGCGCCGGGAACCACGGGAATGATGACGTGCATCCACCGGTGAAGGAGTTTCTGCTTCCGCGCCAGGACGGCGGCGATCCAGACGCAGAGGATCAGCTTGGCCATCTCTGACGGCTGAAGGGTGATTCCACCGATGTCGATCCAGTTCTTGTTGCCGTTCACCGTGTTGCCCATGATCTGCACCAAGGCAAGAAGGGCAATCACGGCTCCCAGCGCCCACCAAGACAATCTCTTCATCCAGTTCACGTTGGTCCGCGAGATGACATACATCGCAATGAGCCCAACGACGCCGAAGACCGCCTGCTTGAGGGCGTCAGCATAAGGCGACTTACCCTCGGAGATGGCTTCAACGCTGGAGGCGGACAACACCATCATGATGCCGATGGCTGTCAACGCCAGGGCACAGCCGAGGATCAGGTAATACGTGGAGCTGTTGGGGGCTTTGCCTTTGCCTTCGAGGCTCTCCCAGAAGCTGCGCAGGTGCCCGCGGAGCCCTTTGGGCCGGCTGCCGTCATCGGACGCGGCCTTGGGTTTCCCGTCCCGGGGTTCTTTGCCGCGGGTGCGGGTGGGCGTGCTGACCATTGTTACTCCTCGGTGGTCGTTGCCTGCCCTTCCACAAGCTCGCGAACTGCCAGGACGAAAGCGTCGCCACGGTGAGCGTAGGAAGAGAACTGATCCATGGATGCAGCCGCCGGTGCCATCAGCACAGTGTCGCCGGGCGTTGCCACGGCGGCCGCCGATGCCACGGCCTGAGCCATGACGGTCTCACCATAGATTGGCGAAGCGGCGTCTCCGGCTGCGGTCTGCACTCCTTCAGTGTCGCCCTTGGGGGGCGCTATCACCGGGACATCCGGAGCGTGTCGCTGGAGGGAGCCCTCCAGGGCTTCGGTGTCGGTGCCAATGAGCACAACGGCTTTCAGCCTTGGGGCGTGCTCCTTGACCAGGTCGTCGTAATTGACGCCCTTGGAGAGTCCGCCGGCGATCCACACAACCTTCTGAAAAGCCGAGAGTGCAGCGGAGGCCGCGTGCGGGTTGGTGGCCTTGGAGTCGTTGATCCACAGGACATCGTTATGGTTGGCCACCAGCTGGATCCGGTGGGCGCCTGGCAAGTAGTTGACCAGGCCCTGTTTTACCGCCGCCGGCTCGATTCCATAGGCGCGGACCAAGGCTGCCGCCGCAAGGGCATTGGCTACCATATGGCGGGGCGCAACCGGCCCTAGATCCGTCATCGCGGCAAGTTCTGCCGCAGAGTCCTTGCGCTCGGCAATGAACGCCCGGTCAACGAGCAGACCGTCCACCACGCCCAGCATGCTGACGGCCGGAGTGTTGGTGGTAAATCCGATGGCCCGGCACCCCTCCACGACGTCGGCGTTCTCCACCATTCGTTCAGTTTCGATTTGCTCGGCGTTGTAGATCGCGGCCTTTTGGGTGTTCTCGTACACCTTGGCCTTGTCCGCGAGGTACGAGGCATAGGAGCCGTGCCAGTCGACGTGGTCCTCGGCAACATTCAGGCACACACTTGCCACGGGAGACAACGAGTGGCTCCAGTGCAGCTGGAAGCTGGAGAGCTCAACTGCAAAGGCGTCATAGTCCACGGGATCCCGTAGGGCGTCGAGAATAGGGGTGCCGACGTTTCCCACTGCGATCGCTTTGAGCCCGGCAGCCTGAAGCATGGATTCAGCCATACCCACTGTTGTGGTCTTGCCGTTGGTGCCGGTGATCGTCAGCCAATCGGCGGTCTTGCGCCCTGCGCGCTCCCTGAGTCGCCATGCGAGCTCCACGTCTCCCCAGACGGCGATGTGCTTCCGCTTCGCAGCGGCAAGCAGTGCTTGGTCGGGGCGCCACCCAGGCGACGTCACCACAAGCTCGGGCAAGGAACCGTCGATCAAAGGAAGTGTCTTCACGGCTTCTTCACCCAACAGCACATCCACGGCACCCACGATTTTCAGGGTGTCGGCCTGGGCTTCGGCCTTTGCAGTGGTGGCGGCGTCAACCACCACCACCTTTGCGCCGAGTTCGATGAGCGTGTCCGCAGCTGAGAAGCCGGACACACCGATGCCGGTCACTACGACGCGCAGACCCGTCCAGTCAGCATCCCAGCTGGTGAGTTCGTTAAGCCTGTCGGCGTTCGACGGCGTCGATTCCGGGCTTTCGTTCACAGCAGCACCACCCATTCAGCATAGAAAATTCCCAGTCCGGCGGCCACGAAGAGCCCTGCGAGTATCCAGAACCGGACCACTACAGTGACTTCGTCCCAGCCCTTTAGTTCAAAGTGGTGTTGCAAGGGAGCCATTTTGAAAACACGTTTGCCGCCGCTGAGCTTGAAGAAGCCCACTTGGATGATGACGGACAGGGTGATCAGCACAAAGAGGCCACCAATGAAGGCAAGCAGGAGTTCGGTGCGCGACAGGATGGCGAAAGCGGCAACGGCTCCACCAATGGCCAACGATCCCGTGTCCCCCATGAAGATCTTGGCGGGGGACGTATTCCACCACAGGAAGCCCACCAGGGCGGCACTGAGAATCGCCGCAAGCAGGGCAAGGTCCATGGGGTCGCGCACTTGGTAGCAACCGCTGCCGGCTTCCCGTGGTGATCCGCAGGCCTGGTTGTTCTGCCAGATCCCCATGATGGTGTACGCGCCGAAGACCATAATGGATGCTCCTGCTGCCAACCCGTCCAGGCCATCGGTCAGATTAACGCCGTTGGTGGCGGCGGTGATGATCAAGTTGGACCACAGAACAAACAGGATGGCGCCCACCACGGTCCCGCCGAAGGCGAGGTCCAACCAGGGAATATCGCGCACCAGGGAAATCTGGGTAGAGGCAGGACGCAGACCATCCTCGTTGGGGAACTGGAGGACCAGGACCGCAAAGATGATGCCAACGGCTGCCTGGAGGATCAGCTTGGCGCGTGCATTGAGGCCGAGGCTTCGCTTGTTGGAGATCTTGATGAAGTCATCGAGGAAGCCTACAAATCCCATGCCAACCATGAGGAACAGCAACAGCAGCCCGGATGCCGAGGGACCGGCTGAGTCCGGGTTCATCATCCACATGATCAGGTGCGTTACGAAGTAGCTGATGAGCACGGCGGCCACCACCACGGTTCCGCCCATGGTGGGAGTGCCCCGCTTGGTGTGGTGGGACGTCGGTCCGTCGTCCCGGATGAATTGTCCGTAGCTCTTGGCCACGAGGAACCTGATGAACAGGGGCGTCCCTATCAGGGCCACCAGAAGGGCGACGCCGGCGCCGATCAAAAGTGCAATCACAGCAGCTCGTTCCCTTCGCTTGCGGCAGCTTCAGCCGCGTTTTCTCCGGTGGGCTCGGCCCGTGGAGGTAATGCTATCCGATCACCCAAATGCCTTAGTCCCACACCGTTGGAGGACTTGAAGAGCACCAGGTCACCGGGTTCAAGCTCACGTTGAAGCAGCTCGTAGGCTTCTTCCACGGTCTCCGTGAACGAACATTCGTCACCCCAGGAACCTTCCTGGATGGCGGAGATGTAGAGGGCACGGGCTTCGCGCCCCACCACTACCAGCCTGGAAATGTTCAGCCGCACCACTTGCGTTCCTACCGCGGTGTGCTCGCGGATGGAGTCCTCCCCCAGCTCGAGCATGGCTCCCAGAACGGCCCAGGTCCTTCTGCCTTGTCCAAGGTCAGCCAGCGAACGCAGGGCAGCCCGCATCGATTCCGGGTTGGCGTTGTAAGCGTCGTTGATGATGGTGACGCCGTCTGCACGTTCGGTCCGCTCCATCCGCCAGCGGCTGGCTGCCGATTGGGAGCTGAGCGAGGTTGCAATGTGGGCGGCCGGGATGCCGGCGGCGAACGCGGCGGCCGCTGCGGCCAGAAGATTAGTGACGTGGTGGCCGCCGATCAGGCGGCTTCGCACCTCAACGGCCGGGCCGCCGTCGGGCAGTACCAGATCGAAGTCAGGGAAGCCTTGCCCGTTGACTACAACGTTCCGCGCTTCCACTTCTTCGGTGGTGGCGGGCGAAGACGTGAAGCCCAGAACCTTGGCTTTGGTACGGGCGCGCATGGCAGCAACCCGGCCGTCGTCGAGGTTGATCACGGCTGTGCCGTGCTCGCTCAGGGCTTCCACCAACTCGCCCTTGGTCTTGGCGATGTTCTCCACGCCACCGAACTCGCCGGCGTGGGCCGTACCAACCACAAGGACTACGCCAATATCCGGCTTGACCATCTCTGCCAGGTACTTGATATGGCCCAGGCCGGTAGCGCCCATCTCGATCACCAGGAAGCGCGTGGTGGCGTCAGCGGCGAAGACCGTCAGCGGGACGCCCACCTCACCGTTGTAGGACCCCTGCGGGGCCACTGTGGCTCCGGCGGTGGACAGGACACCGGCAAGGAGGTCCTTGGTGGTGGTCTTGCCCGCTGATCCTGTGATGCCTATTACCGTAAAGTCCTCGCCACGGCTCGCACGCTCAGCACGAATGCGACGGACGGACTCTGCTGCCAGGGCACCCATGGCCAACACAGCATCCTCAACCACGACGGCGGGAAAGGGGCGGCCGTCGGCATCGGTCACTTCGCGTTCGCCGAGAACCAGGACGGCGCCGCGTTCGAAAGCGGCGTCGACGAAGTCGTGGCCGTCGGCGTGCTCGCCGGGCTTGGCCACATAGAGGGAACCGTGCGTCGATTCCCGCGAATCAGTGACGACGGAAGTGGGCACGATGTCCGGATCTCCGGTCAGGCGGCCATGGGTGATGTCGGCGATCTCCGCCGCAGTAAGTGCAATCATCTCGGTTTAGGACTCTATCCGCTGGTCCGCTGAAACGCTGAATCCCTTGGATGTCAAGGCGGCCCGCAACTCCACCCTGTCGTCCAGGGCCAGGTTCACTCCCTTGACCTCTTGCCACACCTCATGTCCACGCCCGGCGATCAGGATGGTGTCCTTGCCGGTTGCCATGTCGACGGCCAATTTAATGGCGGCATCCCTCGGGTAGGACTCGATGATTTCGCTGTTCAGATTCTCTGAATCCCTGGCCGCATGGGCGCCTTGGAGGACCTCAGCCCGGATTGCTGCAGCGTCTTCGTCGTGGGGATCGTCATCGCTGATGATCACGACGTCTGCGAGGCGGGCAGCGATGGCTCCCATGGTGGGGCGCTTGCCTTGGTCGCGTTGGCCTGTTGCCCCGAAGACCACGATGACGCGGGACCCCTCCCGGGGTGAGCGAACGGCTTCCAAGGCACGGGATAAGGCGTCAGGGTTGTGGGCAAAATCAACAACGGAGGCAGGCTCAGTAGAGATGAGCTGCATTCGTCCGGGCACTGACACTGTGAAGGGATCGTGCGCATCCAGGGCAGCCTGGAGCGTGTGTTCGTCCACACCGGATGCAAGGACCATCACTGTGGCCAGGGCCGCGTTGGCCACATTGAAGTCTCCCGGCAGGCCGGTGTGGACGCGCAGGGTTCGTCCGTCAGCGTGCTTGAGTTCGAATTCCGAGCCCAGTCCGCGCGCCGTGATGGACGCAACCTTCCAGTCGGTGCTGGAGCTGCTTCCATCGACAGGCTTGGTGGAGAGTGTGGTGACCGGAATATCGGCTGTCTCAGCCAGCTGGCGTCCCCAGTCGTCGTCCACCGTGACCACTGCGTGCCTGGCCCTTCCAGCTGTGAAGAGCTCAGCCTTGGTGCGGAAGTACTCGTCCATACTTCCGTGCAGGTCCAGATGATCCTGGGTGAGGTTGGTAAAACCGGCGACGTCGAACATCACTCCGTCCACGCGGTGGTAGGAGATGGCGTGGGACGAGACCTCCATGGATGCCGCGTCCAGGCCTCGTTCGCGCATCAAGGCCAGCAGTGCATGGACGTCGGTGGATTCCGGCGTGGTCAGGAGGCTGGGGATCGGCTCGCCTCCTGCAACGATTTCGATGGTTCCGATGAGGCCGGGCTTCTTCTCCAAGGCACGCAGCAAGGAGTTGATGAAGTAGGTGGTGGTGGTCTTGCCGTTGGTACCGGTGACGCCGTACAGCGTCGGGAAGCCACCATCCGCAGGCTGGCTGCGATAGATCAGTGCGGCAAGACGTCCGACGGCGGTTCGCGGCTCAGGGACGATAAGTACCGGCACAGGCTGCTCACCTGCAAGCGCAAGCTGGCGGGCCCCGGCGTCGTCCGTGACAACCGCAACCGCCCCGGCCTCGACTGCCTGGGGAACGAAGTCGGCACCATGACGGGAGGCTCCCGGCAAAGCCATGTAGAGGTCGCCCGTTTCGACGGCCCTGGAGTTCAGGGTAATCCCCGTCACTCCCCTGTCCTGGCTGGCGTCCGGAGCGGCAACACCGAGTGCGTCCGCGATGGTTGCCAACGGCACCGCGGCCACGGATGCGGGACGAAAGCCTGTTTGGCCGGCATCCGGCATCGTGGCGTTGATAGCTGCCTCATTGTGCTCTGACACGTGGTTCTCCGTTGGTGCTCGTGGAACGACCGGCTTGGGGCCAGCGGCGCCCGGGCCGTTAGTGGTTGATCGATTTTTGGCCGAAACAGACGCCCAAGAAGCTTACTTGACGAACTGGGGCAACCGCGCGGGCGTGCCGGTGGACGGCGCCACGTTGTAGGTCCGGAGGACCTGTGACATCACGGAACGGAACACGGGACCGTTCGTGACGCCGTAGATGTTTCCCTTGGGGCGCTGAAGGACTACTTCCACGATGAACCGGGGGTCATCCATGGGTGCCATGCCCACCATCGAGGCAGTGAAGCCGTCAAATCCAGGGAGCCCGTCCTCGCGGGGCGCCTGGGACGTTCCCGTCTTGGCTCCGACACGGTAGCCGTCAATGGCTGCGTCCTTGATCTGGCCCTCAGTCACGGCGCTTTCCAGGATGTCCCGGACCTGCTGGGCTGTTTCCTTGGATACCACTTGGCGGGAGTCCTTGGCCGGAACCTTTTGCTCCTCGCCCTCCGGAGTGATGTAGCTGTCAATCAGCCTGGGCTGGAGCATCACGCCATCGTTGGCAATGCTTTGGAAGGCGCGCACAGTCTGGAGTGTTGATTGCGAGACGCCTTGCCCGAACAGCACGGTGTACTGCTGGCGGTCGTCCCACTGCTCGGGCTTGGCCAGGATGCCCGTGGCTTCAGCCGGCAGGCCAATGTCCGTCTGCTCGCCGATGCCGAACTTCTTCAGCCAGTCGTACCGCTGTTCTTTGGTGAGTCGGCTGCCTGCCATCACGGTTCCGGTGTTCATGGACCACCCAAGGATGCCGGCAAGGGTGCGCTCTTCAGTGCCGTGCTCGAACGCGTCAGTGAACGTCTGCCCATCGATGGTGTAGGCCGCTGGGGTGGTGAAGTGATCCAAGGGGAACGATTTCCCCTCCTCGATCACGGCTGCGGCGGTAATCATCTTCTGCACGGAACCGGGTTCGTAGGCGGCTGTCACTGATCTGACGCCGCGATCCTTGGCATCCACTTTCCCGGGATCATTGGGGTCCGGGGCATTGGTGTCCGCCAGGGCGATGAGGTTGCCCGTCTTGGTGTCGATCACAATGATGGAACCCCACTCGGCGTTCATCTTGTTCACTTGGCTCTGGATGGCCTGCTGCGCAAAGTACTGGATGTCCGTGTTGATGGTCAGCTTGACGTCGCTGCCATCGACGGCCGGGGTGAGTTCATCTGTCGCCACCGGAATCCTGAGGCCGTCAGCACCGATCTCAAAGACGCGTTTACCTTCGACACCCCGAAGAATCTCGTCCTGGGTTTGCTCGATGCCGGCCTGTCCGTTGGTTCCGTCCTTGAGGAAACCAACCACCCCGCCGGCAACGCTGCCGTTGGGATAGACGCGCTTGCTGACACCTTCTGCGCTAAGGCCCGGGATATAGAGCTTGGAGATCCGGTCCTCCAGTTCCGGCTTAACGTCCTTTGCCACCATGAAGTACTGCTTATCTCCGGTCAGTGACTCACGGATAGTGCTTTCGTCCACCCCCAGAAGCCCGGCCAGGTCGGATATCCCTTGATCACGGGTTATCTCGTCCAGCTTTTCGGTCTTCTCATTGAAGCGGTGAAAAGTTTCCGTGCTCGTATTCACGGTTTGGTCCACCACGATGTTGTATCGGATCACGCTGCTGGCCAGCACCGTGCCGTTGGCATCGACGATCTGCCCCCGCTCGGCAGGGAGCACCTGCGGCGTGAGCCGGCTCGCCAAGGCAGCTTCAGCCATCCCGCCCATATCCAGGCCCTGGACCATGAACAGCTTGCCGCCCACCACCAGAAGCAAGGTCAGCATGATGCCGAGGCCAACGCGCAAACGTTTTCTTGCCGCCGGCGTCTTCGTTTTATTCGATGTGCCGGGGTTCTTTGCCACGTTGAATCCTTGCTGCTGGCCTTGCTTCGGTGGACGGACTGTCTACTGCCCTGGTGTCTTTTGTTGGGGAGCCGGTACCGTACCCCCGTGAAGCTCCACGGGCGGGGTCGCCGCCGGTGATGCGGGGGTAGCCGGCGGCGTGGACGGCGTTGCAGCCGGGGCCACCGGAGCTGCATCCGGTTTGCGGTTTTCCAGCGGTTCCTTGGTAGTCACCGACGGAACAACATCGATCAAGCCTTCAACGGCCGGAGCGGCAAGCAAGGCTCCGGGATTATCTCCCTTGACTGCCGGTGATGCCTTTCCGGTCACCGCCAGGGTGTTCAGGTCGATCTGCCCTTTAACGGTGGAAGGTACCATTCCCAATTCGGCGGCCTTCGCAGCGAGGTTCTGTGGAGCTTCGAAGTTCTGCTTCTTCTGTGTCAGGTCCTGGTTTTCCTTGTTCAAGGTGGCAGCCTGGGCTTTTAGCTGGACCAGCTGGTACTGCGCCGTGGACACAGAAATGTTCAACACCAGTACTGTCAGAAGCGCGGCGGCCATCGCCACGAAGCACAGGACCACGAATGGCGTCCTCCGCTTGCCCGGCACGCTGCGCACCAGTGACAGAGGAGTGCGCGCCTTGCGGGCGGTGTCGGGCCTTCCCGCAGGGACCGGAAGCGCACGGGCGGTGCTGCCCACCGTGGAGGGCATAGTCTTCGCTGCGGCGTTGCTCATGCGTCTCTCCTCTGTTTGATACGCTCCACTGCCCTCAACCGGGCAGACGCCGCGCGGGGATTTTCAGCGATTTCCGCTGCCGTGGGCACTTCCGTGCCCTTGGTGATGGTTTTCAATTCAGGTTTGTGTTCTTCAAGCTCAACGGGGAAGCCGAGCGGCGCCGAAGATTTGGAACCCGCCTGGAAAACGGACTTCACGATCTTGTCCTCAAGCGAGTGATAAGACATCACCACTATCCGACCACCCATGGCCGTCGCGGCCACCGCTGCCGGAACCGCGCGTTCCAGGACATCGAGTTCCTCGTTGACCTCAATCCGCAATGCCTGGAAGGTGCGCTTGGCGGGATGCCCGCCACTCTTCGCTGCTGCGGCAGGGACAACGCTGCGGATCTGCTCTACAAGTTCTCCCGTGGTTGCGAACGGCTTCTCCGCGCGGGCGTTGACGATCCTGTTGGCGATCCGCCCGGCGAACTTCTCTTCGCCCCATTTCCGGATGATGCGCACCAGTTCGTCTTCGCTGTAGTTGTTGACCACATCAGCTGCCGTTTGGCCACGGCTGGTGTCCATCCGCATATCCAAGGGGGCGTCGTAGGAGTAGGCGAAACCGCGCTCCCGCTCGTCGAGTTGCAGGGAAGAGACGCCAAGGTCCATAAGAATGCCATGAACCTCAGGAACGCCAAGGTCCAGCAGGACGTCCTCTATCTCGTCGTACACAGCATGAACAAGATCGGTGCGATCGGAAAAGGGCTCCAGCCGGGCGCCTGCCAAGGCCAGGGCTTCCTCGTCGCGATCGATGCCAACGAGGTGAAGGTCGGGGAAACGCTGCAACATAGCCTCGGAGTGGCCTCCCATGCCGAGGGTTGCATCAATGGCGACAGGTCTTTCCCCGCGTTTCCTGGCAGCCTCAAAGCCGGGAGCAAGCAGGTTGATGCAGCGGTCTTTCAGGACGGGCACGTGGCGCTCCGATGTGGGCTTTGCCGCGTCCTGCTCTTCCACGCTGCCTCCTCTTTCCTCAATCGCTTGCCTACTGATTCTTGAATCGGATCCCCATCCGCGCCTATCGTTCCGCCGGCCTGGCTCAGGGGAAGGTGAGTCAGGAAGACAGTTCGATGGGCGGCTGGAGATCCCATTCAAGAAGCTGGACTGCCGCTTCCTCCAACCGGGGTCAGATGAACCCCGGAAGATTGTCGTCATCCGTTTCAGAGAAGGCTGCTTCCTTCTCATTGAGGTACTCGTTCCAAGCGTCGGCGTCCCAGATCTCTGCCCGGGTACCGGCGCCGATGACCGCCAGTTCCCGGCCAAGCCCTGCGTAAGCGCGGAGCGCCGGCGGAATCGTCACGCGCCCCTGCTTGTCCGGTACCTCATCAGAGGCTCCAGACAGGAAAACCCGAATGTAGTCACGTGCCTGCTTGGAGGACAGTGGTGCCTCCCGCATCGACTCGTGAATGCGCTCGAATTCCTTCTGACTAAAGACGTAGATGCAGCGTTCCTGGCCTCTGGTGAGAACCAATCCGTCGGCAAGTTCCTCGCGGAACTTGGCGGGAAGGATGATCCGGCCCTTTTCATCGAGACGCGGAGAGTGAGTACCCAGAAACACTGGCCCACCGCCCCTCAATCAAGGTGCCCGCACATGCCCAACACTGCCACTACCCTCTTATGCTCTCCACTTTACTCCACAACGCACCACAGTCAACGCACTGCGGGGCGTTTCTCCACCACTTTGAGAATCACCAAGCCTGAAATCACGCGGTTTTCTGGGTGTAGCGGAAAGTGGAGGGCGCATACCAAAGAGCCACGGCTCCGGGGCGTGGGATGCCAGTTTCTGGCCCCTGCACCTGAAACGCCAGGCATGATCCGGGCTAATGGGGGTGAAAAATGCCGGCAAGGGTGGAAAGTGGGGCTAGTGGTGCGAAGTGGAGCAAGCTCCCTTACTTGAGGATCGCTCCGTTGTTGAGGACGGCTTCCTCGTTGAGGACGGCTTCCTTGTTGAGGACGGCTTCCTTGTTGAGGACGGCCCTTAAATGCGAAAAGACCCGCATCGCGGGTCTTTCGATGCCCCTAAGAATCTCCGGGGCGTGGATGATTCAGGAGAGGCCTCGGCTGACGTCCTCGAACCCGGAAGGGTCTGTCAATTGTCGTCGCGACGCCGTTCGTCCCAGCGTTCTTCCAAGCTGCTCATGAACGAACTCTTTGGCTTGGCCTTGCCGGGTTTCCCCTTGCTTGCCTTGCCGAAGGCCGCGCCACGCAACGTAGCGAAGTACACGCCGGCGCCCATGACGACGAAGCCAAGGACACCCACAGGTATCGCCTGCAGTGATACGCCAACGAGAAGAAGGAGGATTCCGGCGATGGCGCCAAGCACACCGATAATGACGTGCCGGGTGGACCAGCTGCGGATGGGATCCGAACCCATGGTGTTGGCGAACTTCGGATCGTCCTCATGAAGTTGCTTCTCGAGTTGCTCAAGCAGCTTCTGTTCGTGCTCCGAGAGGGGCATCGCGACCTCCTTTAGTCAGCCAGCGTCCGGACATGACGCGTTCTGTGCGTCTGTTTCCAAAACGATCGGACCAAGAAAATCGTTCCCCAAAATTCCCTTTTGGTTCAGCGGGCATCTCGGGGCCGACTGTTCAGGAAACAGTTTGTCCAGACGATCTAAATCTCTGTAATAAATAGGATAGTTTGTCCGACGCCGTTCTGAAAGACGCCCGGAGTGCCGCCGGGCAACCGGGTGGGCCTCATGCGTCCGCCGGGGGCTTCCCAGGCTCCAGGAGCCGGGCCGGCAGAAGCGTTTTGGACCCGAAGCGCTCGGAGACACGATCCAAGGCCTGTTCGGCTGCCCGCCAGTTGTCGTCCCGCCGGTCAAGGCTCAACTGCAGCGACGTCTGGCCCGCTGGTTCCAATTGCTCAGCCCGCACCCCTACCAACCGCACACTCATGGATCGGGTGCCCAAGGACTCAAGCAGCTGCACGGCTACCTGGTAAATCAGCTGCGCGCTGTCCACAGGGGTCTGCACGGTGCGGCTGCGCGTGACCGTAGAGAAATCCGAGTACCGCAGCTTCAATGCCACAGTCCTTGCCAGCATGCCTGAGCTCCTGAGCCGGATGGCGGTGCGGTGTGAAAGACGCAGCAATTCCCGGTGCAGCAAGGCCTGGTCCGCGGTATCCACGGAGAAGGTCTCCTCCGCCCCTATGCTCTTCTCAAGCCTGGTTGGAGTTACCGGCCGCGGGTCTATACCCATGGACAACCGGTGAACGTGCTCGCCACTGGCTCCCAGAACCTTTTTAAGCGACGCCAAGGGGGTTGCTGCGACATCCGCCACAGTGCGAATGCCCAAACGGGACAACACTTCGGCAGTCTTTCCACCCACACCCCACAGGGCTCCGACAGGAAGGCTGTGGAGATAAGGGACGGAGTCCTCGGCATCGATTTGGAGGATGCCGTCAGGCTTGCACCGAGTGGATGCGATCTTAGCCACAAACTTGGTGCTTGCGATCCCCACGGAGGCCGTGATTCCAAGTTCCGAATGGACCCTGCGGCGGATGAGGTGGCCGATGTCCATCGGCGACCCAAGACGACGAATCGCGCCGCCCACGTCCAGGAAGGCTTCGTCCACGCTCAGCGGCTCCACGAGATCGGTAATGGAGGCGAAAATCTCCATGAGCCGGCCGGAAACCTCGTAGTACTCGGTATGCCGGGGATTAATGATCACCGCAGATGGGCACCGCCTCATGGCAATGGACATCGGCATGGCGGACTTCACACCCGTGGCCCGCGCCTCGTAGGAAGCGGAAAGCACCACGGACCGTTCTGCAGGGAATCCAACAATGACCGGCTTTCCCCGAAGTTCGGGACGGGTCCGCAGTTCCACGGAGACGAAAAAAGCATCCATATCCACGTGAAGTATGCTGGTTCGCCGCTGTTCCCGCAGGGCATCTCCGGCGCTGCGGGCGGGCTTGCTGCCGGCACTTGGGGCGCCACCGAATGCTTCCTGCCTCACAACGGCAATACTATGCCCCACCACTGACTAAACTGGAGGCACAGTCCGGCTCAGCCCCAGGAAGGATACCCTGTGAAGCTCTTTGGAACTCCTCAATCGCGAGGGTTTGCCCTGCTCGCAGTCAGTGTCGCTTTGGCGGCCTCGGCATGCACACCATCCCCCGGCGGCACGGCAGCGCCGTCCGAAACAAGCGCTTCCTCGGCATCGTCCACGGCGGTGCCAACCCCGTCATCGCCTTCCGGCTCCACAGCCTCGCCTGAAACCACCGCATTCACGGAGACACCCCAACCGGCACCGGACGCCACGGCAACGGTGAATGCTCTTGTTCCTGGTTTTCCTGAGCAACTCATTCCGGTCATGCCCAAGACCTCCGTGCGCTCGAGCAGCGTGGACAAGAGCGATTCAGTAGCCACGGTGGCGCTCGTCGGGACAATCAAAGCTCCACCGGAGGGTGTTGTGGACTACTACAAGACCTCCATGGAGGCGCAGGGCTTTAAGCTTGTCCCCGGCCCGTCGGCTGTTGGCAATGTCACCTCCCTGGACTTCATCCGCGGTGATGGCGAAACGGTGAACGTATCGGTCAGGCAAAAGGAGGGCGTCTCAACGTTCACCATTGGCGCCAACGTGGCGGCCGGGTCCGTCAAGTGACGGCAACTTCCCACGTCACCGCGGAGCAGACGCAGTTCATTAATGGTGTTGCCGGCAAATTGAGCGGGTTCCTGTCAGAGCAGCAGGACCTCATGGCTACGGTTTCTCCCGACGTCGAGCCGCTCATTGGATCGATTTCGAATCTTGTCACCGGAGGCAAACGCCTCCGGGCCCTCATGTGCTACTGGGGCTGGAGGGGCGCTGGCGGCCCTGCCGGCGACCCGGACATCATCACCGCCGGGTGTGCTCTTGAGCTTTTCCAGGCAGCGGCCCTGATCCACGATGACATTATTGATCGGTCTGACACCCGTCGCGGCGGCCCAAGCGTGCACAAACGGTTCAACCAGCTCCATGAAATGAACGGCTGGGCACTGGACAGCGGGCGTTTTGGCGATGCGGCAGCGATCCTGACCGGCGACCTCTGCCTTTCCTTCAGCGAGGAGTCCTTTACGGAGATCGGCCACCGGGCAGCAGCGGGAAGTCCAGCACGGCGAATTTTCAACGTGATGCGCGCAGAAGTAATGGCAGGTCAGTACCTCGACATTCTGGAAGAGGTGGCTGGTCCCGTACGTGACCGGGCCGGATCTGTGGAGCGTGCAAAATCCATCATTCGGTACAAATCCGCAAAATACTCCACTGAGCATCCACTGGCGTTGGGTGGGGCACTGGCCGGAGCCCCCGAAGGGTTGCTTAAGGGTTACTCGGAGTTCTCGTTGCCCCTGGGCGAGGCATTCCAAATGCGGGATGACGTCCTGGGGGTCTTTGGCGATCCCGAAACGACCGGCAAACCCGCTGGCGATGACCTTCGGGAAGGCAAACGTACGGTTCTGGTGGGCTTTGCCATCAACCAAGCACCCCCGGCGGAGGCAGACTACCTAGACCGTATGCTCGGCAATCCCGGCCTCGGCGAAGTCGAGGTAGCCGAAATACGGCGCGTCATTGTTGAATGCGGCGCCTTGGACGCCACGGAATCGCTGATCGCTGAGCTCAGCAACAGAGCTTTCGAAGCTCTTGAACGCCTACCCCTTGAGGACCTGCCGCTGGTGGCATTACGTCAGCTGGCCGAAGCCGCTGTGAGCCGGGCGGCCTGACTCAAGGGAATTTGTGCAGCCCACAATCCTTGAGGCCGGCATAAAGACGACATGCAGAGACGACGGCGGTGAATCACCGCCGTCGTCCGCGTTTATGCCGGTCTCCTGCTGAGGCGTCCCAGTTAGAGGAGGGGCAGTTACCAGGCCAAAGACTGGGCGCGACGCCTGATCTCTGTCTTACGCCCCTCGCGAAGTGCGTCTATGGGGCGCCCGCGCAAAGACTCATCCGCGGTGAAAAGCCAGATGATCAGTTCTTCGTCGTTGTAGCCGGCGTCGCTGAGAACCGCAATGGTTCCCTTCAAGCTGTCTACAACATGCCCGTCCTGGACAAAAAGGGCCGGGATTGAGCGGATGTTCCGTTCTCCCCGCCTGATGGCGACAAGCGCACGCTCATCCAGAAGTCCGTGGACTTTGGTGATGGAAACTTCCAACATTTCGGCAACATCCGGCAGCGGCAGCCAGTCGGAAACAAGGCTTTCTACATTACTCACGGATCAAGGTTGCCACGCCGCCCCGCCCGGCGCCTAGCCGGAGTCCCCCGCCGGTTCCCGCAGACCGCTCTTCAGTAGCGATTTCCTGCGCATCAATTGTGGTCTTTTGCCCGGTTTGACAGGAATTGTTGTGTGGATCGACTAAGTATGAGAGATTCACACTGATCACATTTGCATCATTGATAACATCAGCACCACTGGTAACACTGACAACAGCGTCAACAATCACTCCCGCTGTTCGAGATGAGGACAAATTTCATGACGACGCCCCGTTCGCCGAAACGAACCATGAGCATGCCGGTAATCGCGGCAACCACGGCCGCGCTTCCCGCCGTGGTTTTGTCCTCGCTTGCTTTGGCCCAACCGTCCATGGCAACACCGGCACCGCAAGCTCGAAAAATCCCCGCAACACTCGCGGCGGCCATGAAAGCCCAGCCGGTCAACGTGGGCTCCGTCATTCCCGCACAGGCGGTCGCAGCCACGATCCCTGCAGCGCTGAGGCCCATGGCCCCGTCCGTCCCGGACAGCTACACGGTGGTCCGCGGCGATACCATCAGCGCCATCGCGCGCCGCTTCAACCTGGACACTGCGGCAGTTCTTCAGCTGAACAAGCTCTCTCCCACCACGCTGATCTACCCGGGACAGACCATCAAGCTCACGGGCACAGCCGCAGCAGCGCCCTCGCAGCCGGCTCCGGCCGCACCCACCACGCCCAGTGCCCCCGGCACCGCAAAGATCTACACCGTGGTTCCCGGGGATACCCTGGGCGCCATCGCAGCCAAACATGGGGTAGCGCTGTCCAGCATTTTCAGCTGGAACGGGCTCAACGGAAGCTCCATCATCTATCCCGGACAGAAGATCAAGGTCAGTGGCGGATCCGCCCCATCAGCACCAACAGCACCGGCACCTGCACCTGCTCCCGCACCACTGGCCGGCACAGGTTCCTACACCATCAAGGCAGGCGACACCCTCAGTTCCATCGCTTCCCGCCACGGAGTTTCCCTTGCTGCGTTGATGGCCGCCAACAACAACGTGACAGCCACCACTGTCATCTATCCCGGCCAGAAGCTCACCATTCCCGGTGCCGGCCTTCAGCCTGTGGGCGATACCAAGCCACTGGTCCCCAGCACTTTCCTGGGCTTCACATATCCGCCTGCAGTTGTCAGTTCGGCCAACGAGAACAAGGCCTTGCTCAACGCTTCACCGGTGCCCAGCCGGGCCGAAATGAAGAGCATCGTGGCTGACACAGCTCGGCGCATGGGCGTCAGCCCGTCCTTGGCTTTGGCCTTCGCCGAACAAGAATCGGGCTTTGACCAGCGGGCAGTCTCGCCCGCCAATGCCATCGGCACCATGCAGGTTATTCCTTCTTCAGGCCAGTGGGCGTCCGACTTGGTGGGCAGGAAGCTCAATCTCCTGGACCCGTACGATAACGCCACGGCAGGTGTCGCTATCATTCGGACCCTCATTGCTACCAGCAAGGACCTGGACACGGCGATTGCCGGCTACTACCAGGGCCAGTACTCGGTCAGCAAGTACGGCATGTACGACGACACCAAGCGGTACGTCGAATCGATCAAGGCCCGCCAGCGCACCTTTGGCTAGGCCCTCAACTGCACCTCTGAAGGGGCCCGGATCCTGCACGGATTCGGGCCCCTTCCCTGCCTCGTTTAGGATCGTATGGTGCAAGAACCAACGCAGGACCACCTCATCGGGACCACCGTGGACGGCCGATACACGGTTCGTTCCCGCCTTGCGAGTGGCGGAATGTCCACTGTTTACCTTGCCACGGACCAGCGTTTGGAGCGCGACGTGGCCCTCAAAGTCCTGCACCCGCATCTGGCCAACGATCCCACCTTCCTGGAGCGCCTGAGCCGTGAAGCAAAGGCGGCCGCGAGTCTCTCGCACCCGCACATCGTTGGCGTGCTCGACCAAGGCGAGGACGGCCCCATCGCCTATCTGGTCATGGAATACGTCAAGGGGCACACCCTTCGTGACACCCTGAACGAACAGGGTGCCTTGCCGCCACGCCTTGCCCTGGCGCTGATCGATCCTGTCATTGAGGGCTTGGCCGCCGCCCACCGCTCAGGCCTGATCCACCGTGACGTCAAGCCGGAGAACGTCCTCATTGCGGACGACGGACGCATCAAGGTGGGCGATTTTGGATTGGCCCGGGCCATCTCGGCCAACACCAGCACCGGCGCCCTCATTGGCACAGTGGCTTATTTAGCTCCCGAACTGGTGCTTGGCCAGCCTGCGGATGCCCGCAGCGACATCTACTCGGCCGGCATCATGCTCTACGAGATGCTGACGGGCAAACAGCCCTACGCGGGAGACTCCCCCATCCAAGTTGCTTACCAGCACGTCAATGCAGCGGTGGGACGCCCCTCGGACGCCGCTCCCGGCCTCGCAGAGGACCTGGATGAGCTGGTGCAGTGGTGCACCGCGGTAGATGCGGAGAACAGGCCCGTCGACGGCACTGCTTTGCTGACCGAACTCCGCCACATCCGCACCACGCTGACTGACGAAGACCTGGACCGCAGGCAAGCGCCGTCCCAACCCCCTGGCTCCCCTGCGGCAGCGACGTCCGCCGCAGCTCTTGGCGGCCCGGGCGGGAACCCCACAGAGGCCATCCCTGCCACGGCCTCACCCACGGAAATGATCTCCCACCAGAGCAACCCCACCACCATCATGGCGGCAGCTGGTTCGGGCAGACCGCAAACCGCCGCTGTTGGTGCAGTCAACCATGAGGTCGTGCGCCAGCCCGGCAAGCGGGAGCTGAAGAGACTCGAACGACAAGAGATCAAAGACCGCGCCCGAGCCGCAGCCACGCCAAGTCGCCCGCTACGCGAGGGCAATCCCCGACGCCGTGGCATCATCTGGACCATCGTGATCGTCATCCTTGCAACGCTTGCGGCATCGGCAGGTTGGTTCTTCGGAATGGGACCCGGATCGCCGGGGACCGTGCCCGACGTCAAAAACAAGACCGTTGCGGAAGCGCAGCAGCTTCTCCGCACCGCCGGCTTCCAGTCTGAGCCTAAAGACGTTTTTGACGACGACATCCTGGCAGGGCTGGCCGTTGGGACCGAGCCGGAGTCCGGCGCCGAGGTTCGCAAGTTTCAACCCATCACGCTCTTCGTCTCCAAGGGTGCCCAGCTTTTCGCCCTGCCAACTTTGACCGGCGGCAGCCTGGATGAGGCAAAAACAGCGCTCAACGCAGCCGAAATGGCTCTCGGCAACGTCACGCAGGCTTTCGACGAAAAGGTTCCTGCCGGCGTCGTGATCTCCCAGGATCCGGCCAAAGGCACTGAAGTCAGGCATGGCACGCCGGTGTCGCTGGTGGTCTCCAAAGGACCCCAACCCATCCCCGTTCCCGATGTGCGCGGACTGGCGCAGGACGCAGCCGTCAAGGCCCTCCAAGACGCCGGTCTGACAGCTGTGATCGCTCCGGAGACCGTCAACGACAAGACTGTCCCCAAGGGTGCCGTTGTCTCCCAAGTACCGGCGAACGGCACACTTGTCCGGGGCGAAGCGGTGACACTCACTGTGTCCAAGGGACCCAAGTTGGTGAAGGTCCCCAGTTTCATCGGCAAGCAAGCCGACGAGGCCGAAAAGGAACTGAAGAAGCTCGGTTTCAAAGTTCAGGTCAACAAGGTTTTGGGTGGCTTTTTCGGCACCGTCCGGGACCAGAACCCGGTGAATACCGAGATACCGGAAGACTCAGTGGTCACACTGACTGTCGTCTAGCAATCGGATCCGGATCATTTCAACGACAACAAAGCGCGGTCCGGGAATCCGGACCGCGCTTTGTTGTATCTCTACCTCTTGGAGAGGGCTCCGGCTACCAGGAAGGCCATCTCAAGGGACTGCATGTGATTCAGGCGGGGATCGCACACTGACTCGTAACGGTCCAGGAAGGCATCCTGGTCGATCGGGTCAGCACCACCCAAGCACTCAGCAACGTCATCGCCGGTCATTTCAACGTGAAGTCCGCCCGGGACCGTGCCCAGGGCGTGGTGGACCTCGAAGAATCCACGTACTTCGTCAATGACGTCATCGAAGTTCCGCGTCTTGTAGCCGTTCGGCGACGTGACCGTGTTGCCGTGCATCGGGTCGGTCACCCACAGCACCTGCGCACCGGATGCAGTGACGCGCTCGACGACGGCCGGCAGCTTTTCGCGGATGTTGCCGGCGCCCATGCGGGTAATGAAAGTGAGACGGCCAGGTTCGCGGTTGGGGTCCAGTTTGTCGATCAGGCGCAGGGCGTCGTCGCCGCTGGTAGTGGGGCCGAGCTTGACGCCGATGGGGTTCCGCACGCGGGACAGGAAATCAACGTGGGCATGGTCCAGTTCACGGGTCCGCTCGCCGATCCACAGGAAGTGCGCGGAGGTGTCGTAGGGCAAGCCGGTCCGCGAATCGATGCGTGTCAGTGCGCGCTCGTAGTCAAGCAGCAGTGCTTCGTGGCTGGCAAAGAACTCCACGCGCTTGAGTGCCTCGAAGTCAGCGCCGCAGGAGTCCATGAAACTAATGGCACGGTCGATGTCCCGCGCCAGCGATTCGTAGCGCGCGTGTGCCGGGTTTTCGGTGAACCCCTTGTTCCACTGGTGAACCAGGCGGAGATCCGCGAAGCCGCCCTGGGTGAAGGCCCGGATAAGGTTCAGTGTGGATGCGGACGTGTGGTACGCCTGGAGCATCCGGCCGGCGTCATGAGCACGGGATTCCGGCGTGAAATCGTAGCCGTTCACGATGTCGCCGCGGTAAGCGGGAAGCGTCACGCCGTCGCGGGTCTCGTCGTTGGAGGAGCGTGGCTTCGCGAACTGGCCGGCCATCCGCCCCATCTTGATGACGGGCATGGCAGCGCCGTAGGTGAGGACCACTGCCATCTGGAGGATCGTTTTGACCCGGGCGCTGATCTTGTCCGCTGTTGCGGCCTCGAAGGTTTCAGCGCAGTCGCCGCCCTGCAGGAGGAAGGCCTTACCCTGGGCAGCAGCGGCGAGGCGCTCCCTCAGGACGTCCACTTCACCGGCGAAGACCAGGGGCGGCACGACGGAGAGTTCCTTGACCGAAGCCTTGAAGACATCAGAGTTCGACCACGTGGGCTGCTGGGAAATTGGCAGGTCCCGCCAAGCGTCGAGCCCGGGATAGTTTGCTGCCCCGCTCTGGGCGGTGCTGGCGAGAGGATCTGCTGCGGAGGGTGCGGTGTTCGCGGTTAGCTCAGTCACCCTTCAAGAGTAGTAGCCTGCGGCAAGGTTGCGGGACTGCAGCCGTAACCGATGCTGCCGCTTACGTCACAGTTTCTCCGCTGGTCCGTTCCCGTCACTCCGGGGTTCGTCCCTGTCCTCTGCAATGTCTGCTGTGGCGTCTTCAGCAACCTCGATCTTATGGACGGGCTCGGGGCCTTTGCCGGCCAACTGGGCCTTGACCACTGCTGCGTACTCGTCAACATATTCCTGGCCGGAGAGCCGCATCAACTCGTACATGATTTCGTCGGTCACTGCCCTTTGGATCAGGCGGTCGTCTTCCATCCCGTAGTAGCGGCTGAAGTCCAAAGGCTGCCCGAAAATAAGGCCGATCCTGCGGATGTTCGGCAGTCGCTTGCCGATAGGCTGGACCTTCTCCGTCCCGATCATGGCCACGGGCACCACGGGAACACGGGTTTGCAGCGCAAGCTTGGCCACGCCTACTTTGCCGCGGTAGAGCCGGGCATCCGGGCTCCGGGTGCCTTCCGGATAAATCCCCAGCAGGCCCCCCGAGTTCAGGACGTCTTTGCCCGCCTGCAGTGACATCTCCGATGCCGCGCCGCCGGACCGGTCCATCGGCAGTTGGTTGCTCAGCCTGAAGAACAGTGCAGTGAGCCGTCCCTTGAGACCTTTACCTGTGAAGTACTCGGACTTGGCCAGGAAGATCACAGGGCGATGGACCATCAGCGGCAGGAAAATGGAATCCGAGAAGGACAAATGATTGGAGGCCAAAATGGCGGCTCCGCTTTCAGGAACGTTGTCCAGCCCCTTCACCCAGGGGCGGAACAGGAGCTTGAGAATGGGACCGAGAAAGATCCTCTTCATGACCCAATAGAACACGTTTGTCCTCTCACGGCCGATTGGTTGGCATGCACCCGGGCAACCCGGTCGGCACTCAACAGCAACCCTACTCCAGTGAGATTTGTCAGGAACAGTGACACGATGGACGCATGACGGAACGCCTTATACCCGCCGCGCCGCTCGCATTCCACCATGCCGGACACGGAGCCAACGCATCCATAGGAGTGGCCATCTGCCACGGCTTCACCGGAAGCCCCCTCAGCGTCCTCCCCTGGGCCGAGTATCTCGCAAAGCAGGGCTTTGCGGTGTCCGTGCCCCTGCTCCCCGGACACGGCACCAGCTGGCAGGACCTCGCCACTACAAGGTGGCAGGACTGGTACCGGACCTTCGAGAGGAGCTACCTGGACCTGGCGGCGAACACCGAAACGTGTTTTGTGGCAGGCCTGTCCATGGGCGGAGCCGTGGCTCTGCGGGTGGCCTCCCGCCATGAAGTTCCCGGGCTGGTCCTGGTGAACCCGGGGCTGAGCTTCTATGACCGCCGCGTGAGGTATGTCGGAGCGCTGAAGTACGTCATGCGCACCACCACCCCCATAGTGGAGGACACTCCCGCGCCGGTAACAACCGAGGACGGAGACTACTCCAAGACACCGCTGAAGTCTGTCCACGAACTCAAGAAACTCTTCCGCGCTGCTACCCGGGGCCTCCCGCACGTTGAGGCTCCGGCCCTGGTCTTCAAATCCTCGGTTGACGACGTCATCCCTCCGAGCTCTGTGGCCACTATCAGTAAGTCAATCGGCTCTTCCCGCCTGAAAGTAGTGGCGCTTCCGCACAGCGGGCACGTAGCCACCCTGGATGTGGATGCACCCACCATTTTTGAAGAATCAGCCGGCTTTTTCCGCCAGCATGCCGGGGACAGAGTAGCCTCAGAGTCATCATGAAAATGTTCCCCGACTTTTCGCCGTTCCACAGCAGCTGGACGGGTGCCGGGCCGCGCGTCGGTGTTGTCATGTCCCACGGGTTCACTGGTAGCCCGCACAGTGTCAGGCCGTGGGCCCAACACCTTGCCGAGGCAGGCTATGCCGTCAGGCTACCGCTGCTACCCGGTCACGGCACCTCCTGGCAGGACATGGCCACCCGCTCGTGGAGGGAGTGGCACCGCGCGGTGGATGATGCTTACCTTGAGCTGGCTTCCGAGTGTGATTACGTTTTCTCTGCCGGGCTGTCCATGGGCGGAACCTTGGCGTTGCGGATAGCAGCCACGCGTCCTGTTGCCGGGACGGTGGTGGTTAACCCCGGGCTGGTCCTCGACGATCCCCGGGCCGTCATCGTCGCTGCCCTCAAGTATGTGGTGAGGACCACTCCGGCCATCGCCAACGACATCCTCAAGCCCGACCAGGATGAAGGTGCCTACGCCCGCACACCCGTTGCGGCAGCTCACCAACTCAAGAAGATGTACAAGGACACAGCGGCCATCCTGCCGCGCATCAGCTCACCGGTTCGGGTCTACAAGTCCACGGTGGACAACGTCATCTCGAACGCGAGCCTGGAGTTCCTCCGTTCCAGGGTCCAGGCACCGGTGGATGTCAGATACCTCCACAACAGCCGCCACGTGGCCACCCTTGACAATGACGCGCCCGAGATTTTTTCCGGGACTGTCGACTTCATTCAAAAGACCGTAGCGGCCTTGGCCGGGCACGGGCTTTCTCCCGAAAAGGACACAGCCCATGAACAGGCCTGATCCCAATTCCGCTGATCAAAGCGCCAACAAGGACGACGACGCCGTGTGGCTGGATCTGGTGGCCAGGCTGGAGGCCACACAGTCGGCCCCGGAAAGGGAGCTGCCGCAGGACGCCGACAAGGACCCGGACGGTGAAGCCGGACATTTGCAGGCAGAGCCCGGCAGGACCTTCAAGGATTTCGATCCACTGGGGTTGTCCGCCCCGGCCCGGGAACCGGTTGGTGATGCGGCGGCAGTCCCTGCGGACGCCGAAGCCGCTGGCCGGCCTGTCGGTCCGCGTGACTTCGACGTCGAGGACGAGGACCACACGTTCGTCCCCGAAGAGCCACCAAGCCTGGCGGGAACTGAGCCGCTGATCATGCTCGCGTGGGTGGGCGCTGTCGGTGGACCACTCGCGCTCCTCTTCACCGCCATGTTTTGGCGGTCCGCGCCGTTGACGGCAATTCTGGGCATTGTGGCCGCTTTCGTCGCATCCGTGGTGTACCTCATCATGCGGCTTCCGCAGGAAAAGAATGAGGACGACGACGGCGCACGCATCTAGGTGCCGGCGCCCCGTTTGGCAAGGAAAACTCAGCTGCGCGCCCGGCCGCTGACCCGTGAAAGGTCGGCGGCGCCGATCATGCCGGCTCGCGGGCCCAAGGCCGCGAGTTCTATCCTCGCCATGGGGCGGAACCCCCTGCCCGTCAGGTTCTTGGCGAACGACTCCCGTGCTGGTGCGGCGAGCAACTCCCCCGCATCACACAGGCCCCCGCCGATCACGAACATTCCAGGGTCCAACGCCGCTGCGAGGTTGGCCAACCCCAGCCCCAACCAGTCACCTTGGTCGGCAAGGAGTTCACGGGAGGTGGCATCTCCCGCAAGCGCCAGCGAGGTCACGGCCGCCCCGGACAGGTTCTCCGCGGTCCCGCCTGCCTTCTCCAGCAAAGCGCGGCCAGCCGGGGAATTGGTCCGCACCAACTGCCGGGCTTCACGCCCCAGCGCATTGCCGGAGGCGTACTGCTCCCAGCACCCGCGGTTACCGCATTCGCAACGGTGTCCACCGGGAAAGATGATCTGGTGCCCGAACTCCCCGGCGACGCCAAAGCGTCCCCGCTCCACCCGGCCATCCATGACCATGGCGCCGCCTATGCCCGTGCCCAGTGTGATGCAGACCAGGCGGCTTTCACCCTGTCCTGCGCCAAAGCGCCACTCCGCCCAGGCCGCGGCATCGGCGTCATTGGTGAGCAGCACGGGACGCCTCAGTAACTTCTGCAGGCTCTCCCTCAGGGGCTCGTTACGCCAGGCAAGGTGTGGGCTGAACAGGACCGTGCCGCCGTCGAGGTCCATCCATCCTGCGGCACCAATCCCTACCGATGCGATGCGGTGTCCTGCGCTCAGCTCGTCCACGAGTTCCACGATGGTCTGCTCGACAGCCCTGGGGTCGGCACCGGGTGTGGACCTGCGGGCCTCGGCGAGGACCCGCCCGTCGGCATCCACCACACCGGCGGCCACTTTGGTGCCGCCGATGTCGATCCCTATTGCCAGGCCCCTGCGGCCCAAATGGCTGCGGCGGGCAGCCCACGGGACCTCCTTCCAGGCAGAGGCCGGTGGCTTGGTTCTGACCAGGGAACTGGACCGTAGTGCAGGCATCCCATCATCCTATTCCGCAGGGCGGAGCAGCACCCGCATCGGACGGCACGGATGGAGCCGAGTTGCTTGAAATGACGGTGGATCCGTAAAGTTACTCGCCAGTAGGTGAAATAGAACACACCTCCGCGAGCGGGCATACTAGAGTGGAAGCAGCCCCTCGTGGCCCGTGGATATCAAAGGAGCTACCGTGCGTGAAATCAGTGTTCCTCCCCTCGTCAACATCGCCCCGGAAACCAACATCACGGACCTCGTGATCCGAGAGGCAGAAAAAGCATCCAACCCTGCGCTTTTCTCCAAGCTGGACGGAAATGGGCAGTGGCAGGACATCCGTGCCAAGGACTTCCTCGAGGACGTGAGGGCCTTGGCGAAGGGCCTCATTGCCAGTGGTGTTGCCGCCGGCGACCGCGTGGGCATCATGTCCCGCACGCGGTACGAATGGTCCCTTGTGGACTTTGCCATCTGGTTTGCCGGAGCCGTCTCCGTCCCGATCTACGAAACGTCGTCGCCTTCCCAGGTGGCATGGAACCTGGGTGACTCAGGTGCTGTGGCCGCCTTCGGCGAAGCAGCGCACCACGAAGACGTGATTCGGCAGGCTGTCGCCGCAGAGGACATCACGTCAGTTGCCAACGTCTGGCAGCTTGAGGGCGCCGGACTGGACGCCCTGCGGGCAGCAGGCGCCGGTGTCCCCGACGACGAGCTCGAGTCCCGCCGTTCCTCGGCCGGCCTGAAGGATCTCGCCACAATCATCTACACCTCCGGCACCACGGGCAGGCCCAAAGGCTGCGAACTGACCCACGGCAACTTCGTGGAACTCTCCGAAAACGCCCGCGCATCCTTGCCTGAGATCATCAACGAGTCCGGCAAGACCATCATGTTCCTCCCCCTGGCGCACGTTTTCGCACGCTTCATTTCCGTGCTGGCCGTGGCCGGCGGCGTCAAGGTGGCACACACCCCGGATATCAAGCATCTGTTGGCCGACCTCCAGAGCTTCCAGCCGACGTTCATTCTGGCCGTACCCCGGGTCTTCGAGAAGGTGTACAACTCTGCACTGACCAAGGCTGAGGACGGCGGCAAGGGCGCCATTTTCCACCGGGCAGTGGACACTGCGATCGCCTACTCCAAGGCACGCGAGTCCGGTTCCCTGGGGCTTGGCCTCAAGCTCAAGCATGCCGTGTTCGACAAACTTGTCTACGGGAAGCTCCGTGCGGCCATGGGCGGCCATGTTGCCCATGCCGTCTCCGGAGGCGGTCCGTTGGGCGAACGCCTGGGCCACTTCTTCCAAGGCATTGGCCTGCAGATTCTGGAGGGCTATGGCCTGACAGAGACCACAGCGCCCATTACCGTGAACACCCCGTCCATGATCAGGATCGGCACGGTAGGCGCCCCCCTTCCGGGAAACTCAGTCAAGATTGCCGACGACGGAGAAATCCTCGCCAAGGGTGTCTGCGTCATGCGTGGCTACTACAAGCGGGAAGACCTCACAGACGAAACGTTCGTTGACGGATGGTTCCGCACGGGGGATATCGGCGAACTCGACAGCAACGGATTCCTCAAGATCACTGGCCGCAAGAAGGAAATCATCGTCACCGCAGGCGGAAAGAATGTGGTTCCTGCCCTGTTGGAGGACCAGATCCGCGCGGATGCGTTGGTTTCCCAGGTGCTGGTGGTGGGCGATAACCGTCCGTTTATCGGCGCCCTGGTCACGCTGGACGAAGAAGCGCTTCCGGGCTGGCTGGACCGCCACGGACTGCCCGCCAGCACAACGCTTGCCGAGGCCACGGACCATGCCGTGGTCAAGGCTGCAGTCCAGGAGCTCATCAGCAAGGCCAACCAGACCGTGTCCCAGGCGGAGGCCATCAAGTCCTTCAGGATTGTCCCTGCGGACTTTACTGAAGCCTCCGGTCATCTGACGCCATCCCTCAAGGTCAAGCGTGCACAAGTCATGAAGGACTTCGACGCAGTCATCGAGGAAATGTACTCCGCACCCCGCGCTTCGTAGCCACCAATAATCACAAAAAAGTACCCCGTCCGGATTCTTCCGGACGGGGTACTTCTTTATGTGGATGGCTAGCCGATCACCAGCAGCAAATCGCCGCCCTGGACCTGCTCTACCGAGGAAATGGCGAGGCGCGAAACCGTGCCCGCAACCGGCGTCGTGATGGAAGCTTCCATCTTCATCGCCTCAATGGTGGCAACGGTATCGCCGGCGTTGACGGTATCGCCCACCTTGACCGTGACGGTAACTGCGCCGGCAAACGGCGCGGCAACCTGGCCAGGCTGTGCCGGGTCTGCCTTCTCCGCTGCCTTGACGTTGCTGACCACCGAGCGATCACGGACAACCACGGGCCGGGACTGCCCGTTGAGCGTGCACATGACCGTGCGCATGCCCTTCTCGTCGGCTTCCGAGACAGCCTCAAGCTGGGCAATGAGGCGGACGCCCTTCTCCAACTCGATGACGTGCTCTGCGCCCTGCTGCAGGCCGTAGAGGTAGTCACGGGTGTCCAGCACGGAAATGTTGCCGTACGTATCAACGCTCTTCAGGTAGTCCTTGGTGGGTCCGGCGAACAGCAAACGGTTCAGCGTGTGCTGTCGTGTCTTGGAGTCACCCTTGAGCGCTGCGCTGTCCTCGGCGCTGATGTCGACGTCGCGCACCTTGACGCTGCGGCCCTGAAGGGCCTTAGTGCGGAACGGCTCGGGCCAGCCTCCGGGAGGATCTCCGAGTTCGCCGGAGAGGAAGCCGATGACGGAGTCCGGGATGTCATAGTTCTGCGGGTTCTCGTTGAAGTCCGCGGGATCAGCGTTAAGTCCCACCAGGTGCAAAGCGAGATCGCCCACCACCTTGGAGGACGGCGTGACCTTCACCAGGCGACCCAGGATGCGGTCAGCCGCGGTGTACATGTCCTCGATGGCCTCGAACTGCTCCCCGAGTCCCAAGGCGATGGCCTGCTGGCGAAGGTTCGACAACTGGCCGCCCGGGATTTCGTGCTGGTAGACGCGCCCTGTGGGGCCCGGCAGACCGGATTCGAAGGGAGCGTAGACACGCCGCACAGCTTCCCAGTAAGGCTCCAGTGCGCCAACGTTGGCCAAGCTAAGGCCGGTATCGCGGGGCGTGTTGGCCAAGGCTGCGACCAATGCAGACGCGGCAGGTTGGCTTGTGGTGCCGGCCAGGGACGCGGCTGCCACGTCAACGGCGTCCACCCCGGCGTCAACAGCTGCCAGCAAGGTGGCCAGCTGCCCACCCGCGGTGTCGTGCGTGTGCAGGTGCACGGGCAGGTCGAAGCGCTCGCGCAGGGCAGCCACCAGCTTCGCAGCAGCAGCCGGACGCAGGAGGCCAGCCATGTCCTTGATGGCAAGGATGTGGGCACCGGCGTCGACGATCTTCTGGGCCAGGTCCAGGTAGTAGTCGAGGGTGTACAGGTCCTCGTTCGGATCCAGGAGGTTGCCCGTGTAGCAGAGGGCCACTTCTGCGACGGCAGTCCCGGTTGCACGCACGGCCCGAATGGCGGGGGCCATCTGGTTGACGTCGTTGAGGGCGTCGAAAATACGGAAGATGTCGATGCCCGTAGCGGCGGCCTCGTTGACGAAGGCCTCCGTCACTTCTTCCGGGTATGGGGTGTATCCGACGGTGTTGCGTCCGCGGAGCAGCATCTGGATACAGGTATTCGGCAGGGCCTTGCGAAGGGCAGCCAGACGGTCCCACGGGTCCTCACCGAGGAAGCGGAGCGCGACGTCGTACGTTGCACCGCCCCAGGCCTCCACGGAAAGCAGCTCCGGCATCAGCGCCGTCACTGCCGGGCCTGCTGCTACGAGATCGCGGGTACGGACGCGCGTTGCCAGCAGTGACTGGTGGGCGTCGCGGAACGTGGTGTCAGTGACTGCCAGTGCCTGCTGCTCCCGCAGCGCCTTGGCGAAGCCCTCCGGCCCCAGTTCGATCAGCTTCTGGCGCGAACCCGAGGTGGGAACCGGGCCATCGATCGCGGGCAGCTTGCTGGCAGGGTCCGAATGAACTGTGAGTTCGCCGTTTGGCTTGTTCACGGTGACCTCGGCCAACCATGTGAGCAACTTGGTGCCGCGGTCTGCAGAGATGTGCGATTTCAGCAGTTCAGGGCGCTTGTCGATGAAGTCCGTGGCCACGTTGCCGGCATTGAAGTCCGGATCCGCAAGAACCGCCTGCAGGAAGGGGATGTTGGTGGACACGCCACGGATACGGAACTCAGCCAAACCACGACGTGCGCGGGCTACGGCTGCAGGGTAGTCACGGCCACGGCAGGTCAGCTTCACCAGCATGGAGTCGAAGTGCGGGCTGATCTCGGCACCCGAGTAGACCGTACCGCCGTCGAGCCTGACACCGGCGCCGCCGGCAGAACGGTAGCCGGTGATCTTTCCAACGTCAGGGCGGAAGCCGTTGGAGGGGTCCTCGGTGGTGATACGGCACTGCAGCGCAGCACCCTTAATGAACACCGAGTCCTGGCTCAGCCCCAAGTCCGCGAGGGTTTCCCCTGAAGCGATGCGCATCTGTGCCTGCACGAGGTCGACATCGGTGATTTCCTCCGTGACGGTGTGCTCGACCTGGATGCGGGGGTTCATTTCGATGAAGACGTGCTGTCCGGCCCGCTCCCCTTCCGTGTCCACCAGGAACTCCACGGTTCCGGCGTTGACATAGTTCAAGGCCTTGGCGAACGCAACGGCATCGCGGTAAAGAGCCTGGCGGATGTTCTCATCCAGGTTCGGCGCGGGAGCGATCTCCACCACTTTCTGGTGGCGGCGCTGCAGTGAACAGTCACGCTCGAAGAGATGCATGACGTTCCCTTCGGCGTCCGCCAGGATCTGCACTTCGATGTGACGGGGACGCAGCACTGCCTGCTCAAGGAACATGGTGGGATCGCCGAAGGCAGCATCAGCTTCGCGCATGGCGGACTGCAACGCCTCGGGGAGGGCTTCGCGCGTCTCCACGCGCCGCATACCGCGACCGCCACCGCCGGCGACGGCCTTGGCGAAGATCGGGAAGCCGATCTCGTCGGCTGCTGCGATGAGCTCGTCAAGATCCTTGGAAGGCTTGCTCGACTTCAGGACAGGAACGCCGGCCTTGCGGGCAGCTTCCAAGGCGGCAACCTTGTTTCCTGCCAGCTCCAGGACCTCAGCGGGCGGTCCCACAAAGGTAATGCCTGCTGCCTTGGCTGCACGGGCCAGGTCCGGGTTCTCGGAGAGGAAGCCATAGCCGGGGTAGATGGCGTCAGCGCCGGCTTCTTTGGCGACGCGGACAACCTCCTCTACGTCCAGGTAGGCGCGGACGGGATGGCCCACCTCGCCGATCAGGTAAGCTTCGTCGGCCTTCTGCCGGTGGATCGAGTTACGGTCCTCATGCGGAAAGACGGCTACGGTCTTGGCGCCCAGTTCATAACCAGCGCGAAACGCCCTGATCGCGATTTCGCCGCGATTGGCCACCAGAATTTTCGAAAACATACTTCTCCTGCATCATTGCGGGTGGATCGGTCGGTGGTCACAGTGTGTAGTGCCGCCAGCATCAAACACAAATCTTTGTGGCAACCATCACAAAGGAATCGTCATCTGCACTGTATATACGTGCGCGCGATCCGACGGCATGCTATTGCCCGGGGCTTATCCTCAGCGGTCGGGCGCGTAGAAAGCGGGAATCGACCGCGATGCACCATATGATGTTGAGGGGGCTTCGGCAAGCCCCGGCTCCGGCGCTTCCGGAGCGAATCAGCGCGATACGGCAACCGGCGTTAGGTTTTGGGTTTTCAAGTGCAAGTAGTCAGCATCAGCAGCCTCAAGGGTGGAGTGGGAAAGACGTCCGTGACCACCGGTCTGGCGTCCGCGGCCCTCGCAGCCGGTATTTCCACGTTGGTAGTGGACCTCGATCCTCACGCCGACGCCACCACGGCACTCGGCGTTCAGCCAGGCGGGAAACTCGACATCGGCCGGATGCTGAAAAGCCCCCGGAAAGCCAACCTGGCGGGCAATGTGGCCGGCAGCAGCTGGGTTTCCAACGGCTCAAGCAACGGCACCCTGGACGTCGCGGTGGGTTCGGCCTTCACCGGAATCTATGACCGCCCGGATTTGGGCCGGCGTGACCTTCGCCGGCTTTCAGCCGTATTGTCAGGCACCACTAACTACGAGCTCGTCCTGGTGGACTGCCCACCGTCCTTGAACGGACTAACGCGCATGGCGTGGAGCGCAAGCGACCGCGTTGTCCTCGTAGCCGAGCCCGGCCTCTTCTCCGTAGCCGGCACTGAACGCACCATGCGGGCCATCCAGCTGTTTCGGCAGGAGTTCGCCCCTAACCTGGCTCCGGCAGGGATCGTGGCCAACCGGGTACGCACCGGGTCTGCGGAGCACACCTTCCGTTTGGCTGAAATGGAGTCCATGTTCGGCGAACTACTGCTCACACCGCACATTCCGGAGCAGGCCAACTGGCAGCAGATCCAAGGTGCAGCGCACTCGGTCCACCACTGGCCCGGAGACTCGGCCAAGAACGCAGCCAAACTCTTTGATGCCCTGCTCGAGAGCCTCTTGGCTGGACAGTCCTCGTTGCGGGACCGCCGCCAGCGCTGAAAGACTCAACAACCGGGAGCCTCAACAGCCTGCGCGTAAGCACGGATAGAAGAAGAGGAAAGGCTTCGACCCCTGGAGGGTCGAAGCCTTTCCTCTTTGGTTCAGATTCCGTGGTGCGGCGTTTAGCCGATGCGGCGCGCAACGCGCCGTTTGCTCAGTTCGTCGTCGGGAAAGGACTGCTCCGCGGCATGCTCGCTCGGAAGCGCGGCCAGGCTCCCCTCCACTTCCCGCCATACGCGTCCGACAGCGATGCCGAAGACGCCTTGTCCGCCTTGAACGAGGTCGATGACCTCGTCCGCGGATGTACATTCGTAGACACTGGCGCCATCGCTCATCAGCGTGATCTGTGCCAGGTCTTCGACGCCCCGCTCGCGTAGATGTTCCACGGCCGTGCGGATCTGCTGGAGGGATACGCCGGTATCAAGGAGCCGCTTGACGACTTTCAGAACCAGGATGTCACGGAAGCCGTAGAGACGCTGGGAGCCGGAGCCGGCAGCGCCACGGACAGCAGGCTCAACCAAGCCTGTACGTGCCCAGTAGTCGAGCTGGCGATAGGTGATGCCCGCAGCCTTGCATGCGGTGGGACCGCGGTAGCCCGCGTCCTCGTCCAGCACAGGAAGGTCCTCCGTGAAGAGCAAACCTTGGGCGCCGGATGCGGGCGCAGCAATGCCGGCAGAGGACTGCTTCAGCTCGCCTGCTTCGCCTTTCGGACTCACGTGACCTCCTTGTTCTCAGTTCCCTTGGGGACGGTGCATACCCTGATACAACGGCGAAATGCAGCAGTGTAATTCCCGCAAGTCCGCACCTTCCAGTGTGACTTGCGCAGGCAGTGTATGCAACGGGAACTTGATAACTTCGACGTTAGGCCCGTGAGGCTCCGAGGTCAAAGACCTTGGCCCCAAAATACAGCCGTGTCGAAAGTTTCACCCTCAACTTTAGGCTTAGGGTGCCTCAGCCTTCGAAATCTTCCGGTTCAACGTCGTCCAGGAACTCACGGAACCGGCGCATCTCGCGCTCTTCGTCCACGGCGGGATCCGGCTCCGAGTCTTCGCCTTCATCATGCTCGGTAATGCGAACGCCGGCCTCCTCCATGACAGCGTCGGCACACCAGATGCGGCACTTGGCGCGCAATGCCAGCGCCAACGCGTCCGAGGCGCGCGAACTTACTACCGTGCCGTCGTCCAACTGCAGCTGCCCGTAAAAGATGTTGTCCTCCACAGCGACGATGTTCACGCTGATGATGGAATGGCCCAGGGATTCAACAACATCCACCAGGAGGTCGTGCGTCATGGGCCGGGGCGGGACAACGCCCTGCTGTGCCAAGGCGATGGCGCTGGCTTCAGGAGTGCCGATCCAGATCGGAACATGCCGCTCGCCGTTGATCTCCCGAAGGAGTACCAGCGGTTGATTGGACGGCAGTTCAATCCGGACACCGACGATTTCAACTTCGATCATCAGCTGTCCATCCGGGAGATACGGTCGTGCACCAAGGCCCTGTGCAGGGTGAGGCAGAGGTCGCTGATCTCACGGGCAGCTTCCGCGGCCCGCGCCTGCGACGCTGCATCCCGACGCGATGTCAACGGCGCAACGGCCCTCTCCACCAGGCCGAACTCCCGCTCAGCTGCAGCTTGGAACGGGCGAAGATGCCGGGGCTCAAGGCCGTGGCCTTCCAACTGAACACAGGCCCGCGCCACCTGGAGGGCGTGTTCGTCGAACTTGCCGCCCACGTGGCTGATCAGCCCGAAACTCAGCAGTGATTCGAGCAAAGGAACGCTGGCACCCGATTCGGCACGAAGTTGGTCTTCGGTGAGTGCGCGGGCACGCCCTTGCACCTCTGCTGCCATTTCCGCCGAGACCACCCTGGGTGACACCGTGACACCCGGAGGGAGATTTTCAGGCCTCTCACCGCGGTCGATGGCATCCAGATAGTCCTTGATGACCTTCAGCGGCAGGTACTGATCGCGCTGGAGCGCAAGGACGAAACGGAGCCGCTCGACATCACCGTCTGCGTACTGCCTGTAGCCGGCAGGAGTCCTCTTGGGGTTGATGAGTCCTTTTTCCTCAAGGAAACGGATCTTGGACGCCGTCATACCTGGGAAGTCGTCGCTCAGCTGGGCAAGGACCTCCCCGATATTCAGGACCTGCGGTCCGCGACGGTCCTGCTGGGCCATAGCCACAGGCAGATACCCCGTCAGACTTGGCCTGCTGCGCGAACAGGGCTCAGGTAGTAGGTCAACCGGAACTTGCCGATCTGTACCTCGTTGCCGCTCTTCAGCTGCACGCGGTCGACGCGGTCGTGGTTGACGTACGTTCCGTTGAGGCTCCCCATGTCCACCAGCTCGAAGCCCGAGGCAGTCCGGATGAACTGAACATGCTTGCGGGACACTGTGACGTCATCCAGGAAGATGTCGGCATCCGGGTGCCGCCCAGCTGTTGTGGTGTCCGCGTCCAGCAGGAAACGAGCTCCGGCGTTGGGACCGCTGTGCGCAATGAGCAACGCTGAGTTCGGCGGAAGGGCGTCTACGGATGCACGTTCTTCAGGAGCCAACTTGGGAGCAATGCTCGGCTCGTCCCACGTTGGCGTGATGCTGATCGAGGTGGTCTCCGACGTCGGCTGTTCCTCCGCGCCGTTCCCGACATTGGCTTGATTCTGTTCGCCGCCAACCATGGAATTTCCTCCTCATCCGCCGGCAGTTCCAAACCCTGCCGGCCACTTCCGCCTCCCGGTACCGCCGGGCAAATCGGTTGCTGGCCCGCCGTCCCGCTTTCCGGTTTAAGGAAAGCAGCCTGACGGGCCAGATAACTTTAGCCTACCTGTTGTTCGTACTCCGATGCACTGAGCAGGGAATCCACTGCATCAGCTTCTGCAAGCTTTACTTCAATGAGCCATCCCTCGCCGTACGGGTCGGAGTTAATCAAAGCCGGATCAGTGTCCAGGGCGTCATTTCGATTGGTGACTTCACCGGTCACCGGAGCGTAGATGTCACTGACGCTTTTGGTGGATTCCACTTCGCCGACAACCTCGTTGCCCGTGATTTTTGTGCCAGGCTCGGGCATCTGGGCGTAGACGACGTCGCCCAAGGCGTCCTGGGCGAAGTCGGTGATGCCAATGCGCACTACGCCGTCGGCATCTGGAGCGGTCACCCATTCGTGTTCTGCGGTGTAGGAAAGTTCTTCCGGAATATTGCTCACTGGTGGCCTTTCATCGGGACATTTACGAACCTCGACGGCGGCCTGTGCTGATGGCCACCGCTGAAAGTATAGGCACATTTCCCCTGCACCTGATGGGGTCTCTGCCATGATTGACCCATGACCGAACAAGTACAAGTACCAGCTCAGAAAAAGCGCAATTGGGGCGTAAAAATAATCCTGATCCTGGTGGCAGTACTTGTCGCTGTGGCCGCATACTTCATTCTCGGGGCCATCCTCCCCCGCTGGTGGTCCGATGTCATCGCCGGACAGATCCGGCGCGACCTTGGAGCCAGCGTCCTGGTGGGTATGTTTTACGGCTTCGTCTTCACGTTCGTTCCGCTCCTCGTAGCGTGGCAAGCCACCCGCAAAGCAGTGTCCTGGCCCTGGAAAATTGTTATCGTCCTGGTGGCCGTCGCCATCGCCGTGCCCAACCTGCTCACGGCCGGGATCGCCTTCGGCAGCACGGAGTCAGCCCACGCAGGCCAGCGGACCTTGAGCGTGGATGCGGGATTCTTCACCACGTGGACGGCTATTTCCGCCGTCGCCGCCGTGGTGGTCTTCATTGCGGTCACTATTCTCTGGGCCCTGTGGCGACGCAGGGGCAAGCAAATGAAAGTGCTCAGGCAAGCAGAGAACCAACGCGTCAGAGCTGCCAAGAGCGCCGAAGCGGCAAAGCAGGACACTGCACCCAACGCATAAGGCGCGAAGAAGCCCGCCACGGAAAATCCGTGGCGGGCTTCTTCGATTTTGAAGACCGGCTTGTAGCCCGGCCTCAGGCGACGGTCGCCTCGCGCGGTTCGCGTTCGACGTCGGGAGTTACAGCAGGTGCCGCCACTCCCCCACGTTTGGCCGCTGCGGCCGCCGGATGCCAGCGTTGGAGCTGTGGAGGCAAAGTGCATCACGCGCAGCTGGAGTCCCGGAACGGTGGCAAAGCCGAAGCCGCCCATGAGCGCCAGTGACACCAGGGTGGCGACGCTGTTCGAAGTTGTGAGGGCGAAGAAGATCAGCACCGCCACCAGCCCGACAAGGATGACGATGAGTGACTTGTCCAGGGCTTTGTCGGCGGCTTTTCCCCCGAGGCATTTGCCAACGAACATGCCGCCAAACCCCAGGATGGTCACGATGATGGAGAGCCAGACTTGACCGGATGTGAAGGCTCCCAGCCCGCTGCGAAGGCCCTTGGCGGCCCCAGTGGCGGCTTTGGGAACCATCAGGGCAATACCCAACAGCGCCACAACTCCGAGGGCAGTGATCGCCCAGAAGGTTGACCGCCAGCCGAAATGCTGGCCCAGCAGCGTTCCGAAGGGAACGCCCAGAACGTTGGCCGCCGTGAGTCCGGTGAACATGATGGCGATGGCCCCGGCTTTCTTGTGGGCAGGCACAAGGCGCGCTGCCACCACGGAACCGATACCGAAGAACGCGCCGTGGCAGAGCGCTGCAATGATCCGGCCGATCATCATGGCCATGTAACTGTCAGCAACCGCAGACAAGAAGTTGCCGGCGATGAACAGGACGAGCAGACCAATGAGGACGGGTTTGCGCGGCAGCCTGGTGACTGCTGCCGTCACCAGGAGTGCGCCGACGGTAACGCTGAGGGCATAGCCGGAGATAAACCAGCCGGCCGAAGCCTCGCTGACCTGGAAGTCGGCGGCAACTTCCGGCAAGAGGCACATGATCACGAATTCGGTCAGTCCGATGCCGAATCCGCCGAGGGCAAGGGCAATCAACCCTGCGGGCATGTGGAGCTCCTTCAATGGGCGGTTCCGACTGGAAGTGCGTCGTCGGGAACCGTAGAATAATAGTTGCAGACGCTCTATATATAGTTGCCCACGCTAGATACTTGCGCGAGTAACTACTTTGCAGTGCGTCGCGTTTCACACGACATCAAGGCAGGAGCACAGCAGACATGGGCATCAAGGATGACGCCGTAGAAGTACGGGCACAGGGTTGGCGAACCCTTGCCGCCCTGCACGGAAGCATCGAGGCGGAGCTGGAGAAGGCACTCCAGGCCTCGAGTGACCTGTCGGTAGTGGAGTACACGGTGCTGGATGCGCTGAGCCGACAGGATGGCTGGCACATGCGGATGCAGCAGCTGGCCCGCGCCACGGCGCTATCCAGCAGTGCCACCACTCGCTTGGTCAATCGCCTCGAGGATCGGGGTTTGCTCACGCGCATCCTGTGCGCCGACGACCGCCGAGGCATTTACACCGAGCTGACACTGGCCGGCCAGAAGCTTCTCGAGGCGGCAACGCCGGTCCACGACGAGACTCTGGCCTCCGCCCTTGAGGCCGCGGAGTCGGTGCCTGAGCTTGAACCGCTGGTGAGGGCACTCGGCGCGCTGCAGAAGATCTAACCAGTTCCCGGTCTTGTACGTATCCCCCGGGCTTCAACGGCGGGCACAGCGAACGAGACCGGGAGCTGGTCAGGCGTTAACGACCAAAGGCCGGAATCCCGTGTTTCCACGTGATTCCGGCCTTTATGGTCGGGCTGACAGGATTTGAACCTGCGACCCCTTGACCCCCAGTCAAGTGCGCTACCAAGCTGCGCTACAGCCCGCTGGTTCCACCGTTCTCCGCCTAAGTTTTCCTCCGAGGAGTCCCACCTAAGCAGTCCGGCCGAACCACCTCCAAAAGCTTACACGAAGTTGGAGGTCGGAGACGCCATCACAGCCAAAGTGGGCTGTGATGCCCGTCTCACTTAGCGCTTCTTGCCACGCTTCTCACGTACGCGCATGTTGACCTCGATGGGCGTGCCCTCAAAGCCGAACGTTTCGCGGAGGCGACGCGTGATGAAGCGACGGTATCCGGGATCCAGGAAGCCGGTGGTGAACAGCACGAACTTCGGCGGGCGGCTGGATGCCTGCGTGCCGAACAGGATACGCGGCTGCTTTCCGCCACGGACCGGGTGCGGGTGCGCTGCCACGAGTTCGCCCAGGAACGCGTTGAGGCGTCCTGTGGGGATGCGACGGTCCCAGCTCTCCAGCGCGATGTCCAAGGCGGGGACCAGGCGGTCTTTGTGCCAGCCGGTCTTTGCCGAGATGTTCACGCGCGGAGCCCACTCCACGTGGGCAAGGTCCTGCTCGATTTCACGCTCCAGGTAACGGCGGCGTTCGTCGTCCAGCAGGTCCCACTTATTGAACGCGAGCACCAGCGCACGGCCGGACTCAATGGCCAGCTGCAGGATGCGGACATCCTGCTCGCTGAGGACCTCGTCCACGGCAAGAAGAACGACGGCGACCTCCGCCTTTTCGAGCGCGGCCTGCGTACGCAGCGACGCGTAGAAGTCGGCACCCTGTGCCATGTGCTGGCGGCGGCGGATACCTGCGGTATCCACGAAGCGCCACGTGCGGTCGCCAAGTTCGATGAACTCGTCAACCGGGTCACGCGTGGTGCCGGCCAGCGGATCCACCACAACTCGCTCGGAGCCGGCGAGCTTGTTCAGCAACGAGGACTTACCCACATTCGGGCGACCGATCAGGGCGATACGGCGCGGGCCGCCTGAACGCTCCACACCGTCCACCAAGGAGTACTCGGGCAGGGTGTCCATGACGTGGTCCAAGAGGTCCGCGACGCCGCGACCGTGGAGGGCAGAAACCGGGTACGGTTCGCCGAAGCCCAGGCCCCAAAGGGTTGCGGAATCGGCCTCCTGGGCGAAGTCATCCACCTTGTTGGCCACCATGATGACCGGCTTCTTGCTCTTGCGGAGCATTTTCATGACGCCCTCGTCAGTGGCGGTCGCGCCGACGGCGGAGTCCACTACAAAGAGAACGGCGTCAGCAAGCTCAACGGCCATCTCAGCCTGCTCGGCAACCCGTGCGTGAATGCCCTTGGCGTCGTGCTCCCAACCACCGGTGTCCACCAGGGTGAAGTTGCGGCCATTCCACCGGGCCGAGTACATGACGCGGTCGCGGGTAACACCAGGGGTGTCCTCCACTACGGCTTCACGGCGGCCCAAGATGCGGTTCACCAACGTGGACTTGCCCACATTGGGGCGGCCGATGATGGCCAGAACCGGATCCAGCTTCAGGGGACCTTCGTCGCCTTCGTCGCCGTACTCGCCACTAAGCAGCGCGGCATCTTCTTCGTCGAGATCGTAATCGTCCAGGCCGGCCCGGAGGGTGGCCGCGCGGAGCTCGGCCTCGTCATCGTCCAGGGCCGCCAGGTTTTCCGCCACCTGGTCGGTGCCGGTGGGCGTGTATTCGTCGTCGCCGGCTCCGTGGAGGCCGGATTTTTGAGTCGTATCGCTCATTGCACTTTCCTTAGTGGTGGTCTGCCGGCGTCCCGGCTACTGCTGAATGGCGGTGCTGCGAAGTGGTTTCTCCGGGCGCAGGTTCCAGGGGAAGGCCCTGGCCTGTGGCCCGGATGGCGTCCTGGACGTGTTCGGCCAGGGCATCACGGATCTCCGCAGCCGCCCTGTCCATTGAAACACGCCCGGGTTCGCCCCTCCGGCGCTTCACCGTGATGGGTTCACCGAAGCTGACATGGAGCTTGCGGCGGGGTTTGGGGATATGGTCGCGATGCTCATCACCTTGGCGGGTTCCGAGGATGGCCACCGGGATGACTGTGGCTCCCGAGCTAAGGGCCAGCCAGGCAACTCCGTTGCTGATGTTTTCGGCCGAGCCGCTCCCCCGGGTTCCCTCAGGGAGGATCCCTACACAGCGACCGGCGTCGAGCAGTTTCTTGCCGATATGCAGGGCGGTGCGGTCACCGGCGCGATCCACCGGAATCTGTCCGGATCCCCTCAGGACGGCGCCCAACAAACCTTTGAACATCTCTTTCTTGACCAGGATATGCATAGGGCGCGGCGACGCGCCGAACATCACAGGCCCGTCCAGGAAGCTGATGTGGTTCGCCGCAAAAATCACCGGTCCGGCAGCGGGCACGTTGCTCTTGCCCACCACGACGGTCCGATAGAGCACGTGATCCAGGAACCAACCAACCGGCCGGCTCCACATCCTGCTCTGTGCGGAGGGGAGCTGATACTCAGTCACCATAGATAACCTTGCTCACGATCGCCAAGGCTGTCTCGACAGTTTCCTCAAAGTTCAGATCAGAGGAATCGAGCGTCACCACGCCGTCCGCCGCTTGGGTGAAGTTCACAACGGTGGAGTCCTTGGCGTCACGCTGGATCACCTGGGTGTTGAGCTGTTCTTTTGTCTGCGTGCCGCCCAGCTGGATCCCGCGACGCCGCAGCCTGGCTTCCTCGCTGGCGGTCAGCAGCATGCGAACCTCGGCGTTGGGTACGACGACGGTGGTGATGTCGCGTCCTTCCACCACCATGCGGCGGTGGTGCTGATCGATCAGCTCGCGCTGGCGGCGGATCAGCTCAGTGCGGGCACCGAGCGTCGTGGCGACAGCACTGACGGACGAAGAGATCAAAGGATCCCGGATTTCGTCCGTGATGTCCGTGCCGTCAACCGCCACGTACTCGGTGGCAGTACTGGTGCTGATCTCCAGCGGCATGATTTTGGAAGCCTGTTCCACCGCTGCGCCATCCTGAAGGTCAACGCCGGTCTTAAGGCAGTACCACGTCAGCGCCCGGTACATGGCACCGGTATCGAGGTACGCCAATTTCAAGCGCCGGGCAACTTCCTTGCTGACGCTGGATTTACCGGATCCCGATGGTCCGTCGATCGCGATCACGAGCGGCTTGCCGGGACGGGCAACTGTCTCCGGGCCAAAAAATTCACGCGTCATTACTGGAGTACCCGCCATCCACGGTCAGTCAAAGCTTCAACAAGGAGGTCATGCTTGCTCGGAAGCACGGAAAGCTCCACCATGCCCACGTTTTGTCCCGACGAATGGTCGAGCCGAAGGTCTTCAAGGTTCACGCCGATCTCGCCGATCTCCGTGAGGAGGTGCGCGATCTGGCCAGGCTTATCGTCCACCAGGATGGTCAGCCATGAGTACGCCTGAGGAGGCCCACCGTGCTTTCCGGGGATCCGTGCCTGGCCTGCGTTACCCTCACTGATCAGTTGCGCAAGGTCCAGCCGGGCCCCCGGAGCAAGAGGAGCTTCCAAGGTACCGATCAAACGGTTCAGGTCCTCGCGCACACCATGCAGGATGGAAACCAACTTCTCGGCATTGCCACCCAGGATCTGGACCCAGAGGGTGGGATCGCTGGCTGCGATACGGGTGGTGTCCCGAAGCCCGTTTCCTGCCAAGGAGAGGGCATGCAGCGGCGTGCCTTGCAGACGGCTCGCCAGAAGCGACGACATGATCTGTGGCAAATGGGACACCAAGGCCACGGCCTCATCGTGCTCGTCCGCGGTGAAGCGGGAAACAATCGCTCCCAGATCCCCCGCAAGCGAACCCGCAGCATGAAGTGCCGCATCCGAAGTTTCTTCAGAGGGGCACAGAACCCAGGGCATGGAGGTGAAAAGCTCTCCCCTGGCCGCAACCGGGCCGGATTTCTCCCTGCCTGCCATGGGATGCGTACCCACATAGCGGGTCAGGTCCACGCCACGTTCCCGCAGCTGCGCCTGGATGGCTGCCTTGACGCTGGCAATATCAACCACGACGGCGGACGGGTAGTCCTCCAGTGCCTTCTGCACGACGTCGGCGGTTACGTCCGGCGGGGCCGCGACAACTACCAGCTGGGGTTCTTCATCCAACTCGCCTAACGGCCGTCCCGCACCAATATCCACCGCGACCGCCTGGTTGGTGGGCGAAGGATCGAAAAGGAAAACAGGGACACCCCGTCCGCGCAAGCCGAGGCCAATACTGGCCCCAAGCAAGCCTGTGCCGAGAACGACGACCGGGCCATCGAGATGGCCCCGGCCGTGCGTACCGAATGCCGACATGCCTTAGAGCCCCACAGATGCCAGGAGGTGTCCGACTTCCTGCCTGCCGAGGTTGCGGATGCTGCCCTGGCGCTGGTCGCCCAAGCCAATGGGTCCTACCTTGACGCGGACAAGACGCTCCACCGGGAACCCGACGGCGTCGAACATGCGGCGCACAATGCGGTTCTTGCCCGAGTGCAGGACGACCTCGATCAGGACGTGGCCCGGGGTGGAATCAACCAAGCGGAAGGAGTCAACTGCAGCTACGCCGTCTTCGAGCTCGACGCCGTTCTTCAGCTTTGCGCCCACCCCTTGCGGGAACGGGCCACGCACCTGGACCAGGTACGTCTTGGGTACCTCATAGGAAGGGTGCGTCAGGCGGTTGGCGAGTTCGCCGTCGTTCGTCAGCAGCAGCAGTCCCTCAGTGGCGACATCGAGACGGCCGACGTGGAACAGGCGCTCACCCTTGTTCTTGTTGTTCTTGAGGAAGTCGCTGATGCAGGGGCGGCCTTCGGGGTCCTCCATGGTGGAAACGACGCCCTTGGGCTTGTTGAAGACCATGTACACGAGCGTTTCGTCGAGCTGGATGCGGATGCCATCAACGTGGATCACTGCGGACGTAGGGTCCACGCGCATACCAAGTTCGGTGGTCACCACACCGTCAACCTCAACGCGTCCTTCGAGGATCATTTCCTCACACACGCGACGCGAAGCCACGCCAGCCTGTGCCATGACCTTTTGCAGGCGCACGCCGTCAACATCGTGAAGGTCGGACTGGGGGACTTCCTGGCGGGGGCCCCGGTTGCGGCCCGGCTTCCGGATGGGGCCCAGGTTCTGGCCGAAGCGTTCGCTGCCGAAGGCCTTCGATCCGTACTGCCTTGCCGGCTTCGCCTTGGGCTTGATGGCGCCCGGCGTGCCGGGTGCCTTGCCAAAGCCAGGCTTGTTGGAGCCGGGCTTGCGGAAGGGCTTCGCGGGCCTGGCTGCCTGGCCGCGGTCGTAATCGCCCGCTGTCGTGGGGTTGTCAGGATCGAAGGGTGCCGCTTCGCGCGGCTTCGAAGCCTTGAAGGGGCGGCCTTCGCGCTGGGTGAAGTTGCGCTTTCCAGCGCCGGCGCTGCCGCCGCGGCCGGAGAAGCCGCCGGCGTTGGAGCGGCCCGTGCCGCTGCCCTTGGCCTCATTGCGTCCGGTGCTGTTGCGCCCCGAACCGTTACGTGGTGAACTCTGGCGTCCCGCCTGTGTCATGACCCGTCCTTGTGTAGTAATGGCCGGCAGTTGGTGTTGAAATCAACACTAGCCAGCCGGGCAGACATCGTCTGCCCTTTGTCGCTGTGCACCTTGGTAAGGCGCCGTGAATCAGTATTAAGTTGCATTGCTGTGCCGGTGTGGGCCGTGGCTACATCCGGCTTGCGTCGTAGTACTCGTCGATCCCTTCCAAACCCGGGAGGTGCGGCGAGAGCTGTGGCAGTTCAGCCACCGAGCCAATGCCCATCCGTTCCAGGAAGTACGAGGTTGTCCGATAAAGGACGGCCCCCGACTCGGGATCGTTTCCGGAGTCCTCGATCAAACCACGTTGGGTAAGAGTCCGGACCACGGAATCGACGTTGACGCCGCGAATGGCAGACACCCGGGCCCGTGAGACCGGTTGCCGGTAGGCAATGACCGCCAGGGTCTCAAGCGCTGCCTGAGTAAGCCTGGTGGTCTGCCCTTCAAGGACGAATCTCCCCACGATGTCGGCGAAATCCGACCGTGAATAGATCCGCCACCCACCGGCGACGTTCCGCAATTCAAAACCCCGGGGTGCAGTACTGGCAACGGCAAAGCCGACAGCATCCACGTCCGGGGCTTTAACAGTATAGCCGCTATACTCCCGCTGCAGGTCCTGCAGCAAATCCTCGACGACGGCGACGGTCACGTTGAGCCCGGCCGCCAGCTCTTCCGAGGTGGCTGGCTCATCAATGACCATGAGGACTGCCTCCAACGCTGCTCGTGCACCGCCGGGCAGCGCTTCCAGTTCAGCCAGGCCATCCTGGACCGTTTCCTGTTCACTCACTGGCGCCACCCCCACTTCCCCCGGCTTCTGCCCCGGCTTCGTACTCCTCGCTCAGGCTGGAACTGTCCCAGCCGGCATCATCACCTGTCCACCGCACCGTCAGCTCAGCCAACGGCCCGGGTTGCTCGAAGGCAACCACGCGGTCACGGAACATCTCCAGCAATGCCAGGAATCGTGCAACCACCACCAAGGTGGTTTCGGCGTCGGCAATCAACGTCTGGAACGACAACGGCGCGCCCAGCTTCAAGCGGTAGCCCATGATTTCAGCTTGTTCCTTGACGCTGACCGGCGGAGCATGGAGGTGGTCCAAGCCAACCTCGGCAGGAGCGGAGTCCTTCGGTTTGAGTGCTTTGGCAGCAAGTTCCGCGAACTGCTCCGGAGTGTGCCGCCACACCAGTTCCGGAAGCAGCGCGGCGAAATGGCCTTCCAGTGCAACCTGCCGCGGATACCGACGGGCTTCCTGCTCCAGTTTCTCGCCCAGGATTCCGGCGATCTGCTTGAACGCCTTGTACTGCAAGAGCCGGGCGAACAGCAGATCCCTCGCTTCGAGGAGCGCTATGTCCTCGGCATCCTCTACCTCACCGGCCGGCAGGAGGCGGGCTGCCTTCAAGTCCAGCAGCGTTGCCGCGATCACCAAAAATTCGCTGGCTTCATCCAGGGCCCAGTCCTCCCCCAGCTCCTGGAGGCGCCTGATGTACTTGATGAATTCATCGGTGACGGTGGCCAACGCCACCTCGGTGATATCCAGCTTGTGCTTGGAAATGAGGCCGAGCAAAAGGTCAAAGGGACCCGTGAAGTTAGCCAGCCGTACCTCGAAGCCGGCCTTACGGGCTTCGGAAGTACCGGCGTCGGGCGCTACCGCCGGGACGGCTAAGGCCGGATCCGCTTCAACGGTGGGGGCGATTGACGGTCCCACCGTCCGCTAGGGCGCGCCGCCGCGCGAGATCAGTTCCTTGGCAAGGCGGCGGTACGCGTCAGCGCCGATGTGGTTGCCGGCGTAGCTGGTGATGGGCTCGGCGGCCACGGTGGCATCAGCAAACTTGATGGAACGCTTGATGACAGTCTCAAAGACCTTGTCCCCGAAGGCCTCCACCAGGCGCGAAATTACTTCACGGCTGTGCAGGGTGCGGGCGTCATACATGGTGGCCAGGACACCGTCCACCTGAAGGCGCGGATTGAGGCGGTCCTGTACTTTCTCGATGGTTTCCACCAGGAGCGCCACGGCGCGCAAGGCGAAGAATTCGCAGATCAGCGGGATGATGACGCCGTGGGCTGCAGTCAGAGCATTGACGGTCAGCAGGCCCAACGAGGGCTGGCAATCGATCAATACGACGTCGTAGTCGTCCTCAACGCTCTTGAGGGCGCGATCCAGGACTTGCTCGCGGGCTACCTCGTTGACGAGCTGGACTTCGGCAGCGGAGAGGTCAATGTTGGCGGGCAGGAGGTCAACGCCTTCAACACCGGTCTGCTGGATGGCATCGCGGATGTTCACCTTACGGTCCATCAGGACGTTGTAGACGGTGAGGTCGAGCTCGTGCGGATTTGCCCCGAGGCCGGCGGAAAGCGCCCCTTGGGGGTCAAAGTCCACCAACAGGACACGTCGGCCGTACTCGGCGAGTGCAGCCGCCAGATTGATGGTGGAGGTGGTTTTACCCACGCCACCCTTTTGATTAACCATGGCGATGACTCTCGCCGGACCGTGGGAGGCCAGTGGAGCGGGTTCCGGGAATTCGCGGTGAGGGCGGCCCGTGGGCCCCATGATGGCGTCTTCCAGATCGAGCTCGGTGCCTTCCAGCGTAGCTGTTCCCCGTTCGATGCTCACGTATCTAACCACTCTTTCGACGACGATCTTCCCTGCCGCTGCGCCCCCGGCGACAGCGCTGCTACCCCCTTAGGCTACAGCGCCCGACACGGTTATTTTGGGAACTTGACATTGGCCGATTCCTGAGCCTTGACCCTCTGGTTGAGGTCGAAGGTTTATATCGCTGGCATCGTCCTGCCGCGGAAACAGCGGAGGCCGGCACCCTGTGGGTGCCGGCCTCCGCCTCACTGCATAGCGTGTGGGGCGGGTCCTCTTAGACCGTAACCTTTTCGCGGTTTTCAGTTTCGGGAGCAGCCTCTTCTTCGCCCCCGTGGGCAATCATGGTCTGCTCATCGAAGGGCTCGCTGCCGGAAAGGACACGCTCTACCTGGCCATTGTCGATCTCCTTCACCCAAGTGCCTATCAGAACCGTGGCAACTGCGTTGCCTGTGAAGTTGGTCAGTGCACGTGCCTCGGACATGAAGCGGTCGATTCCTACGATCATGCCCACGCCTCCCAAAAGCTCCGGCTTGTGTGCCTGGAGGCCGGCGGCGAGGGTTGCAAGCCCGGCACCGGTGACGCCTGCAGCACCCTTGGAAGCGATGATCATGAAGACCAAGAGGGAGATCTGGGCACCGAGATCCAACGGCGTGCCCATGGCGTTGGCCACGAACAGCGATGCCATGGTCAGGTAGATAGCCGTGCCGTCGAGGTTGAAGGAGTAGCCCGTGGGAACAGTGACACCGACAACCGGCTTGGACACACCCAGATGCTCCATCTTGGCAATCAGGCGGGGCAGCGCAGCCTCGGAGGATGAGGTGGAGAAGATCAGGAGGTACTCGCGGGCCAAGTACTTCATGAGCTTGAAGATGTTCACGCCGGCAACTGCGCGGAGCAGTGTGCCCAGGATCACCACGATAAACAAGGCGCAGGTGACGTAGAAGGCCAGCATCAGGGTGAACATGCTGAGGATCGCCTGGGCGCCGGTGGCACCAACGACGGCGGCGATGGCACCGAATGCGCCCACCGGAGCCAGCCACATGATCATGATGAGGATACGGAAGACGAGGCGCTGCCCGTGACCGATAGCGGTGAGGATGGGTGCACCCTGCTTGCCCATCTTCTGCAGTGCGAAGCCAACCAGGATGGCAGCCAGAAGGGTGGGCAGGACCGGAATGTCACCGGGGATGATTCCCAAGAGGAAGTCAACGGTGCTGTTGGTATCGGCCTTCTTGGTGGGATCGTACGGGGTCAGCTTGAGACCCTCTCCCGGGTGGATCAGGTTGCCGACCACCAGGCCGATGGCGAGGGCAAAGGTGGACATTGCCACGAAGTAGCCCAGCGCCAGCCCTCCCACCTTGCCAACGGTTGCGGCTTTGGCGATGGAGCCGATGCCCAGGACGATGGTGCAGAAGATGACCGGAGCAATCATCATCTTGATGAGCTTGATGAAGCCGTCACCGAGCGGCTTGAGGGATTTGCCGACTTCGGGGAACATCAGGCCGACCACGGCGCCGAGCACTACGGCCAGGATGACCGCGATGTACAGGTAATGCGACTTGTCGAGCCCCTTGCGTCCACCTTTGGCGGCTACTGCCGACTCTCCTCGTTGAGAGGTCATGGGATTCTCCTTCTGGATACTGTGTAAGGCGCTGCGGTCCTGCACTGATGTCCAATCCGCTGCCCTTGTGTGATATCCATCATTGAGCTGTTGGTGACACACATCACCGTTGCGGTCATATTGGTCATGGGAGGCCCACGTGTTTCACAGCTGGAGCATCGCCCGCCGCTTGTTCGTGGCGAACCTGCTGTTCGTCCTGGTACTGACGGCGGTCTTCGGTGCGTTCTCCGTGGTGGAAGCCAGGGACCGGGCCTACGACGAGGCCGGCGGCAGGATGCAGGCAATCGCCACCTCCCTCGCCAACAATCCCCTGGTCCTGGAGGCGGCGTCGACGACTGATCCTTCTGCCATCCTCCAGCCATATGCGCGGGAAGTCATGGACGACGCCGACGCCGACTTCATCACCATCATGGCGCCGGACAGGACACGCTGGACCCATCCCCGGACCGAGGAACTGGGCAAGCCCTATATCGGGACGATTGAGCCCGCTCTCGGCGGCGAAACCTTCACGGAAGTGACCGCAGGAACCCTGGGCCCCTCAGTCCGAACCATCGCTCCCGTCAAGGACATCGGCGGAAACGTCAAGGCCTTGGTGGCTGCCGGAGTCACGGTCCGCACAGTGGACACCGACGTTACCGAAAGGCTGGGGGTGATTGGCGGAATCGCCTTGGTGGTCCTGTTCTTCGGATCGGTCGCCTCGTGGCTGTTAGGCCGATACCTTCGCTCGGTCACCCGCGGATGGGGCCCGGAGCAATTGGCGCAGCTGTTCGCATACTACGAGTCGGTCCTGCACTCTGTCCGCGAAGGCGTGATTCTGATTGACACTCACGGCAAGGCGGTGATGTACAACGACCAAGCCGCCGAGCTACTGGGCGTGGAGCCTTCCGACGCCGACCGGTCCCCCGATGACGCCCCGAAACTCGCCGATCTTCCCTTCGACGGCAGCCTGCGAGCGCTGTTCGAATCCGGCAGGCCCGCTCACGACGAAATCCACCTGACCGGTTCCCGGATCCTTGTAGTCAATCAGGCCCCCGCAGTGGGGCCGGTGCCTGAGCGCAGCCGACAGAAACCCGCTGTCTACGGCACGGTAGCTACCATCCGCGACCGTACTGAGATCGAGTCCCTGGGCACGGAACTGCAGACGATGAAGACTCTCTCCGATGCCCTGCGCGCCCAGACACATGAGCATGCAAACCGGCTGCACATGATCGTGTCCCTGTTGGAACTGGGCCGCACGCCGCAAGCCCTGGACTTTGCCACCAAGGACCTTGAACTCAGCCAGCAACTCACCGACGACATGGTGGCGTCCGTGGATGAGCCAGTGATGAGCGCGCTGGTGATGGGGAAGGCGGCAGAAGCCCACGAACGCGGGGTGGAATTGGTGGTGCGGACCTCGGGGAGCTCCGGCGTCCTGGGCTTGGAAATACAGGACCTGGTGACCATCCTTGGGAACCTGCTGGACAATGCAATTGATGCTGCGGCCGCCGGGGACTTCCCACGGAAGGTGGAGCTGGATGTGGAAGCCGGACCTGCCGCCGTCGAATTTACGGTGCGGGACACGGGCAGTGGCATCAATCCCGACTCCATTGATGACGTCCTGCAGTACGGCTTCAGCACAAAGTCCCCGGAAGAAAACCCGCGCGGCGCCCATGGCCGGGGCGTTGGCCTCGCTTTGGTGCGTCAGGCTGTGGAGCGGCTCAACGGTACGATGACCATCAGCAATCCCGGTGGAGCACAGTTCCATGTTCTGCTCCCGGCGCCGGTTCCCGAGGAAGAGAAGGCATGACAGACATCCGCGTCCTGGTGGTGGAAGACGAGCCGATAGCCTCGGACGCCCACTCTGTCTACGTTGGCCGCCTGGACGGCTTCACCCTGGTGGGGACGGCACCGGATGGACAGTCGGCCTTGCGCATCCTGGGCGAATTCGCGGCGTCGGGCTCCCCGGTGGACCTTGTCCTGCTGGATATGAATTTGCCGGACCTCCACGGCCTGGACGTCGCCCGCCGAATGCGTTCCGCGGGCGTCTTTGCCGACATCATCGCCATCACTGCCGTCCGGGAACTGACCATCGTGCGCAGCGCCGTGTCCATCGGCGTCGTGCAGTACCTCATCAAGCCCTTCACGTACGCCACGTTTGCGGACAAGCTCAGCAGCTACCGGACCTTCCGCGAACAGCTGGCGGGCTCGATGTCCGGGATCTCCAAAGCCGGAGCGTCGCAGAGTGACGTTGACCAGGCGTTTGCCAGCCTTCGCGCTCCCACCGATCTGCCACTGCCCAAGGGGCTCTCCGGCTCGACGTTGGAATCGGTGAAGGACCTGGTGCGGGCGGGCCGGCAGCCGGTGTCGGCAAGTGAGGTGATGGACGCGCTGGGGATGTCCCGCGTCACCGCCCGCCGGTACTTGGAATACCTTGCCGACGCCGGTACGGTCACCCGGGCGCCCCGGTACGGCACTCCTGGCCGGCCGGAGAACGAGTACGGCTGGAACCGGGGCTAGGGTCCTCCCGTTCCCTGCGCCTCCGGCAGTAAGCTGGTGCCGACCCATGGAGAGCCCATGTCCCCAACGCCAATGTCCCCAGCGCCAATGTTTCCAGTGCAGCACCAGCTGATGGCAGCCCGCGAGGCGTTTGCCCGCGGAGACTGGGACGCTGCGCGTCGGGCCATGGAACGTGCTGCGAACGAAGCGGCCCTCGGTGTGGAAGACCAGGAAATCCTGGCACGCTCCAAATGGTGGCTCGGCGATGTCCAGGGCTCCATGGCCCTGTCCGAAGACATCTTTCACAGCAGGGTTGCGGATGGGCACGCCCAATCCGCCGCAAGAGCTGCCCTGATGCTTTCCCTGCAGTGGGGACTTCGCGGAAATATCGCCGTGTCCTCTGCATGGCTGAACCGTGCCCGCCTCCTGCTGGAGAGTCTTCCGGAGTCCGTTGAGCACGGCTATCTCCTTTACCTCGAGGGAAACGACGCGATCTACCTCGAAGGGGACGCCGGACCGGCGTTGTCGGCCTCCGTGCAGTTGAAAGAGTTGTCGCGCAGGCTGGTGGCCCCGGAATTGGCGAGCTTCGCCTCGATGTTGTCCGGCCTGGCTGCCGTACGCAGCGGTGACGCAAGCAATGGCTTCCGGGACCTTGACGAAGCGATGCTTCCCGTCCTGGCCGGGCAGGTGCCCGCTGAATGGGGTGGCGATATCTATTGCTCCGTCATCCACCTGTGCTACGAAATGGCTGATTATTCGCGGATGAGGGCTTGGACGGATGCCTTGGCGACGTGGTGCGCAGGGCTCTCCACGTCCTTCATGTACGCGGGCATCGCTCGCGTTCACGAACTCCAGTTGCTGAGCGCCGAAGGCAACTGGGCACAGGTGGAATCGGAGATCGCTGAGCTCGGCGAGCGCCTGAGAAATGCCCACGGGTGGATTGCCGCGGACTGCTTCTGCGAGCTGGGTGAGATCCGCCGACGGCGCGGTGATACGGCGGGTGCGGCCGCAGCTTTCGCGTCGGCCCGCGAGCTGGGAGTGGACGCGCAGCCTGGCCCCGCACTCCTCCTTGCACAGGCAGGCCGGACCGAGGCCGCCACGGACGCACTCAGGGCAGCCTTGGCCGAACGCGGACCGTTGGGACGGGCATGGCTCCTGCTGCCGATGGTGGAGCTGCTCGCGCCCGGAAATCCAGCAGCGGCCGAGATTTACTGCCGGGAGCTTGAGCTGACGGCGTCTCGCTACGGCAGCCCGGGCTTCCTGGGCCGCGCCCACCATGCCCGCGGCTCCGTCCTGATGGCTGAGCGCCGATGGCCTGAGGCGATGACCGCGCTGGAGGCCGCCGCGCAGGCATACAGATCGCAACGTCTGAGGTATGAGCTGGCAGAAATCCACGATCGTCTTGCCTCCGTCAACGCGGCCATGGGCGAGCACCGTGCTGCGGACGCGGAGCGGGCCACTGCCGCCGCTATCCGCGCACAGCTTGGCGCTGCCAACATCTCCTGGCTAAAGACCTCCGGGGAACCGGGTGGGTTGACGTCCCGTGAGGTGGAAGTGCTCAGTTGCGTACTCTCCGGTTCCAGCAATCGCCAGATCGCAGACTCGTTGACGATCTCCGAAAAGACAGCCGGACGGCACTTGGCGAACATCTTTACCAAGATCGGCGTCACGTCCAGAACCGCTGCCGCTGCCTGGGCTCGCCAGCACGGCATCCCGGAGCGTCCGAAGCTTTGATGCCCGGTACCTGCATCATTCGCCTCATGGCCCCGCAAAAGATGCAGAAATCCCCCGACGCCGTGACCGCGGTCCCAAACATAACGTGAAGTTGCGGGCAACTGGCCGGGCGAGTCGGCCACCGGAACACAAAGGACTGGCCATGAACAACATCCAGACTGAACAGCACCAAAGCCCCACGCCCACCCGGGACAGCGTGGAACAGGCCGCGGGCCGGATGATCGGAATCCTCAACGACTCCTCCATTGCCCTGCTCATCGGCGTTGGACATCAAACGGGCTTGTTCGAGACCTTGGCGGCTCTGCCGGCAGCCGGGAGCGATCTGATCGCCGATGCTGCCGGCCTTAACGAGCGCTATGTCCGGGAATGGTTGGGCGGGATGACCTCGGCTGGGTTTGTCGACTACCAACCGGACCGTGGAACCTACAGCCTTCGTCCGGAATTCGTGCCCGTCGTTACCGGGCCCGGAACCGAAAATCTGGCGCGAACGCTGCAGTATGTCCCGCTGATGGGAGAAGTTGCCCCGAAGGTGGCGCAGGCATTCCGGACGGGTGGCGGAACGAGCTACGACGACTACCCGCGGTTCCATCACATCATGGCTTCCGAAAGCGCCGCGGTGAACGACGCATCACTTGTTGAGACGATCCTTCCCCTGACGGGCTGCGTGGATGCACTGCGCCGTGGAATTTCAGTGGCCGACATCGGTTGTGGCGAGGGGCATGCCATGAATCTGCTGGCGGCCACTTTCCCTGCCAGCACTTTTACCGGTTACGACTTCTCAGGGGAGGCATTGGCTACTGCCTCCGACGAAGCCTCAGCAGCGGGACTGTCCAACGTCCGGTTTGAACTCCAGGATGTAAGCCGCCTGGAAACCGAGGAGCCGTTCGATTTGGTGACAGCTTTTGACGCCATTCACGACCAAGCCCGCCCGGCTGAGGTCCTGAAGAACATCCGGGCTGCGCTCAAGCCGGAAGGAACATTCCTCATGGTGGACATCAACGCTTCAAGCCGCTTGGAGGACAACGTGGAGCTCCCGTGGGCAGCGTTCCTGTACACCATCTCAACCTTCCATTGCATGGCAGTTTCGTTGGGGCAGGGCGGCGATGGTTTGGGTACGGTGTGGGGCAAACAGCGGGCAACGGACATGCTTCTGGATGCGGGTTTCCGCGCGGTGGAGGTGAAGGAACTGGAAGAAGACCCCTTCAATGCGTACTACGTTGCAAGGCCGTGATGTATACACAGAACGAATTTTTCGGGCCTTTAGTGCCATAAAGCTGCCGATATGTATACAATGGGGATATGCGCGCCAGTGATCGGGCTTACAACGCCCTTCGTGAAGACATCATTGAGTGGCGTCTCCGTCCGGGCACCGTCCTCGCCGAAGTGGAGCAGTCCGAACGCCTCGGAGTGTCCCGGACCCCGGTCCGGGAGGCGCTGAGCCGGCTGACCGCGGAAGGACTGACGACGGCGGCAGGCGGCCGCGGCGTCGTCGTCACCGATATTTCGCTGGACAGCATCGACGAACTGTTCGAACTGCGCGAAACCCTCGAGGTCAGGGCGGCCGCCTTGGCCGCCCAGCGCGGCGAACCAGGTATCTTCGCCGAACTGCACGCCCAACTGGTGCTGGCACCTGAGCTGCTGAGCGACAACGACCCCGCGCGCCACGAGTACTACGCCTTGGTAGGCCGCTTGGACGACGCCATCGATTCGGCCATCTCCAACACTTACCTGGCCAATGCCATGCGCAGCCTCCGCGTCCACTTGGTCCGCGTCCGCCGCCTGGCAGCCGACGACGCCGCCCGGCTTCATGCCGCAGCTGCAGAACATGCCGCGATCGCCGAGGCCATCGCCGCAGGCAACCCCCGGCTCGCCGAAGCCGCCACCACGCTTCACCTGCACCGCAGCCTCACCCACGTCAAAGCCACCCACACCCCTCATTAGAAGGAGCACCATGGTCAAGAACAATCACGTCCGCGTCTACAAGAGCGAAGAGAACCTCCCTCGCGAGGAGCAGCTGGCACACAAGATCGCCGTAGTCGCCGCCGACGCAGTCGAGGTGACCCCGGAGGTCACCGATATGGTGATCAACCGGATCATCGACAACGCCTCCGTGGCCATCGCCTCGCTGAACCGGGCACCCATCGTCGCGGCCCGCGCTCAGGCACTGACCCACGCCCCGTCCGCCAATGGCAAGGGCGCCTCAGTGTTCGGCATCGAAGAGCAGGTCTCCCCCGAGTGGGCCGCCTGGGCCAACGGCGTGGCCGTCCGCGAACTCGACTACCACGACACGTTCCTGGCCGCGGATTACTCCCACCCGGGGGATAACATCCCGCCGATCCTGGCCGTCGCCCAGCACGTTGGCTCCAACGGCGCCGACCTTGTCCGTGCCATCGCCACCGGCTACGAGATCCAGGTGAACCTGGTTAAGGCCATCTGCCTGCACAAGCACAAGATCGACCACGTCGCCCACCTCGGCCCGTCCGCCGCCGCCGGCATCGGCACCCTTCTTGGCCTGGATGTTGAGACGATCTTCCAGTCCGTGGGCCAGGCCCTGCACACCACCACCGCCACCCGGCAGTCCCGCAAGGGCGAGATCTCCACGTGGAAGGCCCACGCCCCGGCGTTCGCGGGCAAGATGGCGGTTGAAGCGGTGGACCGTTCGATGCGCGGACAGACCTCCCCGGTGCCGATCTACGAAGGCGAAGACGGCGTGATCGCCTGGATGCTCGACGGCCCGGATGCCTCCTACGAGGTTCCGCTGCCGCTGCCCGGTGAAGCGAAGCGCGCCATCCTGGACACTTACACCAAGGAACACTCCGCCGAGTACCAGGCCCAGGCGTGGATCGACCTCGCCCGCAAACTCCACAAGGAGCACCCGGAAACCACGGACCCGGCCAACGTCGCCTCCGTGCTGATCAAGACCAGCCACCACACGCACTACGTGATCGGTTCCGGCGCGAACGATCCCCAGAAGTACTCCCCGACCGCGTCCCGCGAAACCCTGGACCACTCCATCCCATACATCTTCACCGTCGCCCTGCAGGACGGCGCCTGGCACCACGTGGACTCCTACGCCCCCGAACGCGCAGCACGCCCGGACACCGTGGAACTCTGGCACAAGGTCACCACCGTCGAAGACCCCGAATGGACCCGCCGCTACCACTCCCTGGACATCGCAGAGAAAGCCTTCGGCGGCACTGTTGTCATCACACTCACGGATGGGTCTGTTGTCACGGACGAAATCGCCGTGGCCGACGCCCACCCGCTCGGTGCCCGGCCGTTCGCCCGGGAGCAGTACATCAACAAGTTCCGCACCCTTGCTGCCGGTCTCGTGGAGGAAGCCGAGATCGAAAGGTTCCTCGCCGCCGTCGAACGCGTCACCGAACTCGGCGAAGGCGAACTGGACCAGCTGAACATCACCGCAGCACCCGGCGTGATCGACCTCGCAGCAGCTCCCAAGGGACTGTTCTAAATGCTGTACTCAAAAGTCACCCCCGAACAGAAACGCCTCAAGCTGCGGGAGTTGCTGGCTTCCGGGACCGTGCAGCAGTTCCCGGGAGCGTTCAACCCGCTCTCGGCACGGCTGATCGAGGAAAAAGGCTTCGCCGGGGTCTACATCTCCGGGGCCGTCCTGGCCAACGACCTCGGCCTGCCGGACATCGGCCTGACCACCCTCACCGAGGTAGCCACCCGGGCGGGGCAGATCGCCCGGATGACGGACCTGCCCTCCTTGGTGGACGCCGACACCGGCTTCGGTGAACCCATGAACGTCGCCCGGACCATCCAGGAACTCGAAAACGCAGGCCTGGCCGGCTGCCACATCGAGGACCAATTCAACCCCAAACGCTGCGGCCACCTGGACGGCAAAAACGTGGTGGACATCGACACCGCCACCCAGCGCATCCGCGCCGCAGCAGACGCCCGCCGCGACCCGAACTTCCTCATCATGGCCCGCACCGACATCCGCGCCGTCGAAGGAATCCAGGCCGCACAGGACCGCGCCAAAGCCCTCGTAGAGGCCGGCGCTGACGCGATCTTCCCCGAAGCCATGGCCACCCTGGACGAATTCCAAGCCATCCGAGACGCCGTGGACGTACCGATCCTGGCCAACATGACCGAGTTCGGCAAAAGCGATCTCTTCACTGTGGACCAGCTTCAAACCGTAGGCGTGAACATGGTCATCTACCCCGTCACGCTACTCCGCATTGCCATGGGAGCTGCAGAGCGTACTCTGGAATCGATTAAGGCTGCGGGGACCCAAGAAGCGCAAGTGGAAAACATGCTCACGCGTGCGCGCCTCTACGAACTCGTCGACTACGAGGCATACAACCAATTCGATACCGGCGTTTTCAACTTCCAGGTTCCTGGCATTCGCTAGGTCCCGGGATTCATACAGGGGAAAGCAGGTAGCCCGGGGCTTCCGGGCCGCTTGCATTATGAACGAAGGAGAGCAGCATGGTAGCTGTTGACATCAAAAAGGGCCTTGCCGGCGTCGTGGTGGATTACACCGCCGTATCAAAGGTCAACCCGGACACCAACTCGCTGCTGTATCGCGGCTACCCGGTCCAGGAACTGGCCGCCAAATGCAGCTTCGAAGAGGTCGCGTACCTGCTGTGGAACGGCGAACTGCCCACTGACGCAGAGCTTGCGGAATTCACTGCCCGCGAGCGTTCCGGTCGCGCCTTGGACCCCGTGGTCAAGTCCGTTGTGGATACCTTGCCCACCACTGCTCATCCCATGGACGTGTGCCGCACGGCAGCATCCGTGCTCGGTGCCCGGCACGAGTTGGCCGAGGATTCCACCCCCGAGGCGAACATGAAGAAGGCAATCGACCTCTGGGCTGCCATGCCCGCCGTCGTTGCCTACGACCAGCGCCGCCGCCGCGGCCAGGAGCCTGTGGAACCCCGCGAGGACCTGGACTACTCCGCCAACTTCCTCTGGATGACCTTCGGCGAAGAGCAGGTTCCCGAAGTGGTGGAGGCGTTCAACGTCTCCATGATCCTCTACGCCGAGCACTCCTTTAACGCATCAACCTTCACGGCACGTGTGGTCACCTCCACGCTCTCGGACCTGCACTCCGCTGTTACTGCCGCGATCGGCGCTCTCAAGGGTCCTCTGCACGGTGGAGCCAACGAAGCTGTGATGCACACGTTCGACGAGATCGGCATCCGCAGCGAAGAATCCCTCGAGGAAGCCGCCACCCGCGCCCGTGCCTGGATGGAAGACGCCCTGGCACAGAAGAAGAAGGTCATGGGCTTCGGACACCGCGTCTACAAGCACGGCGACTCCCGCGTGCCCACCATGAAAGCCGCCCTGGACAAGATGATCGCCCACTACGGACGGCCCGAACTCCTGGGGCTGTACAACGGCTTGGAACAGGCCATGGAGGAGGCCAAGGCGATCAAGCCCAACCTCGACTACCCTGCCGGCCCCACGTACCACCTCATGGGCTTCGACACCCACACGTTCACCCCACTGTTCGTCGCCAGCCGCATCACCGGCTGGACCGCGCACATCATGGAACAGGTGGCCTCCAACTCACTCATCCGCCCGCTCAGCGAATACAACGGACCCGAAGAACGGCACGTGCCGTAACGCTTCCGGACTAAAGCAGGAAGAACGACGGCGGGCCGGTCACCGAAAGGCGACCGGTCCGCCGTCGCTATTTCTACGACTCGGGGTCCACCCAAGCAACCGTGTGGACGTCAGCCACATTCTCGTTATCTGCCGCCAAGGCCACCGTTACGGCGATGCGCTGGCCGGAAATCATGGCCGGCAGCCAGTGTTCGGCGTCAGCCCACATCCGATTCACGGGAAGCTGTGCCACAGGGAACCACGCAGGGGCAATCTCGTCGCTTTCCGACGGTTCCCCGTCCCACTCGCGGGTCAGGAACACAGTAGTTGCCATGTTCCACTCCGGCCTGGCCGGGAACACAAAGTCCACAGTGCCCGCAGGAATCAGGTCCTTCGCCTGAACCACAACATTGATTTCCTCCATGACCTCACGGCATGCAGCCTCCGAGGCGGTCTCCCCCGCTTCAACATGCCCGCCGACACCCACTACCTTGCCCCTGCCGAAACCCGTCTTCTTGGTCCCGAGCAAAACATGTTCGCCGTCCGCGGCGTCGCGGAGGAGGAAGCACAAGGTCACATGGGCTGCAGTCATGCTGCCTACCTTAACCTGATCTCCCCTGCCACTGCCGCCATTGCTACAGTGAGCCCATGACTGAAGGTGGGGGTGACGCGCGCGCCAATGCGGCCGCCGTCGAAGACGATGCAGAACCGCCGTCGAAGCGAGGTATCGGTGCCGCAGAAATGGTCCCCAATGCTAAGGCTGAACGGGACTCCTGGCTACCCCGTTGGTTGGTGGCGCACCCGCTCTATGCAGGTTGGGCGTGGACTGTGGTGTGGGCAGGGCTGATCGTCTTGGACGAGGTGGTGGACCTTGCCGGATGGACCTGGTACCTGCTTGTCCTCGTAGCGGCGCTGCCCACGCTAATCTCCACGCTGGTGGTGCTGCATGCCACGCCACGAAGCCACCTGCGTGCGGTGGACGCGACAGTCCTGGGCCACTTCTTCGTCCGCTTCCTCGCATTAGTGGCAGCGTTCATGGTCTGGGCAGCGTCGGTGGTGATGAGTGCCTCGATCTCCACCACTGTCCAGTCCGTGATTGGCGATTCCGAAAAGGAAGTCACGGCTCTGGGTTTCAACCTCATGCTGGCCGCAGTTCCGCTGGTGCTCTCCATCCTGTGGATGGCCTTCATTGTGCGCTGTGCATGGTTCCTGCGGCGTTTGCGGGGCTGGCGGCAGATACCGCTGAAGACACGCGTACCGAAGAAGTTCCTGCGCGGGCGCCCAAGGCTCAAGCGTGTAGTAGTGGGGCTCGCGCACCCCGGGCTGTTGCTCGTAGCTGGCTTGGGGACGTCGCTGCTGGCGTTGTTCGTCGACGCCGTGGAGCTGACGCTGAACGTGCTCGAATAGCTCTGGTTATCCGAGCGCTCCGGTTATCCGAGCGCTCTGGGATGCGCGGCTGCGTAGACCTCACGCAAAGTGTCCGCTGTGACCAGGGTATAGACCTGCGTGGTGGTCACGGACGCATGTCCCAGCAACTCCTGGACCACCCTGACATCCGCACCGCCCTCCAGGAGGTGGGTGGCGAAGGAATGGCGCAGCGTGTGCGGCGAGACATCTTTGGTGATGTTGGCCTTCTCGGCCGCCGTCTTGAGGATGGTCCACGCACTCTGCCTGCTGATCCGGCCACCACGGGCGTTGAGGAACAGCGCCGGAGTGCCTTTGCCCTTGGACGCCAGCAGCGGCCTGCCGCGGACAACATAGGCCCCGACGGCGCGGGCACCAAAAGAGCCCAGAGGAACCAGACGTTCCTTGGAACCCTTGCCGAACAGCCTCACGATGGCAGGGTCACCGCCGGTGTCTTCGAGGGAGACGTCATCAACATCCAGTCCCACGGCCTCGCTGATGCGGGCCCCTGTGGAGTAGAGAAATTCAAGCAGTGCGCGGTCACGGAGACCGGTAGCGGTATCCGAGCCGGCAGCTTCCAGGATGCGCGTCACTTCACCAACGCTGATGGCTTTTGGAAGCCGTTTGCCTGGCATAGGCGGGTGGACATCGCTGGCGGGGTCCGCCGTCGTGGTTCCTTCGAGCGCCCAAAACTTGTGGAGTCCACGTACAGCCACCACGGTGCGGGCGGCGGAGCGGACGCCCAAAGCGGCGGCGCCATCGGAGCCGTCGGACAATGCCTGGACGAAGGCTGTCACGTGGTGCCGTGTGATACTTCCGGGCTGTTCCACACCTTGGGCCGCCAGGAAGTTGGAGTATCGGGCGAGGTCCCTACGGTACGCAGACAAAGTGTTTGCCGCCAAGCCGCGTTCCACACCAACGTGCTGGAGATAGTCGGTTATTGCGCGGTCAACGCCGTTGGCGGTTCGAGTGGCGGCCTCGGCCATGCTCAGCGCTGGCTCGGATGAGCCGGCCAAGGCGCATTGGCTGGCCGAAGGCTGGTGAAACCATCGGCCTTCGCGGCAGCGGCGGCAAGGATCCCCAGCACCGCAGAAGGATTGTGCAGCCGGCCTTCCAGCACTGCCTTCACGGCTTCGTCGAGCGGCACCCAGTGAAGTTCAATCTCGGCCTCTTCATCGGTGCGGACGTGGCGTTCCGCCACAGGGACGTCGCTGAGGCCCCGTGCCAGATAGATCCGGACTGCCTCGCTGGAAGAACCCGGCGAGTTGAAGAAGTCCACAAGGACGTTCCAGGTAGCGGCCACCAGGTCGGCTTCCTCTGCCAGCTCCCTGGCCGCGCCCACCACGAAATCCTCGCCTTCGACGTCCAGCAGGCCGGCGGGAATCTCCCACAGATCCATGGCCACGGGATGCCGGTACTGCTTCAGCAGCAGAATCTCACCGTCCACGTTCATGGGCAGCACTGCCACAGCGCCCGGGTGGTCGATGTAATCACGAACCAGGGTGTCCGTGCCGTCGCTGAGTTGGAACGAGTCGCTGACAACGTCCCAAATGCGGCCTTCGTACACCTTGCTGGTAGACAAAAGACGGCGCGGGCTCGGCATGTCCGAAACCTGCCTTGATGTGCGGGGGGTTTCAGAAATACCGGGCATCGCGCCGTCCTTCACTAGTACTTGCGTTTACTTGGCAGCTACCGCGCGGGCACCGGTCTTGGTGGCCACGGGCGCACCTTCGCGACGCTCCAAGGCAGCCTTGACCAAACCTGCGAACAGCGGATGGGGGCGCGTGGGGCGGGAGCTGAGCTCCGGGTGCGCCTGCGTTGCCACGTAGTACGGGTGGACTTCACGGGGAAGCTCCACATACTCCACCAGCTTGCCGTCAGGAGACGTACCGGAGAACACCAGGCCCTCGGCAGCGATCTGGTCACGGTACTTGTTGTTGACCTCGTAGCGGTGGCGGTGGCGTTCGCTGACGGTGGTGGTGCCATAAGTCTCGGCAATGACCGAGCCTTCATCCAGCTTGGCTTCGTAGAGGCCCAGGCGCATGGTGCCGCCAAGGTCTCCCTTGCCTTCCACGATGTCCAGCTGCTCTTCCATGGTGGCGATAACCGGGTACTTCGAATCCGGCTCGAACTCGCTGGAGGAAGCACCTTCAAGGCCAACTACGTTGCGTGCATACTCGATCACCATGCACTGCAGGCCCAAGCAAAGGCCCAGGACCGGGAGCTTGGTTTCACGGGCGAACTTCAACGCGCCAAGCTTGCCTTCGAGGCCGCGGATACCGAAGCCACCGGGAACGCAGATGGCGTCCACGCCGGCCAGGGACTTGGTTGCACCGGCCAGGGTTTCACACTCGTCCGACGGGACCCAGCGGATCTTGACCTTGGCTTCGTTGGCAAAACCGCCGGCGCGAAGTGCCTCGGTGACCGAGAGGTAGGCGTCCGGAAGGTCGATGTACTTGCCCACCAGGGCTACCTCGACCTCGTGCTTGGGGTTGTGCACAGCTTCAAGCAGCTTGTCCCACTTGCTCCAGTCAACGTCCTTGAACGGCAGATCCAGTGCACGGACGATGTAGGAGTCCAGGCCCTGCGAGTGAAGGGTCTTGGGGATGTCGTAGATGCTGGGTGCGTCAGCGGCGTTAACCACGGCGTCGATGTCGACGTCGCACATGCGGCCGATCTTCTCCCGCATGGCATCGGGCACTTCGCGGTCTGAGCGGATCACGATTGCTTCAGGCTGGATACCAATGGAGCGGAGAGCCGCCACGGAGTGCTGGGTGGGCTTGGTCTTCAGTTCCTGGGAAGGACCGATGTACGGGACCAGCGAAACGTGCAGGAAGAAGACGTTGTTCCGGCCCACGTCCTGGCGAACCTGCCGTGCAGACTCCAGGAACGGCTGCGACTCGATGTCGCCAACCGTGCCGCCGATTTCGGTGATGATGACGTCCGGAGCGTTTTTGCCTTCGGCAGGCAGGCGCATGCGGCGCTTGATTTCATCGGTGATGTGGGGAATGACCTGAACGGTGTCCCCGAGGTATTCGCCGCGACGTTCCTTGGCGATAACGGTGGAGTAGATCTGGCCCGTTGTGACGTTGGCCGAACCTTCGAGGTTCTCATCAAGGAAGCGCTCGTAGTGACCAATGTCGAGGTCTGTTTCGGCGCCGTCATCAGTTACGAATACTTCGCCGTGCTGGAAGGGGTTCATCGTGCCCGGATCCACGTTCAGATAAGGATCGAGCTTCTGCATAGTTACAGACAAACCACGTGCCCGCAGCAGGTGACCGAGGCTGGAAGCCGTCAGACCCTTACCGAGCGAGGACGCCACACCACCGGTGACGAAGATGTGTTTGGTCGTCTTGGACGAGCCCGGGAACCGGGAATTTACACGGGAATTTGATCGCTGCACCACGGAATTCGAGCTTATCATCAATTACGCCTTCCAAGCGTCCGTTCGGATTCCCCAAATGGTCAATAGTTGCTCACCACCGCGGTCCAAGCAAGACCCGGGCGGGATTAAGTGCACTGATGTGATTGTGCTCGCACTCCCCGCAGCACTAGGCGCGCTGCGGCAGGAGCTTTGCGTCGTCCAGCAATTCCTGGGCGTGCGCCTGCGCGCTCTCGGAGTCCTCCTGGCCGGCCAGCATGCGGGCAAGCTCCTTGACCCGCTCATCGTCGCTGAGAAGCTGCACGTCGCTGGACGTGAAGCCGGTGGTTGTTTTCCCGTCAGCGCCGCGCACGGAAGTTTTGGTCACGCGGATGTGTTGATCCGCGAAGGCCGCCACCTGCGGCAGGTGCGTCACCACCAGCACCTGGACGTGCCGGGCGAGCATGGCCAGCCTGCGTCCGATTTCGACGGCGGCCCGCCCACCCACGCCGGCGTCCACCTCATCGAACACGAACGTTGGGACGGGATCTACTGCGGCGAGCACTACCTCAATCGCCAACATGACCCTGGACAGTTCACCGCCGGAGGCTCCCTTGCCCAGGGGCCTCGCCGGGGCGCCTGAGTGAGGTTGGAGGAGGAAGGCGATTTCATCAGTGCCCCACGGGCCCAACGCGCCGCTCCCATCCACCTCGATGACCAAGGTGGCGTCAGCCATCGCCAAGGCCTTCAGCTCGGCACTGACCCGGCCTGAGAGGTCCTTCGCCGCCTTGAGCCGGGCCTTGGTGATGGCCGCCGCCAGCTTGCGCAGGGTCGCCTCCGCAGAAGCAACCTCGGCGTCCAAGGACTCGATCCGAGTGGAGTCATCCTGCAACTCATCAAGGCGGGTCCTCGCAGTCGCTGCCCACTCAAGCACTTCATCAATGCTCGGGGCATACTTGCGGATCAGCTTGGCAAGGGAAGCCCGGCGTTCCTCGATTTCGGAGAGCCGCTCAGGGCCTTCGCTGTCCAAGGCCGCCTGGTAACTGGAGAGCTCGGCGGCGATGTCATTAAGGAGGAAGCCGACCTCCGCCAGCCGGGTTGCTGCGGAACGAAGTTCCTCGTCATGCTCAGCCACATGCTCCAGGGTCCGCTTGGCCGCATCCACCATGGTGGTTGCGTCGCCGGCGTCCCCGAATTCCTCGGCGATGAGGGACTCATGGGCCGCAGCCGCCGCCAAACGCAGTTCTTCCACGTTGGCCAGTTTTACAGCCTCGGCTTTGAGTGTCTCGTCTTCACCCGGTTGGGGATCCACCTCGTCAATTTCCTTGAGGGCGGCGTCCAGCGACTCAGCCTCGCGCAAACGCTCGCGGGCTTCGCTGCGCAGCGTCTCCAGTTCGGCCTGGATGGCTTTCCAGTGGTTGAACAGCTCCTGGTACTCCCCCAGAGATTTGGCCAGGGGTGCTCCGGCAAATCTGTCCAAGGCGTGCCGCTGCGCGGTGGCACTCTTGAGCCGGATCTGGTCCGACTGGCCATGGACCACCACCAAACTCTCGCCCAGCTCTGCAAGAACCCCCACAGGTGCCGCGCGCCCGCCAACATAAGCCCGGCTGCGCCCATCGGCACCCACGGTGCGGGCAAGCAGGAGCTCAGCGACGCCGTCGAACTCTTCTGCCTCGCCGCCTGCCTCCTTGGCGCGTTCCACAGCGCTGTGCGCGGGATCGAGCTTAAGAACAGCCTCGGCCGAAGCGGACTTGGCACCGCTTCGCACCGCGCCGGCGTCCGAACGGGCACCGAGAAGAAGCCCGACGGCGGTCACCACCATGGTCTTGCCCGCACCGGTTTCACCGGTGACCACGCTGAGGCCAGGTCCAAGAGGAAGGGCGGCGTCGGTTATGACGCCAAGGTCACGGATTCGGAGTTCTTCGAGCATGTTTCACTTCGCATTCGTGGGGTCTGATGGCTCACCGTGCCCCAGGTCCTGGGACGTCTCGGAGTCCCGGGGGCTGGGCAACGGAGCCGGTGACAAGGTCCGGATGACGGGGATGGGACCGGTATGAACTTCACCGCTCCGAGGGGCCGGGCCGCGCCAACCGTGGATGGGAAGCTGGAACTTGCGGACAAGCCGGGCCGAGAACGGAGTCTTATGGGTCCGTGCGAGCCGCACCGGGGTGGCCGAACGGGTTACTTCAACGCGTGCTCCCGGCGGGAGGTCCACCGAACGCCGCCCATCACACCAAAGAACCCCCAAGGCGTCGGTCCGGTTCATGATTTCAACCGCCAACTTGGAGCGCGGAGACACCACCAAAGGCTTGGCAAAAAGCGCGTGGGCACTAATCGGGACAATGACCAAAGCTTCGACCTCCGGCCACACCACGGGCCCGCCTGAAGAGAAAGCGTAAGCCGTGGAACCCGTGGGCGTTGCGAGGACAACACCATCGCAGCCGAACGACGTCAGAGGACGCTCGTCCACCTCGGTGACAACCTCCAACATGCGTTCGCGGTTGGCCTTCTCAATGGCAGCCTCATTCAAAGCCCACGTGTGCCAAATCTTCTGACCCTTGACCCACACCTGGACATCGATGGTCATGCGTTCTTCCACCGTGTACTGGCGGCTGGCTATCCACTCCACTGTCTGGGCCAGATCGGCGCGTTCACTTTCCGCCAGGAAGCCCACATGCCCCAGGTTCACGCCCAGCAGCGGGACGTCCACCTCGCGCACCAGTTCGGCAGCCCTCAAGATGGTGCCGTCGCCGCCGAGGACCATCACCAGCTCCACCTCCTCAAGATTGACGTGATCGTTGAGGATCTCGATGGGCGTATCAAGGGCGCCGAAGAATCGTTCAATATCTGCAAGTTCGGATTTCTGCAGCACGGGAACCAAGCCTGAGGAATGCAGTTGCGTACAGGCATCCCACGCTGCGCGGAGCGATTCCTCCCGCCCTGTGTGGGCAAGGACAAGTACACGCCTGCTCATCGGGTTCTGCTTTCTAGTGGTTCGGCCAGAGTTTCTTGATCAACGCAGCAACGTCCTCGTCCCGCTCTTCGATCTTAGGCAACGCCGTGGACATCCTGCGCTTCATCCACAGGAAGTATTCAACATTTCCGTCCTGGCCCGGAAGCGGGCTGGGTGCGAGGTCCTGAAGTTCAAGGCCGGCATCCACTGCCGCCCGGGCAACCTGCGCCACGGCCCGGCGTCGTTCATTCTCCGACGACACCACGCCGGTTCGGCTCAGACGCTCCTTGCCCACCTCGAATTGCGGCTTGACCATGAGGACCAAATCACCGCCCGGCTCCGTGCACTGGGCAAGGGGTCCCACAACCAGTGTCAACGAAATGAAGGACAAATCGGCCACAGTCAGTTTCGCTGGACCGCCGATCTCCTCCGGCGTCATATACCGGACGTTGAGGCCCTCGTGGACCTCCACTCTGGGATCCTCCCGAAGGTGCGGCACCAGCTGGCCGTGCCCCACGTCCACCGCCACCACCTGGGCGGCACCTTGCCGGAGCAAAACGTCAGTGAAACCGCCCGTGGAGGCACCGGCGTCGAGACACCGCTTACCGGAAACCACGACGCCGGGAAACACCTTCAGCGCGCCGGCCAGCTTGTGCCCGGCGCGGCTTGCGTAGATGTCCTCCAGATGGGCCTCGACATCCAATTCCGTCCGGGCATCCACTTGATGGGCAGCTTTGACGAGAACGTGGCCGCCCGAGCTGACCTTGCCGTCGCTAATGAGCTTGGCGGCATGGGTACGAGACCTCGCCAGCCCGCGGGTGACGAGTTCCTGATCAAGTCTTGGCATGCGTTAGCTGTCGCTTTCCGGGCGGGGGGTGCTTTGTGGGACCGCCGGGAGCCCTGGTTCGGCATCCAAAGCTTCCAACAAAGCGTCATGGATGCCGGTGTACAGCTCCCCATGGTCCTGTACGGGTGACTCCGCCACGCCGTCCAGCAGGCCGAGGGCCTTGTCCACCAAGGGATCCCCCGTGGGGCTTGCCGTGTCAGGCCACTGAACTGCAGGTCGTTCCGGATCGGGATGTTCCGATTCGGAATGTTGGGGCTCGGTCATCGCACCAGTCTAGTGATTTCGCCACACCAGCTGCGGCGTTTGCGCCACGTCCGTGTCCGGAACAGCTGCCCACCACGCCGCGCATGCCGCCCGCCACGCGTCGAGGTCACCCTCGAGGCCAGTCACCGTGACAATCCCGTCCCCGGCAACTGCAGTGGCTGCGCCGCAACGGAACATACCGGCGTCGCTGACAACCTCCGGATACGGTGCGTACAAGCCCGCCAGGTCTGCCAGGAGGTAGTCCGGACGTTCATCCGTTCGTGCAGCAATGATGGTGTGGGTGGTGTCCACTCCGGTGAGGACGGCCGCCGTCGCAAATCCTGCACGGTTGCCGCCCAGGATGTCGGTGTCCAGACGGTCGCCCACAACCAGCGGACGGTCGGCCTTAAGCCGTTTGGCCGCTGCGTGGAAAAGAGGGGCCTCAGGCTTACCGGCCACCAGCGGCGTCTTTCCCGTGGCGGCCGCCACAGCGGCAACCAGCGTTCCATTCCCGGGGGCCATGCCGCGGGCCTGCGGGATGGACATGTCCGTGTTGGTGGCAAACCACATGGCTCCCCCGGCCACAACATACGACGCCTCCGCGAGATCCTTCCAGCCAATCTCCGGGTTGAACCCCTGGACAACGGCAACCGGGGATTCGGCGGCACTGTGCACGGGTTTCAGGCCCGCCAATTCGATCTCATGGGCCAAAGCCGCACTGCCCGTGATGAGGACATGCGCCCCCGCAGGCAGCATGGAAGCCAGAAGCTCCCCTGCTGCCTGGGAGGAACTGACCACTTGATGGTCCTCAGCCGGCGCGCCAAGCTCACGTAGATGCGCCGCGACCTGGGCCGGGGTGCGGGAGGCATTGTTGGTCACATAACCCAGGCCAACGCCTACGGTTTCGAGACGCTGCAATGACTCCACAGCCCCAGGGATGGCGTGGGGTCCTGCATAGACCACCCCGTCCAGATCTGAAAGGACAGCATCAAACAGTGAGATCAGTGAATCAGTCATGCTGGGAGTCGGAGCCCTCGTTCTCGGTGTCTTCGTCTTTTGCCTCTGCGTCTTCTTCCGCGGAATCGATGTCCGATTCCGCGTCATCCGACTCGAAGTAATCCGATTCGGCATCATCAAGCTCAACGTCATCACGCTCGACGTCAGCAGCTGCCGCCTCAACGATGACCGTCTCCGTCTCAGGCTTCACGACGTCGGCGTCCGGGGCCGGCTTCTCGAAACGCGGCTTACGCGCAGCTGCTTCTTCCTGCTCGTCCCAGCCAAGGTCAAGAATCTCGGGCTCCGCAAAATCGCCCACACCCAAAGCGTTCTCAGCAACCAGCGCCTGGCGGGCCCACTTGTCCGCTTCCTCGGTTCGACCCACCGCGCTCAAAGCCTCAGCGTATGCACGGAACAGACGCGGGCTGTACGAGAATGCCCGGTTGATGTCCAGTTGCGGGATCTCAAGCTCGCTGACAGCAGCATCCAACTGGTTGAGATCGGCACGAGCACCCGAGGCCACGATCGCAAGCTCAACCTTGCCCGGAGCGTCAAGATCCTGGGCTTCGGGAGAGCGGACCATGTCCAACGCGCGATCAGGGCGGCCAAGGCCACGCTCGCAGTCAGCCATCACCGGCAAATGCACGTTGGAGCCACTGATGCGGCGGTACGTGCGGAATTCACGCAGAGCCTCACCATAGTGACCGGCAGCGTAAGCAGTCAGGCCAACCGCTTCACGCACGGCCGAGAGTCGACCGCCGCGGCGGCTTGCAGCAAGGGCGTGCTGGAAGGCGAGCTCGGGCTCGATGTCGATCAAGCGTCCGGCCATGACCAAGTGCTTTGCGACCCACCCCGCGCTCTGCTCCTCGAGGGTCTTGATCTGGTGGCCCGTGGCGCGGTCGAGTTCCTTGCCCGTGACGTCTTCGTCAATTTCAGGAGAACGCTCGCGGTCGGGACGGTTGGCGCTGCGGATGTCCTTGGCGTTCGGCACCCTGGCCGGACGTTCTTCCCACGAGCCGCCACGCTCGGGGCGGTCGCCGCCGAAGGAACGACGTTCGCCGCCACGCTCGGGGCGGTCGCCGAAAGGCTTGCGGTCACGGTCGCCGAAAGGCTTGCGGTCACGGTCGTTGTTGAAGGGGCGACGCTCACCATCGCGTGCCGGACGATCCCCA
>NZ_JBXALT010000015.1:0-123702 GCF_058799755.1 Arthrobacter sp. GW822-FHT05G07 | reverse complement strand
CCTTCCGGGTCCGTTCCACCGCCTGCGCAGCAACCAGCTGCAAGTACTCCACCGACCGGGAGATCTCCTCGACCCTGCCAGCGAAATCAGCCGCCTCAACAAACCCCAACTGGGAAGCCTCGTCGGCAGCGGACAAGCGTGCGGAGACCAGAAGTGCCGCGCTGTCATCAAGAAGCGCCGTCAGGTCCGGCCTGGCAGCCGAAAGATGCTCGGGCGCCTCTGTATAGAGACTTTGGATCAGCTGGACGGCCGGGATCAATCCGGCGCTTTGGGCGGGTGCATCAGACGTCGGAGCGGATTCGGCCGGGCCCTTGAGCAGCCCGGCGTCATGGAAGTAACAGGTAACGGTGGCTGGCGCCGTCGAATCCTTGAACCCGGCCTTAACCAAGTCCGGCATGCTCAAGAAGTGTCGTGACCGTATCGCAGTCAGGGCAGCAACAGCAGGGGACGATTCCGCCCATGATGCCATCGACTGCGCCAATTTCTCCATGAAAAAATCATTTCATCGGGGTCTGACATTTTTAGCGCAACGTTCAAGGACGCCCCCCTACCGCCGGAAAATCAGGCCGACGTCAGAGCCGCCAAAGCCATCTGTTCCAGGATGGGCCTGGCCGACTTTACAGCGATCTTCCTGCCGTGATGACGCACCGAGTGGGGTGTGGAATTGATCAATCCAAAGGCTGCGTGTGCCCGGACCCGGAGGCCGGGGACATCTGCGTCCGTGTGAATACGGGCCAGGACGTCAACCCAAGTTTCGACGTAACTGCGCTGGAGGGATCTGACTTCGGCTTGGTCGGCGTCGCTGAGACTTCCGAAGTCCCGGTCCTGGACACGGATGACGTCAGGATTGCTGAGCGCGAAATCAACCTGAAACTGGATCAGGCCTTTCAGCGCGGACCGGGGATCGTCCGATTCCGATACCACCCGCAATCCGCCGTCCAGGAGGTCGCGGCTGACGCTGAGAAGAAGCTCGCCGAGGACGGCTTGCTTGCCGGGAAAATGCCGGTACACGGCGGGTCCGCTGACACCTGCTGCTGCTCCGAGGTCCTCAAGCGACACGCGGGTAAAGCCGTTTTCGGCGAAAAGTCCTGCTGCAGCGGACAACAGGGCCAATCTGCGGAGCTCCTTTGCCTGGCCGCGTTGTGTAGCGGCGGTGCGCGTGCCATTGATGCTTGCTTCCGGACCTCCGGTCACGTTTTCCTCCTTGCGTCAGCCCCGCCCGACCCACTGTCGGGACCGACTGTGCTGGACATCACAGTTAATACAGACTAACCTAAATTTCAGTTACGTGGCACTAACCGAAATGGCCTGTGGCCGGGAATGGAACAGGGGTCAATGGAGACAATCGCCAGCCTGACGGGAGCCGCCAGTGGCACCTTTGAAGCCAACCAGGAGGCGCAACTGTCCTTGGTGAAGGAATTGAGGGAACGCTTGGCGGCGTCGGCCCTCGGCGGTCCGGCAAAGTCCCGGGAGCGGCATATCGCCCGCGGAAAGCTTCTTCCGAGGGAACGCATCGACTACCTGCTCGATGATGGCAGCCCGTTCCTTGAGATTGCACCCTTGGCTGCGAACGGCATGTACAACGATGATTCCCCGGGTGCCGGGGTTATTGCGGGCATTGGTTTGGTCCATGGACGTCATGTCCTGGTGATCTCCAATGACGCCACGGTCAAGGGCGGCACTTACTATCCCATGACGGTGAAGAAGCACCTCCGGGCTCAGGAAATCGCTTTGGAGAACAAGCTCCCCTGCGTCTACCTGGTGGATTCCGGGGGTGCATTCCTGCCCAAGCAGGACGAGGTCTTCCCGGATAAGGAGCACTTCGGCCGGATCTTCTACAACCAGGCCAGAATGTCCGCGGCCAAGATCCCGCAGATCGCCTCCGTCATGGGATCGTGCACGGCCGGCGGTGCCTATGTTCCCGCCATGAGCGACGAGACGGTCATCGTCCGGAACCAGGGCACCATCTTCCTGGGTGGCCCGCCCTTGGTCAAAGCAGCCATCGGCGAGATCGTTACCGCCGAGGAACTGGGCGGCGGCGACGTGCACTCCCGGATTTCCGGGGTCACGGACCACCTGGCCGAGAACGACCAACATGCGCTGGAGATCGTGCGGGATATCGTGTCGACGTTACCGAAGCCGGCGCAGCCGGCATGGGACGTGTCCGACGTCGTCCTGCCGCCCGTCGTCGATCCCTCAGAGATCTACGGCGTGGTTCCCACGGACGTCAACGCCCAGTACGACGTCCGCGAAGTCATCGCGAGACTGGTGGATGGTTCCGAATTCCACGAGTTCAAAAAGAACTACGGCACCACGCTGGTGACCGGCTTCGCGCACCTGCACGGCCACCCGGTGGGCATCGTGGCCAACAACGGTGTCCTCTTCAGTGAATCGTCCCTGAAGGGCGCCCATTTCATTGAGCTCTGCGATCAGCGCGGCATTCCTTTGATCTTCCTGCAGAATCTCTCCGGTTTCATGGTGGGCAAAGACTACGAACAGGGCGGCATCGCCAAGAACGGCGCCAAGATGGTCACCGCAGTGGCCACGGCTCGGGTGCCCAAGCTGACAGTGGTCATCGGTGGTTCCTTCGGTGCGGGCAACTACTCCATGTGCGGCCGGGCCTATTCGCCACGGTTCCTGTGGATGTGGCCGGCGGCCCGGATCTCCGTCATGGGAGGAAACCAAGCCTCCAGCGTGCTGGCAACCGTCAAGAGGGACCAGTACGAGGCTGCGGGCGAAGAATGGTCCGCCGAGGACGAGGAAGCTTTCAAAGCTCCCATCAGGCAACAGTATGAGGACCAAGGCAGTCCGTACTACTCCACTGCGCGCCTATGGGACGACGGCATTATCGACCCCGCTGACACGCGGCGTGTCCTGGGAATGGCCCTGGACGTCGTCTCCCGCCAACAACTGCCCGAGACCTCCTTCGGTCTCTTCAGGATGTGATCATGACCCTGCCAACAACAACCACAGCCCCAGGCAGCACGGCAGTAGACTCCAGAACCTTCGGTGCCGTCCTCGTTGCCAACCGTGGTGAGATCGCCTGCCGCGTCATCCGGACACTAAAGGAGATGGGAATCCGCTCCATCGCCGTGTACTCGGACGCGGACAAAGACGCCAAGCACGTGACCCTCGCCGATACCGCCGTCGCCATAGGTGGCACGGCACCCGCGGAAAGCTACTTGAAGATCGACGCCATCATCGACGCGTGCCGTAGGAGCGGGGCGGAGGCAGTCCACCCGGGCTATGGCTTCCTGTCCGAGAACGTGGAGTTCGCCAAAGCGCTGGACGCTGCGGGCATCACGTTCATCGGACCCGGCATCGGTGCCATCGAGGTCATGGGCGACAAGATCCGGTCCAAGAACCACGTGATGGCCTACGACGTTCCGTGCGTCCCCGGCATCGCCAAGCCCGGACTCTCCGATCAGGAGTTGATCGAGGCGGCGCCGGGGGTCGGTTTCCCCTTGCTGATCAAGCCCTCTGCAGGTGGCGGCGGCAAAGGCATGCACGTGGTGGAACGGCCCGAGGACATGGCCTCCACGCTCGCAACGGCAAGGCGCGTGGCAGCGTCCGCTTTCGGTGACGACACCCTTTTCCTGGAAAGGCTCATTCGCGCACCCCGTCACATCGAGGTCCAGGTCCTGGCCGACAACCACGGCAACGTCATCCACCTCGGCGAGCGCGAGTGCTCCCTCCAACGCCGTCACCAGAAGGTCATTGAGGAAGCCCCGTCTGCCCTGTTCGAATCATTGCCGGACGGTGCGGAGGAACGGGCCCGTATTGGCGAGGCGGCGTGCAACGCAGCGCGTTCGGTCAATTACAGCGGCGCGGGAACCGTAGAGTTCCTGGTGTCCGATGAGCACCCCGACGAGTTCTTCTTCATGGAGATGAACACCCGGTTGCAGGTGGAGCATCCCGTCACGGAGATGGTCACGGGCATCGACCTCGTGGAATGGCAGGTGAGGATCGCCGCCGGTGAAGTGCTCACCGTGGCGCAGTCCGACGTCGTACTTAATGGCCACGCTGTGGAGGCGCGGGTCTATGCTGAGGTGCCGGAGCGGAACTTCATGCCGTCGATGGGTCGCATTGTGGCGCTCGCCGAGCAGGGCGCAGCGGATGAAACCGTCTCCGGTCAGCAACGCGCCCACGCCAACGTGCGCATTGACTCCGCAATGCGGGACACCCTGGAAATCACGGGCGACTACGACCCCATGCTCGCCAAGATCATCGCGTGGGGCGAGGACAGGGCAGCGGCGCTGGATACCCTCGACGCTGCCCTTGGCCGCTACACGCTGCTGGGCGTGGACACGAATGTGGAGTACCTGCGCCTGCTGATCAACGATCCCGACGTCCGGGCCGGGCGCCTCGACACCGGGCTGATTGAGCGCAGGCTGCCGTCCATGGAGTTCCGGCATGCTGGTCCCAGGGAACTGATCGCCGCCGCTCTCACACTGTGGCTGGAGCGCACCGGCCCGGCGCTCGCCGGTGACGCGTGGAAGACTCCCGATGCCTGGCGCGTCGGCGCCCGCGGCGCGTGGACAGCCACGTTTGGCATTCCGGGCGGTGAAATCGCAACGGTGTCCATCACCGAGACGGTGTCCAACACCGAACAGCGCGGCACCGTATCGGCAATGGTCGACGGCGGGGACCCGGTCAGCGTTCGGGTGGCGGACCGCAGCGACAACAGCGTCGCTTTGGAGTTCGACGGCGGCTTGGTCACCTTCGCGGTTGGGATGGCGCCGGGTGTGACGGCCGGTGTCCGCGAGCTGTACGTGGGCAACGATGGCTGGTCCTGCCGGCTCGAGGTCCTGGACCGGGCAGAGCGCCTACGGCGGATGCTCGCCGGCATCCAGCGCGAAGAAGGCGTGGCCGATCCGGAGGTGCGCTCACCCATGCCCGGGACGGTGGTGTCCGTGTCCGTGGCCGACGGAGATTCCGTGGAGGAAGGCCAAGCCCTCCTTGCCGTCGAAGCGATGAAGATGGAGCACCAACTGGTGGCCTCCGTTGCTGGAACCGTCCACCTCACCAGCAAACCCGGCGATTTGGTCAAAGCCGACCAGGTGCTCGCCACCATTCACGTAGCTGACGCCGCAGACGACACGGCCACCACAGACAAGAACACAGACAAGGAAGTCCAGTCATGAGCACGTTTGACCTGAATGAGGAGTACCAGGACCTCAGCGACTCCGTCCGCGAGTTTGCCGACGAAGTTGTGGCACCGGTCTCCGCCAAGCACGATGAAGAGCACAGCTTCCCCTACGAGGTTGTGAAGCAGATGGGGGAGATGGGCCTGTTTGGCCTGCCGTTCCCCGAAGAGTTTGGCGGGATGGGCGGAGACTACTTCGCCCTTGCCTTGGCCTTGGAGCAGCTGGGACGCGTGGACCAGTCGGCGGCCATCACCCTCGAAGCCGGAGTGTCCCTGGGCGCCATGCCGGTGTTCCGCTTCGGCACGGAGGAACAGAAGCAAGAGTGGCTGCCACAGTTGGCATCCGGACGTTCTTTGGCTGGGTTTGGCTTGACTGAGCGCGAAGCCGGTTCGGATGCCGGCGGTACCAAGACCAACGCCCACGTGGAAAACGGCGAATGGGTGATCAACGGCAATAAGGAGTTCATTACCAACTCCGGTACGGACATCACCACACTGGTCACCGTCACGGCAGTAACGGGCAAAAAGGAGAATGCCGACGGCAGCACCAAGAAGGAAATCTCCACCATCCTTGTCCCCACGGACACGCCCGGGTTCACTGCAGAAAAGCCGTACAACAAGGTGGGATGGAACGCTTCCGACACCCACCCGCTCACCCTGGACAATGTCCGGGTTCCTGAAGCGAACCTGCTGGGTGAGCGCGGCCGCGGCTACGCGAACTTCCTTTCCATCCTGGACGAGGGCCGCATCGCGATCGCTGCGCTGGCCACCGGCGCGGCTCAAGGTTGCGTGGACTTGTCGGTGAAGTATGCCAAGGAACGCAGCGCGTTCGGGCAGAACATCGGCAAGTACCAGGCCATCCAGTTCAAGATCGCTCGCATGCAGGCAAGGGCCCACACTGCCCGCCTTGCCTACTACGACGCCGCCTCCAGGATGCTGGCGGGCAAGCCGTTCAAGACTGAAGCGGCCATCGCTAAGATGGTCGCAGGCGAGGCAGCCATGGACAACGCGCGGGACGCCACCCAGGTGTTCGGCGGCTATGGCTTCATCAACGAATTCACGGTGGCACGCCATTACCGCGATTCCAAGATCCTTGAAATCGGGGAGGGCACCACCGAAGTCCAGTTGATGCTCATCGCCCGCGAGCTGGGTCTGTAACCGTACGTGGGTCGGCAGTGGCAGGGAAGGATCAAGGATGATTGACAAGGTTGTTGCCAGCGCCGCGGAAGCGGTGAAGGACATCCCGGACGGAGCCTCGCTAGCGGTGGGAGGTTTCGGCTTATGCGGTATCCCCGTCTCCCTGATCGAAGCCCTGCACAGCCAAGGCACCGCCGATCTTGAGACGGTCAGCAACAACTGCGGGGTGGACGACTGGGGCCTTGGCATTCTCCTTAAGGATGGTCGAATCAGACGGACCATCAGTTCGTACGTGGGCGAGAACAAGGAATTTGCCCGGCAGTACCTGGCGGGGGAGTTGGAAGTAGTCCTCACTCCACAGGGCACCCTGGCCGAGAAGCTCCGCGCCGGTGGCGCCGGCATTCCTGCGTTCTACACCAAGGCAGGTGTGGGAACCCAGGTGTCCGAAGGTGGCCTCCCGCAGAAGTACGACGCCGAAGGGAACGTTGCGCTGGCCTCGTCGCCGAAAGAGGTACGGACCTTCAATGACGCGGACTATGTGCTGGAAGAGTCCCTGACACCTGATTTCGGCCTGGTCCATGCCTGGAAGGGTGACCGTCACGGCAACCTCGTTTTCCACGCGACAGCCATGAACTTCAACCCCCTCTGTGCCATGGCGGCAAGGACCACCATCGCCGAAGTGGAGGAGTTGGTGGAACCCGGCGAGCTGGACCCGGAGCATATCCATACGCCGGGGATTTTCGTCCAACGGGTGGTGGTGGCTACCTCAAACGAGAAGCGGATAGAAAAGCGCACGGTAGCGCTGGCCCCCAGTAGCGGACCAGGCCAGTCCGGACCAGGCCAGTCCGGAACAGCCCAATCCGGAACAGACCAGGCAGGAGCGGCACGATGACGGACAACACGTACCAGGACATCCCGCCCCGTCCCGAAGCCGTCCGGCACGAATACCGTCGCGCCGACGTCGAACATCACGAGGCCAAAGGCTGGACCCGCAACGAACTGGCCGCCCGCGTGGCCAAGGAACTCACCAACGGGCAATACGTGAACCTGGGAATCGGGATGCCCACTCTGATCCCCAACTACATTCCGGACGGCGTGGAGGTCATTCTTCACTCTGAGAACGGGATTCTGGGAGTGGGCCCGTACCCGGCTGAGGACAAGGTGGATCCGGACCTGATCAACGCCGGAAAGGAAACCGTGACCACGAATGCGGGTGCTGCGTTCTTCGACTCGGCGTCGTCCTTCGGCATGATCCGCGGCGGACATGTGGACGTCGCTGTGTTGGGTGCCATGGAGGTGGCCGCGAACGGTGACCTGGCCAACTGGATGATTCCAGGCAAGATGGTCAAGGGCATGGGTGGTGCCATGGACCTGGTGTTCGGCGCCAAGAAGGTCATTGTCATGATGGAACACATGGACCGCAGCGGCAGGCCGAAAATCGTCCAGGACTGCACGCTGCCGCTCACAGGAAAGGGGTGTGTGGACCGCATCATCACTGACCTGGCAGTCATCGACGTCGTTAAGGACGAAGGTGACCCACGCTTGGTCCTCCGCGAGTTGGCGCCCAACGTCACGCTTGAGGACGTCCTGGCCGCTACAGGGGCCGAGCTGTTCGAGGAAGACCAGGAGCTCACTGTATGACGCGGGTGGTGGAGCAGCGTGGGCTGTATTTCGATGAACTTGAAGAGGGCGTGATCTATGCCCACAAACCCGGACGCACCGTCACGGAGACGGACAATGTCCTCTTCACCACCATGACCATGAACACGCAAGCGCTGCATCTGGACGCGGCATGGAGTTCCGGTCAGCCGTTCGGGCAGCGGCTCATGAACTCCATGTTTACTCTGTCCACCATGGTGGGGCAGTCGGTGACCCAGCTGACCCAGGGAACCATCATTGCGCAGCTCGGACTGACGGATGTCACTTTTCCGCACCCGCTGTATCACGGCGATACCCTGTACACGGAAACGGTGATCACGGGAAAGCGGCTGTCCTCGTCCCGCCCCGGGCAAGGAGTGGCCACCATGCAGCACACTGGCCGTAATCAAGACGGGACAGTGGTTGCCTTGGCCACCCGGACCTGCCTGATGTGGACCAAAGAAGCGCACGCCGCCCAGTCATAGTTTTCCGTTCGTGTCAGCACTTCAGCAGCAAGGAATCCGCATGCCCTCCACCGACTCGTCCACCACGGCGGTTCTTCCGTTTACCATGGGTCCGGCCCTCTTGTTCTGCCCTGCAGACCGGCCGGAGCGCTTCGGGAAGGCATCTGAGCGTTCCGATGCCGTCATCCTGGATCTCGAGGACGCCGTGGCACCGGCGGACAAGAAGGGGGCCCGCGAAGCGATTCTTGAACAGGCAGGTTCCGCAGAGCAAGGTACAGGCGGACTTGAGCCAAGCCGCACCATTGTTCGGGTGAATCCCGTGGGGACGCAGGAGTTCGAGCTCGATCTTGAGGCTCTGGCCAGGACGCCCTACCGCAACGTCATGTTGGCAAAGGCGGAGAGTGCGGAGCAGCTCAGGTCTTTAGAGGGTTATCAGGTCATCGCGCTGTGTGAAACCGCGGCAGGCATCGTCAATGCTGCTTCGATCGCCGCCGAGCCGAACGTCGTGGGTCTGATGTGGGGTGCCGAGGACCTGCTGGCTTCCCTGGGTGGCCTCTCCAGCAGGAACGACGACGGCGGGTACCGGGCTGTCGCGCTGCACTCACGGTCCGCCGTGCTGCTTGCCGCGAAGGCCGCCGGTAAGGAAGCCATCGATTCCGTGTACGTGAATATCCCGGACCTTGAGGGTTTGTCCGCCGAGTCCCGGGATGCCGTTTCCAGTGGCTTCGGAGCGAAAGCCTGCATCCACCCGAACCAGGTGGCCGTGGTCCGGGAGGCCTACGCGCCCACCGACGAAGCCGTAGCCCAAGCCACGGAACTTCTTGAAGCGGCGGCTGCGGCAGGCACAGGTGTGTTCCAGTTCAAGGGGAAGATGATCGACGGCCCCATCCTTAAGCACGCGGAAGCGACGCTCCGCCGTGCAAGACACTAACGACGAATCCGGCCTTTGTTTGTCCCACACACCATAGAACGGCGAGGTGGGCAAACAGGGGCCGGATTCGTTAGGGTGGCCAGGGCGCTAGGCGCGTACCGGCGTCGAGACTTCCGTCAGTTCCACCAGTTCAACCCCAGCGGGCCGCGAGGCCGTGCTCTTGATGGCGACCGATTGGCCGCTCTTGGCTGATTCCAGCACAGATTCCATGATGTCCAAAGCGTGGAAAGCGAGCCGGCCGCCGGCGCGTGGTTCCTGTCCGGGTGGAGTTGCTGCGAGGTCGGCGATGCCGAAGCCACGTCCGGAGTCCACATACCCGGCGGAGACGGGCAGTGTTTCCCAGTCCTCGGCGCCGAGTGCAAAGAGCTGCACGTCGCCGTCGAAGTGGTTGGGATCCGGCACGATGAGTGACCCCTTTTCACCGTGGATCTCGATGTTGGGGCTCTTGGTTTTCACGGCGTCAAAGCTCATGAAGAGGGTGGACAAGGCGCCGGACTCATGGACCAGAACCCCGGTGACGTGCGAGTCGATGTCCACCGGGACCACCTGTCCCTCACGCGGGCCCGAACCAATGGTGCGTTGGCTGCGCGTGTGGCTGGCAGCACCCACCACTGACACCACAGGACCGAGAAGTGTGACCAGCGCCGAGACGTAGTACGGACCCATGTCCAGTAACGGTCCACCTCCGGGCTGGTAGTAGAAGTCCGGGTTTGGGTGCCAACGCTCATGCCCCGGCGTCGCCATGGTTGCAGTGGCGGAGACGGGGGCGCCGATCAGACCGTCGTCGATCGCTTTACGGGCAGTCTGGATGCCAGTACCCAGCACGGTGTCCGGTGCGCAACCAACCACAACCCCCGCTGCTGCGGCGGCCGCAAGTACCTCCCTGGCCTCAGCCGTTGTAGCCGCCAACGGCTTTTCACCGTAGACCGACTTGCCGGCGGCGATTGCTTTGAGCGCGATGTCCGCGTGGGCCGCAGGGATGGTCAAGTTCAGGACGAGGTCCACATCGTCCGCTGCCAGGAGTTCGTCCACGGACAGCGCCCGGACACCATCGTAGGAGTCGGCCACGGCCTGCGCCCGCGCCGGGTCAAGGTCCGCTACGGCCACCAGGTTGATGGGATCCAGCCGGCGGAAGTTGCTCAGGTACTGGGCAATGATGGCGCCGCACCCGATGACTCCGACGTTTAGCGGCTTGGCAGGGGTTATCGAGACGCCCACAGCATGCCCCTTTCAATGATGGTACGGACGTTGTTGTCCTGGAGGATTTCCACGCGGTGGCCCGGGGTGCAGACGAAAATTCTGCCCGTGCCCCATTGACGGGTCCAGATGGCGGGCGAGGTGACCTCACGGTTCCACGGGTCCCACTCGCGGACTTTCTGGGTGGTGGTGGCCAGCACATCGATGTAGTCGTCGGACAGGACCCAGTACTGCTCCGTGACGAGGTCGAAGTCGCCGATTCCCTGGGTGATGGGGTGTTCGGATGCAGCGGGCAACATGTTGACGGTGTAGGGAACGTAATTGTCTGATTGCTCCCCGACCCGCTCGTCGGCATGCTTGCCTGGGTGGCAGGCGAACTGGCCGCCGATCAGGTGAAGGTAGTCCGAGTTGTTGCGGTAGGAGTCGGCGATGCCACCGTGCCATCCCGCCAGGCCGGTGCCGTTTTCGACGGCGGTGCGCAGGCCCTCGAACTCATCCTTCTCGATGGTGGTCATGGTCATGCATTGCACGATCAGGTCCACTCCGGCCATGTAGTCGGGATCGGCGTAGATCTTGGGCGATTCCTCCACCCGGACGTCGTAGCCGTTGTCCTTCAGATAGGGAATGAACAGCTCCGTGGCTTCCACCGGCTGGTGTCCGTCCCAACCGCCGCGAACCACCAGCGCTGTCTTGTTGTTGCTTGTCATGGTTTCCTTCGTATCGGGCGTATTCATATCAGTCAGATGTTCTGCCAGCGGCTGGCATTGTCTGCGCTGGCCTCCACCGCGGCCAGGACCTTCTGCACCTGCAACGCGTCAGCGAACGACGGCGAGGGCTGCTCGCCTGCGCCGATGGCTGTCACAAGGTCCACCACCTGATGAGTAAAACCGTGCTCATAACCGAGACCATGCCCGGTGGGCCACCAGTTGGCGGCGTAGGGGTGAGAGGGTTCGGTGACCATGATCTTTCGGAAGCCTGCATCGGGTTCCAAGGCAGAATCGTAGAACTGCAGCGAGTTCATGTCCTCGAAGTCGAAAGCGATGGACCCCTTGGTGCCGTTGAGTTCCAGGCGCATGGCGTTCTTGCGTCCCAAGGCAAAACGGGTGGCTTCGAAAATGCCAATGGGGCCGGAAGCGCCAGTGGCGCGTGAGCCGGCGTCAGCGCCGCCGTCGTGCTTGGCCTCAAAACGGGCGGTGAACAGCGCGGCGTCGTCCACGGTCACCGGGCCGCGCGGCCCGTCAGCGCCGCCGTGGCCGCCCAGACCCACGAAGTCACCGCCTACCGGGCGCTCCTTCACGAACGTCTCCAGCAGAGCGGAGACCCCGGTGATGTTGAGCCCGGTGATCCATTGCGCGGCATCGATGCTGTGCGCGCCGATGTCGCCGAGCGAGCCGGACCCGGATTTGGACTTGTCCAGCCGCCAGGTCAGCGGAGCCTCGGCGTCACTGAGCCAGTCCTGAAGGTACTGGGCACGGACGTGTCGGATCTCGCCCAAGCGGCCGTCGTCCACCATCCTCTTGGCCAGCGCCAAGGCAGGGGTGCGTCGGTAACTGAAGCCGCACATGGAGAGCACACCGCGTTCAGCTGCGGCCTTGGCCACCAGCGTCATCTTCTCGGCTTCCTCCACGGAGTTGGCCAACGGTTTTTCGCAAAGGACGTGCTTACCGGCTTCCAGCGCTGCGATAGCTATCTCCGCGTGGGTGTTGCCCGGAGTGCAGATGTCGATGAGGTCGATGTCGTCGCGCTCAATGAGGCGGCGCCAGTCGGTCTCGATGGAGGCCCAACCGTATTTACCGGCTGCTGCCCGTACACTTTCCTCGTTCCTGCCCGCCATTGCGGTGAGTTCAGGTGCCAGCGGAAGGTCGAAAAAGCGCGGTGCCGTGCGCCATGCGTGCGAGTGGGCGGCGCCCATGAAGGCATAGCCCACCATGCCCACGCGTAAGGGTTGTGGTGTGGTCATCAGTAAATCCTTTCTACTTGCTGAAACCTGCGGTGAGGCCACTGAGCAACTGCCGGCGGGCCACCACGTAAATCACCAGCAGCGGCAGCGTTGCCAGCACCACCGAGGCGAGCACCGCCGGGATGTTGACACTGAACTCACCCTGGAAGGTCCACAGTGACAACGGGAGAACCCTGGTGTCCGGGCTTTGCGTGAGGATCAGCGGGAACAGGAAACCGTTCCACACATGCAGTGCGTTGTAGATGCCAACCGTAATGACAGCAGGCTTGGTCATGGGCAACGCCAGGCGCCACATCATGGCCCAATCGGAACAACCGTCCAGCCGCATCGATTCAAACAATTCGTTGGGAACATCGCGCATGAAGTTGGACAGGATGAGCACCGAGACCGGGATCGCGAACGCAATGGAGGGCAGGATCAGAGCCAACAAGGTGTCGTACATGTGGGCCTTGGTGATCATCCAGTAGATCGGAATGATGGTTGCGTGCAGTGGGATAGCCAGGCCCAGGAGGAAGACGTTGTTGGTCCAACTGAGGAACCTTCCCTTGCCCCGGACGATGGCGTAGGCCGCCATGAAAGCGACGAAGAGTGCCGGAATCACGCTGCCTACTGTGACAATGAGGCTGTTGGTGAAGTACTTGGCGAAGTCGTTTTCCAGGACCAGCTTGTAGTTGTCCAGGGTTGGCTCTGCCGGTGGCAGCATCGGGTTGGATGTGAAGAACCCTGCCTGGTTCTTCAAGCTGGTGATGACCACGTAGTAGACGGGCACGATGATGATCGCCAACCAGAGCCAGCCGCCCAGGCCGCCCAGGAAGTTGGGCCGCGAACGGCCAAGCCGTTGAGGCCGACGGCGGGTGGTCACCTTTTCGGGGATTGTTGCCGGGGCTGCGGGGAGTTGGGTGGTGGAAGCCATTACGCACCTTCCAGTTGGCTGGCGTTGCGGTTCTTGCCGCCGAGTCGTTGCAGGAACACTGCCAGGGCCAGGCCGATGACAACGAGGATCACACCCAAGGCGCTCGCCGCTCCCATGTCGTTGGCTTTGAAACCGGTCAGGTACATGTGCAGGGGCAGGAGCCTGGTGGAGTAGCCCGGTCCGCCGGCGGTCAGTACGAACACCAGGTCGAAGTACGCCAGGGAACCCACCACCATGAGGGTGGAGGAAGTGATCATGGTGTACTTCAGCTGCGGCAGGGTGATGTTGAAGAACTGCTGGACACGGCCGGCACCGTCAATTTGGGCAGCCTCGTACAGCGAGGCAGGAATCTGTCGCACGCCGCCTTGGTAGATCAGTGTGTGGAACGGCACGAACTGCCAAGCAATCACGAATACCACCACAAACAGCACCAGATCCGAGTTGCCCAGCCAGTCCTGCGCGAGGATCGGCAGGCCCAGGCCGGGGCCGAGCCCGAAGTTTGGGTCCAGCAGCGCCTTGAAGGCGATGGCCACAGCGGCGGAGGAGAGGAGCAGGGGCACGAAGTACAGGACGGCCAGTGCCGCGCGGTACTTCTGGCTGGCCGCGGTGAAGACACCGAGCAACAGGCTGATGGGTGCTTGGACAATGAACGAGAAGAACATGATCTTGGCCGTCACCAACAAGGCGTTGCCCGTGACGGGATCGGCTAGGACCGTGTTCCAGCTGGACAGGCCGTCGAGTTTGATCTCACCGAGGCCGTCCCAGCGGGTGAAGCTGAGGAACAGCACTCCCAGGAGCGGGAGGATGGCGAAGAGCATGAAGAACGCGAGGGCCGGGACGGCCAGCCACCCTGACGGACCCTTTTCCAGGGTCCGTCGGGTGCCTGGGGCACGTTCGGCGCCCACTGCCCGTTGAGGCGTGGTGGTAGTTGCGGACACCGTATTACTTCCCGATCGTCGCGTTCATGGTGGAGGCGAACTGCTCAGGAGTGATCTTCTTCAGGAAGATCTGGTCGAGGTTGGCCAGCATGGCATCTCCTTGCGCGGGGCTGAGCGCCTGGTCCCAGGAAAGTGTGAAGTCCGGGGCATCCTTGGCCATGTCATAGACGTAGCTCAGGAAGTCCTTGTCAGGGGAGGCAGCGAGCTTGTCTTCAATGCCGGTGACCACTGGTACGGCTCCTGAATCGATCAGGCTTTGGACGTTCTCATCGTTGAACATTCCGTCTTTGACGTACTCCAGGGCGGTCTTCTTCTGGTCCTCGGTGGCCTTGGAAGATACAGACCAGAAGTTGGACGGGTTGCCCACAACGTTCGCCGGGTCACCCTTGCCGCCTTCGACAGTGGGGAAGGGGGTGTATCCGAGCTTTCCGCTGGAGACGAAGTCGGCCGCGTCCTTCTTCATGCCTTGGTAGATCCAGCTGCCCTGGAGGATCATGGCGGCCTTGCCTGTGTACAGCAGGGCTTGGTCCGCGTTGCTGTCAGCGGCAATGGAGGAGAAGCCGTTGATGAAGCCGCCGGCGTCCACCAGTTCCTGGATCTTGGTCAGTGCCTCGATCACGGCGGGGTCGGACCATGCGTTCGGCTTGTTGGCTGCAATATTGGCGAAGACTTCAGGACCGCCGATACGGTCCACAAGGTATTCAAGCCACATCAGGTCCGGCCACTTGGACTGGCCGCCCAGGGAGAAAGGTGCCACGCCGGCTGCCTTGAACTTGGGCACCAGCGCCATGAGCTCGTCCCAGGTCTTGGGCGGTTCTGCACCGATCTTCTCGAAGACTTCTTTGTTGAAGTAGAGCACTACAGGCTGCACCTTGTTGTTTGGCAGTGCATAGGTCTTGCCGTCGATCACGCCGCTCTCAAGAATGGAGGGAAGGTAGCGGCTCTGGACGTCGGGGTTCTCCTTGAGGAATCCCGTCAGATCATCAACCTGGCCGGCATCGACGTAGGACTTGAGCACCCCGCCGCCCCAGCCGTAGACGAGTGTGGGTCCTTGGCCGGCGCCGACGGCGGTACGCACCTTGGTCTTGTAGGCGTCGTTGGCAAAGAAGTCGAGCTTGATGGCGGAGTCGGGGTGTGACTTGTTCCAGGAGTCAACGGATGCTTGGAAAACAGGCTGGTCGCCGCCGGTGAGTCCCCACATGGTTGCCGAATCCGCCGAGGCTCCTGTTCCAGCCGGGCCCGAGGACCCGCAGGCTACGAGTGCGATCGACAATGCGGCTGCAGAAACGGCCATTCCGGCGGTGCGCAACTTGAGATTATTCATGTGCAGTTTCCATTCGTCCTTCGGGCTCGACGCTGATTGCCCGGTTGTGCGTTTAAAAAGCCACACTCCGCGGTGAGGCGATCGACTGCGATCATCCACATCCATTGACATTTCGAAATATTTCGAACATCCTTTCGGAAGTGCCCACCAAATTTAGCCGTGACACGCATCACCGTCAAGGCCTTTTTGTGGCCACATATAGAGGAGTGGCTCGGGTCGTTGACGGATTTCATCTTGATCGGGGACACTGTACTCATCCGAAATATTTCGAAAGCAGGAGAGTTGTGGAACCAGATCCTCGCCCGTCCAAACTCACCTTGGCCGCGGTGGCAGCCGAAGTAGGAGTCTCTGCGCCCACCGTTTCCAAGGTGGTCAACGGCCGTGAGGACGTGGCAGAAGCCACCCGCGCCAGGGTTCTGGCAGCACTACAGCGCACCGGCTACAAGTCGCCGCTCCAACGCAAAAGCATCCCCGAGCATCGTGCCGTGGAAGTGGTCTTCGATTCGTTGAATTCGGCTTATGGAGTGGAGGTCCTCAATGGCGTGATGGAACACGCGGCAGTATCGGACATGGAGGTAATCCTTTCCATCACCGGGCGCCAGGCCGGTTCGCCGCTTGGACCTGAGGAACGGGCACAGCGCCTGCTCGACGAGGGCCGTGCCGGCATGATCGTGGTGACGTCGGCCTTCGGCTCCGCGCAGTTGGAGGCGTTCAAACGCCGCCAAATCCCCATCGTGGTGGTGGATCCGCTGAATCCGCCACCCGCCGATGTCTTCAGTGTTGGCGCCAGCAACTGGGCCGGAGGCAAGGCCGCGGCATCACACCTGCTGGAGTTGGGGCATCGAAGAATCGCCTACATTGGTGGCCCCTCCACGGCGGAGTGCAGCCAAGCCCGCCTGCACGGCTATATGGCCGCCTTGATGGCAGAGGGCGTGAGCGTGGACCACGAGTACGTTTCCGATGGCCCCTTCAAGCCGGAGAACGGAGTACGCGCCATGAAAGCCCTGCTGGCGCTCGACAATCCGCCCACGGCGATCTTTGCCGGCAGCGACAGCATTGCGTTGGGGGTCCTCGCTGAAGCTCGGCGCCAGGATGTTCGTATTCCCGAGGAAATGAGCTTGGTCGGTTTTGACGGCACACACCAGGCCGAGGAATCCGTGCCGCCCCTCACGTCCGTGTCGCAGCCTCTGCAAGAGATGGGACGCTCTGCCCTGAGCTTCATCCTTCGCCAGAAAAACGGCGAGGAAATCGACTCGCGAAGGGTTGAGCTGGCCACGCACCTCGTCGTCCGCGAGTCCACCGCACCTCCGCGGGTGTCCACCGCTAGGGGAGTCGCCGCCGTCGAGGGCTGAGTGACACCGGTGGGATGGCGTCATACAGCAGCACCCGCACCCACCGTTCGCCCGTCTCGCGGAACTCCGCCCGGCTGGCGAAACGGTACAGGTAGCTGCGCGCCCGCACCCAACGTGGGCGTTCGCCGTCGAACGGGTCAACGCGCAGCAGTCCAAGAGTGCGTCTGTCGGCCTCCAACAACCTGTCCAGAAATATGTAAAACCAATCTTCGTGGACGGTCCTCAGCGGCAGGAACCACATCAGCCAATCCAAGCGCAGATGGTAGGGCGCCCATTGGCGGGGGAGTCGTCGCACGTCGCCGGGCTTGCCCTTAAAGCCGTACTCCAGCCACCGCTCATCCGGGGCGTCCGGCGCATCATCCAGCGTGCCCTCCACCACGATTTCAATGCGCTGCTTGGTCACCGTCCCAAAAGCTCCATAGGCGTTGACCAGGCGCCACCGGTTGAAACTGGCGTTCATCAACTGCCGGCTGGAGAAGAGGTTGAGGAGCGGCTGGTAGCTGAACACCAGCAACAGAACGGTCACAAGCACGACGACGGCGAGCCACCACACCGGGGTTTCAGTGCTTTGGTGCCACTCCAGCGGGATGAACGGAAAGACCGCATGGGCCACGGGGTCGCTGACGGCGGCGAAAGCCAGGACAATTGCCACCCAGTTCAACCACGCAAAGTTCCCGGTACCCACCAACCACAATTGCGTCGCGATGATGATTCCGGCGGCGATGCTGGCCAGCGGCTGAGGGGCGAAGAGGAAGAACGGCACCACGAGCTGCGCGAAATGGTTGCCCACCACTTCTACCTTGTGCAGCGGACGCGGCAGGAGATGCGCTTGTCGGCTCAGCGGGCCAGGCATCGGCTGTGTCTCGTGGTGGTAGAACATCGCCGTCATATCCCGCCACTCGCGACCACCCCGGATCTTGATCATGCCGGCACCGAACTCAAGCCTGAACACCAGCCACACAATAAGGATGAGGATGGTTGTGGGCGGCGGAGACTGGTTTGAGCCCAGGAACGCCACCGTGAAACCGGCCTCGAGGAGAAGGATCTCCCAGCCGAAACCATAGAACGTCTGGCCGACGTTGACGATTGACATGTAGAGGAACCACAGGGTAAGGAACGCCAGCATGGGAAGCCACGGAGGACCCGTTTGGGGGAGGCCCATGACCAACAGAACGGACACGCCGATACCCGTCCAGCACACGGCCTTGAGCAGCGCATCGGAGTAGCGCCACCGAAACAGAGTAGGCCGGGCCAGCCGACGGGCCATGTCCAGGAAAGCCGGCACCGGCAACAGCCCGCGCTCGCCGAGAAGTGCCGGGAACTGGTTCAGCGTGGAAAGGAAGGCAACGGCGTAGAGCACGGCTGTGCCGCGCTGCAATACCTGCCGGGCGAACTCGTAGTCCCGCGCATCAAACCAGGACAGCCACTCCACGATTCCACGGTACGCGCGGGCCGGTGGTGGTCAAGCGGTGTCGGTTTTCCACATACGCACCAGTCCGTTCGCGGCCCCCTGTAGTGACTGGGATACTTAAGCAATGCAGCCGCGCAAGATCGTCATCCTCGGGTCCACCGGTTCCATCGGCACACAAGCGATTGATGTCGTCGACGCCGCCCCACACCGTTTTGAGGTGGTTGCGCTCAGCGCGGGCGGAGGAAACCTTGCACTCATCGCGCAACAGGCCGTTCACACGAGGGCGCAAGCCGTGGGTATCGCCCAAGGAGATCAGGGAGCCCTGCGGCAATTGATCGCGGCCGCTGCCGCTGCAGCAGGCGTGCGAAACTTCGCTCCGGAGATTTTTGTTGGGCCGGACGCCTCCACCCGGATCGCCGCCATTGAGTGCGACGTCGTCCTCAACGGCATCACCGGTTCCATCGGATTGGCGCCCACCTTGGCCGCGCTCGGTACGGGAGCCACGCTGGCACTGGCCAACAAGGAGTCGCTGATAGTCGGCGGCGCCCTGGTCAAAGCAGCTGCGAGCCCCGGCCAGATCGTCCCCGTTGATTCTGAGCACTCCGCCATTGCCCAGTGCTTGCGTTCAGGAACGGACCAGGAAGTCGAAAAGCTGATCCTGACGGCATCCGGCGGGCCCTTCCGCGGACGCTCACGGGAACAGCTCCACGACGTCACGCCGCAGGAGGCGCTGGCTCACCCCACTTGGGACATGGGCCTCATGGTCACCACAAACTCGGCCAGCCTGGTCAACAAGGGCCTCGAAGTGATTGAGGCACACCTGCTGTTCGACGTTCCCCTGGATAGGATCGACGTCGTGGTTCATCCGCAGTCCGTGGTCCATTCCATGGTCCAGTTCGTGGACGGATCCATCATTGCCCAGGCGTCACCCCCGGACATGCGGTTGCCGATCGCGCTCGGGCTGGGTTGGCCGGACCGCGTCCCTCGCGCTGCACAGGCATGCGACTGGACGCAAGCCACCAGCTGGACCTTCGAACCCTTGGATACTGTGGCGTTCCCGGCCGTGGACCTCGCCAAGGACGCCGCGAAGCAGGGCAGCACGTTCCCGGCAGTGTTCAACGCCGCCAATGAGGAAGCCGTAGAGGCCTTCCATGCCGGGCGCATCCGCTTCACCCAGATTGTGGATACGGTTGAGTCCGTCCTCAGCGAACATTCAGGCTCCTCTGAGCTAACAGTGGAGTCCGTGCTTGATGCTGAGAAGTGGGCACGCGCCCGTACCCTTGATCGTTTAGCCACCAGCGCCCTGTAGCTCACAACCCTTATGGAAGCAGTCCCACCGGCATGAGTCCCGTCCTTCTCTTCATTCTCGGAGTCGTCTTCGTCGCCATCGGCGTAGCTGTTTCCATTGCGCTTCACGAGGTAGGCCACTTGGTCCCTGCCAAACTGTTCAAAGTGCGCGTCACCAAGTACATGATCGGCTTTGGACCTACCCTGTGGTCCAAGAAGAAGGGCGAAACCGAGTACGGCTTCAAAGCGCTTCCCTTGGGCGGCTACGTCTCCATGATCGGCATGTACCCGCCGAACAAGGAAGACGGCGCCGTCCGCCCCTCCAGCACAGGCATGTTCCAGACCCTGGCCACTGAAGCGCGCTCCATGGCACACGAGGAAGTGGGGCCAGGAGACGAGAACCGCGTCTTCTACAAGCTTCCCGTCTGGAAAAAGATCATCGTCATGCTTGGCGGTCCCGCCATGAACATGCTGATCGGGTTGATACTGCTGGCTGTCCTGCTCATGGGCTTCGGCATGGCCACAGCAACCACCACCATCGCTGACGTTTCCAAATGCCAGGTCGCGGCAGGGGAGACAGTGGACCCCGACTCGGCCGACTGCAAACTGACTCCGGCCGCGGCCGCGGGGCTCCAACCGAACGACACCATTACGTCCTTCGACGGAAAAGCCGTCACCAGCTGGGACGAGCTCACCAGCTGGATCCGTGCGTCCGCCGGAAGAGACGTGCCCATCACGGTGGAACGCAACGGATCGACTGTAGAAACCACTGTGACGCCCGTACTCTCGTCGCGGCCAGTAGTCGGCGCCGACGGCAGGCCCGAACAGGATGCCGACGGAGTGCTGAAATACCAGGAAGTCGGATTCCTTGGGATCGGGGCCCAAAGCGAACTGGTGCCCCAGCCGGCGTCGGCAGTTTTGCCCATGGCCGGAGAGAACATCAAGCAGATTTCCGGTGTGATCTTCAACCTGCCGGCCAGGGTGGTCGGGGTGGCGAAAGCCGCCTTCAGCGAAGAACCCCGCGATCCCAACGGACCCATCAGCGTGGTGGGTGTTGGCCGGGTTGCCGGCGAAGTCGCGGCCATGGAACAGGTGCCCATGCAAGCCCGCATCGGTACCCTGATCGGGTTGCTCGCCGGACTCAACTTCGCCCTGGCCATCTTCAATCTCATCCCACTTCTGCCCCTTGACGGCGGCCATGTAGCCGGGGCGCTCTACGAAGGGGCACGACGCCGGGTGGCCAAGCTCCTGGGTAAACCGGACCCGGGCGCCTTCGACATCGCCAAGCTGCTGCCGGCCACGTACGTGGTCGCGGCGCTGCTCATGGCCATGGGCGCACTCCTGATCTATGCGGACATCGTGAAACCCGTCAACATTTTCGGCTGAGCTGCGAGCATTCTTGGCTGGGCTGTGAACATTTTTGCCTGAGCAGGCGGGATAGGCTAGCTCCATGACTGTTTTCGCTGTTGAGTATGTATACGTCGCCGATTCCGGTGCCCTCCGCGATGAAGCCCGCCCCGCACACCGTGCCTGGCTCGGCGATCTGGCCGATGAAGGCAAACTGCTTGCCAGTGGCCCCTACGGTGACGGCGCCGGCGCCCTGCTGATCTTCAAGTCCGCTGACGAAGCCGAACTCAATGACCTCCTCAAGCAGGATCCGTTTGCAGAAGCCGGAGTAATCGCCGGCATCCGCACCACGGAATGGGCGCCCATTATCGGTGTCCTGGCTGCCCACGCGTCCTAGCCCGGACGTTCCCCACCACAACGATCCACCCCAACCCAAGGAGTCCACGTGACCTCGGTCAGCCTGGGAATGCCAGCAGCCCCACCCCCCGTCCTTGCCCCGCGCCGTAAGACGCGGCAGATCAAGGTAGGGTCCGTTGGCGTCGGTTCTGACTCGCCCATCAGCGTGCAGTCCATGACCACCACCCCCACCACGGATATCAACGCCACGCTTCAGCAGATCGCTGAACTGACGGCGTCCGGCTGCGACATCGTGCGTGTTGCCTGCCCTTCCGCCGACGATGCCGAGGCATTGCCGATCATTGCCCGTAAGTCCCAGATTCCCGTCATCGCAGACATCCACTTTCAGCCAAAGTACGTCTTTGCGGCAATCGAGGCCGGCTGCGCTGCCGTCCGCGTAAACCCGGGCAACATCCGTAAGTTCGATGACCAGGTCAAAGAAATCGCTGCAGCGGCCCGCGACCATGGAACGTCCATTCGGATCGGCGTCAACGCAGGTTCCCTTGAACCGGGCATCATGAAGAAATACGGCAAGGCCACCCCGGAGGCACTGGTTGAGTCCGCCGTCTGGGAAGCCTCGCTGTTCGAAGAGCATGGGTTCCACGACTTCAAGATCTCCGTCAAGCACAACGATCCCGTGATCATGGTGGCCGCGTACGAGATGCTGGCCGAGAAGGGCGACTGGCCCCTGCACCTCGGCGTGACCGAGGCCGGACCAGCGTTCCAAGGCACCATCAAGTCGGCCACGGCTTTCGGTGCACTCCTGTCCCGCGGCATTGGCGACACCATCCGTGTTTCCCTCTCGGCCCCGCCGGTGGAGGAAATCAAGGTTGGCAACCAGATCCTGCAGTCCCTGAACCTGCGCCCTCGCAAGCTCGAAATCGTCTCCTGCCCGTCCTGTGGCCGCGCCCAAGTGGACGTGTACACGCTGGCCGAGCAGGTCACCGCAGGTTTGGAAGGCATGGAGATTCCGTTGCGCGTTGCCGTCATGGGTTGCGTCGTCAACGGACCCGGCGAGGCCCGCGAAGCGGACCTTGGTGTGGCCTCCGGAAACGGCAAGGGCCAGATTTTCGTGAAGGGCGAAGTCATCAAGACTGTGCCTGAGAGCGAAATTGTTGAGACACTGATCGAAGAGGCCATGCGCATCGCCGAAGAGATGGGGGAGGCCGATGGCGAAGATGCTGTCAAGGGTAGCCCCGTGGTTAGCGTCTCGTAACGAGAACGGCTTGGGTGTCAGGGTGCTCGGCGATGCCGACACCCTGACTCTTCGTGCCCTGGCCAGCGAAGACGTGGTTGCCAACGTCTTCATCCTCGCCCACCTGGAAAGCACCGGGACAGCGGCGCCTACCAGCGGGGGTGCCAGTATTTTCGGAGTTTTCGACGGCGAAACGCTCCTGGGCGCGTGCTGGGCGGGCGCCAACCTTGTCCCTGTGCAGCTCGATCCCGGCCTGGCCGGTTATGTGGCCACTGCGGCTCACGAAACAGGACGCCGCTACGCGTCCATTTTCGGGCCCGCGGAAACGGTGATGGCCCTCTATGCGCGATTCGAGCAACTGGGCCATGGTGCCCACGAAGTCCGGTCTCAACAACCGCTGCTCACCATCTCAGGGACGCCGGTCATCGGCGCCAACCCTGCCCTGACATTCGGCACCATGGCGGACTTCGATCGCATCCTGCCTGCCTGCGCCGCCATGTTCGAAGAAGAAGTGGGCTACTCGCCCTTCCTCGGAGGGCAGGAGTTCTACAGCAGACGCGTTGCCGGGCTCATCCGGGAGGGCCATTCGCTGGTCCACATCGATGCCAACGGCACGGTGGTCTTTAAAGCCGAGCTGGGGGCAGTCACCCGGGACGTCACGCAGGTCCAGGGCGTCTGGATGAACCCCGAGCTGCGTGGACGCGGCCAAAGCGGTGGCTACATGGCCGCCGTCGTGAATCTCTCACGGACCTTCGCCCCGGTGACGAGCCTCTACGTGAACGACTACAACGCCAAAGCCCGCGCCACCTATGAGCGGGTGGGCTTCGAACAAGTGGGCACCTTCGCAACCGTCCTATTTTAGCCCTGCTTCCCGCTACTTGTAGTCTTGTCTCGGTTGGCGCACGCCACCAATCACTCGAACTTCCCTGGGGAACAAATGAATAAGAATGCGCTGCGCGGCTTTGCCGTGTCAGGACTATTGGTCATGGGCCTCACCGCGTGCGGCGGTGCCGGTACCTCCACGGACGCTGCGTCCGCTCCGGCCAGCGAAACGGCAACACCCACGCCCACACCGGCAAAGCAGCACACCTTGGAGGAACTCACGGCAGTTCTAGGCCAGATCAAGGACAAGCAGGGCGCTAAGTTGAGTGTCATGTCGAGCGCCGATATGTCCGGCACGCTGGAGCAGTCGAAGGCCATGATGTCGCAGATCGACGTCCAGCCCGCTGCCTGCAAAGACATGGCCCTGGGATCTCTCGCGCAGCCGGTCGACGGCGTCAAGGCCGCCTTTGGTGTCAGCCAGGATGTAGCTACCAGCAGTATGAGCACGATTTCCTTGGGGACTGGACTGGGGGAGCGGATCCGGGACAGGGCCCAGGAAAGCATCGATCAACTGTCGGCATGCGGCACGATGACCATGGGCGGTCCTACCGGGGTCAGCACGATCACGGTGACGGATCTGGCCGATAAGAAGCCCGCCAACGCTTTGATGGCGTATCGCATGGACACCAAGCTGCCGAGCGGTGAGACGGGGTCCGCCCTCATGTCACAGGCAATTAAACAAGACGTCCTGATCTCGGTCACCGTCGCGGGCGGTGCTTCCGAGGCGGATGCCTTGGCTAACACCACCGTTCTCCTGGACCAGGCGATAGAGCTCATCAAGTAGCCTATCCGGCCGTCAGTTGTGGCTCTTCCCAGGGTGGGGTGAGCCACAACTGCCACCTGTTAATGCCACCTGTTAAGGGGAGTCCAGACTCCCCGTGAGGTAGCGCTGGATGTTCGGCGCTACGAAGCGGACCACGTCTTCCTGATTCGCTGAGGCCAGGGGTTCGAGCCGGATCACGTAGCGGACCAGCATCAGCCCCACCACTTGTGTGGCTACGAGATTGCCGCGCACGCGTACTTCCTCGGCCGTCCCGGGCAGCCCCGCCATGATTTTGGACAGGATGGTGCGGTGTACCATTTCGCGCATGAGTGCCGTCTTGGCCTTGGAGCCGATGGTTCCCCGGACAAAGCCCACCAGGCCGTGCTGAGCCGGGCTTTCCCACAGCCGCAAGACGGCTCGCACAATCGCTTCGGCCCTCACCGCAGGGTCCAGGGTTTCGACGCCGGCAAGAACCTCGGCCGGGTCAGCGGGCAATTGGACGCTGGCGGCAAAGAGCTCGTCCTTGCCCCCGAAAAAGTGGTGCACCATGGCCGGATCCACGGATGACTCCCGGGCTACCTGTCGCATGCTTGTCCCCTCGAATCCTTGCTCGGCGAACAGTTTCCGTGCGGCTGCGAGGATGGCTTCCCGCGAATGGTCTCCAGCGCTTCGGCGGCCCCTACGCCCCTGCGGGTGGCTCATCGGGTTTGTCGTCGAAGGGTCAATGACGCGAGGACCAGGACTCCCACGACGATCCCGCCCATGATCAGGGCGTCTTGCCACATCGCGGCAGAGGCGTCGGCATTTCCGGCGATCTCCTTCAGTGCATCCACGGAGAAAGTCAGGGGCAATACGCTGGAGATTGCTTCCAGGACCTCATTCATATCGTCCCGTGCTACGAACAAGCCGCACAAAAGAATCTGTGGCACCACTACCACGGGCATGAACTGCACGGCTTGGAACTCGGTGCGGGCAAACGCCGAACACAACAGCCCAAGCGCGACGCCCAGGACGGCATTGATGACGGCGATCATCACCACCAGGCCGGGACTTCCCTTGATGTCGAGGTCAAAGATCCAGTAGGCCACAGCCGTCGCCACCAAGGACTGCAAGGCGGCCATGATGGAAAACGCCAGAGCATAGCCGAACAGCAGGTCTGCTTTGTGAATCGGTGTGGTCAGGAGGCGCTCCAGGGTGCCGGAGGTGCGCTCCCGGAGCATGGTGATGGACGTGACCAGGAACATCACCACAAAGGGAAAAATGGCCAGCATCATCAAGCCGACGCGGTCAAAGGTCCGGGGGAACCCCGGCGGGAGTGTTTCGTTCTCGAACAGGAAATAGACGGCCGTCAGCAGCAGCGCGGGGACCACAAGGATCAGCGCGACGCTCCGGTGATCGTGCCGCAGTTGTCCCAGGACACGGGCGGTAGTGGCAAGCGTCATTCGGAGGTTCATGACGTCACCTGGCTTTCTTCCTGCCCCCGTTTAGCGCCATCGATGCTGGGTTCAACGGTTTTGATGATGGTCAGGAAGGCCCGTTCCAGGTCTTCGCTCCGGCCGCGTTGGGCCAGTTCCGTCGGAGTCAGCTGCGCCAGCAGGAGCCCGTCGCGAAGCAGGAGCAGCGATGAACAATGGGATGCTTCCTCCATGACGTGGCTGGATACCAGCAGGGTTGTTCCGGTGGCAGCCATGGCGGCGAAACGCTCCCACAATTCGGCTCGGAGTACGGGATCCAGCCCCACTGTGGGTTCGTCCAGGACCAGGAGCTGCGGATGCGCCACCAGCGCGCACGCAAGGGACACACGGCTGAACTGTCCGCCGGACAGGTCTGCGGCTTTCTGCCTCGCTAGAGATTCAAGCCCGACGGCGGCAATCGCCTCGGCGACGTCGGCCGCCGTCGCGCCGTGCATTGCGCCGAAGTAGCGAACGTTCGCTTCGACGCTGAGGTCCGCGTAGACGCTGGCACCTTGGGTGACGTATCCGACGTCGTGCCTCAGTGGCGCGCTGCCCGCCGGCCGACCGAGGACGGTGACAGTGCCCCGGGTGATGCGCTGGACACCGACGATTGCCCGCATGAGCGTGGTCTTGCCGCTGCCGGAGGGGCCCAGGAGTCCTGTGATCCGGCCGGCATCAACCGTGAAGTTCAAGCCTCGGAGGATTTTCGTGCGTGAACGGGACACATGGAGTCCCGTCGCCTCAATGGCCGCTGGAAGGGGTGACATCAGGCCTCCACTTGGCTCCCTGTAATTCACCAACTGATGAATTAAAGCTAGATCTGCCTGACATGGTGGTCAAGGGCCTTACCGCCTCGGCGGAGGTCATCCTTGAAAATGTGTCTGCGATCACATAGGTTCTTCCCAAGCCGTGTCGTTGGGGCACGGGTGGTACAGGGGGAATCATGACCAAGACCTTGAAGGGCGCTATTGGCGGCTATACCATCCGTGATTTCGGCAATGAACAATGCTTCCCAGTCGCAGGCGATGCCGTTCCGCTGGAGGGAACGGCAATCTAGTCCCCGGACAGAGTCTGCGGCCGTCCGGCCGCTGAGCCACGCCATCGCAGGATGACCAGCCGGTTGCGGCCAGGGGCTTCCAAACGCGACGGCGTGGCTCTTCTGTTTTCAAGCTGTCCGGACGCCATGCGGGCCCGTTCAAGCGGCCGCGCAGTCAGCCGGTAGATTAGTAGACAGTTGTTTTTGCCACATCTGCCATAGAAACGGATACGTACCCGTGGTCCTTCGCCTTTCCCAGCTGTTCCTGCGCACCCTGCGTGAAGATCCCGTCGACGCCGAGGTTGACAGCCACAAGCTCCTGGTCCGCGCCGGCTACATCCGCCGCGCCGCACCCGGTATTTACACATGGCTGCCGCTGGGGCTGAGCGTCCTGCGCAAGGTGGAGGACATCATCCGCCAGGAAATGTCCGCCATTGGAGCCCAGGAAGTCCACTTCCCGGCCCTGCTTCCCCGCGAACCTTATGAGGCCACCAACCGCTGGACCGAATACGGCGAAGGCCTGTTCCGTCTCCAGGACCGCAAGGGCGCGGACTACCTTCTGGCACCCACGCACGAGGAAATGTTCACGCTCTTGGTCAAGGACCTGTACTCCTCGTACAAGGACCTCCCGCTGAGCCTCTACCAGATCCAGAACAAGTACCGTGACGAAGCCCGTCCGCGGGCAGGGCTCCTCCGTGGCCGCGAATTCATCATGAAGGACTCGTACTCCTTCGACATCGATGACGCCGGCTTGGACGCAAGTTACGCCGCCCACCGTGCTGCCTACCTGAAGATCTTTGAGCGGCTCGGCCTGGAAGTTATTCCTGTAGCCGCCACCGCTGGTGCCATGGGTGGATCCAAGAGCGAGGAATTCCTGTTCCCCACCGAGATCGGCGAGGACACGTTCGTGCGCTCGGCCGGTGGCTACTACGCCAACGTCGAGGCCGTCACCACCGTGGTTCCGGACGAGATCGACTTCAGCAACGCTCCGGCCGCCGAGGTCCTGGACACACCGAACACCCCCACCATCGACACTTTGGTGGACGCCGCCAACCAGTTGGCTCCCCGCAGCGAGTCCGACGGCGGCGCTTGGACTGCCGCTGACACGCTCAAGAATGTTGTCCTCGCCGTCACGCTGCCCACGGGTGAGCGCCAGATCGTGGTGATCGGCGTTCCCGGCGACCGCGGAGTAGACCTCAAGCGCGTGGAAGCCAACATTGGCTCCCACCTGCCCATCGCCGGTGAAATCGGCCTCGAGGCTGCCAACGAAGAGGACCTCAAGAAGCTGCCCTGGCTGGTCAAGGGTTACATCGGACCCGGACTGTCCCTCGACGAGCCTGTCCTTGGACTTGAAGGATCCTCCAAGGTTCTTTTCCTTGTGGATCCCCGCGTCGTCTCCGGCACCACCTGGGTTACCGGTGCCAACGCTGAGGGCAAGCACGTCTTCGGGCTGGTCGCTGGCCGCGACTTCGTGTGGGACGGCGTCATCGAGAGCACCGAAGTGCGTGCAGGCGACCCCGCCCCGGACGGCTCGGGACCGCTGGAAACAGCGCGTGGCATCGAGATGGGCCACATCTTCCAGCTCGGCCGCAAGTACGCTGAGGCCTTGGACCTGAAGGTCCTGGACCAGAACGGCAAGCAGCAGGTTGTCACCATGGGCTCGTACGGCGTTGGCGTGACGCGTGCCGTCGCGGCCCTGGCTGAAGCGAACAATGACGACCGCGGCCTCGTGTGGCCGCGCTCCGTAGCTCCGGCCGATGTCCACGTGGTGGCGGTGGGCCGCGGCGATGAGATCTTCGAAGCAGCAGAAAAGCTTTCCCTTGAACTCGAAGCCGCCGGCCTGGACGTCATCTTCGATGACCGTCCCAAGGTTTCACCCGGCGTGAAGTTCGGCGACGCCGAACTGGTGGGTGTGCCCACCATCCTGGCCGTCGGCCGGGGTCTTGTGGACGGTGTAGTGGAAATCAAGGATCGCCGCAGCGGTGAAGCCGAGAACATCTCGGTGGACAAGGCCGTGGACTACGTGGTCAACGCCGTACGAACCCGGTGATTTCCGGCTTCGAGTCGATCCAGCTCACCACACTCATCCTGATTGTGGTGGCTGGATTCGCAGCCGGCTGGGTGGATGCCGTAGTGGGGGGCGGGGGACTGATCCAGCTCCCCGCCCTGCTGCTGGTTCCGGGCATCACGCCTGTACAGGCCCTAGCTACCAACAAGATGGGGTCCATTTTCGGGACCACCACCAGCGCTGTCACGTACTACCGCCGCGTGGGACCCGATCTCAAGACGGCTGTTCCCATGGCGGTCATCGCGTTGGCCGGGAGTTTTGGCGGGGCCATCCTGGCTGCCTCCCTGCCGGCCAGCGTTTTCAAGCCCATCATCGTGCTGGCGCTCATCGCTGTGGCCATCTTCACAGCCCTGCGTCCCGGCGCCGGTGAACTGACCGCTCTCCGCCATGACGGCCATAAGCACTACGTGGTGGCGTGCCTGATCGGTGCCGTGATCGGCTTTTACGACGGCTTGATCGGCCCGGGTACGGGCTCGTTCCTGGTCATTGCCCTTGTTTCGGCCATGGGTTATGCCTTTCTGGAAGCCAGCGCCAAAGCGAAGATCGTCAACATGGCCACGAATGCCGGCGCGTTGATTTTCTTCCTCCCTCACGGTTCCCTGCTGTGGGGCGTAGGCCTCATCCTTGGCTTGGCCAATATGGCAGGAGGCTACCTCGGTGCCAGGACCGCTGTGGCCAGGGGAAGCAAGTTTGTGCGCCTTGTCTTCCTGATGGTGGTTGCGGCGTTGATCATCAAACTGGGCATGGATGTCTGGAACGAGAACTTCGCAGCGTAGGGCTGCCGCAGTTGGTTTTAGATAAAGCTGCCGCTGGCATTGGCCATGGTCCTCAAACCACGGACGACGGCGTGGGGCACCACCGCGCTCGACGCCGGGTTGCCGGGGGAAGCCTCGTTCGTCACCCGGATGTCGAACCCGCGGAGGCTTGTTTCCGCCACCACTTCAAAGCCACCGTCAGGACCATGAGCTACTGAACCGCTTCGCCGGGCTCGGGGAGTTCGTGCGCCCGCGGCAGGGCATCGAGGGTGCTGCCGGCCAACGTGCTGGCTACCCACAGGGAACGGGCAAGGTCACCACCGTGTCCGGGTTTTGCGGCGTACCACAAAGCGTTCTGCACCTCACGGGCGACGCTCCATTGCCGCGCGACCTCAGGATCCAGTCCTGCGGCGAGGCTGAAGTCATGGCACCGCTCGCGCAAGGCCGCTTCCGGGTCCGTCCGCGAGAGGTCGTGGATGCGGTTCCACAGGATGGGTGCTACGGCGAACTCGGCCTCGCCAATCTGTGGTTGCGGATCAATGGCCAGGTAGTCCCCGCGGAGGGACAGCCGTCCGGCGGCGGTGGTAGCGAGAATGTTCATGAAGTGGAGGTCCGTGTGCACCAGGACATCGGTGCCGGAACGGCGTCCCACCACTCCACGCGTCTGGCAGACCTCCAAAGCTGCCTCCAGAAGCCACCTCGGGAAGGGCCGGTCCAAACGTTCCCATTCTGCAGGGAGTTCATCGCTCCACCGTTCGGCGGTGGCAGCAATATGGTCGAAAGCCCGCCACTCCGGGCGGTCGTCAGGCTGGATTGAGAGTTCGCGCATGATGGCGCCCCACACGTCCCTGGCCTCGTCCAGCGGAGCGTCCTGCAGCCACCGGGAAGCATCCAGGCGTTCGAGCACCATGGAGCACCTTGCGTCGTCTGAGGCGAGAAGACGGACCGCGCCCCGGCCGTCCCAAAGGGCCAGGGCGTGGCCCTCCACCAACGCTTCGTCGTGGGGAAAAGCGATCTTCAGGGCCGCGGGAACGCCGTTCTGAAGAACAGGCACCACCAAGGCTCCATGGCCATTCCAAGGCTCGGCGCCTGGCGCAAGGTCCACCGTGAGCTGCCAGCGGTCCAGTGCCTCAGAGATGAGCCCCGGGAGGCTGGCCAGCCAGTCCCTGCCCGCGGAGTCGCGGTTGTACCGGGCGTGGAGGTCGCCCGGAATGGGAATCATCGCGTGAAGGGTCACGCCAACAGCCTAACTCCGCGTCACCGCGTGCCCCTTAGAAAACGCCGCTTGCGCCCAATAGGGTTCCGATCGAGAAGGTTGCGGCCAGCGCCAGTGCCCCGCCCAAGACCACCCGGGCTGCCGCGCGGAAGCGGGAGGCGCCGCCGATCCATGCGCCTACCGCACCGGTGATCGCCAGGGCCAGCAGGACTGCGACGAACGTCAGCGGCACCCGCAGCTCCGGCGGAGGCAGCAGGATGGCCAGCATGGGCAGCGCCGCCCCCAAGGTGAAGGCGACAGCGGAAGCCAAGGCTGCGTTCCAAGGGCTGACGATGTCGTCTTCATGGATATTCAGCTCGGCCGAGAGGTGGGCGGCCAAGGCATCGTGTTCGGTCAGCTCCTGTGCAACGGTCCGGGCGGTCTCGGCGCTGAGCCCTCTCGACTCGTAGATCGCGGCCAACTCGTTGAGTTCATCTTCCGGTTGCTCCGCCAGCTCACGTTTTTCTTTTTCGATCAGCGCTTTTTGGGTGTCGCTTTGGCTGCTGACGGACACGTACTCACCCAAAGCCATGGAGATAGCGCCACCCACCAGGCCAGCGGTTCCTGCAGCGAGGATACTGCCCGTGCTCGTGGTAGCGCCCGCCACGCCCACCACGATCGCCGCGACGGACACGATGCCGTCGTTGGCACCCAGGACTCCGGCCCGCAACCAGTTCAACCGGTGGGCAAGATCGTCGCGGTGGGGTTCGTTCTCATGCATGGTGGCAGTTTCTGTGGAAGCCATGCATCAAGCCAAGCACTGGCAGGCGGCCCTGACCAGCATGGCTAGGCTCGCCTATCCGCCGGTGGAAGCGGGTGCGGTGGTGGGCGTCGGCAGCGAAGGCAACTCGCCGGCGTCGAGCATGAGTCCCGGCAACGCAGGCAGGGGCGCGCCCCAGGCTGCGCTCCTGCGGGCAGCAGTCAGAAGACCGTCAACTGCCCAGCTCCGAGTCTCATCCGTGGACAAAGCAACCAGGTCACCGAATCGAGGCAGGGATGCAAGTTCCACGGAGCCCAGGAAAGCGGCCGGGTCCTTGGCGAACTGTTCCGGCAGCCGGTAACCGGCCTCGCTGGCGGGCGAGTCCGCGCAGTTGGCGCTGGTCAGTGATTCTGCCTGCTGGAGCAATGCCTCGTGCACTGGCAAGTACTTGGCAGCAGCCGCCGAGTTCGGCTCGTCCAGGCGCTTCAGGGCCACCTGGTACACGTAGATCGCTTCTTGTTGCGAGCGAACCACCGCTGCCAGGGCGGTGTCGGTGGTGGCGGACGTCGACTCCGGGGTGGGGCTGACCGACGGGCAGGAGGCGGCCAAAGGCGTTGCCGCCAGAGCCTTGGCGTCCGCCGCCGCTGTCTGCTGTGGCTGTGGCAGCTGCCACTCCGCGGCCAACCGTTCAGCCTCAAGCAGCTGAGCGGATCCGACGGCGGCAAGCATGCGGGCGATCCCGCCGTCGGCCTTTCGGGCATCGTCCAGTCGCTCCTGCCCACTGCCGGCCAAGCCGGTCAGGAAGGAGGCGCGGCTGGTTTCCGTCGCTGCTGCCCCGGTCTTGGCAGCCGTGGCCCGGCCGGACGATCTTGGGCTGGGCGTTGCATCATTCGGGCCAAGCAACGCCTGTGCATGGGTTGTCAGCAAAGTCACAGCGTTATCGAGTGTCGATTTTTCGGCATCAGGAGCGGCAGCCTCTGCCTGCATGGCGGCTGATTCGCGCAGCTGCAGCGTGTCTTCCAACGCCGAGGCGCGGGCTGTTTCGGAGAACGGGACTATCGGGGGAGTGCCGGAATCCCGCGGAATAAGCACCATTCCGGTGCCCGCAACAAGCAGTGCCACCACGGCAACCAGCAAAACCCGGCCCCAGGGTGGTGTTCGTCGTTTTTCGCTTGTCCGCCCGTTCACAACAGACCATGGTGTCACGTGGAGGGGGAAGTCCGTGCACCATGTTCCCGGGAAAATCGTTAGGCTAGTAGTCACAACAACATCTATCGGGAGGCGGCGGGCAACGTGAGTGACTCGGAAGCCACGACTTCAACAGACCGTTCTGAATCGAACTCAACGGCCACCATCCACAACCCGGAAGAGAGCAGGCTTAAGGCACTGCTTGAACCGGCTGTCCTTGCCAGCAGGCTCTACCTCGAGGATGTTTCCATCCACGTTGCCGGTTCTCACCGCACGGTCCACGTCGTCGTGGACCTTCCGCAGGAAGAGACCGGGGGCGTCAGCCTTGACGCTATCGCGGACGTCTCACGTGGGCTGTCCGATATTCTGGACAACGATCCCCATGACGACGGCCGTCCGTACGACCTTGAGGTTTCTTCCCCGGGAGTAAGCCGCCCACTGACCGAACCGCGTCACTGGCACCGCGCCCGCGGCCGCATGGTCAGGGTCAACGTCATTCAAGGGGATAACCTCCTGGGCCGTATTGCCTCGGTGGGGGATGATGCCGTGACGCTCATCCCCGAGCACGAGGTCAAGAAGGGCATGAAGCCCAAGCAGGGCGAACCCATCACTATTCCTTTCGACAGGATCCGCCAAGGAAAAGTCGAGATTGAATTCAGCCACCTCCACGAGGCTGCGCTGGAAGACGAGCACAACGGACCTTCCGAGGAGGCCTAATGGATATTGACATGAGCGCACTGAGACTCCTGGAGCGTGAGCGTGAAATCCCGCTGGATCTCCTGATTCCCACCATCGAGCAAGCGCTGCTGGTGGCGTATCACAAGACGCCCGGGGCCTTCGAGAAGGCCCGCGCGGAACTGGATCGCAAGAGCGGCCACGTGACCATCTGGGCCACGGAAATCGACGACGACGGTGAGCCCATCGGCGAGTTCGAGGACACCCCGGCAGGTTTTGGCCGCATCGCTGCCAGTACGGCCCGCCAGATCATTCTGCAGCGCCTTCGCGACGTTGAAGACGACAACGTGCTGGGCGAATTCAAGGGCCGTGAGGGCGAGCTTGTGGCCGGCATGATCCAGCAGGGCAACAACCCGCACATGATTCAGGTCAACCTTGGGGCTGTGGAGGCATTGCTGCCGCCGCCCGAGCAGGTTCCGGGCGAGAAGTACCTCCACGGAAGCCGCTTGCGTGCCTTCGTGGTGGACGTACACCGCGGTGCCAAGGGCCCGTCCATCACGTTGTCCCGTTCGCACCCCGGCCTGGTCCGCAAGTTGTTCGAAATGGAAGTTCCGGAAATCGCGGACCACTCGGTAGAGATCGTGGCGCTGGCGCGCGAAGCGGGTCACCGCACCAAGATCGCCGTCAAGGCAAACACTCCCGGCGTCAATGCCAAGGGTGCCTGCATCGGTGAAATGGGTTCGCGTGTCCGGGCGGTCATGACCGAACTCAACGATGAAAAGATCGACATCGTCGATTTCAGCGATGACCCCGCGACCTTCATCGCCAACTCGCTGTCGCCGTCGCGAGTGAATTCCGTCACTATCACCGACGAATCCACCCGCTCGGCCCGCGTGGTTGTGCCTGACTACCAGCTTTCGTTGGCCATCGGCAAAGAAGGCCAGAATGCGCGGCTCGCAGCCAAGCTGACCGGCTGGCGCATTGATATCGTCTCGGACGCCGCCCCCGCCAAGACTGACTAGCGCTTCAGCCGGCGGCCTGTGCCGCCGGTTCCGCGCCGCACTGGCGCGTACCTGGTTTCGGGAGACCGGGGCCGGGGGGCTAGACTAGATGGAACCGGGCTTACGTCCGGTATCCGCGCGCTTTGGCGTGCCTCAGCTGCATCCGCAGGACCGGGGCCCGTCGGGTGCCAGTAGCGTAAGGCAGGTTGGACACGTCGTGGCTGAACTGCTTGAACACGGCCATGGGCCTGTTCGCACCTGCATCGGATGCCGGAAGCAAGGCTCCCGGTCCGAGCTTGTCCGGTTGGTCGCCCAAGGCAGCGGTTCGTCCGCTGTCCTGGTGGATGAACGACGCCGGATGGCCGGCAGGGGTGCGTGGCTGCACCCCAGCGAAAAGTGCTTGGCATTGGCGATCAAGCGGCGAGCTTTTGGAAGGGCCCTTGCGGGTGCTTCCGATACAGGCGCCGTGGAACGATACTTGATGCCCGGCACGCCACTTGTGGAGGCCCAGGCCGCCGCAGGAAAACCGTCCAAACCTGAAAGCGGGTCAGAAAACTGATGGAAACCCGATGAGTTCCCAGCGATGAGTGCGTAACGATGACAACTTTGTTGCGCTCTGCAATGGGCCTTTCAATCGCGCAAGCGGCGAAGGCCCGCAGTAAGAAGTAGACGGTTCGTGCCTGGCTCGGTGCGGACCGAGACAGGAGAAATGTGGCCAAGGTCCGCGTACATGAGCTCGCCAAAGAGCTCGGTATTACTTCCAAAGATGCAGTAACCAAACTGCAGGAATTGGGCGAATTCGTTCGCTCCGCCTCTTCAACCATTGAGGCCCCCGTCGTGAAGAAGCTTCGCGACGCCTACCCGGGTGCCGGCGCTGCCAAGGCTGCCGCTCCCGCTGCAGCCCCCAAAGCTCCCGCAGCATCCCGTCCGGCTGCTCCGGCACCGGGACCTGCAGCGCCGAAGGCCCCGGCCCCGGCACCTGCAGCCCCCGCTCCGGCAGCTCCGGCCGCCGCTGCTCCGGCCGCCGCTGCTCCGGCAGCACCCGCCCCGGCAGCCCCCGCGGCTCCTGCCGCGTCCACCCCGGTTTCGGCCAAGCCCGGCGCCCGTCCTGCTCCCAAGGCAGAGACCCCGGCTCCGGCACGTCAAGGTGGTCAGGCTCCCCGTCCCGGCGGTCCGCGTCCGGGCAACAACCCGTTTGCCACGTCCCAGGGCATGCCCCGTGGACGTGGTGGCGACGGAGACCGTCCGCCGCGTCCGGGTAACAACCCGTTTGCACCGTCCCAGGGCATGCCCCGAGGCGAACGCCGCAACGACGGCGAACGCCCCGGCGGTCCCCGCCCTGCAGCTGGCGCAGGCGGCCCCCGTCCCGCAGCCGGTACCGGTGGTCCCCGTCCGGGCGCACCGCGTCCCGGTGCACCCCGTCCGGGCGCACCGCGTCCCGCCGGTGGTCCCGGTGCCGGAAACCGTCCTACTCCGGGCATGATGCCCAACCGCACTGAGCGTCCGGCTCCCGGTGGCGCAGGCCGTCCGGGTGGCGCAGGCCGTCCCGGTGGCGGACCCGGTCGTCCCGGTGGCGCACCTGGTGCAGGTACCGGTGGCGGAGCTCCCGCCGGCGGTGGCTTCGGTAAGGGTGGCCGCGGTCGCGGTGGCACCCAGGGTGCCTTCGGCAAGGGCGGCGCCGGTCGTGGCAAGCAGCGCAAGTCGAAGCGTGCAAAGCGCCAGGAACTGGAGCAGATGAGTGCTCCGTCGCTGGGCGGCGTATCGGTACCCCGCGGTGACGGTGAGACCATCATCCGCCTGCGTCGTGGCTCGTCCATCACGGACTTTGCCGAGAAGATCGATGCGAACCCCGCATCGCTGGTGACCGTACTGTTCCACCTCGGTGAAATGGCTACGGCAACGCAGTCCCTCGACGAAGACACCTTCGGCCTGCTTGGCGCCGAACTCGGCTACAAGCTCCAGGTTGTTTCGCCGGAGGATGAAGAGCGCGAGCTCCTCGACCAGTTCGACATCAACATCCAGGACGAACTTGACGCCGAAGGCGACGACGTTCTCGAGGCCCGAGCACCGGTTGTCACGGTCATGGGTCACGTTGACCACGGTAAGACCCGTCTGCTGGACGCGATCCGCAACTCGAACGTTGTGGCCGGCGAGCATGGTGGTATCACCCAGCACATCGGTGCCTACCAGATCAGCCACGTCCACGAGGGCAAGGCCCGCGACATCACCTTCATTGACACCCCCGGTCACGAGGCCTTCACGGCCATGCGTGCACGTGGTGCCAAGGTCACAGATATCGCGATCCTGGTTGTTGCAGCCGACGACGGCGTTATGCCGCAGACGGTGGAAGCACTCAACCACGCCCAGGCAGCCAATGTGCCGATCGTCGTCGCAGTGAACAAGATCGACAAGGAAGGCGCCAACCCTGACAAGGTCAAGGGACAGCTGACCGAGTACGGACTGGTTCCCGAAGAGTACGGTGGCGACACCATGTTCGTTGAGGTCTCTGCACGCCAGAACCTCAACATCGACGAACTGATCGACGCCGTTCTGCTGACGGCCGATGCCGCACTGGATCTGCGCGCCAACCCGGACAAGGACGCTCGAGGCATTGCCATCGAAGCGAACCTGGACAAGGGCCGCGGTGCTGTTGCTACCGTCCTGGTCCAGTCCGGAACCTTGGCAGTGGGCGACACGATCGTGGCCGGTACGGCTCACGGCCGCGTCCGCGCCATGTTCGACGAAAACGGCGAGGCACTCGATGTCGCACTGCCGTCCCGCCCGGTTCAGGTCCTCGGCCTGTCCAACGTGCCGCGTGCAGGTGACACCTTCCTGGTGACACCTGACGAGCGTACGGCCCGCCAGATCGCTGAGAAGCGTGAAGCTGCCGACCGCAACGCTGCACTTGCCAAGCGTCGCAAGCGCATCAGCCTGGAAGACTTCGACCAGGCCGTTGCCGAAGGCAAGATCGACACCCTCAACCTCATCCTCAAGGGTGACGTGTCCGGTGCCGTGGAAGCCCTCGAAGACGCGCTGCTCAAGATCGACGTCGGAGACGACGACGTTCAGCTTCGTGTCATCCACCGCGGTGTGGGTGCCATCACGCAGAACGACGTCAACCTCGCCACGGTGGACAACGCCATCATCATCGGCTTCAACGTCAAGCCGGCCGAGCGTGTTGCCGAACTGGCCGACCGTGAAGGCGTGGACATGCGCTTCTACTCGGTCATCTACGCAGCAATCGATGACATCGAGATGGCTCTCAAGGGCATGCTCAAGCCGGAATACGAAGAAGTCCAGCTCGGTACCGCCGAGGTTCGCGAAGTCTTCCGTTCTTCCAAGTTCGGAAACATCGCCGGCTCGATCGTCCGCACGGGCATCATCCGCCGTAACTCCAAGGCACGTGTCAGCCGCGACGGCAAGGTCATCGGTGACAACCTCACCGTTGAGACGCTCAAGCGCTTCAAGGATGACGCCACCGAAGTCCGCACGGACTTCGAGTGTGGTATCGGTCTTGGCTCCTTCAATGACATCAATGAAGGCGACATCATCGAGACCTTCGAAATGCGCGAAAAGCCGCGCAGCTAGGTTCCGTTTGGAACGGGTCCGTCGGGTAGCCCCGGCGGACCCGTTCCGTCCCCTTTTCTACTTTCCAGGAGGAAGTCATGGCTGATCCCGCACGCGCCGCCAAGTTGGCACAGAGGATAAAGGTGGTTGTTGCCGAAGCGCTCGGACGTCGCGTCAAGGATCCGCGCGTGGAGTCCATCACGGTCACGGACGCCCGCGTCACCAACGACCTTCAGCACGCCACCATCTACTACACCGTCTTTGGTGACGACGTAGCACAGGCCGATGCCGCCAGGGCACTGGAGAAGGCAAAGGGTGTGCTGCGGCAGGAAGTCGGCCGCAACATCACTGTTCGTCTCACTCCGACCCTCGAGTTTGTGGCTGACCAGATTCCGGTCAATGCATCCAACCTTGAAGAGCTCCTGCGTGAAGCCAAGCGCCGCGACGCAGAGGTAGCCGCTTTGGCTGCCAGCGCCAAGCACGCAGGCGAGGCAGACCCCTACAAGGGCGATTCCCCGGAGGACATCGACGAGGACGACTTCGACGAAGAGGACACCGACCTCTCCGGCGATAACGATCTGGACGAAGACGCCAACCGGTAGACCACTCTTTGAGTTTTTCTACAGCTGATGCCCTTAAGAAGCCTTCTTAGGGGCATCAGCTGTATTAAAACTCGCTATGATCTGGAGCATGTCGGCGCACAGTGCTCAGCAACGCGATGAATACCTGAACCTTGCCATCCAGCTGGCCGTGCACAACGTTTCCGACGGCGGCGGCCCTTTCGGCGCCGTTGTGGTCACCGCGGACGGAACTGTCCATGAGGGAGTCAACCGGGTTACTCGGGACCACGACCCCACAGCACATGCGGAAGTGGTGGCGATTCGTCGTGCCGCAGCCGCAAGCAAAAGGTTCGACCTCACGGGTTCCGTCCTTTATGCAAGCTGCGAGCCGTGCCCGCTGTGCCTATCCGCCACGCTCTGGGCCAGGATCGGGCACGTCTACTTCGCTGCAGACCGACACGGTGCGGCCAAGGCAGGCTTCGACGACGCTGTGTTCTACGAGTACTTTGCCGGCACCCGGCCGGAGTTGCTGCCCGTGGAGCATGCCGAGCTGGCCGCTTCCAATGAACCCTTCGACGCCTGGCGGAACCACGCGCGCCGCACGGCCTACTGAAGATCCGCGAAAACTAGACCTTGGCTGGGAGGCGGCTGACGCCGTCGAGCAGGTCCTGCTGCCCGCCGCACAGGGCAATCCTGATCCAGCCCTCGCCGATCGAACCGAACGCCGTACCCGGAGCGAAGGACACGCCGGACTCTGCCAGGAACGCCCGCACCCAGGACCTGACATCCCCGCCGCTCACATGCGAGACGTCGGCCCACAGGTAGAACGCCCCCTGGGCGCCCAGGAACGGAATTCCCTTCTTCGCCAAAACAGCTGAGGCTGCATCCCGGTTACTCCGGTAGTGGTCGCGAGCCTGGGAAACATAGTCCTGGGGTCCTGTCAGCGCGGCCAAGGCGGCGTACTGCGAAGGAGACGCGACGCAGGACACGATTGACTCCATCACGTTGTTCATCTTCGGCTCCAACCCGGGCGGGCAGATCAACGCTCCAATCCGAAGGCCAGTTAGCCCGTAGGTCTTGGACAGCGTCAGGGAAGTGAAGACCCGGGCTTCTCCGGGGATGTCGCTGTCGAAGCGCGCGGGACTGACATGGGGGACATCGAAAGTGAAGGCTTCATAACATTCGTCAGAGATGATCCAAAGGTCATGGCGGACGGCAAGCTCCACCAGTTGGCGCGTGGATTCTTCGGTGAAAACGGCGCCCAAGGGATTGGACGGGGAGTTCAACATGAGGACCCGGGTGCTTGGCGTGACGAGCGCCTCGATGTCCTCAACGCGCGGCTGGAAGTCGTTCTGCGGGTATAGCGGATACGGCACCGGAACGGCGTGCAGTAACCGGCTGGTCATGGCGAAGGTGGGGTAGCCGGGGTTGGGGATGAGAATCTCATCGCCGGGGGAGAGAAGGAGGCTCATGGCGAAGTGCAGTCCCTGTTGGGCGCCGTCCACTACGTACACGCGATCCGCGCCGATATCCACGTTTTGCTGTTCCCGGAAGCGGGCGGCAAAGGCTTCACGGAGGGCGGGGATCCCGGCGTTGGGTGTGTAGTTGGTCTCATCCCGATCCAGGCAGTCAATACCGGCGTCGAGGATGTGCCGGGGTAAGGCAAAGCCCGGCTCCCCGATGCTGAGGACGATTGCTTCGGGGGTGCACCACGCAGCTTCGGTGATCTCACGGATCTGGTTCACAGGGACGTCGCGGACATGCGCGGCAAGGTCAGGCATGGGAGCCATCCTAGCCACCCATATACTGGTAAGCGTGCTTTCTGGACTGGTAATCGTTGACAAACCGCAGGGATGGACCAGCCATGATGTGGTTGGCCGGATGCGGCGGCTGGCCGGCACCCGGAAAGTAGGCCATGCGGGCACGCTTGATCCCATGGCAACCGGCGTTCTGGTGCTCGGCATCAACAAGGCCACGCGCCTGCTGACCTACATTGTGGGCACGTCCAAGACGTACACCGCCACTATCAGGCTGGGCGAAACCACCATCACCGACGACGCCGAGGGCGAGGTCACGGAGGCCCGCACCGCAGCGGACATTACTGATGACGCCGTTGCCGTTGGTGTTGCCGCGCTCACCGGGCCCATCCAGCAGGTTCCCAGCAGCGTGAGCGCCATCAAGGTCAATGGCGAACGCTCCTACGCCCGTGTCCGCTCGGGCGAAGAGGTTAAGCTCGCGGCTCGCCCGGTCACCATCCACCGCTTCGATGTCCACTCCATCACGAAGATCGACGGCGGCAGGGTAGTTGACGTCGACGTCACCGTTGAGTGTTCTTCCGGCACGTACATCAGGGCGTTGGCCCGGGACCTCGGCAACGCTTTGGGCGTCGGTGGGCACCTCACAGCCCTACGCAGAACCCAAGTTGGCCCGTACTCCCTCGATCAAGCGCGCACGCTGGAGGAGTTGGCAGAAGAGCTCGAGGTTTTGGAGATGTCCTTGGCAGCACGCTCGCTGATGCCCAACCGGGAGTTGAGCGAGGAAGAAACCACCGAGATATCTTTTGGCCGCCGCATCGCTGCCGGACCAGGAGCAGGAACGCCGGACGCTGCCACGGCTGAAAAGCCTGCCGCCGCGTTCGCGCCGTCGGGAGAGCTCGTGGCATTGCTGGCAGACACGGGCAGCTTCGCTAAACCCGTGCTGGTCTTTGCCCCTGGAACTGGAACTGGAACTGGAACAGGGCAGGCAAAATAGGCATGGACGGATACTTCTACGCCATCCTCATCGTTGGATTGGTGTCCACGATCATGTGCGTCGTGGCCGGTTTGATGAAGAAAGCCCCGAACGACCCCACCATCTTTTCCGTACTCGCCGTTGAGCTTGTGCTCGTGGTGTATCTGGTGGGCTCGATAGTCCGGGTTGCCATGGGCGAGCAGATGGCCGGTGAAGCTTGGGAGTTCTGGGGCTACCTCATCGTTGCCCTGATGATTCCGTTGGGGGCCGTCTATTGGGCCATTCTTGAACGAACCCGCTGGAGCAATTTTGTCCTCGCGGCAGTGGGCGTAACCGTGCTGGTGATGGCCGCGCGCATGAATCAGATCTGGTACTGACCTTGAAGGAAGAACGCAACGTGACTGGAACCGAGACCAACCCGGCCAACCGGCAGCCGAAGCAAAAGGACACACGGAACACAGGGCCAGGTCGCCTGCTGATCGCGGTCTACGCCGTGTTCGCGTTGTCGGCGACAGCTCGTGCCGGCTACCAGATCGCCACCAAGTTCGCCGAAGCTCCCTTGGCGCATATCCTGTCGGCGTTCGCCGCCGTCGTCTATATTGTGGCCACTGTCTCGCTTGCCAAGCCGGGCCGGACTTGGTTCAAGGTTTCCCTGGCGGCTGTGCTCACTGAACTTGTGGGTGTGCTGGTGGTAGGAGCGATCAGCCTCTTTGATCCGGTCGCTTTCCCGCACGACACCGTGTGGTCCCTGTTCGGCCGCGGTTACGGGTTTGTTCCGCTTGTCCTGCCGATCCTGGGTCTCTTGTGGCTCAACAAGCGGCGGCCGTCCTGAGTCAAACACCCTAGCGGGTAACCTTAGATTGTTCCGGCGCCGGGAGGTTGCCGGGCGCAATGAACATCTGCAGTAAAAAGGCGAGGTTGATGGTCCACATCTGGAACGATCCCACTGAAGTCCCCAAGGACTTCGGACCTACTGTCGTTACCATCGGGAACTTTGACGGCGTCCATCGTGGCCACCAGCACGTTCTGTCGCAGCTGACCGATACGGCCAAGAGGCACAACATCCCGTCGGTCGCCGTGACATTCGATCCCCACCCCGCCCAAGTGCACAGGCCGGATTCTGCTCCGGAGCTGATCATGGGGCTTCAGGACAAACTGGAGGCCCTTGGCGATACCGGGGTGGATGCCGTACTGGTGATGAAGTACACCCTTGAACTTGCTGCCATGACGCCCCTGGAGTTTGTCCGGGAGGTCCTGCTTGAGGGTCTCCACGCCGCACACCTCGTGGTGGGACACGACCTCCGCTTTGGTGCCGGCAATGCCGGCGACGTTGTCACCATGCAGGAACTGGGAGATCAGCTCGGTTTTGGGGTTCAGGTTGTCAATGAATACGGCGCGGGGGGCTTCCCGGTCCACCACGACGGCGATACCGACCGGCGCTGTTCCTCCACCTGGGTGAGGGAGGCCTTGTCCGAAGGCGACGTCGTTACTGCTGCCGCGGTGTTGGGCCGGCCCCACCGCATGCGCGGGGAAGTGGTGCACGGAGCTGCCCGCGGACGGGATCTCGGTTTCCCTACGGCTAACCTTTCCCACGATTCCACCGGTTACGTGCCAGCGGACGGCATCTATGCGGGGTGGCTGATCGACCAGGCCGGCACGCGGTGGCCAGCCGCAATCTCCGTTGGTTCCAACCCCACGTTCGACGGCGTGAGCCGGCAGGTTGAGGCACACGTGATCGACCGTCCCGAAGAGAACGTGGAAGACTTCAACCTCTACGGGCAGACAGTTGCCGTGGAATTTACGCAGCGTCTGCGGGGCATGGTGGCCTATCGGGGACCGGAAGCCTTGGTGGAACAAATGTGCCTGGACGTAGCCCAGGCACACGAGCTGCTGACCCGGCACTAGGGGCATTTCGACAACACTGCTGACGTGCCGGTAAACTGATGAGTGGATCCGGCTGCAGTCCGTGGCGGCTGGACCTGTTTTTGTGTGCGGCAACGTACCAAGGACAACCCGTCAGCGAGGCGCTGCACCGGGAGGCACGGCACAACTCTAGGAGTTCACGTGGCACTTGACGCCGCTGTAAAGCAGTCCATCATCAAGGAATACGCAACCACTGAAGGCGACACCGGTTCGCCCGAGGTTCAGGTTGCAGTCCTGACTCAGCGGATCAAGGATCTGACTGAGCACATGAAGGAGCACAAGCACGACTTCCACACCCAGCGCGGTCTGCTGGCCATGGTTGGTCGTCGCAAGCGCATGCTTTCCTACCTGAAGAACACTGACATCGCCCGCTACCGTGCGCTCATCGAGCGTCTCGGCCTGCGCCGCTAGTTTGCCTTTAGGGGCGGCCCGCTCCGTTTCGGAACGGGCCGCCTTCTTCACCAACAACTAAAAACAGGAATCAACCGCATCGCGCATTCGCGGTCCTCGGTAGTGATTCCCGGGAAACCATCTGTGACGATGATGCCCGTGGATCTCGATCGATGACCGGGTGTCGTACAGGCCAGGAAAAAAGAAGAGGCCTGGGTTGATGCGGCGGACTTCCGCTAACAGAAACGGAGGTGACTCTCTATGGAGGGTCCCGAAATCCAGTTCTCAGAAGCCATTATCGACAACGGACGTTTCGGCAAGCGAGTCATTCGCTTCGAAACCGGCCGCCTTGCCAAGCAGGCAGCCGGCGCGTCGATGGTCTACATCGACGACGACACCGCACTGCTCTCGGCAACCACCGCTGGCAAGCAGCCGCGCGAAGGTTTCGACTTCTTCCCGCTGACGGTTGATGTTGAAGAGCGTATGTACGCTGCCGGCCGTATCCCGGGTTCGTTCTTCCGCCGCGAAGGCCGTCCCTCCACGGAAGCCATCCTGGCTTGCCGCCTCATGGACCGCCCGCTGCGCCCCGCCTTCGTGAAGGGCCTGCGCAACGAGGTCCAGATCGTGGTGACCGTTCTGGCCATCAACCCGGATGAGCTCTACGACGTCGTCGCCATCAACGCGTCCTCGATGTCCACGCAGCTTTCCGGCCTCCCGTTCTCCGGCCCGATCGGTGGCGTCCGCGTCGCCCTCATCGCCGACGAACAGGGTTCGCAGTGGGTCGCTTTCCCCAAGCACTCCCAGCTTGAGAACGCCGTGTTCAACATGGTTGTTGCCGGCCGCATCGCCGGTGACGACGTCGCCATCATGATGGTGGAAGCCGAAGCCACGGACAACTCCTGGAACCTCATCAAGGAACAGGGCGCAACCGCTCCTACCGAAGAGGTTGTTTCCGAGGGCCTCGAGGCTGCAAAGCCGTTCATCAAGGCACTTTGTGAAGCACAGGCAGACCTGGCAGCCCGCGCTGCCAAGCCCACGGTTGAGTTCCCGGTATTCCTGGACTACCAGGACGACGTCTACGCCGCTGTTGAAGCCGCTGCTGCCGACAAGCTGGCCGCTGTCTTCCAGATCGCTGACAAGCAGGACCGCGACAACGCCTCCGACGAGCTCAAGGACGAGGTCCTTGGTGCCCTTGCCGGCCAGTTTGAGGGCCGCGAGAAGGAACTGTCCGCAGCTTTCCGCTCGGTCACCAAGCACGTTGTGCGCCAGCGCATCCTCAAGGACCAGGTCCGCATCGACGGCCGTGGCCTGACGGACATCCGCCAGCTGACCGCCGAGGTAGAGGTTCTGCCCCGCGTACACGGTTCGGCAATCTTCGAGCGCGGCGAAACCCAGATCATGGGCGTCACCACGCTGAACATGCTGAAGATGGAGCAGCAGATCGACTCGTTGTCACCGGTAACGCGCAAGCGCTACATGCACAACTACAACTTCCCGCCGTACTCCACCGGTGAAACCGGCCGCGTCGGTTCCCCGAAGCGCCGCGAAATCGGCCACGGTGCCCTTGCTGAGCGCGCCCTGGTGCCGGTTCTACCCACCCGTGAAGAGTTCCCGTACGCCATCCGCCAGGTATCCGAGGCCCTCGGTTCCAACGGTTCGACGTCCATGGGTTCCGTCTGTGCTTCGACGCTCTCCATGCTTAACGCCGGTGTGCCGCTGAAGGCCGCTGTTGCCGGTATCGCCATGGGCCTGGTTTCCGACCAGGTTGACGGCCAGACCCGCTACGCAGCCCTGACCGACATCCTCGGCGCCGAAGACGCATTCGGTGACATGGACTTCAAGGTGGCAGGTACCTCCGAGTTCGTTACGGCCATCCAGCTGGACACCAAGCTCGACGGCATCCCCGCTTCCGTGCTGGCAGCAGCACTGAAGCAGGCCCGCGAAGCCCGCCTCCACATCCTCGAGGTCATCAACGCAGCGATCGACACCCCGGACGAGCTCTCCGAGTTCGCGCCGCGCGTTATCGCTGTCAAGATCCCCGTGGACAAGATCGGCGAGGTCATCGGCCCCAAGGGCAAGATGATCAACCAGATCCAGGAAGACACGGGCGCGGACATCTCCATCGAAGATGACGGCACTGTCTACATCGGCGCCACCAACGGTCCGTCTGCCGACGCAGCACGCTCCGCCATCAACGCCATCGCCAACCCGCAGGTACCGGAAATCGGTGAGCGTTACCTGGGTACGGTCGTCAAGACCACTACCTTCGGCGCTTTCGTTTCCCTCACCCCGGGCAAGGACGGCCTGCTGCACATCTCAGAGCTCCGCAAGCTGGCCAATGGCAAGCGCGTGGACAACGTTGATGACGTCGTCTCCGTGGGCCAGAAGGTTCAGGTCGAGATCACCAAGATCGATGACCGCGGAAAGCTTTCCCTCTCCCCGGTTGTTGCCGAGGAAGAAGGAGCAGCCTCCGAGGACGCTCCTGCCGAGGCCGCTGAAGAGTCCGCAGAGTAGTCTGTAAGCAGTACACCCGGCAGGGCCGGTGGGCTTGAAAAAGCGCCACCGGCCCTTCCGGCCTTAACCCGAAAGGCCTTGATGACTGTTGTACCCTTGCCGTTGGAGCAGACCCTTCCCGGCGGCGAATTGATCCATGGTGCAGAGGGCGGTTCCGTCGTAAGGCGCTCCGTCCTTCCCGGGGGCGTGCGCGTCCTGACCGAGGCCATGCCCGGTCAGCGTTCGGCCACCATAGGGTTTTGGGTGGCAGTGGGTTCGCGCGACGAAGCGGACGGCCAGCACGGTTCCACACACTTCCTTGAGCACCTGCTGTTCAAGGGCACCAAGCGGCGCACAGCCTTGGAGATCGCCTCCGCTTTTGACGAGGTGGGCGGCGAGTCCAATGCGGCTACGGCCAAGGAAAGCACCTGCTACTTCGCCCGCGTCCTGGACACCGACCTTCCCATGGCCATCGATGTCATTGCCGACATGATCACCGGGGCTGTCCTCGATCCTGCTGAACTGGAGCAGGAGCGCGATGTCATCCTTGAGGAAATCGCCATGGACAGCGATGACCCCACAGACGTTGCCCACGAGAAATTCGTAGCGGCCGTCCTCGGCCACCACCCGTTGGCACGCCCCATTGGGGGAACCCCGGATGCCATCAAGGCTGTGGCGAGGGATTCTGTCTGGGCGCACTACCAGCGCTACTACCGCCCCGAGGAACTGGTCATCACCGCGGCCGGCGGCCTGGATCACGACGTCGTCTGTGAACTCGTTCTGGATGCTTTGAAGGCCGCAGGATGGCAGCTCAACGCCGATGCCGCGCCCGTGAATCGTCGTGGGACTGACCGGGCCGTCATCACGGGCACGTCGGGACTGCACGTAGTAAAGCGTCCCGTGGAGCAAGCAAACATCATCATGGGTTGCCCCACGATCGTTGCAACGGATGACCGCCGGTTTGTCATGAGCGTGCTCAACGCCGTCCTGGGTGGTGGCATGTCATCCCGCCTGTTCCAGGAGATTCGTGAGAAGCGCGGCTTGGTGTACTCCACGTACTCGTTCACGGCAGCGTATGCAGACGCCGGATACTTCGGGATGTACGCCGGCTGCACGCCGTCCAAGGTTCGCCAAGTGTTGGAACTTCTGGGCCTTGAGCTGGACAAGCTCGCCAAGGAAGGCATCACGGACGAAGAGCTCCGGAAAGCAGTAGGGCAGCTCAGCGGCGGGATTGTCCTCGCGCTTGAGGACACCGGCTCGCGGATGTCGCGGCTTGGCCGGGCGGAACTGGTGTCAGGAGAATTCCAGGACATTGACGAGACCTTGGCCCGTATCAAGGCCGTCACGGTGGAGGATGTTCAGGAGCTCGCCCGCGAACTCGCAGCGGCGCCCCGCACCATCACCGTTGTTGGTCCATTCGAGGAAACCGAGACCTTCGGCCTGTAGCTTCCTGTCCCGAATCTCTGGACTCCCGCACTGTAAACAGGGCAGCATGATCACACGATGATGCTGCCCTGACTACATTGGAGTCCTGATGGATCTGCCCCCAAGCGGCCATGCTGCGGAGATGCTGCGGGATTTCCTCGGTCATTGGCGGGGCATCACGGAGATCGCTGCGTCACCGTGGGGAACTGCACGGACAGCTGAGGCCGAGGCGGTGTTTACCAAGGCTGCGGGCGGCTACGCGGTGGTCCAGAGCTACAGGCACCGCGAAACCGACGGCACGCATTTCGAAGGTCATGGCATGTTCACTGTTGACCGGGACCACGGCGATACGCTGTGGTACTACGTGGACAGCATGGGCCGGCCGCCGGCGAGCCCGGTCCGTGGGACATGGAACGCAGGCACGTTGACCCTGGACCGGCGGACAGCCGACGGCGTGGCCCGGCACACGTTCCGCGTTGACGATGGCGTCCTGGTGCACACCGCAGACTTGAAGCTTGAGGGATCTGCCGAGTTCAGCCCGTTGTTGAAGAGCGTGTTCCGGAAGGTCTGAACCCCGAGCAGTCCTAGCCCCCTGCGCGGTCCTAGCCTCCGGCGAACGGCGGCAAAACGTCGATGACGTCTTCGCTTCCCAAGGGAGCCGTACGGTCCCGGACGGCCACCTCATTGCGGAGGAAACTGCTGCGCGCCACGATCCTGGCGAGCGGCGGCGTGCCTTCGGGAGGCAGAGGGCGTTCGACGGCGAGGGCGGCTTCCAGCAGTTCCTCCAGGCTGGTGCCTTCCGGGAGGACGTGACGTTCTTCTTCCACCCCGGCGGCCGCGCGTGCGGCAGCGAAGTAACGGACAAGCAAGGGTTCAGCCTCCGATTGCGCTCATGCTGCGGTCCGGCTGGACGAAGTCCGCTGCGCCGAGACCGGTGTGGTCCATGCCGTGGGCTTTGGGCTTGACCCACATGGCGTCCTGCCACCGTGACGCCAATTCATCATCCGTGGCACCCTCACGGAGAATGCCCAACAGGTCGAATTCTTCGCGGGAGAAAAGGCAGCTCATGATCTTGCCCTCCGCGGTGATGCGAGTACGGCGGCAGTCGGAGCAGAACGGTTCAGTGACTGATGCGATGATGCCGACTGTGCCGAGGACCGGCCCTGTGGCGACGCCCGTTGCCGCATCCCGGCGTCGTACTTCAAAACGTTCGGCCGGGGCGCCGTCCCGCTCCCGGGGGTCGTTGTCCAGCACGAAGTCGCGGGAGAGCAGCTCACGAATCTCGGCGGCCGTGATCATGTTGCGCCGGGTCCATCCGTGGTCGGCATCCAGGGGCATTTGCTCGATGAAGCGGAGTTCGTAGCCGCGGCCCAGGGCCCAAGCCAAGAGGTCCGGCGATTCGGCGTCGTTGATGCCGCGCATCAGCACAGCATTCAGTTTCACGGGACCCAAGCCGGCTGCCCAGGCGGCATCTACGCCGGCCAGGACGCGGTCCAGGAAGGGGCGTCGCGTCAGTTTGGTAAACGTCTCCTCGTGGAGGGAATCGAGCGAGACGTTGATCCGGGTCAGGCCTGCAGCTTTCAGGGCTTGGGCCTTCTTATCCAGTCCCACGCCGTTGGTGGTCATGGAAATGGGGAGGTCCGGGTGGTCGCTCCGGATGCCGGCAATGATTTCCACCAAGTCGGCGCGGACCAGGGGCTCGCCGCCAGTCAGGCGGAGCTCACGTACGCCCAGGGCGTTGACGCCCACACGGACAATGCGGACGATTTCGTCTTTGGTCATCACGGCCTGTTTCGAGAGCCATTCCAAGCCCTCGGCAGGCATGCAGTACGTGCAGCGCAGATTGCATTTGTCCGTCAGGGACAGGCGCATGTCCGTTGCGCGCCGACCATAGCGGTCCCACAGCCCGGCGGGCGTGCCTGCGGGACGTGGGGGCGGAACTGCAACGCCGCTTTCCGTGCTGCCTGCCGCGCCGCCCGTAGGGGGCGCCGGCATGCCTAGCTGAACACTCATAAATTCAGGCTACGCCACCGCGGCTGGATCAGTGACACCCGTTACAGTCGCAGAGGCCTTTACCCACACAGTTCTTACGGATTCCATACACTTGTGCCCTTTGTGCCAGGATCGGGTGCCGGCCACCCCCAGCAAACCTATGCTGAAAGCGTGACCACAAATACGGCATCATCTGCACCAGGGAATCGTCGCATTCTTCTGGTAGAGGATGAACAGACCATTGCCGACGTTGTCCGCGACTACCTGCTGAAGGCCGGGTTCCAAGTGGACATGGCGGGGGACGGCTTCACCGCCCTCGAGCTGGCAGCCTCTCGTCAACCCGACCTTGTGATCCTGGACCGCATGCTGCCGGGACTGGACGGTGTGGAGGTCTGCCGCCGACTCCGCCAAACCATGAGCGTTCCCGTCATCATGGTCACGGCTCTGGGAACCGAAGACGACCGGATTCTGGGCTTGGAAATGGGAGCGGATGATTACGTCACCAAACCCTTCTCTCCGCGGGAGCTGGTCCTCCGGGTTAAATCGGTACTGCGCCGGAGCATCAAGGAATTCGCGCCGGAACCGCCTGTGGAGGCCGCAGGACTTGAACTGGATCCTGCCTCCCGGACAGTCACGCACGGCGGAGTTCCGCTGGCGCTGACGGTCCGTGAATTCGACCTCCTGGCTTTCATGATGCGAAGGCCCAACCAAGTTTTCAGCCGGGAAGAACTGATCAAGGCCGTCTGGGGCTGGGACTTCGGCGATCTGTCCACAGTCACGGTCCACGTCCGGCGCCTGCGGGAGAAAATCGAAGCCAACCCCACCAAACCCGAACTGCTCAAGACCGTATGGGGCGTCGGCTACCGCTTCGACAGCAAGCGATCCGATGGCGTCACTATGAACGTGCACGGCAAAGGGGGTGAGCATGGAAGGCAGTGAGCTGTGGGCCATCCTCGCGTGGGTCCTGTTCTGGGCCGTGCTCATCGGTGGCGGCACTTGGGTGCTTCTCCGGCTGCTTCGCCGGGCCTCGATACTCGCCCAGATCTGCCTGGTGGTGGTGGCCACCGTTGCCGTTCTGGTGGCGGGCATGGTCAGTGCCTTCACCGCGATGTTCATCTCCGCGAGGGACCTCGAAGTCATGTGGTACATCTTGGCCACTGCCTCGGCGGTTGCTGTTGCACTGTCCCTCATGCTTGGTGCCGGCGTCTCCCGGAACGCTGCCCACCTGGTGGACGCTGCCCGGCGCCTGGGGCGTGGCGAAACACTGGAACATACCGTGGCGGAGGGTCGGGGGAGCGCTCCCGCCATGACGTCCGAACTCGCCGAACTGGCCCAGGAACTTGAGGCCAGCAGCCGGAGCCTGGCCGAGTCCCGGCAACGCGAAGCCGCCATTGAGGCCGCCCGTCGCGAGCTGGTGTCGTGGATTTCGCATGACCTCCGAACACCCTTGGCCAGCATGCGCGCCATGACCGAAGCCCTTGAAGATGGCATGGCATCAGATGTTCAGGGCTATTACCGGAAGATCATCGGGCAAACCGAACAAATGACGGCCATGGTCAACGACCTCTTGGAACTATCCAAAATTCAGGCAGGCACCCTCCGCCTGCGTGCCGAGCCGCTGGACCTTTATGACCTCGTCAGCGATGCGCTCTCGGACTTGGCACCTTTGGCCGCGAAACGCGGAATCAGGCTCGACGGCGGCGGTGACCGGGAGTGCATGGCCGTCGCCGACGGACCAAGCCTGGCCCGGGCCGTGCGAAACATACTCCTCAACGCCATCATCTACAGCCCACCAGGCAGCGACGTCCACATTAGCGTCGGCCGGGATCGCGTGGGAGGTTCCGGCGGGAACGCCGTTATCGCTGTGGAGGATCAGTGCGGCGGCATCCCGGACGAGGACCTCCCGCACCTGTTCGAAACGGGCTGGCAGAAAGACCCCGCCCGCCGCACCACGGAAGAGATGCAAGGCCGCTACAGCGGTGCAGGCATCGGCCTCAGCATGGTGGCCGGCATCGTCAAGGCACATGGGGGATCGGTCACCGTGGACAACGTCGACGGCGGTTGCCGCTTTGCGTTGTCATTGCCGGCTGGGGCACCCCCACCGGAATCATCGATGTCATCAATGACTCCTACCCATCAAGTCATCGCAACTGACAACCGCCCTGGAGGCTCGTCATGAGTACGCTCGCACCCGATAGCACCCAGCAGCGTCGCATCATGGGCAAGCCCGTATTGTGGGCCGCTGCGGCCGGGGTAGCAGCCGGAGCCGCCGGGATCGCGGCGGGCGAACTGACAGCAGGCCTCCTGAGCCCGCTGGTATCGCCGGTCACAGCCCTTGGTGGCGCCGTGATCGACGCCGTGCCGCCGGGAGTCAAAGACCTGGCAGTCCAGTTGTTCGGCACCGCAGACAAAATCGTGCTGGTGGTGTGCATCGTGGTCGTCGCAGGAATTCTGGCAGCGCTCGCTGGTGTCCTGGAACGCCGCCGGACCGGCTGGGGCCTGGCACTCGCTGGACTGGCGGGCGCAGCAGGACTGACCGCCGTCGTGACCCGAGCCCAAGCGAGCCCCCAAGCGGCCCTTGCACCGATCGTTGCCGCCATTGTCACCATGCTGCTGCTGCGAACGCTCATACGTCGGCTCGCAACCTGGGCTCCGTCCGAAGAAACCCCCGGGCGCGAAAAGGCGCCATTGGCTCGGCGAAGCTTTCTGAACGCCTTGGCTGGAACCTCACTCGCCGCCGTCGTAGCCGGAACGGTGACCACTGTCCTCACCAGGGCCACAGCGGTGGCTTCCGGTTTCCGCGGCTCCATGACGCTCCCGGAACCCGCCACCCCGGCGCAAGCCATTCCTGCGGGTGCGTCCTTGCCGGTGGATGGCATCAGCCCTTTGGTCACCCCGAATGCGGATTTCTACAGGATCGACACCGCGTTGACCGTGCCGGCCATCGACCCCCCTGCCTGGACACTGAAGGTCACCGGAATGGTGGAACGCGAAGTTGAAATCGACTTCGCTACCCTCCTTGCCAAGCCCATGACAGAACGCCACATCACCATCGCCTGCGTGTCCAACAACGTAGGTGGCGACCTCATAGGCAATGCCCTCTGGCTGGGCTGGCCCGTGAGGGAACTCCTGGCAATGGCAGGACCCAAAGCCGGCGCAGACATGGTCCTCTCCACCAGTAACGACGGCTGGACGGCCAGCACTCCCTTGGAGGCCCTCACCGATGACCGTGACGCGCTCCTGGCCGTAGGCATGAACGGTGAACCCCTTCCGCTGGAACACGGATTCCCCGTACGGATGATCGTGCCGGGCCTCTACGGCTTTGTCTCCGCCACCAAATGGCTCACTGAACTGAAGGTCACACGTTTCACCGACGACACCGCGTACTGGACGCCCCGCGGCTGGAGCGATCACGGGCCCATCAAGACGCAATCGCGCATTGATGTACCCCGCAGCGGCCGGAGCGTCCAAGCAGGCAAGGTGCAGTTCGGCGGTGTGGCATGGGCCCAGCACAGGGGAATCAACCGCGTCGAGCTCCGCGTCAACCGCGGACCGTGGCAGCAGGCAGCGCTTGCCGGAGCCATCTCCACTGACACTTGGTATCAGTGGCAGTTGGGCATCGACCTCACGCCAGGAGACTACGAAGTGCAAGTCCGGGCCACCGATTCCAGCGGCGTTCCCCAGACCGAAGACAAGGCACCTGTAGCCCCCGACGGTGCCACCGGATATCACACCATCAACGTCAAGGTGGGCTGAGGCCCTAGTCTGGGTACGTCCGGAGAATTCCCCGGAAGCCAGCGTGTCCACACAGGAGGATGTCCGTGCCCAGATCTGTTGCAGCCCACCGCCAGGCAGTGGTGGAACTGCTGACCGGCGTCAGTGCGGATAGGGGTAAGCTCCGCCTGCCACTGCTGGAGGCGCTGGGCAAAGCGCTCGCCGTCGATGTCTACGCGCCCCTCTCCCTGCCCCCGTTCGACAATTCCCAAATGGACGGCTTTGCCGTCCGCTCGGCAGACATTCCCGACGGCGGTGCGGAGCTCCGGGTAGCTGAGCCGGTTCCGGCAGGTGCCGCGCCGGCAGCACTCAAGCCCGGCTTTGCCGCCCCCATCATGACCGGGGCCGTGATCCCCGAGGGGGCCGACGCCGTCGTGCCCATTGAAAAGGCGACGCCGAACGCTTTCCCGGACCCTGCAGCGGGGGAGGCTGTTGTCGTCCTGCCTTCAGTCGCTCCCGGCACCTACGTCCGGGACAGCGGCAGCGACATTGGGAAGGGTGAACTGGCGCTGGTCGCAGGCACCCGGATGGGACCCGCACAGTTGGGTCTCTTGGCGGCCTTAGGCCTGACAACCGTTGAAGTCCGCAAACCTTGGCGCGTGCTTCTGGTCACAACCGGAGACGAGGTAGTGGAGCCCGGGAAGGAACTCACTGCCGGCAAGATTTTCGACTCCAACGGAACACTGCTCGAAGCCTCCATGCGACAGGCCGGCCTGGACGTGGTCCGCACCGGAATTTCCGATGACGACCCCTCCAAGCTGCTGGCGGTCCTCCAACGTCACACCGGACCGGCGGAGGACCGGGTAGATGTCATCGTCACCACAGGGGGAGTGAGTAAGGGCGCCTACGAAGTAGTCCGGCAGGCCATGGCGAACCAGCCGGTGGAGTTCCTGCCGGTCGCCATGCAGCCAGGTGGACCGCAGGGATTGGGCACCGTCGAGGGTGTTCCGTTCCTTGGCTTCCCGGGAAATCCGGTCAGCTGCCTGGTCTCCTTCGAGATGTTTCTCCGACCGGCCCTTTCACAGGTACTGGGAACGCCTGCGCAGCGGCCGGTGCTCAAAGCACGTTTGGCCGAATCGCTGACCTCTCCGGAAGGAAAACACCAGGTTCGCCGCGGAACCATGGACGCCGATGGCACGGTCCGGATGGAAGGCGGCGCAGGTTCCCACCTGGTCCACGCCCTGGCCCGGGCAAACGCGCTGGTGCAGATCCCCGGCGACGTCACGGAACTCGCCGAAGGGGACGAAGTGGAAGTATGGATGCTGTGAACCACACTCCCGAAAATTCCGGTGGCCTGACCCACCTCAGGCAGGACGGCACTGCGCAGATGGTGGACGTTTCAGAAAAAGCCGTCACTACGCGTGAAGCCACCGCCACAGCCACTGTCCGCAGCACGCCTAACGTCCTGGCCCTGCTGGGCGCCGGTGAGCTGCCCAAGGGCGATGCCCTCGCCGTGGCACGTGTTGCGGGGATCATGGCGGCGAAGAAGACACCCGAGCTGATTCCGTTGTGCCATCCCTTGCCGATCTCCAAGGTCACGGTGGACTTCGAGCTGGGCGCCGACTCTGTTGAAATCCTGGCGAGCGTCAAGACCAGAGGCGTGACCGGCGTCGAAATGGAAGCCCTGACGGCTGCCTCGGTTGCCGCATTGAGCGTCTACGACATGATCAAGGCCGTGGACAAGCATGCAGTGCTGACCGATATTCGTGTGCTCGCCAAGAGCGGTGGAAAAAGCGGAGACTGGGACGTTTCCGGAGAATCGACCCCCAGGGAGGCCGGCGCGTGAGTGCGTGCGAGCCGATCACGCCGCGGAAGGCCGGCGTCGTTATCGCGTCAACCCGAGCAGCCGCCGGCGTGTACGCCGATGAGACGGGGCCGATCATCCTCGATTGGCTCAGCGAGCACGGCTTCGATACGTTCCCCACCATGGTGGTGCCGGACGGTGAGCCGGTTGGCGCTGCCCTGAGGGCACTCCTGACACAGCACCCCGCCGTGATCATCACCAGCGGCGGTACGGGCCTCAGCCCGGACGACCGCACGCCTGAAATGACGCTGCCCCTCCTCGAACGCGAGATTCCGGGCATCATGGAGGGTATCCGGCGCGCCGGCGCCGCCAAAACCCCCATGGCCATGCTGAGCCGTGGCCACGCCGGGGCAGCGGGGAAAACGTTCGTCATCAACCTGCCCGGATCCCCGAAAGGCGTCATGGACGGCTTGGCTGTCCTGGACCCTGTGATCGGGCACCTCTGTGAGCAATTGGAAGGAAACCATGGGCATTGAAACAAACTTTGAAGTGGTGAGCGCAGTCCTCAGCGCCGAGCCCATTTCCGTAGACCAAGCCATCAGGGCAGTGGAGTCGGATACCGCCGGAGCAGTGGTCAGCTTCAGTGGCGTCGTTCGAAATCACGACGACGGCAAGGCAGTGGACCGGCTAAGCTACAGCGCGCATCCCACGGCGCATCAGGTGATGTCGGACGTCGTGGCGCAGCTGGTTGCCGAGCACTCCGGAGAAGCGGCGCAACCCGTTCGGATCTGGGCAGCCCACCGGATCGGCATGCTGGAGATCGGTGATCCCGCGCTGGTGTGTGCAGTGGCTGCCGCCCATCGAGGCCAAGCATTCGCTGTGTGCTCCGAACTCGTGGACCGGGTCAAAGAACAGGTCCCCATATGGAAGGAACAGTTCTTTTCTGACGGCACCGTGGAATGGGTGGGAGCAGGGGAGTAGGCCGGAGTAACGGTTCCTGCCGGGCTCCGGCCCGGCGGTAGGGTTAACGGCATGACCGAACAACTTGCTGTTGCAGTGCTGGGCGCCCACGGGCGCATGGGAATTGAAGCCGTTAAGGCTGTTGACGCAGCCGAAGACATGAAGCTCGTAGCCGCTCTGGGCCGCGGCGATTCCCTGGAGAAACTGCTCGACGCCGGTGCACAGTACGTTGTTGACCTGACCGTTCCGGACATCACCGAGACCAACGTCCGGTTCGCCGTGGAGCACGGCATCCACGCAGTTGTGGGTACCACTGGCTGGGACGCCCACCGGCTCGATTCCTTGCGGAGCCTCTTGGAGCAAAAGCCGGACACCGGTGTTCTGATCGCCCCGAACTTCGCCCTCGGATCGGTGCTCGCCTCCGCGTTCGCGGCGAAGGCGTCGCAATACTTCGAGTCCGTGGAAATCATCGAACTGCACCACCCCAACAAGGTTGATGCTCCCTCCGGCACCGCAGTGCGCACGGCACAGCTGATCGCTGAAGCGCGCCAGGAAGCCGGCGTCCCGGCGAGCCCGGACGCCACGGAAACATCACTGGACGGTGCGAGGGGCTGCGACGTGGACGGGGTTCGTGTCCATAGCGTGCGCCTCCGCGGTTTGGTGGCCCATCAGGAAGTGCTCTTCGGTGGTCCGGGTGAGCAGCTGACGTTGCGCCACGACTCCTTCGACCGTGCCTCCTTCATGCCCGGCGTCCTTCTCGGGCTTCGCAAAGTCGCAGCCAACCCCGGCCTCACCGTTGGCTTGGACGGCTACTTGGACCTGGGGCTCTAGGATCATGGGCAATTTTTGGACCTCTTTGAAGAAGAACCGCACCAAAATCTGGGTGGGTGCCATCACCTTGCTGTTGGTGCTTTACCTGGTGGTTTCCGTGCAGCGCTCGTTCCTCTTGCTCGGCGACCCCAACCTTGTAGCCAAGGGGATCGGGGCCGCCTATCTGGTCCTGCCTGTTGTTGGCGCATGGGCGCTCATCCGTGAGCTGCTTTTTGGTGCCCGTACAGAGCAGATGGCCAAGGTTCTGGAAGCCGAGGGCGGATTGCCGGTTGATGATCTTCCGCGCACTCCCGGCGGGCGTATTGTCCGCGCAGCTGCTGACGCCGAGTTTGAGAAGTACCGCGCCGAGGCCGAGGCCGCTCCGGAGGACTGGCGCTCATGGTTCCGGCTCAGCTGCGCCTACGATGCCTCAGGAGACCGCAAACGTGCACGTGCATCCATGCGTGACGCCGTGAAACTCTTTCGCTCTCAGCCCACCGCAGCTGGCCGGTGACGGCCCAGGCTTGATGCCGTGTGGGCCACCCACTCCAATGGTCCGCGGCGCCGAAGTACGGCGAAACAAACGCCGATCACAACAGCAGTGAGAGCCTGGGCCCAGTACATACCTTCATCTGTCCACCCCGAGGGCAGGGGCTGGTTGGTGAAGCCGGAGACAACCCACACGTGCGCTGAATAGAGGGTCAGGGTCATCGCCCCCGGCCCGCTCAGCAGGATCAGGAAGTTGACCTTGATCCGCTCCGCCCAGGTGCCGAGCAGCAGGAACAAACCCACCACGGCCGCAGCCACCCCACCGCTGTGCAGCAGGTCCAAGGTGGTCCCGGCGTGCGGGGACGCTGTCGCCAGCCACCACCATGTACCGGTCTGTTCGAGGCCGGTGACGTTCACCTGAAGCATGCTCTCCAACGGGTATCCGCGGGTGTTCGGGAGGACTGAAAGTGCAGCCCGACCACCCCACAGCTCCATGGCAAGGATTCCGACGACTTTTGCCAGGCCGGCCACCACGACCCCGCAGGTCAGCAGCAGCACTTGGACTCGCGCCGTCGTCAGCGCCAAGCGGCCGATCACCAATCCGAGCAGCAGATAAGAGATCCACTGGAACGCGGGGTAGTAGCCGGTGAAAAAGAGGTCGGCGAGGAGGAGCGCAGGCGTCTCCATGTCCTCCCAGTTGGGATTGTGGCCCAACTTCAAGGGAGGGTTGGCGTCCAGCAGCAGAGGCCGGACCAGATATGCCAGCACCGGTGACAGCAGGACCCAGCCAAGTGCCCAAAAGCAGAGCGCCTTGAGCCGAAGGCCGAGGAACGGCAGGATGCACAGGAACAGAACCGCGTAGTGGACGAGGATCACGGCTACGTTGACTTCCAGGCCGCCCAGCATGAGTCCGACGACGGCGATCACCAAGGCGCGCATGGCAACTCCACCCCGGGCAGCCCATAGTTCCGTGCCGCTGCGGGGCTCCTGCTTGCCCGTACTGAGCGCCAGCCCGACGCCGGCGAGGACGGCAAACAGCGCCGCGGACCTGCCTGAGAACACCAATCCCACAAAGGTCGGCTCCCATTGCGGGGACGGTCCGAACGTTGGCATCACGTGCGTGGCCATCATCCCCAGCAAGGCTGCACCCCTGGCGGCATCTATCCCTGTGAGCCGGGAGGAGACGCGTCGGCCGCCTGGCGCTTTCTGCGTCGGGGTCGTCTCTTGCGAAGTCATGCAGCGATCGTCTCATAAGCCAATGTGAGCCGCTCGTGATGTGACAAGAAGCCCTTGTGTTCGAATATATGTTCGAATAACATGGCTGCATGAACGAAGCTCCCAAGCCGCCGGAAGGCATTCAAGGACCCATGAAAGCGATGAGCCCCGGCGTCGTCGATTTCCTGTTCAGGCAGCTCGTAGCGGGCGAGCCTCCGGAAGACACCCAGTGGCGGCGTGAAGGTCCTGTCTTGGCGGAGCAGACGCCGGGGGCCGAACTCGCCCGTCGGCTGTCCGAGACGGACCTGGCGTCCTTGACGCCACTGGAACTTTTCGAGTACGTTCGCGCCTCGCAGCGCTTGGTGGCTTGGGCAGAACAGCTCAAGGAGCGGGCAGTGGCGCACTACTGTGCGGAGGAGCCTGCACGGGCGCCCAAACCCGCTTAACAGCCTCGGACCCGTCTCCTTCCACAGCTCTGTCGCCGGCGAATGAGGACCACCACGCGGGACCCATTCTTCCAACAAGCCTGCGACAGGGTAACGTTTTTCGTATGTCTGACTTGCGCGCCCACGTTCCCGCCCTTGGTACCCTGCTGACCGCCATGGTCACCCCGTTCACTGAGGACGGCAAGGTGGACTATGACCAAGCCGCAGCGCTGGCAGAAAAGCTCGTTCAGGACGGATGCGACGGACTCGTGGTCACCGGTACCACTGGAGAGACGTCAACCCTTACGGACGATGAAAACCTCGGTATGTTCCGGGCGGTCAAAGAAGCCGTTGGAGGCAAAGCCGCCATCATTGCCGGGACCGGCACCAACGACACCGCCCACTCCGTGCACCTCTCGCAGCGTGCGGCAGAAGTCGGCGTCGATGGTCTCCTGATCGTCACCCCTTACTACAACAAGCCCAGCCAGGCAGGCGTTCGTGCGCACTTCGAGACGATTGCATCGGCCACGGACCTGCCCGTCATGCTCTACGACATTCCGGGCCGTTCCTCCATTGCGATCGCTCCCGAGACCATGATTGCGCTTGCGAAGCACCAGAACATCGTGGCCGTCAAGGACGCCAAAGCGGACTTCGCTGCTGCAACGCGGGTCATGGCTGAAACGGACCTGGTCTTCTACTCCGGTGATGACGGATTGACGCTGCAGTGGATGGCACTCGGCGCCGTCGGCCTGGTGGGCGTCACCACTCACGTCGCCACGAGCCGCTTCCGCGAGCTGATCGACGCCGTCAACGCCAGCGACCTCGCCAAGGCAAGGGCCATCAACTTTGAACTGGAGCCCGTCATACGTGCAACCATGACGCGGGTCCAAGGCGCAGTAGCCGCCAAGCAGATTCTCAAGTGGCAGGGAGTCCTGCCCAACTCGGTTGTCCGTTTGCCCCTCGTGGAGCCGGACGCGGCCGAGATCGAAATCATCCGCGGGGATTTGGCAGAAGCCGGAATGGACTTCGACGTCCAGGACGGTTCCGCCGGAAAGTAGCAAAACATGACCCAAACCGCCCTTCCCGGACTGGTTACTCCGCCGAAACTGCCGAAAGGCACACTGCGGATTGTCCCGCTCGGTGGACTGGGAGAGATTGGCCGCAACATGGCGGTCTTCGAAATCGACGGCAAACTGCTGGTGGTTGACTGTGGCGTGCTCTTCCCCGAGGAAACCCAGCCCGGCGTCGATTTGATCCTGCCTGATTTCTCCTACATTGAGGACCGTCTGCAGGACATCGTAGGCGTCGTGCTGACCCACGGCCACGAGGACCACATTGGCGCGGTTCCCTACCTCCTGCGCCTCAAAGCCGATATCCCGCTGATCGGATCCCAGCTGACTCTTGCCCTGGTGGAAGCCAAGCTCCAGGAACACCGGATCAAGCCGTACACGCTGACCGTCACTGAGGGGCAGGTGGAGCAGTTCGGCCCGTTCGAGTGTGAGTTCGTTGCAGTCAACCACTCCATCCCGGATGCCTTGGCAGTCTTCATCCGAACCGAGGGCGGCAACGTCCTCCACACCGGCGACTTCAAGATGGATCAGTTGCCGCTGGATGGCCGTATTACGGACCTTCGACACTTCGCGCGTTTGGGCGAAGAGGGCGTGGACCTGTTCATGGCAGACTCCACCAACGCGGACGTACCGGGCTTCACCACCGCCGAGAAGGAAATCGGGCCCACCTTGGACCGGTTGTTCGGACAGGCCAAGAAGCGCATCATCGTGGCCTCATTCTCTTCCCACGTTCACCGTGTCCAGCAAGTTCTGGATGCCGCAGCCAAACATGGCCGCAAGGTGGCCTTCGTTGGCCGTTCAATGGTCCGCAACATGGCTATCGCAGCCAAGCTTGGCTACCTCGATGTCCCCGAAGGCATCCTGGTGGACATCAAGAACATCGACAACATGCCGGACGACCGCGTGGTTCTCATGTCCACCGGATCGCAGGGTGAGCCGATGGCTGCGCTCTCCCGCATGGCCAACGGTGACCACCGTGTGGTGGTGGGCAAGGGAGATACCGTCATCCTGGCCTCCAGCCTCATCCCGGGCAATGAGAACGCCGTTTTCCGTATCATCAATGGCCTCCTCAAGCTCGGCGCCGATGTGATCCACAAGGGCACGGCAAAGGTTCACGTGTCCGGGCACGCAGCCGCCGGTGAACTGCTCTACTGCTACAACATCCTTGAGCCCCTCAACGCGATGCCCGTCCACGGTGAAACCCGCCACCTGATTGCCAATGGCAACATTGCGCTCGAATCAGGTGTCCCGGCCGAGGGCATCATCCTGAGCGACAACGGCACTGTCATTGACCTCAAAGACCATAAGGCCAACGTGGTGGGCCAGGTGGAAGTCGGCTTTGTCTACGTCGATGGTTCCAGCGTGGGAGAAATCACCGACGCCGACCTCAAGGACCGTCGCGTCCTGGGGGATGAGGGCTTCATTTCCGTTATCACGGTCATCAGCCGCACCACCGGCAAGATCGTGTCCGGCCCGGAGATCCATGCCCGCGGTGTGGCCGAGGATGACTCCGTTTTCGACGAGATCATCCCCAAGATCAACGCCGCCCTCGAAGATGCTGTGCTTAATCACACCGACCACACCAACCACCAGTTGCAGCAAGTGGTCCGCAGGATCATCGGCACGTGGGTTAACCGCAAGCTTCGCCGCCGCCCCATGATCATCCCAGTGGTCCTGGAGGCGTAGCCAGCCAGCAACATGAATACCCAAGGGGGCCTGAAATCCGCGGATTTCAGGCCCCCTTGGGGTAGCGTGGCACTTATGGCGACCCGTACTACCTCCACGCCACGAGGCAGCTCCAGCAGTAAATCCGGCGGCACAGGCCGGAGCACAGCCGCATCCAAAACCAGCGGAGCTGCGTCCAAGAGCGGGCGCGGCAGCACTGCCCGCACCAAACAGGCGGCCGCCGTCGAGCCTCATGCTCCTCTGCCGCTTCGCATGCTTTCAGGTTTCTGGCAGGGCATCGGCCACGTTGTCGGCGCCGGGGTCCGGCGAATCGGCTACGACGTCAGTGATCTGGATCCCGCCGACCGCCGGGACGGTGCAGCCCTGTTCAATTTGGTGTTGGGCATTGCCATCGCCACCTTCGCTTGGTGGGGTCTGACCGGGTGGCTCCCTGACATGGTTTACAGCGTGGTCAATGGGACCTTCGGGTGGATGTCCCTGATCCTGCCCTTCATGCTGTTCGTCTGTGCTTTCCGTCTTTTCCGCAAGCCACAGGATGGCCGTGGGAATAACCGCGTGGGTATCGGTTTCATGATCATGACCCTGGCAGGGTCGGGCCTGGCCCATGTCATCGGTGGCCTGCCCACCGTTGCGGATGGCTTCGACGGCCTGCGCAAAGCTGGCGGAATGCTGGGTTTCCTCGCCGCCGCCCCGTTGGCTGCAATCCATATGGCTGTCCCCGTGGTCCTTTACGGACTATTGGCGTTTGTGTCTCTGTTGATCGTCACGGCTACGCCGTTTGGTGCCATTCCGTCCCGGATCAGGGGCGCCTATGAACACCTCATGGGTGTCGACCTCATGGATGAGTCCGGCAAGGACGCCCATGACCGCAGCTACCTCTATGAAAACGAAGCTTCCACCAAGCCGAAGAAAAAGAAGCGCATGCGCTTCTTTGGCAAGGACGAGGAAACAGATAAGAGCCTGGAAGGTTACGTCGGGGACGAGGCCTTCGAGCACGCAATAGTCGACGACGACGAAACTCCGCGTGCGTCCGAACCGCGCGTTCCACCGGGCGTGCGTCGTCCAACGCAGGCCGAGATCGCCGTCGGAAAGATCAAGGCCGCCCAAGGCCTGGGTGGCGCCACGCCAGGTATCGACAACCCCACCGAGGCCATCCCGATACTGACTCCGGAGATGACCGCGCCTGTGGCTCCGGTTGCGCAGGTTCCCGCGAAACCCGCAGGGGCGCCCCTCCCTCAGGCGCCCATTCCGCAGCGCACCGAGCAACTGTCCCTTGCCGGCGATGTCACCTACACCTTGCCGGCATCGGACTACCTGACGCCCGGCTCCATTCCGAAGGAGCGCACGGAAGCCAATGACGCCGTCGTCGCTGCGCTGACGGACACCCTGACGCAATTCAACGTTGAGGCCGCGGTGACCGGCTTCAGTCGTGGTCCCACTGTGACGCGTTATGAGATCGAGCTGTCTCCCGGTACCAAGGTGGAGCGCGTCACTGCCTTGTCCAAGAACATCTCTTATGCCGTGGCGTCGAGCGATGTCCGCATCCTGAGCCCGATTCCCGGCAAGTCCGCCATTGGTATCGAGATCCCGAACACTGACCGCGAGACCGTATCGCTGGGTGATGTGCTGCGGAGTCAGAATGCGCGCAGGACCGACCACCCGATGGTCATGGGCGTCGGCAAGGACGTCGAGGGTGGCTACGTGGTAGCCAACCTCGCCAAGATGCCTCACTTGCTCGTTGCCGGTGCTACCGGTGCCGGTAAGTCGAGCTTCGTGAACTCCATGATCACCTCCATCCTCATGCGTGCCACGCCTGATGAGGTACGGATGGTCATGGTGGACCCCAAGCGCGTGGAGCTCACGGCGTACGAGGGCGTCCCGCACCTGATTACGCCCATTATCACCAACCCCAAGAAAGCGGCCGAGGCTTTGCAGTGGGTGGTTCGCGAGATGGACGCCCGCTACGACGACCTCGCCAACTACGGTTACAAGCACATTGACGACTTCAACAAAGCGGTCAGGGCGGGCAAGGTTGTGCCGCCCGTGGATTCCAAGCGCGTCATCAAGCCTTACCCGTATCTTCTGGTGATCGTTGACGAGCTCGCCGACCTCATGATGGTTGCCCCGAGGGACGTCGAAGACTCGATTGTCCGCATCACCCAGCTCGCGCGTGCCGCCGGCATCCACTTGGTGCTTGCAACGCAGCGTCCGTCCGTTGACGTCGTGACGGGCCTGATCAAGGCGAACGTTCCATCCCGTATGGCGTTCGCTACATCGTCCGTGACGGACTCGCGTGTTGTGCTGGACCAGCCGGGCGCCGAGAAGCTCATCGGCCAAGGTGACGCTCTGTTCCTTCCGATGGGTGCTTCCAAGGCCATGCGTGTCCAAGGCGCGTGGGTCACGGAATCCGAGATCCATAAGGTTGTGGAGCACGTCAAGGGACAGCTGCAGGCTGTCTACCGTGACGACGTCGCTGCTGAGGCGCCCAAGAAGCAGATCGACGACGACATTGGAGACGACCTCGAGGTCCTGCTCCAGGCAACGGAGCTTGTGGTCACCACGCAGTTCGGCTCAACCTCCATGCTTCAGCGAAAGCTTCGGGTGGGCTTTGCCAAGGCCGGCCGCCTCATGGACCTCCTGGAATCCCGCGGCGTTGTGGGTCCCTCAGAAGGTTCCAAGGCGCGGGACGTCCTGGTCAAGCCCGATGACCTCGCAGCAGTACTTGCCGCGATGAAGGGCCAGGAATCACCCGCTGCGCCCGACGCGCATACCGCCGCGCTGAGCGATAACGCGAACTCGAACATCGCCGTCGGCGGTTATGCCGAAGACCTTGTGCAGGCGGACCTGGACAACCGGACGCAGGCCATCGAATACTACGACGGCGCCGATGGCCCGAATGATGACGAAGAGGGCGGCGAGGACGCCTGGTCGCTCACGGGGCGTTAGCCCAAGGAAGGCAGCCCCAAAGAAGGTAGCCTAGTGGGGTGACTACAGCCGAGGGTGATAACGCGACTTCCAGCAGTTCCGACGTCTGGAACCTGCCCAACATCCTCACGATGCTCCGCATCGTCCTGGTTCCCTTCTTCGTCTGGTTCCTGGTGGCCGACGACGGCGAATACGGCGTCTGGCGCTGGGCCGCTGTTGTCGCCTTCGCCGTCGCCATCTATACGGACAAGCTCGACGGCGACATTGCCCGGGCGCGGGGCCTCATCACCAACTTCGGCAAGATTGCCGATCCCATCGCCGACAAGCTGCTGATCGGTTCTGCGCTGGTTCTCCTGTCCATCCTGGGAGAGTTGCCGTGGTGGGTAACTATCCTCATCCTGGTGCGGGAGTGGGGGATAACCGCCCTACGCTTCGTGGTTATCCGGTACGGCGTCATGCCTGCCTCCCGCGGGGGCAAGCTGAAGACAGTGGTCCAAACGGTGGCCATTTTCCTTTACATCCTGCCGCTGAAGGCGATCGCTCCCTGGCTGGGCGACGTCGCCTTCTGGGTCATGATGGTGGCTCTCGCCATCACCCTCTGGACCGGCGTCGAGTACGTCATCCAAGCGCTGAAGCTGCGCGCGGCCGGGCGGCGTGCATGACGCCCGATGACGGCGCATCCGCCGCTGAACAGACGTCGACGGCGGCAGTGGCTATTGCCATCGGGAACAAACTGACCGTGGCTACCGCTGAGTCACTGACGGCGGGCATGGTTGCGGCAGTATTGGCCAACACCCCGGGAGCATCCGGGATGCTGCAGGGCGGCGTGGTTGCCTACCAGAATTCAGTGAAGGCCGGTGTCCTGGGTGTTTCCCAGCAGCTGCTCTCAGAGGTCGGCTCCGTTGACGGGCAGGTGGCGGAGGCCATGGCCGACGGCGCAAGGCGGGTCTGTGGCGCCGATCTTGGGATTTCCACGACGGGGGTGGCCGGACCTGAGCCGCATGACGGCAAAGCAGTAGGCACGGTGTTCATCGGAATTGCCGGGAAATCCGGAACGGAGTCGTTTGAATACAGTTTTTCGGGGGACAGGCAATCCATCAGGGAACAAGCTTGCGGGGCCGCCTTGGCGCGTCTGCTTGCTGCCCTGAGTGACGTTGGTTACCGTTCGTAAAGTAGTCGGGAACAAAAACTGATTGCCAATAGTTGTGTCATTGTGTCGCTTCGGAAGAGCCGGGGCGCCTAGGATGTAAAAACCAACCCGGTCCGCCAGCCAGCGAACCGGACGAATGAGGGAGCAAGGCGATACAGATGGTAAAGCAGCCCGTATCCGTAAACGGCGTTGTCCGCTGGAAGGATGTGGGCTTGGCTGATCAGGCACAGAGCGAACAGAAGGAGCGCAAAATGGTTGTACTACGCCACGAGATCGGTGATGTACTGCGCGATGTCCGCCAGCGTCAGGGCCGTACCCTCCGCGAGGTTTCGCACAGCGCCCGCGTCTCACTCGGCTACTTGAGTGAAGTTGAACGCGGCCAGAAGGAGGCTTCTTCCGAGCTCCTGTCCTCTATCTGCACAGCCCTGGATGTTCCGTTGTCCCACATGCTTCGCGAAGTCAGCGACCGCGTGGCCGTCGCAGAAGGTGTCGCAGTTCCGGACACTGTTCCGCAGGAATTCTCCCAGCGTTACGGGCGCGATCTCGACCTCACGGACGACTTCCCGCAAGGAATGCTCTCCGGAGCCAGGTAACCGCTCCACCAGAACCATGGAAAAGGTCCCCAGCCTCAGGCTGGGGACCTTTTTCGTTTGAGTTCGTGGGATGCAGGCGCGGCAGGATGCTGCCTAAACGCCCGTGGGCTTGTCCTCGGCGTCGATTCCAGGTTCCTTCACGTTGAGCACACCGTCGCCGTAGATCGCGTTGAGCCGGCCCATATAATCAGCCAACGTTTGGACGTCCTCCAGTGGCCATTCGCCGAGTCGTTCTCGGAACACCTGCCTGCGGGCATCCTGAACCTGGTGCATCTTCTCTTCGCCCTTATCCGTCAACCGGATGGACTGGGCCCTGCCGTCCTGGGGATCCGCTTCTTTGTACACCAGGCCGATGCTTTCCAGAAAGGCGATCTGGCGGCTCACGGAGGGCTTGCCTACCCCGATGCACGTGGCCAGGTCAGTGAGCCGGATGGGCCCCTCCCGGCGGATGACTGTGAGGAGTCCATAGGCGGCAGGTTCCATGTCAGGGTGGACCTGGCGAGACAACTGGTGGGAGATAGAACGGGCACGGCGCCAGAGCAGGCTCAGCTGGTGTTCAACCTGCTGGAGGGCGTCGTCCGCGGCGTCGCCTGGCACGGCCGCACTTGGCGTGCTCTGGAGAGGATTGCTCATGGCAACCATTCTAGAGTCCGGGGCCATGAGAGACTCTATCCGTGAGGGCAAGTGACTTTTGGCGATTGATGGACGATGAATTCGGGGCAGGCTACTCCCGGGTCCTGGCCAACTCGCTGGTACTCGCCGGCGTTGGCGGACGGACTGCCGTGGAGGCGTTGGCCTCCGGTTATCAGCCCCGCGAGGTCTGGTTGGCCATGTGTGAGGTCCAGGATGTTCCCCCCGAACGCAGGCTTGGCAGGGATATCAAACCGACTGCCAATTGAACTCCGGCACCCGATGGTGACGGCGTCCCGGCATGGGACACGCCGGGACGTTGTTCGAATATCTGTTCGGGTGAGGATATGCTCCTGTGAGAGGAAAATTGATCTCGAAGGACGCATTCCAGAGCCTCCGGCAGCCCGGTTATCCACATAGCCATTGCCGGCTACTAAAAATGTCAGAGCACCGTAATAGCGTCTGACGTGACAGGAAAGCGGCCCTTCGGGCCACTCCACAGCGAGAAAGCATCAGAGGTGTGAACCATGGCGGCAACCCCGGATCGTGAGAAGGCGCTCGAAGCAGCGCTTGCCCAGATCGACAAGCAGTTCGGCAAAGGCTCCATCATGCGCCTGGGTGATGACACCCGCGCGCCGATTGAGGTCATTCCGACCGGCTCCATTGCACTGGATGTCGCCCTTGGCATTGGCGGCCTGCCGCGAGGCCGAGTGGTGGAAATCTACGGCCCGGAGTCCTCGGGTAAGACCACCGTTGCGCTTCATGCCGTGGCCAACGCGCAGCGGGCAGGTGGCATTGCAGCCTTCATTGACGCTGAGCACGCCCTTGACCCGGACTACGCTGCCAAGCTTGGCGTGGATACGGATGCACTCCTGGTCTCCCAGCCGGACACCGGTGAGCAGGCCCTGGAGATCATGGACATGTTGGTGGGCTCCGGCTCGCTGGACATCGTGGTCATTGACTCCGTGGCGGCCCTGGTACCCCGCGCCGAAATCGAAGGCGAAATGGGCGACTCCCACGTTGGCCTCCAGGCCCGACTCATGAGCCAGGCATTGCGTAAGATCACAGGCCGCTTGAGCCAGACCAAGACCACCGCCATCTTCATCAACCAGTTGCGTGAAAAGATCGGCGTGTTCTTCGGATCTCCGGAAACCACCACCGGTGGTAAGGCCCTGAAGTTCTACGCCTCAGTGCGAATCGACGTCCGTCGTATCCAGACCCTGAAGGAAGGCGCGGACTCCGTCGGTAACCGCACCAAAGCGAAGATCGTCAAGAACAAGATGGCTCCGCCGTTCAAAATCGCCGAGTTCGACATCATCTACGGTCAGGGCATCTCCCGCGAGGGCGGCATTATTGACATGGGTGTGGAGCACGGCATCATCAAGAAGTCGGGCTCGTGGTTCACGTACGACGGCGATCAGCTCGGCCAGGGCATGGAGAACTCGCGTCGATTCCTTCGGGATAACCCTGAGCTTGCTCAGGAGCTTGAGCGCCTGATCAAGGAAAAGCTTGGCGTGGGCGTCGTCAAGACGGAAGAAGATTCCCCGAAACTGAAGGCCGTTGACGGCTAGAAGAGGGCCGGATCCGAATTCTTCGGTTGCGGCCGATCCCGAACCTGATCCCGAATCCGTGGCGCGTGCCATCGTGCTGAGGCAGTTGACGATGGCGCCGCGGAGTCGGCTGCAGTTGTCCCGGAAACTCGCGGAACGCAATGTTCCCGAGGACGTGGCGCAGGCAGTTCTGGATCGCTTCGAAGAGGTTCAGCTGATCGATGATGCTGAGTTTGCCAGAATGTGGGTCCGGAGCCGCTCGCAAAGCAAAAAGCTTGCCAAGGGTGCCATTCGTCGTGAACTGGCAGACAAAGGCATCGAGTTGGACGCAGCGGAAGAGGCCCTCTCGCAGCTCAGTGACCAAGACGAGGAATTGGCTGCCCGGGAGCTCGTTCAGCGCAAGCTGCGGCCGGGCATGGATTTGTCAGATCGGGCCGAGCGGGACAAGTACACCCGCCGGTTTGCATCCATGCTGGCACGCAAAGGGTATGCCCCTTCCTTGGCTTTCAGAATCGTCGGTGAGGTGCTGGCAGAAGCCGGTACCCTTGAGTAGTGAGTTTGACCATTCCCTCCCCAATAGCTGCCACCACTCCTTCTGCTGCGTCCATGACTGCCGGTGAGCCCAAGACCTATCAGGTTCGGACTTTTGGCTGCCAGATGAACGTCCATGATTCCGAGCGCATGGCGGGGCTGCTTGAAGAGGCCGGTTATGTGCCCGCTGACGGGGAGGTGGCGGATGTTGTGGTCTTCAATACGTGTGCTGTCCGGGAGAACGCAGACAACAAACTCTACGGAAACCTCGGTCAGCTGCGGCAGGTCAAAGAGGCGAACCCCGGTATGCAAATTGCAGTTGGCGGTTGCCTGGCCCAGAAGGACCGCGAAACTATTGTGAAGAAGGCGCCGTGGGTTGACGCTGTATTCGGAACGCACAATGTGGGGGCTCTTCCGGCTTTGCTGAACCGTGCCCGTCACAACAATGAGGCGCAACTGGAGATTCTCGAATCCCTGGATGTGTTCCCGTCGACGCTCCCCACAAAGCGTGACTCAGTGTATGCAGGATGGGTCTCCATCTCCGTGGGTTGCAACAACACCTGCACTTTCTGCATTGTGCCCTCGCTTCGTGGCAAGGAGAAGGACCGGCGCCCGGGCGAGATCCTGGCCGAAATCCAGGCACTCGTTGATGACGGAGCTGTGGAAGTAACGTTGCTGGGCCAGAACGTGAATTCGTACGGTGTGGAGTTTGGTGACCGTCAGGCATTCTCCAAACTCCTGCGTGCTTGCGGTGAAATCGAAGGTCTGGAGCGTGTTCGTTTCACCAGCCCCCACCCCGCTGCATTTACGGACGATGTCATAGACGCCATGGCCGAGACACACAACGCCATGCCACAGCTGCATATGCCGTTGCAGTCCGGCTCGGACAAAGTGCTCAAGGACATGCGTCGTTCATATCGCTCCAGCAAGTTCCTGGGGATTCTGGACAAAGTGCGGGACCGCATCCCCCACGCCGCCATCACGACGGACATCATCGTTGGCTTCCCGGGCGAAACCGAAGAAGACTTCCAGGCGACCCTGGATGTCGTGGAGAAGTCGCGGTTTGCGTCCGCTTTTACGTTCCAGTACTCAAAGCGGCCAGGCACGCCGGCCGCAGACCTTCCGGAGCAACTCCCCAAGGCCGTGGTGCAGGAGCGCTACGAAAGGCTCACGGCGCTGCAGGACCGCATTGCTGCAGAAGAGAACGCCAAGCAGCTGGGACGGAAGGTGGAGGTCCTGGTCACAGCGCAGTCAGGGCGGAAGGCCGGTGAAACACACCGGTTGTCCGGGCGTTCCAAGGACCAGAGGCTGGTCCACTTCTCCGTGCCTGCAGGTGCTGAGGCTCCGAGGCCCGGTGACTTCGTCACGGTGACCATTACGGAGGCCGCTGCTTTCCACCTTGTAGCTGACCCGGCGGGCGCAGACGATTACCTCTTGCGCCGCTCCCGCGCAGGGGATGCCTGGGACCGTTCGCAGGCTGATTCCTGCGGAGTACCCGCAGCAGGAGCGGCGTCAGGCAAGGCCGGTGTGTCGTTGGGCATGCCGTCGCTGCCAACTCGTCGCGCTTAGAGACGGATCACAGGACCTCATGTCGTTCACCAGACAGGAACCTCCTCGGCCTGTCATTGCAGTTGTAGGCCCCACAGGTTCCGGTAAGTCGGATCTGGGCGTCAACCTCGCCCTTGCTTTGGATGGTGAGGTAATCAACGCCGACGCCTTGCAGTTTTACCGCGGCATGGACATTGGTACCGCCAAGATCACAGTGGAAGAGCGCAGGGGTGTGCCACACCATTTGCTTGACTCCATGGACGTCACCCAGGAGGCCAGCGTCGCGGACTTCCAAGATGAATGCCGCGCTGCCATCAATGACATTCACTCGCGGGGAAAGCGCGCTATCCTCGTGGGCGGATCCGGATTGTATGTGCGGGCCGCCTTGGATGTGCTGGAGTTTCCCGGCACTGATCCCACACTCCGCAAGGAGCTGGAAGAAGAGTGCGAAAACAACGGGCTTGCGCCGCTGCGTGCCCGCCTGGAGGAAGTCGATCCCGTGTCGGCGGCCCGCCTCGGCGACGCCCGGCGCGTGATCCGTGCTTTGGAGGTCCACGGCCTCACTGGGCGCCCCTTTAGTTCGTTCATGCCGCAGCGGGAGTACTTCCAGCCTGCACTGCAGATCGGCCTTGAAGTGGATCGGGAGCAACTAAGGGAACGTCTGGCCGTGAGGGTCCATCGGATGGTGGAGGGCGGTCTTCAACAAGAAGTTGAACGACTCGACGCCGTCGGGTTGCGGAGCGGGAAGACAGCTTCGCGCGCCTTGGGGTATGCCCAGTTCCTGAAGGTTCTTGACGGTGAGATGACCGCAGATACTGCAGCTGAGGAAACCATCGTGGCCACCAGGCAGTTCGCACGCCGCCAGCTGACGTGGTTCCGGGCGGATCCACGCATCACGTGGCTGGGTTGGCAGGATCCGGAGCTTGTGGACAAGGCGGTCAAGGTGGTCAACGCGGCTTCGACGTAGCCGATGCAATTTCTGGCCGAACAGGCGCGGCAGGTAGCCTAGAACCATGGATGAAACCGCCGCAGTTCCCGCCCGGCAGGCCGCAACTGCCGACGTGTCAGTGACACCTCCAAGCCTCGCAGGCCTGACATTTTCCAAGGGTCACGGAACGGGCAATGACTTTGTGCTTATCGCTGATCCCGGGGACGCCCATGAGGTCACGGCTGAGCAGGTGGCGCAATTGTGCGACCGCCATGTGGGCATCGGGGGTGACGGCCTTATCCGGGCGGTCCCGTCCCGCTTTCTCCCGGAAGGCCGCGTTGCCCTGGAGCAGGATCCCCAAGCAGAGTGGTTCATGGACTACCGCAATGGGGATGGTTCGCTTTCCGAGATGTGCGGCAATGGCGTGCGCGTCTTCGTCCATTTTCTGATCGCGGAGGGTTTGGTGGACCTGGGGCCCGGTCAGACCCTCACTATCGGCACACGCGGCGGCGTAAAAAAGGTTGTACGCACGGTCAACGGCTATGCCGTGGATATGGGCCCGTGGGAGTTCCTTTTCCCCGAGGAAGCCACCAGTAAGGCCATGGATGCACTGGTCAGCGCCGAGGGCCTGGAAGTGCCAAGGCCCGGCCTGTCAGTCAGCATGGGCAATCCCCACACGGTAGTTGCCCTTGCGGAACTTAGCGAGCTTTCAGCCACACAACTGTTCAAGGCTCCCGTGGTGGACCCCAAGCCCGCCAATGGAACCAACGTCGAGTTTGTGGTCCCCGCCGAGCCGCTGGTGGAGGACGGTGTAGGAACCATCACCATGCGCGTTCACGAGCGTGGCGTGGGGGAGACACAGTCCTGCGGCACGGGCGCGTGTGCCGCCGCCGTCGCGATCCGTCACTGGGCGGGGGACACAGCCCCGAACGACTGGCACGTCAAGGTGCCGGGCGGCGTCGTGGGTGTGAAGTTCTTCCCCGGGGCAGGCGGCCGCGAGCATGTGGAACTTAGCGGCCCGGCCGTGATTGTGGCTACTGGGACGCTTTCCTGACCCGGATGATCCTGAACGTCTTGGACGTGCTTTCACGGGAAACCGTGTAAGAACTGTCCAGTTCGGCGGCGAGCCATCGCTGGAGGGAGTCCGAGCCCAGGTTCTTCTGCACAACCAACCAGGCGTTGCCTCCCGGGGCCAGCCGGGGCAGCCACGTCAGCAGCAGCGAGTGTAGTTCGTCCTTGCCGATGCGGATGGGCGGGTTGGACCAGATGGTGTCGAATTCGACGGCGGGATCTACCTCGTGCGGGAGGCTCGCCGTGACGTTGGTGAGGCCGAGCGCCGTCGCGTTCTCGTTGGTCAGCGCGATGCAACGCTCATTCACGTCCACGGCATGAACGTGGGCATGTGGCGCCATCAGGCCAAGGGTCAGGGCAATCGGGCCCCAGCCACAGCCGATGTCCAGAAGGTGACCCTTCGGTGACGGCGGTGGAACCTCGGCGAAAAGCACCGCCGTGCCCTTGTCTACACCGTCGGGACTGAAGATGCCCGATGAGGTCTGCAGATGGCGCGTGGCCCCAGCGAGTTCAACTGTGAGTGGCTTGCGCGTGAACGGTCCTGCCGGTTGGGCGGTGAAATAGTGTGCAGACTCCATAATTTGCCAGATTAGTTGGCTATCGTCGGCTTGGGAAACCGCCTCCGTCCACGGCAGGGTTGACAACGGCTGCTAAAGTGGAACGCATGTTCTTGATCTTCGAGTAATCAGCCGAACAACGCCTGATTCATCAGGTGTTGTATGGCACCGCCCGCGACGCAGGCCCCGCTTGGCATTTCAGCCCGGCCCGGCCTTTCCGCCAGGCAGGTCCCAATGGTCCAGTTTGGTCGCAACGGCTCAGTCCGTTGGTTCCATGACGACCCGGACACTCTGAAGATCCCGTCCCGCCTTTCTATTCGCCGTGGACCGCTAACGTTTTGCGGCCGAAGCGCAGGGACAGGCAGCGCATCCTCACCTTGGCCAAGGACCCTCCCCGCGGAATCAACCACGCCACATCACAACAGCCCTGCCCCCACAAGGCCCGGGCTGCCCAGTACACAGGAGGCCCTTTTGGCCGATGCCCGTCAGCCCAGCGCGAATAGCGCCCCACCCAGTAGCAAACAGCACTATTCTGGAATTGCCGAACAGTCTAAGGAGACCATGACCACCCAGAAGCACTCCGGATCCGATTCCGACGCCCAGGACATGAGTCCTGAACAAATCCAGGCCGTCATCGACCGGATTCTTTCCAAGGATGTACCTGCGCAGGCATCCGACGACAACGACGCCAATGGTGTGTTCGGCAAGGCGCAGGCGATTTCCACGCTGGACCAGGAACACAGCATCTTCGACGGCGATCAGGAAGATTTGGCTGAACGCCGCGCTCTTCGCCGTACCGCAGGACTGTCCACCGAGCTTGAGGACGTCACTGAGGTCGAATACCGGCAGCTGCGCCTGGAGCGAGTTGTCCTGGCCGGCCTGTGGACCGAGGGGACTCTTGCTGATGCAGAGAACTCCCTCCGCGAACTCGCGGCACTGGCTGAGACCGCCGGATCCGAGGTGCTGGATGGCTTGGTTCAGCGTCGGCAGAAGCCGGACCCCGGGACCTTCCTTGGTTCCGGTAAAGCCCAGGAACTCAAGGACATCGTCGCCGCCACCGGCGCAGACACCGTGGTGGTGGATACAGAGCTCGCGCCGTCTCAGCGACGCGGCCTTGAGGACATTGTGAAGGTCAAGGTCGTTGACCGGACCACATTGATCCTGGACATCTTCGCCCAGCACGCCAAGAGCCGGGAAGGCAAGGCGCAGGTTGAGCTCGCGCAGCTCGAATACCTGCTCCCGAGGCTTCGTGGTTGGGGTGACTCCATGTCCCGTCAGGCCGGTGGCCAGGTGGGTGGAGCAGGCGCTGGCATGGGCTCGCGTGGTCCGGGTGAAACCAAGATCGAACTTGATCGACGGCGAATCCGCACCCGCATGGCCAAGCTGCGTCGTGAAATCGCCGCGATGAAGCCAGCGCGCGAGACCAAGCGCGCCAACCGCCGTCGTAATGCTGTTCCGTCCGTCGCCATCGCCGGGTACACGAACGCCGGCAAGTCGTCCCTGCTCAACCGCCTTACCGACGCCGGTGTCCTGGTGGAGAACGCCCTGTTCGCCACCTTGGATCCCACGGTCCGCAAGGCGCAAACCCCGGATGGCATCGGCTATACCCTCGCAGATACCGTTGGATTCGTTCGTTCACTGCCAACCCAGCTGATTGAGGCTTTCCGGTCCACGTTGGAAGAAGTTGCAGATGCGGACCTGATCCTCCATGTGGTGGATGCATCGCACCCTGATCCTGAGGGCCAGATTGCCGCAGTAAGGGCCGTTTTCACCGAAGTGGATGCCCGCAAGGTTCCGGAAATCATCGTCCTCAACAAGGTTGATGTCGCGGATCCCTTTGTGGTGGAGCGCCTTAAGCAGAAGGAACCCCGCCACGCTGTGGTGTCCACCCGCACGGGTCAGGGTATTGCCGAACTGCTGGAAGACATCAGCCGATCCATTCCCCGGCCTGGCGTGCGCCTTGAACTGCTCATTCCCTACGACCGCGGGGAAATGATCAACAAACTGCACAATTCCGACTCGGAAATCCTCAGCCTTGAGCATGAGGAGAACGGGACCCGCGTAGTTGTCATGGTGCGTGAAGGTCTGGCTGCCGAACTGGAGTCATTCGTCAGTAATGGTTGAGAAGGTGGCGGCGGACGGCGTCGAGTCGGCGGGGGAGAAAGCCACCCTCGAGTTGTTGGACCGGGCTGTTGCCGGCATGGGCGGACAAAGCCGTACGGGTCAGCACGAAATGGCCAAGTATGTAACCCGGGCTATTGAGACCGGAGAGCATTTGCTGGTCCAAGCGGGAACGGGAACGGGTAAGTCCTTGGCTTACCTGATTCCGTTGATCGCTCATTCCATGGACAGCGACAAACCGACGCTCGTGTCCACCGCCACCTTGGCACTCCAGACTCAGATCGTCGGCCGTGATCTTCCCCGGCTGCTGGAGACGATCAATCCTGCCCTTGAGCGTCCGGTCAACGTGGCACTGGTCAAGGGCAGGGCCAATTACGTGTGCCTGCAGAAACTTGAAGGCGGATTTCCCAGCGAAGAGCCCTCCGAAGGGCAGCTGTTCTCCTTGGGCGAGGACACCAGCGTGCCTCACTTTGCTGCCTCCATGGGCGGGCCGCAATCCCAGCTGGGCAAGGAAGTAGTCCGCCTCCGGGAATGGGCGGAGAAGACCGCTACGGGCGACCGGGACGAACTGATGCCGGGCGTCACTGACAGGGCCTGGCGTCAGGTGTCCGTCACGTCCATGGAGTGCTTGGGTGCGCAGAAGTGCCCTCTGGCCGAGGAGTGCTTCAGCGAGCTGGCGCGCTCCAGGGCGGGGGAGGCCGACGTCGTGGTCACCAACCATGCCATGCTTGCCGTCAGCGCCTTCGAAGGCCTCGCTGTGCTGCCTGAGTACGACGTCGTGGTGGTTGATGAGGCGCATGAGCTTCAGGACCGCGTGACCGGTGCCGTTTCAGGGCAGTTGTCGGTGGCGATGGTCCACGCTGCGGCATCCAGTGCCCGCAAGCACACAGCCATAACAGTGGACGCCCTCAACGCTGCAGCGGACCGGCTGGATATGGCCATCGCCGGCGTATCCAACGGGCTGTTGCCCAGTGGCCTCAACGACGAGCAGCTCGATTGCCTGGACCAATTGCGGGACGCCACGCGCGCTGCGCTCTCGGATTCGAAGACTGATTCGTCAAGCGCAGTGGACGGCGGCCGCCAGCTCGCGCGCTCACGGCTCATGCTCATCCTGGAACTGTGCGAGCGAATGCTGGCCGCCAAAGAGAACCGGGAAGTTGTCTGGTTCTCGCGGAACAGCACATTCGACCCCCAGCAGGGCTATTCGCAACCGGATGAGACTGCCCCGGCTTTGATCAATATCGCCCCGCTCAGTGTCGCGGGACGGCTTCGGGAGGGCCTCTTCGCCGGCCATACCGTGGTGCTGACTTCCGCCACGCTGGCCATAGGCTCTGCCTTCGAGCCGGCAGCAGGCGGCCTCGGCCTGATTGGCGACGGTGCCCCGAGTTGGACAGGGATCGATGTCGGATCGCCCTTTGACTACCCCAAGCAGGGTGTGTTGTACGTGGCTAAGCACCTGCCCAAACCCGGTCGGGGAACTTCGCCCGAGGCGCTGGACGAATTGGAAGACCTCATCCGGGCCTCCGGAGGCGGGGCTCTGTGCCTGTTCTCCTCACGGCGTGCGGCAGAGGAAGCAGCCGATGCCATGCGACTCCGGCTGGACGTGGATATCCTCTGCCAGGGCGAATCAACTATGGCGGCCCTCGTAAAGCAATTCGCGGATGAGCCGGACACCTGCCTCTTTGGAACAATGTCACTGTGGCAGGGGGTCGACGTTCCTGGGGGCTCATGCCGTCTGGTGGTGATTGACCGCATTCCCTTCCCGCGCCCCGATGATCCCCTCATGACTGCCCGCTCCCGGGCAGTGGCACAATCAGGCGGGAATGGCTTCATGGCCGTATCAGCAACGCACGCTGCCATCAGGCTGGCGCAGGGCGCTGGCCGCCTGATCCGCTCGACGGGCGACAAAGGGGTAGTGGCAGTGCTCGACTCGAGGCTTTCGACGGAACGTTACGGAGGCTTCCTGCGTGCCGCCCTGCCGCCCTTCTGGGCAACGACGGACCGATCAGTGGTCCGAGGCGTTCTGGAGCGTCTGGGCTCCGCTAAGGCCCCGTAGCGCAACCTTCGCGTGGACACCTGCTGGTGTCCACGGGAAGGGGCGTCTAGATGGAGCTGCATCTAGGGGGAACGGCGTCTAGAGAGAGCGCAGTACCGAAACTACTTTGCCCATGATGGTGGCCTGATCGCCGAGGATGGGTTCGTACTGGGTGTTTTGGGGGAGCAGCCACGTATGGCCGTCACGCTGGCGGAAGGTCTTCACGGTTGCTTCGTCATCCAGCAGGGCGGCCACGATGTCGCCGTTGATGGCGTCGTTCTGGCGGCGGACCACCACCCAGTCACCGTCACAGATGGCGGCATCAATCATGGAGTCGCCGGCCACTTTCAGCATGAACAATTCGCCGTGCCCCACAAGTTGCCGGGGGAGTGCAAGTACGTCTTCCACCGTCTGGTCAGCCAGGATTGGGCCACCGGCAGCGATGCGGCCAACCAGCGGAACCATGGCGGTATCGCTGGCGCTGGCGAGTTCCGTTACGGCAAGGCCACCCGCGCTGCGAAGGGTGGTGGGCGCTTCCACTCCCGGAATCGCCCCACCATCAAGGGTCAGCGGCATCAGGACTTCCATGGCGCGCGGACGCTTGGGATCCCTGCGGAGATAACCAAGCTTCTCCAATTGGGACAACTGATGAGTGACGCTCGACAAACTGGCCAGACCCACGGTGTCGCCGATCTCACGCATGCTGGGCGGGTAACCGTTGTCATTGACCGACCGTTGGATGGTCTCCAGGATCTTCTTCTGCCGGACAGTCAGGCTCTTGGGACTCTTTTGAGGCTGCTGGCTCCGCAGGGGTGCCCCGCCGCCTGTGGCTTTCGCTGCCATGTTCGCCAATGCCTTTCCTTTCGGCCCCGAACCGTGCCCGGGGTTGTCGGGTCTGCAAAAAATGTCAGACCCTCCTGTTCCACTGAAACAGTGCTGTTTCTTCACTCAAACGTAGGGCAGGCACAGGCGTTTATCAAACATTTGTTCTAGCGAGTCTCGACACCGTTCGTTGATAAGTGCTAAAAATGTCATAGCAAGGTTCGAATATGTGTTCTATAAACCTGATGCTGAAGCCGGATGTTCGAACATAGCGTTCGAATATCCGGAGCCAGAGGAAGGGAACACCAAGAATTGGCCGCCAAGCACCGGGCACCCCGGAGCTTGGCAATAGCTCAGAAGGGCTCAGCTCATGTCCGCAATCACTACGTTCGCTGATTTCCGCACCACCCAGGCACCTGCTCGCCTGCGTCTCACTCGGCGGGGACGGATTGTTTTCTTCGGCATTCCGGCAATGCTGCTGGTGGCGGCACTGCTGAGCCTGGCCGGTTTCATCAACTCTCCAGCCAAGGCCTCGGACTCGCAGTCCCAACTACGTCCGCCCGTTGCCGTCACCGTCACGGTTCAGCCGGGGCAGTCCCTGTGGGGCATCGCCGGCGCTGCCGCTCCCGAGCGGGACCCTCGGGATGTCATCGCCGAGATCATCCAGCTGAACGACCTCCGCGGCGGTCGCATCCTGCCAGGCCAGCAGCTGTTCGTTCCGGCGAACTGAGCCAGTTCCCATCCGCGGGAACCCGTGGTCGGGCGTCACAGTTAGTCGGCAGTACCGGAGGCCCCTTAAACTAAGTTGGTGAGTGACCAGCTTGAGCGACTTGACCGACTTCCCCTCCGGACCAACCTGCGTGGACTGAGCCCCTACGGCGCACCGCAGCTTGATGTCCCCATTCTGCTCAATGTCAACGAGAACACTCATGGCGTCCCCGCAGATGTCCAAGCCGCCATCACCGAGGCCGTAGCCGCTGCGGCCACAGGACTGAACCGCTATCCGGACCGCGAGTTCACGGAACTTCGTGAAGCCTTGGCCGAGTACCTTGGCCACGGACTTTCTCCGGACAACATTTGGGCCGCCAACGGATCCAATGAAGTCCTGCAGCAGATCCTTCAGGCATTTGGCGGACCCGGCCGCAAGGCCTTGGGCTTCCCTCCCACGTACTCCATGTACCCCCTGCTTGCCAGTGGCACAGACACCGAGTATGTCCGCGGAGTGCGTGCCGACGACTACGGGCTGGATGCCCAATCAGCCGCTGCCCAGGTTCGGGAAACGGGAGCCAACATTGTGTTCCTGTGTTCACCCAATAACCCCACGGGTACAGGCCTGAGCCTTGACGTCGTCGAGGCCGTCTATGAGGCCGGCGAAGCGAGCCAGGCCATTGTGATCGTGGATGAGGCTTACCACGAGTTCGCGCACGACAATACTCCGAGCGCCTTGACCCTGTTGCCCGGACGCGAGCGTCTGATCGTCTCGCGCACCATGAGCAAGGCATTCGCCTTGGCGGGCGCCAGGCTCGGATACATGGCGGCTGCCCCGGAAGTCACGGACGCCATCAGGCTGGTCCGCCTCCCGTACCACCTCTCTGCCGTCACGCAGGCAACGGCCCTCGCAGCTCTCAATCACCGCGAAGCCCTTATGGCCGATGTTGAGGACATCAAGGTTCAGCGCGACCGCATCGTTACTGAGTTGCTGCGCATGGGCCTCAAGCCTGCGGCATCAGACTCCAACTACGTCTTCTTTGGAGGACTGGAGGATCCGCACACCATCTGGCAGGGCCTGCTGGATGCCGGCGTGCTGATTCGCGATGTCGGCATCCCCGGACACTTGCGCGTCACTGCCGGAACCGAGCCGGAAACCACAGCTTTCCTGGAGGCTTTGGAAGCATTGCTGGACGGCACAGCGCCACACCGCGCCTAAACTTGTCCATAGACCCAACCCACCCTCCGTGTATAAGGACGTCCCAATGAGCGAAACCGGCGCCACGCCGACCGCTGCCCGCACTGCGCGCATGGAGCGCACCACCAGCGAGTCTTCCGTCCTGGTGGAGATCAACCTGGACGGTTCCGGTGTCTCCGACATCAGTACCTCGGTACCGTTCTATGACCACATGCTGACGGCACTGTGCAAGCATTCCCTGATTGACATGACCGTCAAGGCAACCGGCGATACCCACATTGATGCGCACCACACGGTGGAAGATGTCGCCATCACCTTCGGGGAGGTCCTTCGCCAGGCCTTGGGCAACAAAGCCGGTATTCGTCGCTTTGGTGAAGCAACGGTTCCCTTGGACGAAGCCTTGGCTCACGCCGTCGTTGATGTTTCCGGACGTCCCTACCTGGTCCACGGCGGTGAGCCGGCCGGACAGGAGTATCACCTGATCGGCGGGCACTTCACGGGATCGCTGACCCGTCACGTTTTTGAGGCCATCACGCTGCACGCCGGCATCTGCCTGCACATGAACGTCCTTGCCGGACGGGACCCGCACCACATTGTAGAGGCCCAGTTCAAGGCCTTTGCGCGCGCGCTGCGTGCGGCCGTGGAGTCCGATCCCCGAGTGGAGGGCATTCCGTCCACCAAGGGCGCACTATGAGCGGCCAGGTTTTGAAGGATGGGGCAGTGGCGGATGCCATTGCGTCCGTGAAGCCGGAGTCGCCGGAAGGCAAGCCCACCGTCACCGTATTGGACTATGGATCGGGCAACGTTCGGTCCGCTGTCCGTGCGCTTGAACGCGCGGGCGCCCATGTGGTGTTGAGCTCCAAGCCTGAGGACGTGCTCAACGCTGATGGTCTGGTGGTTCCCGGGGTTGGTGCCTTCGAGACAGTGATGAAGGAACTTAAGTCCGTTGACGGCATCCGCATGATCGGGCGCCGGGTTGCCGGTGGCCGCCCTGTGCTGGCCATCTGCGTCGGCTTGCAGGTCCTTTTCGAAGCCGGTGTTGAGCATGGCACCGAATCCGAAGGCATGGCCGAGTGGCCCGGCAAGGTTGAGCTCCTGCCCGCCCCCGTAGTCCCTCACATGGGCTGGAACACGGTAGACGTGCCGAAGGGCTCAAAGCTCTTCGCCGGCGTGGAAGAGGAACGTTTCTACTTTGTGCACTCCTACGGTGTTCAGGAGTGGAATTTCGACGTCGTGCAGCCCCGAATGGCTCCTCCCATGGTCACGTGGTCAGAGCACGGTGCACGCTTCATTGCTGCGGTGGAGAACGGCCCTCTCTGCGCCACGCAATTCCACCCGGAGAAGTCAGGCGACGCCGGAGCGCGGCTCCTGCGCAATTGGGTGGACAGCCTCCGCAAGCCCGCTCAGGAAGCATCCGGAAGCGGTGCCGCCTAAATGTGGTGGTCGGTAATACTCATGGGCCTCGCGGGCTTGCTGGTGGGTGGGGGTATCTCCTTCCACCAGCAGAAAAAGCCGCGGTGGGTTTCCATTTCTTTCTATGTGCTGGCCGGGATGTCCCTGCTGGCCGCTTATCTCCTGACGCTGGGTAACTGAACCAGGCGCTCAACAAGCCCGCGTCACCTTTCAAACTCCAAGGACACACATGACCACCTCCGCCCAGTCCGTACTGGAACTCCTTCCCGCCGTCGATATTGTTGACGGTCAGGCAGTCCGCCTCCTTCAGGGAGAAGCCGGTTCGGAAACCAGCTACGGCACACCCCTTGAAGCAGCTTTGAACTGGCAGAACGACGGTGCCGAATGGGTGCACATGGTGGACCTTGACGCCGCTTTCGGGCGCGGAAACAACGCCGCGCTGATCAGCGATGTCGTGTCGCAGCTCAATGTCAAGGTGGAGCTCTCCGGCGGTTTGCGGGACGACGAGTCCCTGGAACGTGCACTGGAACTGGGCGTCGCGCGCGTAAACCTCGGTACGGCAGCGTTGGAGAACCCGGAATGGACCCGGAAAGCAATCGACCGCTTCGGTGACAAAATCGCGGTCGGCCTTGATGTCCGCGGTACAACTCTTGCCGGGCGCGGTTGGACCAAGGAGGGCGGCGACCTCTGGGAGGTTCTGGCCCGCCTCGAGGATGCAGGTTGTGCGCGTTATGTAGTCACCGACGTCACCAAGGACGGAACACTGCAGGGCCCCAACGTGGAACTTCTGCGCCAGATGGTGGAGAAGACCGGCAAGCCTGTTGTCGCGTCGGGCGGAATCTCCAGCTTGGAAGACCTCCGTGTCCTGCGCGAACTGGTACCTCTGGGCGTTGAGGGCGCGATCGTAGGCAAGGCGCTCTATGCGGGTGCCTTCACGTTGCCCGAAGCCCTGGACGTTGCCGGCCGACGCTGATGCCCCACGACGAAGGACACGGGCATGGGGATCACGGCCACGGACGGCGTGAGCTTCCCGGCCACATTGCGGCCGCGTTGGCCGGCGCCGGGGGAGCTACCGACTCTGCAGGCCAGCCCTGGGCCGGCAGGAGCCTCAGCGGTGACGACGCCAAGATCCACAATTTCGAGGACGACGACGGCTCAGCGGACCCCGGGTACGTAGCCGCCGTGGCGGCACTGATCAACGGAACCGGCAGTGAGGCAGACGTTGTGGCCTCCCTGGCGACGGCACGGGTTTTCGTTCCGGTGGTTGCTCAGCTGGCTGAAGAAGCCGAAGGCGTTGACGGCCTGCACGCTGACAAGCAAGCGGATATGGCGTTGGTCACACTTAAGGCTCCTGATGGCCGCACGGCCATGCCGGTATTTACTTCCGCAGCCGCCCTCGAGGCATGGCATTCGGAGGCGCGGCCGGTTGCCGTTTACGCCGCGCGCGCAGCACTTTCGGCAGTATCTGAAGGCGCACAACTGTTGGTGTTGGATCCCGGTTCCGACTTTGCCTTTGTTGTGCGGCGCCCGGCCATGTGGGCCCTTGCCCAGCAGAAGGACTGGACGCCGTCATACCTTGATGATCAACTGGAGGCTGCTCTCGGTTCCACGGTCACGGCCTTCCGGACGGTCCGTCGACTCGAGACGCAACCCGGCGGCGGTGTTTCGTCGCTGACGGCCGATGGTCGTCAGGTCTCAGGAGGCGGTGCGGGGCCGGAGCTACGCGTTGTTCTTTTCCTTGAGGATGGACTCGACGCCGTAGCGGTGCAAACTCTCGTTGCCCAACTGAACGAGGCGTGGGCGCAGATGGATTCCTTTGCCGAAAGCGTTGATTCCATGGAAGTAAAACTGCAGCGTGCAGCACAGGAGCCCACGCGGCATTAACGGCAGCACCGGTTCCCCGGGGCTGCCCTGGGGAACAAGAGGATTTAGCCAGTGAACTTCGCTCTCTACAAAGAGATGCTGTCCATCCGTCCTGTCCGGCGTCTACTGATAGTGGGCATGATTGCCCGCATTCCGCACTCGGCTGCCGGAGTGCTGCTGACGCTGCACATCGTGCTCACACTGGGCCAGGGATACGCTGCTGCCGGTGCGGCAGCAGCCGTCATGACCATCGGCATCGCGGTGGGTGCACCGTGGCGTGGCCGCCGGGTGGACATGGTGGGCCTCAGGAAGGCACTGATCCCTTCGGTTGTCTCCGAAACTGTCATCTGGTCGGTCGTTCCGCACGTTTCATACGAGTGGCTGCTGCCGCTGGTGTTCGTCGGCGGCCTTTTCACGCTGCCGATCTTCAGCGTTGTCCGCCAGTCGTTGGGCGTCATGGTGGATGGTGAGCAGAGGCGTTCGGCGTTCGCCCTTGATTCCATCGCCACCGAGCTGGTCTTCATGATCGGCCCGGCAGTCGGTGCCATCGTTGCCACCAGCGGCTTCTCGGCAATTGGTCTCACCGCGGTGGGAATCTCCGTCTCTGTGGCGGGACTGTTCCTCATGTGGTTCAACCCGCCAACACGCAGCGAGGTGGTGTGCAGCCCACAAGAATCGGCAGACCGGGCCGCAGCTGACCTCGCTGCCGCGGAGGCTGCCATGGTGGCTTCAGCGCCTGCCCACGTTCAGGAGGCGGCATCGGAGATGGCGTCGGCAACCTCGCGTACAGCAGCCCTTCGGACCCGGGTCGCCAGGAACTTCACCTGGTTCACGGTCTCTGTTGCGGCACTCTTCGCGGTTGCTGCGGGATCGGGCATGGTGCTTAGCGGGTCCGACGTCAGCATCGTCGGGCTGTTGGAACGTGGCGGGCACGAGAATGAAATCGGAATTGTCTTCTTCTTCTGGTGCGCCGCGTCGGTAGTTGGCGGACTCATCTACGGGTCCATGAAGCGGTCCATCTCGCCAATGCTCTTGCTGCTTGGAATGGCCGCCCTCACTATACCTATGGGCTTCGCCCAAGACACGTGGACCCTTGCGTTCCTGTCGCTGTTGCCCGGCCTTTTGTGTGCCCCGGTTTTGTCGGCATCGTCGGAGAAGGTGGCTGACCTGGTGGACGAGGAACGCAGGGGTGAAGCGATGGGCTGGTACGGCTCCGCACTGACCGCTGGCGTTGCGTTGGGCGCTCCTCTCGCCGGGGTCTTCATTGACACGGTTGGGCCGTCGGGCGGCTTTGCGGCCGTCGGCATCGCCGGCGTCGCTCTCTGCGCTACGGGACTCATCCTCACGTCTTTGCGCCGCCGGTCCGCCCGCGTCTGAGGCGCGGTATAACCAAGCAAACAACGACGGCGGGTCGACCACATGTGGGTCGACTCGCCGTCGTTGTTTCTTGCGGTTGTTGGGGCTAGTTCACCGGTCCGGTGAACTTTTCGCCCGGGCCCTTGCCCGGTGCGTCGGGAATGAGTGACGCTTCGCGGAAGGCGAGCTGCAGTGAGCGAAGGCCATCGCGCAACGGGCCTGCGTGCTGTGAACCGATCTCCGGGGCGGCTGCCGACACCAGGCCGGCGAGGGCTGTGATCAGCTTGCGGGCCTCGTCCAAGTCCTTGAGGTCCTCGGCATTGGGGTCATCTGCCAGGCCAACCTTGACGGCGGCCGCACTCATGAGGTGGACGGCGCCGGTGGTAATAACTTCCACGGCCGGAACTTCGGCGATGTCACGGATCTGCTGGGACACCCCGGCATCAACGGCGGGGGCGGCGTCTTCGCCATAGGAGTTGCGGGAGTTGCTGTCTTCAGTGCTCATACTGGTAAGCTTGTCACAGACCGACTGGAAGTCGTTATTCACAGTCAACATCTGCAGTTCATGCTCCCGCCTCACGCAATGTGCGCTTGGCGGGTTGTTTCTGTAGAATTGATTTTCAGTTTGCAAGCGGAGTTCTCTCCCACCCGCGTCAGCCGTTCCCTTCGGGGACAGGATCCCTTTTCGGGACAAGAGGTTGCCGGGTACCTGGTCGGACACTTTTGGAGGCATGGCCTCCGGGGGTGCGTGCTTCCTTAGAGGAGGCGCAGCCGATCTTCGAGGCCTTCGATTGCACCAGCAATTGGGGGCCTTCTCTATTTGCCGGTGACATCATCACAACCACAGGAGCTTTAACATTAGCGAGCCAAGAATCAATGAGCGTATCCGCGTCCCCGAGGTGCGGCTGGTCGGTCCTGCCGGCGAACAGGTAGGAATTGTCCGCATCGAGGACGCCCTGCGTCTTGCTGCCGAGTCCGATCTCGATCTCGTTGAAGTTGCCCCGCAGGCTAAGCCTCCTGTTTGCAAGTTGATGGACTTCGGCAAGTACAAGTACGAAGCCGCCGTAAAGGCCCGCGAGGCCCGCAAGAACCAGACCAACACGGTTCTGAAGGAAATTCGCTTCCGCCTGAAGATCGACAAGCACGACTACGAAACCAAGCGCGGACACGCACTTCGGTTCCTGGGTGCCGGCGACAAAGTCAAGGCCATGATCCAGTTCCGCGGCCGTGAGCAGCAGCGTCCCGAGATGGGCATCCGCCTGCTGCAGCGTTTCGCTGAAGACGTTGCCGAGGTTGGCATCATCGAGTCCAGCCCGCGCATCGATGGCCGCAACATGGTCATGGTGATCGGCCCGCTGAAGAACAAGGCTGAAGCGAAGGCTGAAGCCCGTCGCGCAACGCAGCGTGCTGAGGCCAAGGCGCAAAATGAGGCCAAGGCGTCGGGACGCGTTGACACCACGGGCGAGCAGGCTCCGCTGACTCAGAGCCTCGCTGACCTTCTTCCCGAGGGCTTCAGGGTCACCGAAGAGGAGACCAAGCAGGAAACTGTTGAAGCTCCCGAGGTCCAGGCGCCGGTTGCTGAGGAAGCTCCGGTTGTTGAGGAAACCGCGCCGGCTGCTGAAGAAGCTCCGATCGTGGAGGAAGCTCCGGTTGTTGAGGAAGCCCCTGCGCCGGTGGTTGAAGAAGCACCCGTGGCCGAGGCTGCACCGGTCAAGGCAACGCCGGCCGCAAAGGCTCCGGCCGCCAAGGCTGCTCCAGTAGAAGCAGCTCCGAAGCCGGCTGTTCCCGCAGCTGCCCCGAAGCCTGCAGTTCCTTCGGCTCCGAAGCCCGTCGCCAAGCCGGCAGCTCCCAAGCCGGCAGCCCGGCCCGCGGCGCCCAAAGCTGCGCCGAAGCCCGCATCACGCAAGACCAACTAGTTCAACGCCGCGGAGGCCCCGCCTCCATCGGCAAGCAACCAGCACGCCGGCCCTCGTAGGCCGGCTGCGCGAAAGAATCGCGGACTCGTCCGTGGATACGTAAGGAGATCGGTTCCCATGCCGAAGATGAAGACCCACAGCGGTGCTAAGAAGCGCTTCAAGCTGACCGGTACCGGCAAGCTGAAGCGCCAGCAGGCCAACCGCCGTCACTACCTGGAGCACAAGTCCTCCAGGCTGACCCGTCGTCTCGCAGGCGACAAGCTCGTCTTCAAGGGCGATGCCAAGGTCATCAAGAAGATGCTCGGCGTCTAAGTTCCAAGTTCTTTGGTTACTGCCATCCGGCAGGGACCGACTACACCAAAAGCCTTCTCAGGCCGGCCGGGTTTCCGGCAGTAGCAGCTTGGGATAAAGATTTCTGAAGGAGTACGCACGTGGCACGTGTGAAGCGGGCGGTAAACGCCCACAAGAAGCGCCGGGTTGTCCTCGAACGCGCAAAGGGTTACCGCGGACAGCGTTCGCGCCTGTACCGCAAGGCCAAAGAGCAGCTGCTGCACTCGTTTGTGTACAGCTACGGTGACCGCCGTAAGAAGAAGGGTGACTTCCGTCGCCTCTGGATCCAGCGCATCAACGCTGCATCCCGCGCCAATGGCCTCACCTACAACCGTCTGATCCAGGGCCTCAAGGCCGCTGAGGTTGAGGTTGACCGCCGCATGCTGGCCGAGCTGGCCGTTTCCGACGCCAACGCTTTCGCCGCTCTGGTGAACATCGCCAAGGCTGCACTTCCGGCTGACACCTCGGCTCCTGCAGCTGCCGCTGCCCCCAAGGCTGCCAAGGTTGCTCCGGCTGCTGCCACCGCAACGGCTGTCAAGGCTGTCGTTTCCGAGAAGCCGGCCATCGACGGCGCAGTTGCTGCTGACGGCGACGAGGCTCCGGAAGGCTACGCCATCAAGGGCAACGCCGAGTCCAAGAAGTACCACGTTCCGGGTTCCACCTGGTACAACACCACTGCTGCTGAGTACTGGTTCTCCACCGTTGAGGCTGCAAAGGCTGCCGGCTTTGAGCCTGCAGGTGGCGAAGCCCGCCAGCAGATCAAGAACTAGTCGCAACTGCCACTAAAGTTCTTTATATGAACGAAACCGGGCGCCCGCAAGACTTTCCGATGACCAACCCCCGAGCTGATCGGGTGAGGGACGTCGCCAAGCTTGCCGGGCGCCCGGCGCGTTTAAAACGCGGACGCTTTCTGGCAGAAGGTCCGCAGGCGGTGCGTGAGGCGTTGACACTGCACCGTGAGCGCACCGCGGCCGGAGGTCCCGCCGTCGTGCATGAAGTTTTCGCCAGCGAAGCCTGCCTTGAACGCCTCCCTGAGCTTGCCGACCTCGCGCTGGGGACGCTGCTCCGGCTGGCAAGCGACGAAGTCCTTGCCGCCATGGCGGACACCGTCAATCCACAGGGGATTGTGGCAGTGTGCAGTTTTGTGGATGTCAGCCTGGATTCAGTGCTCGACGCCGGTCCCCGCCTGATCGCCGTGATGTGCCAGGTGCGCGACCCAGGCAACGCCGGTACGGTCCTGCGCGCCGCTGATGCGGCTGGGGCAGATGCCGTGGTGCTGACAGGCTCCAGCGTGGATATTTACAACCCCAAGGCTGTCCGCTCCACTGCCGGCTCCCTCTTCCACCTGCCGGTGGTTCTGGGAGCCGACGTCGAGGAACTGGTGGCACAGTGCCGCCGGCGAGGGATCGGCATTCTGGCGGCCGATGGCTATGGAACCGTCAACCTGGACAAGCTGCAAGATGAGAATGCGGCGCGGAGGCTCGGGAATGGTTCCGTAGCCTCGGACTATGCCCTTGAGTCTCCTACGGCATGGTTGTTCGGTAACGAGGCACAGGGTTTGTCGGATGCGGAGCTTGCACTGGCTGATCACCGGGTGGCAGTACCGGTTTATGGGGCAGCTGAGAGCCTTAACCTGGGCACGGCTGCCACGGTGTGCCTTTACGCCAGTGCGCGTTCCCAGCAAAGCGCCCGAGTGGGGAATGTGTAAACAGCGCATCGCCGGGTACGGTATTGGATGCAGGATCAGACGATGACGACTCTTCTTGGTCAATTCCATTCTTTCCCTAACCCGAAGAGGTGAAGCTTTCGTGGCTGCAGGTGGCGGTACCAAAGCGATTGTGGCGGCGCTTGCCGCGAACCTGACCATCGCCGTATTGAAGTTCGTTGCGTTCTTCCTGACGGCGTCATCGTCCATGCTCGCAGAAGCCATTCACTCTGTAGCTGACTCAGGCAATCAGATCCTCCTGCTCGTGGGCGGAAAGCGTGCCAAGAAAGCCGCCAGCCCTGAGCACCCGTTCGGCTACGGCCGCGAACGGTATATTTACGCGTTTATCGTCTCGATCGTGCTGTTCAGTGTTGGTGGCCTGTTTGCCCTGTACGAGGCGTGGGAGAAGTTCCAGCACCCGCACGGTATTGAGGGGGCTTTCTGGTGGGTCCCGTTGGCCGTCCTGGTGGGTGCCATCATTGCCGAGTCTTTCTCGTTCCGCACTGCGATCATCGAGTCGAACCACATCCGCGGCAAGCAGTCGTGGGTGAAGTTCGTCCGGAACGCCAAGCAGCCGGAACTGCCGGTTATTCTCTTGGAAGATTTCGGCGCGCTGCTTGGCCTGATCTTCGCGCTCTTCGGTGTGAGCATGACGTTGGTTACGGGTGACGGTGTCTGGGATGCACTCGGCACGGCAATGATCGGCCTCCTGCTGGTGGCCATAGCCGTGGTCCTGGCCCTGGAAACCAAGTCCCTGCTGTTGGGGGAGTCCGCCACCAAGGAGGACGTCCAGCGCATCACGGAGGCCCTGGAAGCCGACGGCACCCGCATCATCCACCTCAAGACCCTGCATTTGGGCCCGGAGGAACTGCTTGTAGCCGCGAAGATCTCCATGGGTGCTTCCGAAACGGGTGAAGAGATCGCCAAAGGTATCGACGACGCCGAGCAGCGTATCCGTGCGGCCGTTCCGATCGCGCGGGTCATCTACCTCGAACCCGACATCGAGCGCGTCCAAGCATCGCAGCTTTAGGATTTCGGCCACGCGCTTAACGCAGATGGGCTCCGCTTGCGCGGAGCCCATCTGCGTTAACTCAAGCTAACCGGCCAGTGCCGCCGGTCCTCATGAGGATCAGGTGGCCAGCGGCCTCTTGCGTTCCAGCAGGCCGCTCAGTACGGCCACTCCGAGACCCAAGATAGCCAGGACCGAACCTACCAATGCAGGAGCTACATAGCCCCAGCCCCACGCGATAACGGTTCCGCCGAGGAAGGCGCCGAGCGCGTTGGCGATGTTGAGGGCTGAGTGGTTCAGGGAGGATGCCAGCGATGCGGCGCCCGGTGCAGCGTCCAGGAGTCGGGTCTGCAGGGCAGGGGTCAGCATGGAACCGATGCCGCCCACTACGAACACCATGATGAATGCGGCCCAAGCCCAGTGCGCAGCGATGGCGTAGACCACCAGCGCCACGGCGATTCCCGGCATGACCCAGTAGATGGTGCCCATCACGGACTTGTCAGCAAGGCGTCCACCAAAGATGTTGCCCACTACCATGCCTAGTCCGTAGAGGGCCACGACGGCGGGGATCAGGTTTTCGGGTATTCCAGCCACGGACGTCATGGTGTGCGCGATGTACGTGTACACGGCAAAGAAGCCGCCAAATCCAATGACGCCGATCAACAGCGCAAGCCAAACCTGAAGACGCTTGAGTGCCCCCAGCTCGCGCCGGATGCTCGCCTCCGGGTGCGCTGCTTCGAAGGGAACGAACTTCCACACCATGGCAACGGTCAACAGCCCGATGGCGCCGACGATGACGAAGAGCAGTCGCCATCCGAAGGTCTGACCCACCCACGTGGCCAACGGGACGCCGATGACGTTGGAGACCGTGAGTCCTGCCATCACCATGGAGATTGCCCACCCCCTCTTGGTAGGGGCGACGAGGCCGGCAGCGATGACGGCTGCCACTCCGAAGAAGGCTCCATGGGGAAGGCCCGAAGCAAAGCGCGAGAGCAGCATGAAGCCGTAATCGGGCGCGATGAAGGAAGTCAGGTTCGCCAGGGACAGGAACAGCATGAGCCCCAGGGCAAGATGCTTTCTGGGGAGCTTTGCCCCGAATGCGGCGAAGACGGGAGCGCCGATGACCACACCCAAGGCGTAAGCAGAAATGAGGTTGCCGGCCTCGGGGGTGCTGATGCCCAGCCCTTCCTCGATTTCCTTCAACAGGCCCATCATGGCGAACTCGGTGGTACCGATGGCGAATCCGCCCATGGCCAAGGCCAGGATTGCCAGACCAAGGTGTTTCCTTGCAGCTTTGGCGGTAGCGGGTGGGGACACAGTGGTAGTCATAAGCCTGCTTCTTGAGGGTGCCTTGTGGGCTGAGGAATGCGGAGAAAATCCGATAACAAGTTTAGTCCCGCACCCACCACTTGGCGTCGCTATGTGACGAGCCCCATTCATCGGGCCCCCATAGACTGTTGCGGTGACTGCACTGATTAACGTTGTGGGCGCCGCCGTCGTCGACTCCCTGGAAGCCCCCACCCGCCTACTAGTTGCGCGCCGCACAGCACCACCCCAATTTGCGGGTATGTGGGAATTTCCGGGCGGCAAGGTGGAAACCGGTGAGGCTGCGGAGGCTGCCCTGCATCGCGAACTCGCGGAAGAACTGGGAATTGAAGTGCAACTGGGGCCCGAGCTTGACTCAGGCAATGTCGCCGGGTGGACACTCAATGAACGTGCGTCCATGCGCGTGTGGTTCGCCGAACTGAGGGCGGGCGAGCCGCGGCCCCTGGAAGATCACGATGAACTGCGCTGGGTGTCGCTGGTTGAGCATGACGAAGCTCTCAGCCTTCCGTGGATTCCGGCAGACCTTCCGATTGTCCAGGCCCTGCTGGATCGGGTAGCCGCTCCAGCTTGAGAACGGACTCCTAGAAAAGCGGCTGTTGTCCCGGGAGGGGAGCGGACACGTCCACGGCCGGGCCGGCTCCCGTTCCGGTGGAAGGCCGTGCATTCCGATGGCTGAAGCCCGACGTCCCGGTGAAGCCGTACTTCGCCTTGAAGTAGCTGATCCGGCCGGTCAGCCATGCACGGTACTCCTTGGAGGCGTAGGAGCCTTGGCCGTAAAGCCGCCTGTACTTGCCCACCAGCTCCGGGTGCTGGACGGCCAGCCACTTCATATACCACTCCCGCGTTCCCGGCTTGAGGTACAGGGCGCCGGCTGTGACTCCTGTGGCCCCCGCTTTCGTCAGCTCCGCGAACAAGGAGTCAAGGGCCTCATCCGAGTCTGTAAGCCAGGGCAGGATAGGCATCGCCATGACGCCGCAACCCAGGCCAGCGTCCCGAAGACGGGCGATGAGCTTCAACCGCGCCCTGGGAGAAGGCGTACCGGGCTCGATCAGTGCAGCCAGATCTTCATTGGTCATAGCCAGGGAGATACCGAGGTCCACGGGAACCTGCGTAGCGGCGTGCTTGAGCAGAGGAATGTCCCGTGCCAGCAGGGTGCCCTTGGTCAGGATGGAAAACGGAGTGCCGGAGTCCGCCAGGGCCCGGATGATTCCCGGCATGAGCGCATAGCGACCTTCGGCGCGTTGGTAGGGGTCGGTGTTGGTGCCAAGGGCAACTTGAGGACGTGCCCAGGAGGGCTTGGCCAGTTCCTTGCGCAGAACCTCTGCGGCGTTGATCTTGACCACCACTTGGGAATCGAAGTCCCGTCCGGCGTCGAATTCCAGATACGTGTGGCTCTTGCGGGCGAAGCAGTAGACGCAAGCATGGCTGCAGCCGCGGTAGGGATTCACGGTCCATTCAAACGGCATGTTGGAACCGGAAGGCACCTTGTTGAGCACTGACTTTGCGGTGACCTCATGGAAGGTGACTCCCGAGAATTCGGGTGTTGAGATGGAACGCACAAGCCCGGCCAGTGGCAGCAAGGCATCCAGTGCCGGGGCAGGGCCCGGAGCCTGGGTGTCACTGGTTTCTGACGCCGGTCCACGCGTAGGTGAAAGTGCTTGTGCGTCCCATCTCATGGACTCTATTCGAATGTATGTTCGAATGAATGTCAAGGCCTCGACACCAAGGTCCGGATCACGGGGGCAGGGGCATTGCTAAGGTTGCCCCATGATTCTGCTGACTGGCTTCGAACCGTTTGCTGAGGACACCGTGAATCCTTCCTGGCTGGCGGCGCGGCGTGCGGGGGAGTTGCTCGCATCAGAGGGCATCGCCGTTGAAGCGGTGGAGCTCCCATGCGTCTTCGGTGAGTCCGTACATGTCCTCACCGAGGCAATAGCCCGTCTCAACCCGGACCTGGTTATTTGTCTTGGCTTGGCGGGAGGCCGTGAACGGGTCTCCTTGGAACGCGTCGCCATCAATTGCGATGACGCCCGGATCCCGGACAATAAAGGCCAGCGCCCCGTCGATGAGGAGGTTATCCCGGGCGGGCCCGCAGCATACTTCTCAAGCCTGCCCATAAAGGCGGCGCTCAGAGACCTCCAGATTGCGGGAATCAGGGGAGAGATCTCGCAGTCCGCGGGAACCTACGTGTGCAACCACGTTTTCTACGCCCTGATGCATTCGCTCGTGTCCAGGCCCGGCATCCGTGGCGGGTTCGTCCACGTTCCCTACTTGCCGGAACAGCTGCAGGCAGACAGCCCAGTGCCGTCCATGCCCTTGGATGTGATGGCGGAGGGAATTGCCGTCATTGTCCGGACGGCCCTGCGCACACAGACCGATGTGAAAATTTCAGCAGGGGCTATCCGCTAAACAAGCTCCCACTCAACCTTGACGCTCGCCGTGACTGAGGACTCGCCGGCTTCCACGGGCATGGCCTCGGCAGTGAAGGAGGCCCTGACCATTCCACCCAAAGGAATAGGTGCGCCGTGCAGGGGTTCTTGGGAAATGGACACCACCTGCCCAAGCCGGGCCGAAGCCAGCGAAGCGTACTGTTCGGCTCTTGCCACGGCATCCTGCCATGCGGCCTCTTGTGCCTGGGCTGTGACCGAGGAATGATCCGCAAAGCCTTGCTCGATTCCGTTGATCCGTATGTCGTCGCCGCCGGCCGCCACTGCGGCGGCGATAGCACCTGGTGCGTCCGCCTGGGAGCGGATTCCCACCTGCAGGTTCGTGGATGCCACGTACGCGGTCACCTTCTGCCCTTGACCTTCCACCCACACCAGATCGGCACGAAGGTTCAATCCGCTGGTTCGAAGGTCGACGTCGGAAATACCGGACCCCCGCACAGCGGCCGCGACAGCGTTAGCCGCCTTCCCGGCGTCGTCATACGCTTTCGCCGCCGAGTCCCGGCGGGTCTCGATGCCGAGCGTCAAGGTGACCAGGTCTGGAACAGCCTTTGCGCTCGCGGTCCCGGTGACAGTGATGGTTCGCTTCATTCTTAAGCCTCGATTCGATTGCTGGCAGGTCTCTCTTGCGGGCGGTTGGGTGCGTCCACGTAGCCGCCGGCCGCGAGGCCCGCCTGGCGCTCGAAGAAATTCCTTGAGCCCGGGTTTCCGCTGCGCAGCATGGACCAAGCGGCGGCGACGCCGTAAAGGGCCAGGAAAGGAAGTCCCAGGCAGTACGCGTATTGGGTGCTGTGCCGCTCTTCATGGCCCAGGAGCACTGTGTCGGCTCCGGCCACGCCCGGCGGCGCGCGGTACAGAATGACGTTCCCCAGTGTGAATGCGCCCGCGTGGGGGAGTTTCCACTGATATCCGGCAGCTATCAGGAGGCCGCGCGGACCGCGCGAGAGAGTGCTTCGGGACGCCGCAGCCACTGCAAGTCCCAGCGGTGTGGACAGGTTCACGACGTTTGCGATCTGCCGTAAGCGTTGCGCCGGAGTCATGAAGCCATGCTAGACCCGTCCCAAACTCCGCGGTTAAAGCGCGCCTGCGAGGTTCAACTAGACTGAAGGGTAGTGCCTGCCGTCCGCGGTGAGCACTGCCCTTTCGTTTTGCAGGCCTGCCTTGCCGGCCGCTCCCGACTCGTAGCTAAGAACAGTAGATGACTGACACTTTGCCAGGCGCTGCCATCCCGAATCCGCTGGATGAAGCCGCCATCACCGCCGCCGTCGAGGACGCCATTGCCGCTATTGCGGCTGCTTCCTCCCTTGATGAACTCAAGGCTGTCCGCCTCGCCCACACCGGTGAGAAGTCGCCCCTGAGCCTGGCCAACCGTGAAATCGGTGGCCTCGCCAAGGAGCACAAGGCTGCCGCCGGCAAGCTCATGGGCTCCTCCCGCGGTCGGGTCAACCAAGCGCTCGCTGCCAGGACCCAAGTGCTCGAGGCCGAGAATGACGCCCGCATCCTGGTGGAAGAAACCGTTGATGTCACGGCCGCTCCGCGTCGTCGCCGTGCCGGTGCGCGCCACCCGCTGTCCACGCTGCAGGACCGTGTTTCGGACATCTTTGTTGGCATGGGTTGGGAAATCGCCGAAGGCCCCGAGGTGGAGTCCGAGTGGTTCAACTTCGATGCCCTCAACTTCAAGCCGGACCACCCGGCCCGCGAAATGCAGGATACGTTCTTCGTCGAGCCCCCTGAGGCGCACCTGCTGATGCGTACGCACACGTCCCCTGTGCAGGTCCGTTCCATGCTGGAACGTGAAGTTCCCATCTATGTGCTGTGCCCCGGCAAGGTGTTCCGCACGGATGAACTCGATGCCACGCACACGCCTGTCTTCCACCAGTTCGAGGGTCTTGCGATCGACAAGAACCTCAGCATGGCAGACCTTCGCGGCACGCTGGAGCACTTCGCCCGCCAGATGTTCGGCGACGAAGCGTCCATCCGCCTGCGCCCCAACTACTTCCCGTTCACTGAGCCTTCCGCTGAGCTGGACATCTGGCACCCGGGCGCCAAGGGTGGTCCCCGCTGGATCGAGTGGGGTGGCTGCGGCATGGTCAACCCCAACGTCCTCCGGGCAGCCGGCATCGATCCGGACATCTATTCAGGTTTTGCTTTCGGTATGGGCATCGAGCGCACGCTCATGTTCCGCAACGAGGTCGGCGATATGCGCGACATGATCGAAGGCGATGTACGTTTCAGCGAGCACTTCGGGATGGAGATCTAACAGTGCGTATCCCACTTTCCTGGCTGCGTGAATTCGCGCAGGTACCGGCCGACGCCACGGCCGAAGACGTCATGGCTGACCTGGTCAAGGTTGGCTTCGAAGAAGAAGAAGTCCACCGCCCCACCGACGAGCTCAGGGGTCCCATTGTGGTTGGCCAAGTTCTAAGCCTGGTCAAGGAACCGCAGACCAACGGCAAAACCATCAACTGGTGCCAGGTCCGCGTGGTCCCTGAGGGACAGGAGCAGACCCTCACCGGCAAGGGCATCGATCCTTCCGGTGTGCAGGGCATCATCTGTGGTGCTCACAACTTTGTTGAGGGAGACAAGGTAGTTGTCACACTGCCTGGTGCTGTCCTGCCCGGCAACTTCCAGATCTCGGCGCGGAAGACCTACGGTCACTTGTCCGCGGGCATGATCGCTTCCGTTCGCGAGCTGGGCATCGGGGATGACCACGACGGTATCCTGGTCCTCTCGCGTATCGGCCTGGACCCGGAAATCGGCACTGACGCGATGGAACTCCTAGGTCTCTACGACCAGGCAGCGGAAATCAACGTCACGCCGGACCGCGGTTATGCTTTCTCCATCCGTGGTGTCGCCCGTGAATACGCCCACGCCACCGGGACCACGTTCGTGGATCCGGCGTCGAGGGTCAGCGCACCGGCTTCCCTTCAGGGCGGCTATGGCGTCAAGATCAACGACGACGCGCCGATCTACGGCAAGCCCGGCTGCGACCGCTTCGTGGCCCGCACGGTCCGCGGCGTGGATGCTTCACGTCCCACCCCGCCGTGGATGTCCGCGCGCCTTCGCCTGGCCGGCGTTCGCTCCATCTCGTTGCCGGTTGATATCTCCAACTACGTCATGCTGGAGCTCGGCCAGCCGAACCACTGCTATGACCTGGACAAGCTCGCTGGCGACATCGTGGTTCGTCGTGCAGTGGCGGGGGAGAAGATCACCACCCTCGATGACAAAGAGCGCACGCTCGATGTCGAGGACCTGCTGATCACCGATGATTCCGGCGCCATCGGCATCGCCGGTGTGATGGGCGGCGCCCACACCGAGGTGTCCGATTCCACCACCAACATCCTGGTGGAAGCCGCGCACTTCGACGAAGTCTCCATTGCCCGCTCCCGTCGCCGGCACAAGCTGCCGTCCGAAGCTTCCAAACGCTTCGAGCGTGGCGTGGACTGGCACGTCGCCAACATTGCCGCCCAGCGCGTGGTTGACCTCTTGGTCGAGCTCGCCGGTGGCACCGCAGATGAGGCCGGGACCGACGTCGGAACCGCTCCTGACGCCGTCACCATTGAACTGCCCGCAGAGTTCGCCTCCGCCCGTATCGGCATCGACTTCACTGACGAGCAGATCACCACGTCCCTTGTGGACTTGGGGGCCGTGGTGGAGAAGACCGCCAGCGGCTACCGCGTGACGGCTCCGAGTTGGCGCAACGACCTCGAAACCAAGGAAGACCTCTCCGAGGAAATCGCGCGTCTTGTCGGCTACGACAACATCCCCTCGACTCTTCCGGTGGCGCCTCCGGGCCGTGGCCTGACCCGCAGCCAGCAGCAGAAGCGCCGCGTTGTCCAGGCTTTGGCTGATGCAGGGCTTACCGAGGTGTTGTCCTACCCGTTCGTCTCCAAGGCAGCCAATGACACCTTCGGTGTTGCTGCTGAAGGTGCGGCTCGCCCGGCGCTCAAGCTGGCCAACCCCATCAGTGAGGAACAAGGGTACCTCCGCACCTCCATCCTGCCGGGCTTGATCGAGGTCGCCCGCCGCAATCACTCGCGCGGCTTCCGCGACCTGGCATTGTATGAGGCCGGTTCGGTCTTCCTCCCCGGCGACAAGCTGGGCACGGATTCCATTCCGCCGCTGGGCGTCAAGCCTGCCGATGAGGTACTGGATGCACTGTACGACGGCGTCCCTTACCAGCCGCTGCACATCGCCGCTGTCCTGACCGGCCATGACTCCCCGGCAGCTGCGACGCATACGCCGCGTGCCTGGGACTGGGCAGACGCTGTTGATGTGGCACGCCTGATCGCCGACGTCCTGGGCGTGGAGCTGGTTGTCAGCCAGGGAAGCCACCAGGCATTCCACCCGGGCCGTGCAGCCCGACTCGCACTGCGCACTGGCGACGTTGTGGGCTACGCAGGAGAGCTGCACCCTAAGCTCCTGGCTGCGCACGACATGCCGGCCCGCTCCGTGGCACTTGAGGTCAACGTTGAAGCGTTGTTCGAAGCTGCCGCTGACGTGATCGTGGCCAAGCACATCTCCGGGTTCCCCGTGGCGACGCAGGATGTTGCCTTGGTTGTCCCGCAGGACGTGCCGGCAGACCAAGTCCTTTCGGCGCTCCGCGAAGGCGCCGGAGTCCTCCTCGAAGATGTCTCGTTGTTCGATGTCTATGTGGGGCCGGGCATTGAGGACGGCAAGAAGTCGCTGGCTTTCGGCTTGCGTTTCCGCGCGGACGACCGCACGTTGACGGCCGATGAGGCCTCTGAAGCCCGCGCTGCTGCTGTGGCCGTGGCGACTGAGCGGTTTGGGGCTGTTCAGCGCTGACCTGTTTTACTTAGGACTGTCCCCGGAATCGAACAGGTTCCGGGGACTTTCTTTTTATTGAGATAACACTCCCAGCATCTTGACAGAAGATTCACATGTGTATGACAGTTTTGTCATACACATGTGAAGCATGCGTATCACATCCCTCGCACGGTTCCCCAGAGCCGTCCCTTGAAAGGTACCCATGAAGAAGCAGAACGTTGCTTTGCTTGTCGGGGCTGCAGTAATGGCTTTGACGTCCTCGCTTGGTGGAGCCGCTGTGGCGTCAGAGTCGACGCCCCAAGTGAACGCCGCAGAGGTCCAGCCCGTATCGCACACGGTAGACCAATCGCAGGTTTCCGGTTCCGCCGCGTCGCCGTTGGCAGACAAATACACCATTGCCGCACCCTCCAAGAACGGCGGCGCCTCCACAGACTCAGTCATCGGTGCGGACGGCCGGGTGCGGATCACCAACACCACTGCGGCACCCAACCGCTCGATCGTGCAGATTGAATTCAATGGCGGCTACATCTGCTCCGGTGCCTTGATCTCCGACGACACAGTCCTGACTGCCGGGCACTGCGTGCACGAGGGCGGCACCGGATCGGAAACCGACTACTCCTGGGGTGTCAAAGTGGCTCCGGGCCGCAACGGCTCAACCGATCCCTACGGCACGTGCGGGGCAACCAAGATCTTCACGGACCAGCGCTGGATCGACTCCGCCAATACCAACGCAGACTGGGGTGTCATCAAGCTCGACTGCACCATCGGTAACACCACCGGATGGCTCAACTACACCGGCACAACCGCCAGCCTGAACGGGATCAGCACTACGGTCCGGGGCTATCCGGGAGACAAAGCCTTCGGCACCATGTGGTCCATGACCGGCCCCATTGAAAGCACCCAGACGGAGAAGGTTTTCTACAAGATGGACACCTACGGCGGTCAGAGTGGCGCCCCCGTGTACAACAGCTCCAACACCATCGTGGCAATCCACACCAACGGCGGCAGCTCCAACTCAGGCACCCGCATCACGCCCACGCTGGCGAACTACCTGACGTCGGTGAAGTAACCCGGATGAGTTAACTCACCTACAAGTGTTCCCCGCTGCGAACCTGGCTGCGGGGAACACTGCTGTCCGGGTGGGATGCGAGAGAAGCACGCTAAAGTTTTGCTGGGGAGAGAGCCGTAGGGAGGTCGTGATGGATAACCCAAAACTTGCGCTGCATAAGCTGGGTGACCTGCCTTTTTCGGATGTCCCTCTTCGAGACCTTGGCCAACCGGCCCTCGAGCGCGCCAACAGCTTTGCCGATGCCAAGGACCGCAACGTGTTCCTTGCCGGCCGGCTCGCTCTCCAGCACTTCGCGGCCTCGCTCCTCGACGTGGACCCCACTCGGCTGGTACCGGACTATTGTTGCCCGCGGTGCGGCCCGGGACAGGACCACGGCCGCCCCGGGTTCATGCTCGACGGCGGCCCGGCAGCTTTGGCGGTGAGCGCGTCCCGGGCGTCGGGCTGGGTGCTGCTGGCCGGCGTCGTACATCCAGCGGAGGGCATCCGGCTGGGAGCGGACCTTGAAGCGATAAGCGGGATTGGCTTCGATGGCTTTGACGGCGTCGCCTTGACCGCAGCCGAGAAGGTATTCCTGGTGTCCATCCCGGCGCAGGATCAAGCCAGGCAGCGCGCCCGGCTCTGGGCGCGCAAAGAAGCCTGGCTAAAGATGATGGGCGAGGGTCTGCGAAGGAACCCAGCCGAATTGGACGTGTTGGACCGTCCGGGCTTACAGGACGTGAACATTGTCAGCAATCGTGATCTGCCGGAAGGCCTGGTCGCCGCTTTGGCCCTCGGCTAACGCGTCAACGCGCTGAAGGCAGTGGTGGCAGCGAAGCTTCGTACAGCCACGGGCGGAGAATCGACGCGGCATTAAGCCCGGGAACGAATGAATCCGCAGCCTCAATGAACGTCCCAGTTGAGACCGAACCGTGCCGATTCGTAGCCGTCCAGTGCTGCAGGAAACCGAAGAATGCTTCGTCCCCGGCCGCCATCCGCACCGCATGAACGGCAAGTGCGCCGCGTTTGTAGACCCGGTCATCGAACATTAGCTCGGGACCCGGATCACCCACTACGAGGTCTTGGGCCCCGGCGTCGAGCCTCTTCCACGCGGCCGTTGCGCGGGCGGCGACCGTCATGGTGCGGGATTCCTCGGACCATAGCCACTCCGCATAGCAGGCGAAGCCTTCATGCAGCCAGATGTCCTTCCAGCTGCTCACCGTGAGCGAATTGCCAAACCACTGGTGCGAGAGCTCGTGCGCGATCAGGCGCTGCGCATCCCATGTGTCGCGCATATGGTTTCGCCCGAAGATGGAGACGGTCTGGGCTTCCAGTGGAATTTCCAACTCGTCTTCGGTGACCACCGAGGTGTAGTCGGCGAACGGGTAGGGGCCGAAGCAGTCCTCGAAAGTACGCATCATGTCCGGCTGCCGGCGCAGGCCTTGGAGGGCGTCCACTGCCATCTCGGGCGTCACGGCAACAAACTGGGGGACCCGATGGTGAGTATTGCCGGCGTGGAGTGGAACCCTCGCGTAGCGACCGATCTGCACAGTGGCCAGGTACGTGGCCATGGGTTCGGTTTGTTCGTAGACCCACGTTTCCCGGCTGGACTTCCGGGTATGGCTGACCAGCCGGCCGTTGCAGACGGGCCGGTAATTGTCGTCTGTGGTGACGGAGATGAGGAAGGTTGACTTGTACCGCGGATGGTCGTTGCACGGGAACCAGGACGCTGCACCGTTGGGCTGGCCGGCCACCAGTACGCCGTCGTTCAATTCCTCCCAGCCGACATCACCCCAGAGGCCGCGGCGCGGCTGGGGGTTGCCGTCGTAGCGGATCTCGAGTGAGAACTGCTGGCCAGGCTTGAGCGAGGCTGCCGGCGTCAGCACCAGGTGCTCCGCCCTGTGGCTGAACTTCTGAAGCTTCTTGCCATCCAGCTGAACCTTGCTGGCCCGCAGGCCCACCAGGTCCAGGACGATCTGCGAGGCCGCCTCCAGGGCCGTGCATCGCAGGACCGCTTTGCCGATCAGCTTGTTGCTGCCCAGCCTGACATCGAGGTCCAACTCGTACCTGTCCACGCGGTAGCTGCTGCTGCCGTGGTTCAAGGCGTAGGGGTCGGCTTCGGCTGTGGGAGTAGCGATTGGTACGGTCATGATCCGTCCAATCTACTTGAGGCGCGGCGCTTGTGCAGACGGACCCACCCACGGGCTCACCGGGTTACCCATCCAGTACGTCCCGGCCGGGACGGTTTCGCCGCGCATGACCAACGACGCCGGACCAACAGTACCGCCGTCGCCGATGCTGGCCGCGGGGAGGATGACGCCGTGCGGTCCCATGGTGGCACCGTTGCCGAGCGTCACGGTGTCGAGGCTCATTACACGGTCGTGGAACAGGTGTGTCTGGACCACGCAACCACGGTTGACGGTGGAGTTCTCGCCCAAGGTCACGAGGTCAGCTTCGGGGAGCCAGTAGCTTTCGCACCATGTTCCGCGTCCAATCTTGGCTCCAAGTCCGCGCAACCACCACACCAAGGCAGGAGTTCCGGCAGCAGACCGGGCAAACCACGGGGCGCTCACCATCTCGATAAACGTGTCCACAACCTCGTTGCGCCAAATGAACGAGCTCCACAGCGGATGTTCTCCCGAACGGATGCTCCCCACCAGGACCCACTTAGCGACGATGGAGCTGAGCGCGGCAACGGCGCCTGCGGCCAGCATCACTACGCCACCCAGGAGGGCGGCAATCCAGTAGCCCCACCCGCGGGCGATCCAGTCCAGCACCAGCATCACGGAGACAGCGATGGTCACCGTGAGGATGACCGGAACCAAGCGGCACAGCTCCCACAGGGCTCGTGCCAGTTTGAGCTTGAGGGGCGGTTGGAAGGTGCGGGTCTGGTCAGCGTTGACTGCGGTGCGGCGCAACCTCACCGGAGGGCTGCCAAGCCATGAGGTACCGGATTTCGCCTTGGCGGGCGTGGCCGACAGCACTGCGACGAGGGAGTTCTTGGGTACGTTGCGGCCTGCGGCCGTCATCCCCGAGTTGCCAAGGAAGGAACGCTTCCCGATCTTCGCGGGAGCGATTTTCATCCACCCGCCGCCAAGCTCGTAGGAGGCAACCATAGTGTCATCCGCCAGGAAGGCGCCATCGCCAATGGTGGTCATTTTTGGAACGAGCAGCACGGTGGAGGCTTCCACGTTCTTGCCCACCTTGGCCCCGAGGAGTCGGAGCCAGACAGGGGTGAACAGGCTTGCGTACACGGGAAAGAGGAGGTCGCGTGCCATGTCCAGGAGGCGTTCCGTGGCCCAGACCTGCCAGCCGATGCGGCTTCGAACCCGGTAGTAGCCCTCCGCCAGGCCCAATCCCAGAAGCCTGGCGACAATCAGGATGAGCACGAGGTTGCCGAAGAACCACACCAGGGCCGCCAGCGGCAGGGCGATGGCGATGTGCGGAAGAGCGGTCTCCAACGAATCATGGCCTTGGATGAAAGCCAGGACCACCAGTGCGCCTGCGAAAGCAGAAACATAGGGGATGAGGGCCAGAAGGGCCGAAGCGCTGGCAAAGGCGGAGAACCAGAGCCTGTCGATGACGGGCCGGCGGCTGCTGGGCTCAGGCCACTCGTGCTTGGCTTTTCCGCGGCGTTCTGCGGGGGAGCCGGCTACGAGGTGTCCGGCTTTTACTTTGCCCAGTACAGCGGATCCAGCATCGACGTGGGCACCTGCGCCGATGGTCGCTCCGGGCATCAGGGTGCTCCGTGCACCTACGACTGCACCAGCTCCCACGTGGATCTGGCCGATGTGGACTGAATCGCCGTCCACCCACCAGCCCGAAAGGTCCACTTCGGGCTCGATGTTTGCTCCGCTACCCAAGGACAGCAGGCCGGTGACCGGGGGCAACGAGTGCAGATGGACGTCCCTGCCGATTTTCGCACCCAGGGCGCGCGCGTAGTACGGGACGAACGGTGCGCTGGCCAGGCCGATGGCGCCCGAAAGATCCTGAATTTGCTCTGCGAGCCACAGCCGCAGGTGCGTCTTGCCGGACCTCGGGTAAGTGCCGGGTTCAATTCTGCCGAGCAGGATGCGGGCCGCCAGGACCGAGATCGCCATGCGGCCCAAGGGGCTGACAAAGACCAACCATGACGCCGCGATCCACCACCAGGAGACCACGGGGGCCGCAGCGAACCCGGCAAAGGCTGCAAGTAGATTGTTGGCGCCCATGAGGTAGGTCAGCCAGCGCATCCCCACGAGTATGTGGAGCGGCACGCCCATGAGGACCTGGAAAATCTGCGATTTCAAAGCGGTGGGACGGACGGTGCGCTCAGCGGCGGGACCCGGCGTGCCGCCGTCGGGCAGTGATTGCCGGGCGGCGTCAATCAGGGCGCCGATGCGCGGCGTCGCATAAATATCGGCGACGGTAATGGTGGGGTACCGGACACGAAGAGCGGAAACGAGCTGGGCCGCTGCCAGGGACCCGCCGCCGTAGGCGAAGAAATCGGCATCCAGGGAACTCACAGGACTGCCCAGCACAGACTCCCACTGATCCACTACCCAACCCGCGTCATCCGGCAGGTTCAACGGTGCGTTGCTGGCCTCCGTGGCACCGGCCCCCGCCAGCGGCCAGGGAAGGGCATGACGGTCTACTTTGCCGCTGGTCTTGGTGGGTAGCGAATCCACCACGGTCAGCAAAGGGATCAAGGCAGCCGGAAGGCTCTCGCCGAGGAGCTTCCGTGCTTCATCCATATCGAGCTCATGGCCGTCAGCCGGAGCCAAGTACCCCACCAGGATCTGGTTGCCGGCCGCCGTCGTCTGGACTGCGGCCGCTGCGCCGGCAACGCCGGGGAGGGATTGCAAGGCCGCATCCACTTCGCCCAGTTCGATGCGACGCCCGCCCAGCTTGACCTGTTCATCGGCCCGGCCAATGAAGATCAAGCCCTCGGTTTCGAAGCGCACGAGGTCGCCAGAGCGGTAGGCGCGGGCCCATCCCAGCGTGGTCATGGGGGCGTACTTCTCGGCGTCCTTGGCGGGATCCAGGTAGCGGGCCAACCCGACGCCGCCGATGATCAGTTCGCCGATGTCGCCTTCAGCGACCGGTACTCCATTGGAATCGACGACGGCGAGGTCCCACCCGTCCAGCGGCAGGCCGATCCGTACGGGACCGGGTCCGCCAAGGGGAGCGGCGCACGCCACCACCGTGGCCTCTGTGGGCCCGTAAGTGTTCCACACTTCGCGGCCGTCCACGGCGAGCCGTTCGGCCAATTCGGGTGGGCATGCTTCGCCGCCGAAGATGAGGAGCCGCACGTTCTCCAATGCCTCAGCCGGCCACAGTGCAGCCAAGGTGGGCACTGTGGAGACTACCGTGATGCCGTGGTTGATGAGCCAGGGGCCGAGGTCCATTCCGGTGCGAACCAGGGCTCGTGGTGCGGGCACCAAGCAAGCACCGTGCCGCCAGGCAAGCCACATCTCCTCGCAGGAAGCGTCGAATGCGACGGAGAGCCCAGCCAGTACCCGGTCCTGAGGTCCAATGGGTTCGGCTTGGAGGAAGATCCGGGCTTCCGCGTCAACGAACGCTGCGGAAGAGCGGTGCTTGACGGCGACGCCCTTGGGAGTGCCTGTGGAACCGGAAGTGAAAATGATCCAGGAATCGTCATCCAGTCCGGGCGTGCTGGGACCGGAAACAGCTTCCCTTGCCTCGCCGGCGAGCTGGACGTCCAGGCCCGAAGCAATGACCGCGCCAACTTTGGCTTCCCCGAACACCAACTTGGCGCGCTCGTCGGGGTCGTCCGCATCCACCGGGACATAAGCGGCGCCGGCCATGAGAATTCCCAGTATGGCGATGTAAAGCTCATTGGTTCCCGAGGGGATCCTGACGCCGATCTTGTCCCCACGGCCAAGCCCCGCACCGTTCAATTGCGCTGCGAAAGCGCGGACAGCCTTGAGCAGTTCGGTGTAGCTCAATGACTTGTGCCCATCATCCAAGGCAGAGGCCTCGGGGAATGATGAAGCGGTATCTTCCAGGATGTCGACGAGAGTGCGCTCGGCGGGGGCCGCCGCGCCTCCCGGTAGCTGGGGTCGGTATGTCATCAGGGCAGGCGTCGTACCGGCCCCAGCGGGATGTTCTGTGCTCACGAACGTCAGCTTTCCGCAGAAAGATGAACAAAAGGTGTCTGACGTTTCCTGCCCTTAACACTTTGTTGCATCATTGTTCGCTTTCCGCTCACCTGACGTTCAAACCGGTACTTAAGGGACCAGCAGGACTTTTCCAGTGGTCCGGCGGCCTTCCAAGTCCCGGTGCGCCTGCGCCGCTTCTGCCAAGGGATAGGTGGCACCAACCCTGACAGCGAGGGTGCCGTTGGCGGCGGCGTCGAAAATTTCTGCCGAGCGCCATCGACGCTCGTGGGTGTTCTGGACAAAGTGAGCCATGGTGGGCCTGGTCAGGGTGAGCGAACCTGCGGCGTTCAAACGCTGGGGATCGAACGGCGGCACCGGGCCGGAAGCCGCACCGAAGAGCACCATGGCGCCGCGGATGCGCAGGCTCTTCAGGGAGTCATCGAACGTGTCCTTGCCGACGCCGTCGTACACCACGTTGACGCCCTCACCGTCGGTAAGTTCGCGGACTCTGTCTGCGAAGCCCTCGTAGCGGAGTACTTCATCGGCACCTGCCAGCGTGGAGAGATCGGCCTTCTCATCAGAGGAGACGGTGGTGATGACGCGGGCGCCGCGGGCCTTGAGCAGTTGGGTCAGCAGGAGGCCGACGCCGCCGGCACCTGCATGCAGGAGGACGGTGTGCCCGGGCTCCACCCGGAAGGATGAATTCATCAGGTAGTGAGCGGTGATTCCCTGCAGCGGCAGGGCCGCGGCGGTGTGATCATCGACGCCGTCAGGAACCGGCAGTGCCTTGCTTGCCTCAACGAGGGCGTACTCCGCGTAGGTTCTGGACCCCTCGGCGGTGGCAATGCGGTCACCAACAGAGAATTCCTCAACGCCTTCTCCTACGGCCTCCACTGTGCCGGCAGCCTCGGCGCCCGGCGTGAAGGGGTACTCCACTTTGTAGGTGCCGCTGCGTTGGTACGTCTCGATGAAATTGACCCCGGCAGCTGCGACCTTGATCAACAGCTGGCCGGGGCCAGGCGACGGTGTTTCCACGGATGCGTACTCGAGGACCTCAGGTCCTCCGGACTGCTGTGCAACGATGGCGTTCGTCATGGTGGCTCCTTACTCCGGGGCGGTCCTTCCGGTGCCCGGTTTCAGAATCCATCCTAGGGAGGTTGGGGCCTCCGGTGTCGAACGCCTAGCGGCGTCCGTGCGTCGAAGCGACGGGGCAGTCGAAGCCGCGGCCTGCGGCCAAGCCCACGTCATTCAGGTACCGGACCACGATCCCGTAAGACTGCATGAGCGTGGTTTCGGTGTAGGCGATGGAGTGTTTGCTGCAGAACTCGCGCACAATTTTTGTGGCCTTGTACAAATGGGGGCGAGCCATGTCAGGGAACAGGTGGTGTTCCACCTGCCGGTTCAGCCCACCCAGGAGGAAGTCCATAAAGATGCCGCCGGAGATATTGCGCGAGGTCAGGATCTGGCGGTTGAGGAAGTCCACGCGGCTGTCCTTGGGAAGGACGGGCATGCCTTTGTGGTTCGGGGCGAACGAGGCCCCCATGTAAAAGCCGTAGACCATGATCTGCACACCCAGGAAGGCGAACGCCATGCCGATGGGCAGGAATGTGAATGCCAGAACCGGGAGGGCGGCCAGCCTTGTGACCAGGATGGGCGTCTCTACCCAGCGGTGGCGTACTTTCTGCTTGCCGAAGACGAAGCGAAGGGAGTCAAACTGCAGGCTCAAGCCGAGGAGCGTCAGGAGCGGGAAGAAGAACCAGCCCTGCTTCTTGGTGAGGAAAGCGAGGCGGCCCTTACGTTCGGCTGCGGCGTCTTCGTAGAAGACCAAGGCGTTGTTCCGGATGTCCGGGTCCTTGGAAATGACGTTGGGGTGGTTGTGGTGGGCTCCGTGCTTCTGCTCCCACCAGGAGTAGCTGATGCCGGCGACGCCGGTGGCCAGGAGACGGGCGGACCAGTCATTGGCGCGGCGTGAGGCGAAGATCTGCTTGTGGCCGGCCTCGTGGGCCAGGAAGCTCAACTGCGTGCAGAGGATACCCACGGCAGCGGCGATCAACAGCTGGTACCAGGATTCACCGATCAAGGCGAACCCCAACCAGGTGCCTGCCATAAGGAGCACTAAGGCAACGAAGACCCAGATGTAAAAGCCGCTACGGCGTTCGAGGAGTCCTTCGGCTTTGACGCTCTTGAGGAGCTCGGAGTAGCTCTGGACGACGGGGTTGGGTTGAATTGCGCGAGCTTTGGGGCGCTCAGCGGTGGACGTGGGTGACATAAATGTGCCCCGTATCGCTAACGGGCAACGCTGCAGCCGACGTTCGGACTGCACGGTCTGGATCACCCTTCACTAAGCATACGGGTAATCTCCAAAATAATGAGACTGCTCACAACTGCATGCATAAATATCGGACAGCATGAATATTCTTGCTGTACAGTGGAGGTATGACTATTTCTGTTGCCGTCTCCGGTGCCAGCGGCTACGCCGGGGGAGAAGTGCTGCGCTTGCTGGCTGGCCATCCGAACGTCACCATCGGTGCCATCACCGCTCACAGCAACGCCGGTTCCAGACTAGGGGAGTTGCAGCCGCATCTCCACGGTTTGGCCAGTCGGATTCTGGAAGACACCACAGTGGAGAACCTTTCCGGGCATGACGTCGTGTTCCTGGCTCTGCCGCACGGTGCCTCTGCCGAGATCGCTGCACAGTTGCCTGAAGGGACGGTAGTGATCGACGCCGGTGCTGACCACCGCTTGCAGGACGCCGCAGCGTGGGAAAGGTTCTACGGCTCCGCTCACGCGGGCACTTGGCCGTATGGCCTCCCTGAGCTCCCCGGTCAACGCGAAGCCCTCAAAGGCGCTACCCGCATCGCCGTTCCCGGGTGCTACCCGACGTCCGCCCTGCTGGCCTTGACGCCCGGTTTCGCCAACAATCTCCTCTTGACGGACGACGTCGTGATTGTCTCCGCCTCGGGGACCTCAGGCGCCGGAAAGGCAGCCAAGGTCAACCTGATCGGCGCCGAGGTCATGGGTTCCATGAGCCCCTACGGTGTTGGCGGCGGACATCGGCACACCCCGGAGATCGAACAGGGACTGTCCAATGCGGCCGGTGAGCCGGTGACGGTTTCGTTCACGCCCACGCTGGTTCCGATGAGTCGCGGCATCCTCACCACGGCAACGGCCAAGGTTGGCCACGGCGTTTCCTACGCGGAGCTTCGCCAAGCCTGGGCAGACGCTTACGACGACGAACCGTTCGTGCACCTCCTTCCCGAAGGCCAGTGGCCCACCACCAAGTCCGTTCAGGGCTCCAATCATGCGGTGATGCAGTTGGCCTTCGACGCCCACACTGGCCGCGTGATCGTGACGTGCGCTATCGACAACCTCACCAAGGGGACCGCCGGTGGAGCCGTGCAGTCCATGAACATTGCCCTCGGCCTGGACGAAACCGCCGGCCTGAACCTGCAGGGAGTTGCACCGTGACCATTACCGCCCCCAAGGGATTCCGCGCCGCAGGCATCAAAGCCGGCATCAAGGCCTCGGGCAAACCGGACCTTGCTCTGGTAGTCAACGACGGCCCGCAAAAGTCCGCCGCCGCGGTCTTCACCTCCAACCGTGTGGCTGCTGCGCCGGTTCATTGGTCACGCCAGGTGGTCAGCGACGGACGTGTGGATGCCGTGGTCCTGAACTCCGGTGGAGCCAACGCCTGCACCGGTCCCCAGGGCTTCCAGAACACCCACGCCACCGCCGAGAAAGTGGCAGAGGTGCTGGGAATCTCAGCTTCCGACGTCGTCGTGTGCTCAACCGGCCTGATCGGTGAGCAGCTGCCCATGGACAAGATTCTGCCCGGCGTGGACGCTGCCTTCCGTGAACTGTCGGAGGATGGCGGCTCCGCCGCAGCCACGGCGATCATGACCACGGACAGTGTGTCCAAGGAAGCCGTCTTCACCGGCACCGACGCCGAGGGCAAGCAGTTCACTGTCGGCGGCATTGCCAAGGGTGCCGGCATGTTGGCTCCGGGCCTCGCCACGATGCTGGTGGTCCTCACTACCGACGCCGAGGTTCCTGCTGATGAACTCGACGTCGTCCTGCGGGATGCCACGCGCGTCACCTTTGACCGGGCAGACTCGGACGGCTGCATGTCCACCAACGACACCGTGGTTCTGCTGGCATCCGGGGCGTCCGAGGCGTTGCCATCCGCCGAGCAGTTGAGCGAAGCGGTCACCCAGGTCTGCGCCGAACTGGCCCGCAAGCTCATCGGTGACGCCGAAGGCGCCAGCCACGACATCGCCATCCGGACGTTCAACGCTGCCAGCGAACGCGATGCCGAAATCGTTAGCCGCAGCGTTGCCCGCTCCAACCTGTTCAAAGCCGCCATCTTCGGCAAGGACCCTAACTGGGGCCGTGTGCTCTCGGCCGTGGGAACGACTGACGCCGTCTTCGAGGCGGACCAGCTCAACGTGGCAATGAACGGTGTGCAGATCTGCCGCAACGGCGCAATCGGCGATGACCGCAACCTGGTGGACCTGGAGCCGCGCGAAGTGCTGGTCGAAATCGACCTGCAGGCCGGCGATGCCGAAGCCACCATTTGGACCAACGACCTCACGCACGATTACGTGCACGAGAACAGCGCATACTCGAGCTGAGCGGATGACTATGACTGCGCACACCCGCGAAACCACCTCCATGAGTGACGCCCAGGACAAGGCCGGCACCCTGATCGAGGCCCTTCCGTGGATCCAGCGTTTTGCCGGTACCACCATGGTGATCAAGTACGGCGGCAACGCTATGGTCAACGACGACCTTCGTCGTGCCTTCGCCGAGGACATTGTGTTCCTCCACCACGTTGGCATCCACCCCGTGGTGGTCCATGGCGGTGGCCCCCAGATCAACTCCATGCTGAGCCGCCTGGGCATCGAGTCCGAGTTCAAGGGCGGCTTGCGCGTCACCACCCCTGAAGCCATGGATGTGGTCCGCATGGTCCTCACGGGCCAGGTTGGACGCGAGCTTGTTGGCCTCATCAACTCCCACGGTCCCTACGCCGTGGGCATGTCAGGCGAAGATGGCGGACTATTGCGCGCCGTTCGTACGGGCACGGTTGTTGACGGCGAAGAGGTGGACCTCGGCCTGGTGGGCGAAGTGGTGGGTGTGGATCCCGCCGGCATCAAGGACATTCTCGACGCCGGCCGCATCCCGGTGATCTCAACGGTCGCCCCGGAAATTCTCGACGACGGCAACGGTTCCGGTCCCACCACCGGACAGGTCCTCAACGTCAACGCGGACACTGCAGCTGCCGCCGTCGCCTCCGCCCTGGGCGCCACCAAGCTTGTCATCCTGACCGACGTCGAAGGCCTGTACGCCAACTGGCCGGACAAATCGTCGCTGATCTCATCACTGACCGCATCGGAACTCCGGGACATGCTGCCTCGCTTGGAGTCCGGAATGATTCCAAAAATGGCCGCCTGCCTCAAGGCCATCGATGAAGGCGTGGAACGCGCGCACATCGTGGACGGCCGCTTGCCGCACTCGATGCTGCTGGAGACGTTCACGACCGCCGGTATCGGCACGCAAGTAGTACCCGACGAGGAAGTGAACGCATGAGCACCGAACTGAGCCATACCGCCATCGCTGCGGAGGCTGCCGCAACCACGCTCGTTTCCCAGAGCTCAGGCGCTGACTGGCTTGCTCGTTACTCGTCCTCGCTCATGGGCGTCTTCGGCACGCCGCAGCGTGTCCTGGTCCGTGGCGCCGGCTGCCTCGTGTGGGACGCCGACGGCAAGGAATACCTGGACCTGTTGGGCGGGATTGCCGTGAACGCGCTGGGCCATGCCCACCCCTTCGTCACGTCTGTCATCTCCAGCCAGCTGGCCACGCTGGGCCACGTCTCGAACTTCTTCACCAGCCCCACGCAGATCGCACTGGCCGAGAAGCTCCTGGCCATCAGCAATGCACCGGCAGGTTCCAAGGTCTTCTTTGCCAACTCCGGCACTGAGGCCAACGAGGCAGCGTTCAAGCTCGCCCGACGGAATAACTCCGATGGAAAGCGCACCAAGATCATCGCCTTGGAGGGGGCCTTCCACGGCCGCACCATGGGCGCCTTGGCGCTCACGGCCAAAGAGGCTTACCGTGCACCGTTTGAGCCACTGCCCGGTGGCGTGGTCCACATCCCGTTCGGCGACGTCGAAGCCTTGCATGCCGCCGTCGACGATTCCACAGCGGCCGTCTTCCTGGAACCCATCCAAGGCGAAGCGGGCGTCCGCCCACTCAGCGCCGAATACCTGCAGGCGGCCCGCGAGGTGACCACCGCGGCGGGAGCCCTGCTGATCTTGGATGAGGTACAAACCGGCATCGGCCGGACCGGTAAATGGCTCGCCAGCGAAGACGCCGGAATTGTTCCCGACGCCGTGACCCTCGCCAAGGGACTCGGCGGCGGCTTCCCGGTGGGCGCCTTGGTTACCTTCGGAAGTACGACGTCGGCCCTGCTCAGCGCCGGGCAACACGGCACCACGTTCGGCGGGAATCCGGTGGCTACGGCCGCCGCGCTGGCCACGCTCCACGCGATCGAAAGCCAAGGTGTCCTGCAGAACGTGCTGACTGTCGGCGCCCACCTTCGTGAGGGACTGGCCGCCATCGAGGCCGTCACTGAAGTCCGTGGCGAGGGTCTGTTGATCGGCTTCGATGTGAACGCCGACATCGCACCCGCGATGGTGACCGCAGCTTTGGACGCCGGCTTCATCATCAACAGCCCGGGCCCGAGGACCATCCGCCTCGCGCCGCCGCTGATCCTGACCGTCGATCAAGCGAACCGTTTCCTGGACGCTCTACCCACCCTGATCGCTACGGCTACGGCCAACACCGCTAAGGACGCACAGTGACTACTACCAACACCACCCGTCACTTCCTCAAGGACACGGATCTGAGCCCTGCCGAGCAGGCTGAGGTTTTGGAACTCGCCGTCCGTATGAAGGCCGCGCCGTACAGCGTGCAGCCCTTCGCCGCCGAGGGTAACGGCCGTAAGACAGTGGCAGTGATCTTTGACAAGACCTCCACCCGCACGCGTGTTTCCTTTGCCACCGGCATAGCGGACATGGGCGGCAACGCGCTGATCATCAACCCGGGTGAAGCCCAGATCGGCCACAAGGAATCCGTGGAGGACACGGCGAAGGTCCTGGAGCGCATGGTGTCCACCATCGTATGGCGGACAGGTGCGCACTCCGGCCTGGTTGCCATGGCGGCAAACTCCAAGGTCCCCGTCATCAATGCCCTGTGCGACGACTACCACCCCTGCCAGCTCCTTGCCGACCTTCTGGCCGTCAAGGAACACAAAGGCGAACTGGCTGGATTGAGCATGGCTTATCTGGGTGACGCCGCGAACAACATGGCCAACTCCTACTTGCTGGCCGGAGTTACTGCCGGAATGCATGTGCGCATTTCCGGCCCCGAAGGCTATCTTCCGGCACCTGAAATCGTGGCTGCCGCGGAGGAGCGTGCGGCCGAGACAGGCGGCTCGGTGCTCATCACCAGTGATGCAGCCGAAGCGCTCAAGGGCGCCGACGTCGTAGCAACGGACACGTGGGTTTCCATGGGCCAGGAAGCCGAAAAGGAAGCCCGGCTGCAGCTCTTCCGCGAGTACTCCGTGGATGAGGCCGCCATGGCGCAGGCCGCGCCGGACGCCGTTGTGCTTCACTGCCTTCCGGCCTACCGGGGTTACGAAATTTCCGCCGGAGTGATCGACGGGCCGCAGTCGATTGTCTGGGACGAGGCGGAGAACCGCCTGCACGCCCAGAAGGCGCTGATGGCCTGGCTGATGCACCGCTCCGGTCTCGCTTTCGTGGACGGTCTTTCTCCCGTCGAAGGAACCGGGGAGAGCACGTTCTAGTGTCCACCAACCCGTCCGTGCCGGGCGCCAGCCCAGCCACCAAGACTGCCCGACAGGCGCGCATCACCGCGATCCTGACGGGTGAGTCCGTGCGTTCACAAGCAGAGCTTGCAGCCCTGCTGGCGGACGACGGCGTCCAGGTCACCCAGGCCACCCTGTCCCGCGACCTCGTTGAACTGGGCGCAGTCCGGGTCCGGGGCAAGGAAGGCGCACTTGTTTACGCTGTCCCGGGGGAGGGTGGGGACCGCAACGCCAAGAGCGGCGTCACCCAGGAAATCCTGGATGCGCGGCTGACCCGGCTTTGCGGCGAACTCCTGGTGACAGCGGAGGCATCGGGCAACATCGTGGTACTCCGCACCCCGCCGGGAGCAGCCAATTTCCTGGCCTTGGCAGTTGACCACTCGGTGATGCCGTCGGTATTGGGTACGATCGCAGGCGACGACACTTTGCTGCTGGTCGCACGGGATCCCGATGGCGGGGCAGAACTGGCAGCGCGTTTCCTGCGCATGGCCGAAGAAGCCGGGCCTGGCAATTAATTGATCTTTTTCAGCATTGATTCACACAGCATTGATTCGAATGAACCAAGCAACAATAAAGGAGCACTCTCGTGACTGAGCGCATTGTTCTGGCCTACTCCGGTGGCCTTGATACTTCCGTAGCCATCGGCTGGATCGGTGAAGCCACCGGCGCCGAGGTCATCGCTGTGGCCGTCGACGTCGGACAGGGCGGCGAGTCGCTGGAGACCATCCGCCAGCGCGCACTCGGTTGCGGTGCCGTCGAAGCCTACGTTGCCGACGCCCGTGACGAGTTCGCCAACGAGTACGCCATGCCTACCCTGAAGGCCAACGCCCTCTACCAGGGCCACTATCCGCTGGTTTCCGCTATTTCCCGCCCGGTCATCGTGAAGCACCTCGTGAAGGCTGCCCGCGAATTCGGTGCCACCACCGTTGCCCACGGCTGCACCGGCAAGGGCAACGACCAGGTCCGTTTCGAAGTTGGCATCCAGACCCTCGGCCCGGACCTGAAGTGCATTGCACCGGTCCGCGACCTCGCGCTGACCCGCGACAAGGCCATCGCCTTCGCCGAGGAAAAGGGACTGCCGATCGAGACCACCAAGAAGAACCCGTACTCGATCGACCAGAACGTCTGGGGACGGGCCGTCGAAACCGGTTATCTCGAGGACATCTGGAACGCTCCCACCAAGGACATCTACGATTACACCGCCACCCCGGAATTCCCGCCGGCGCCGGATGAGGTCATCATCTCCTTCCAGGCCGGTGTTCCGGTCGCCATCGACGGCGTCAAGGTCACCCCGCTGCAGGCCATCCAGGAACTGAACCGCCGTGCAGGCGCGCAGGGCGTTGGCCGCATCGACGTCGTCGAGGACCGCCTCGTCGGCATCAAGTCCCGTGAAATCTACGAAGCCCCGGGTGCCATGGCGCTGATCACCGCCCACAAGCACCTCGAGGACATCACCATCGAGCGTGAGCAGGCCCGCTTCAAGGCAACTGTTGGCCAGCGCTGGGCCGAGCTGGTCTACGACGGACAGTGGTTCTCCCCGCTCAAGCGCTCCCTGGATGCCTTCATCGAGGACACCCAGCAGTACGTTTCCGGTGACATCCGCATGGTCCTCCACGGCGGCCAGGCAGTCGTCAACGGTCGTCGCTCCGAGACCTCGCTGTACGACTTCGACCTCGCTACCTACGACACCGGCGATACCTTCGACCAGTCCATGGCACGCGGCTTCATCGAACTGTGGGGCATGTCCTCCAAGGTTGCTTCGGGCCGCGACCTTCGCGTCGCAGGGCAGTGACACCGCAGCAGGGCCCCGGGACGCAGGGGTCCCCGGCCGAGCGTAGCGAGGTAGGGGAGCGTTCAGGGACAAATGAAGGTGCACTGTGGGGCGGCCGGTTCGCCGGCGGCCCGGCAGATGCGCTGGCTGCTCTGAGCAAGTCCACCCATTTTGACTGGCGGCTCGCCCGCTATGACATCGCCGGTTCCAAGGCCCACGCCCGCGTGTTGGCCAAGGCCGGTCTGTTGGACGACGCCGAGCTCGAAGGCATGCTTGCCGCCCTCACCCAGTTGGATGAGGACGTCGCCAGCGGCGCCTACCTCCCGGCTGAGAGCGACGAGGACGTGCACGGTTCGCTGGAGCGTGGCCTGATCGAGCGGGCTGGTACCCAGCTGGGCGGCAAGCTGCGTGCGGGCCGTTCCCGCAATGACCAGGTGGCCACGCTGGGCCGTATGTTCCTGCGTGACCACGCCCGCATCATCGCCCGCGGTGTCCTTGCCACCATCGATGCCCTTGTGGAGCAGGCCAAGGCCCACCACGGCGTAGCGATGCCTGGTCGGACGCATTTGCAGCACGCGCAGCCGGTGTTGCTGAGCCACCACCTGCTGGCCCACGCCTGGGCGCTGTTGCGCGATGTGCAGCGCCTCCAGGACTGGGACAAGCGTGCCGGTGTGTCGCCCTATGGTTCGGGTGCGCTGGCCGGTTCATCCCTGGGCCTGGACCCTGAGGCTGTCGCCGCTGATCTGGGCTTCTTCTCGGCCGTCCACAACTCGATTGATGGCACCGCCTCCCGCGATGTCTTCGCCGAGTTCGCCTGGGTATGCTCCATGATCGGCGTGGATCTGTCCCGGATTTCCGAGGAAGTCATCTTCTGGGCAACCAAGGAATTCTCCTTCGTGACACTGCATGACTCGTACTCCACAGGGTCCTCGATCATGCCGCAGAAGAAGAACCCGGACGTTGCCGAGCTCGCGCGCGGCAAGGCAGGACGCCTCATTGGCAACCTGACCGGACTGCTGGCGACGCTCAAGGGCCTGCCGCTCGCGTACAACCGCGATCTGCAGGAAGATAAAGAACCTGTCTTCGACGCCGCCGACACCTTGGAGCTGCTGCTTCCGGCCGTGTCCGGCATGATTGCCACGCTGAAGTTCAACACGGAGCGCATGGAAGCACTGGCTCCCCAAGGCTTCGCGTTGGCCACGGACATTGCTGAGTGGCTTGTCCGCCAGGGCGTTCCGTTCCGTGAGGCGCACGAGCTCTCCGGTGCTGCCGTGAAGCAAGCCGAAGGTCGCGGCGTGGAGTTGTGGGACTTGACGGACGAGGAATACTCAGCAATCTCGGAGCACTTGACTCCCCAGGTTCGCAGCGTCCTGAGCACTGAGGGGTCGCTCAACAGCCGCAACTCTCAGGGCGGAACGGCACCAGCCGCCGTCGAACGCCAACTGGCTGCCCTTCAAGCGGAACTGGACGCAGCGCGTTCCTACGCCAGCTAGACCACTCGGGACGGCACGTCGCGGCCATGCCTTCGGGCAGGGCAACGCGAGGTGCCGTCCCGCAGTGCGTTAACATGGCGCTATGACTCAGATCACCCCTGAGACGTTGCCCGCAGAGCTTCACAAAGCCGCCGACACCGTCACCCGCCTCGTATCCAAGATGGACGAATCCTCCGTCGCGGAACCGTCAGAACTTCCAGGCTGGACCCGTGGCCACGTCCTGGCGCACCTTGCCGGAATTTCCAACGCCATGGCCCGGCAACTGGAGTACGCGCGCCGCGGCGAAACCGTGGAGCTGTACGACGGCGGCATGGACGGCCGTACGAAGGCCATCGAACTGGCGGCAGGGCACAGCCTCGCCCGGCACACGGAATCGGTCACCGCCGCGCTGGGGTCCGCCATTGCCGCGTTCGACGCCTTGGGTCCGGACGATTGGCAAGCACGGATCGCCTACAGAGACGGAACAGTGCTCGACGGCGGTCTGGCGCTGTGGCGCGAACTCACCATCCACGCATCGGACCTGCGTTTGGGTTACGGGCCGGAGACTTGGAGCCGACCCTTCTGCGAGCACCTCATCACTTTCCTGGCCGCACGTGTGCCCGAGACCTACAAACTGGTCCTGCAACCCACAGGGCTGCCACAACTGAGCATCGGCACCGGAGGCACATCCATAGCAATTACCGGCATGCTGACGGACATCGCGGCCTGGCTGGCCGGCCGCGAACCGAGCCTTGGGAGCCTGCGGGCAACTGCAGCCGCTGACGGAGTGGAGCTCCCCGAATTGCTGCCGTGGCCCGCGGCCCAGCCCGCCGCCCGCTAAAGTCCGGATGCTCTCTCACTTCCCTCGGGTTTGGGGCGGTCGCTCTCTCACGTCCCTCGGGCTTGAGCTGGATGCTCTCTCACGTCCCTCGGGTTTGGGGCGGTCGCTCTCTCACTTCCCGCGGGTTTGGGGCGGTCGCTCTCTCACGTCCCTCGGGTTTGGGGCGGTCGCTCTCTCACTTCCCGCGGGCTTGGTCTTCACCGCTGCTGCCCGCCACAAGTGCATGGTGGCGTACGAACGCCACGGGCTGACCTCCCTGAAGTCTGCGCTGAGTCCCAACCCCACGGGCAGCGCCTTCACGCCGTTCCTTACTGCCGCGTCATTGGCCAGGAACACATCCGGGGCGCCCAGTACCCTCATGGCGACATAGCCCACCGTCCACGGTCCCACGCCAGGCATTGGGAGAAGCTTCCGGCCGAGGCTGGCGGGGTCGTCGCCGTAGCCGAAGTCCAGTTCCCCGCTGGCCATGGCCTCGGCGGCGGCCACGATGGAGTCGATGCGGCGCTGTGGTCCTCGGAGTAAGGCACGCCCGTGTTCGGCGAGTTCTGCTGCTGTAGGAAATAGTCGATCAAGGTCTGGCGCAGCGCCATCGACGGCGGATCCGGCCGCAGACAACTGGCTAAGGGCAGTTCGGGCAGCAGCGACGGTGATCTGTTGTCCGATCATTGCCCGAATAAGCAGTTCCTGGGGCTCCACAGCCCCCGGCACGCGCATCCCCGGGAGTGCGGCCACGCTGGCCGTAAGCCTCGGATCCGCTGCCAGGGCACCATCGACCGCTTGCGGATCGGCGTCCAGGTCGAACAGCCTGCGGACCCGGCTCAACAGTGCCGGGAGGTCGTGCAGGTCCACGGCCGTGGCTGTGAGTTGCAACGGTTTGCCGGGTGTTGAGGGGCTGTAGGCAACCGAAAAGGATGCGCTGCCTCGGGGGAGCCGCAGCGTGCGGGCATAGGTCCGGCTCCCGTCACTGTCAGTCGTTGCTCTTTCGATGCCCGGCACCGCGCGAACTGCCAGGAAGTCGAAAATGCCCGGATCGAAGGGTTCCCTGTAAGGAAGGTTCAGCGTCAGCGCCGCCGGGGCTGGCGTCGCTGCCCCGGAACCTTTGCGGGTGCTGGACTTCGCCCCGGTGGCCCGCACCGCCGTCGGGGTCATCGCGAAAACCTCGCCGATGGTGTCGTTAAATTGCCGCACGCTGTTGAACCCTGACGCGAACGCAACGTCGGCGAGGAGCATGTCGGTGGAAACCAGCAAAGTCCTGGCGGTCTGCGCCCTGCTGGCCCGTGCCAGTGAGAGGGGGCCGGCGCCGAGTTCGTTGCTGAGGATGCGATTAAGCTGTCGAGCGGAGTACCCCAGCCGGTTCGCGAGGCCGTCCACGCCCTCGCGCGTGATGACGCCGTCGTTGATCAATCTCATCGCGCGTCCGGCAATGTCGGAACGGATGTTCCATGCAGGCGTTCCAGGGACAGCCTCGGGCAGGCATCGCTTGCAGGCGCGATACCCGGCCTCATGGGCGGCTGCGGAGGTTTCATAGAAGGTGACGTTCTCAGCCTTGGGCGTACGCGCGGGGCACGACGGCCGGCAGTAGATGCCGGTGGAGCTGACGGCAGTGAAGAACTGACCGTCAAAGCGGGTGTCGCGGGCGTCGATCGCCCTGTAGCGCTGCCAGAAGTCCATTGCTTTATCCTGCCAGCCGTTCGAAGCAGTCGCTAGCGGAAATCGGACATGGCCGTTTGCTGCATTGTTGCTAGGGTCTGGTCATGAGTTACGTGCCAAACGAGGTCAGCAGCCCCGCCGACGTGCGCAAGTTTCTTGAGGGCGATCCCCGAGTCATCGCTCCGCTGGTACTCGGTGCGGTACTGACCCACCACTCGGAAGCCGGTCCGGTCTCCGTCAGGCTCACCGAAGTTGAGGCCTACCTTGGGCCGCGCGACTCCGAGCACCCCGACCCCGGCTCCCACACCTTCGGCGGTCCTACCGCCCGGAATGCGCCCATGTTCGGGCCGCCCGGGTTCCTGTACGTCTACTTCACCTACGGCATGCACTACTGCGCCAACATTGTCTGCGGTCCCGAGGGCGCTGCGTCAGCACTGCTCCTGCGTGCCGGTGAAATCGTCGAGGGGGAGGGTCTCGCCGCCCTTCGCCGGCCTGCATCCAAAGCGCACAAGGACCTGGCCAGCGGACCCGCCAGGCTCGCCTCCGCGCTGGGACTTACGACGGCGGACACTGGCCGTGACGCGCTCGCGGAACCGTTCAGTTTGTGGTTGCCCAGGACGCCGGCGCCTGCCGTTGCCAGCGGACCACGGGTGGGCGTAGCGGGTCCGGGCGGAAGCACTGAATACCCGTGGCGCTTCTGGATCGAGGACGATCCTACGGTGTCCCGGTACAAGGCAGCACGGCCGCGGAACCGGAGCGCCACCAACTGACTTCAGCGCTGGCGGCTTTGCTAACCTCGACTTTTTTGTGACGCAGTCCGCCGTATGACGTGTACCCCCCACGTTTACCAAAATCGCTGTAGAATGGTAGGTCTGTCTTTTGCGATAGGGGTTACGGTTCGATGCACGACGCTGATTTGGTCCATGAGCAGGAATATGTTGCCAGGCTGTATGCCCGGCTCGATGAGCTGCGCGCCGAAAAGCGCGCCCAGCTGGCGCAGGTGCGCAAGGCCGGTGCGGTGGGAACCATGCAGAACGTCTCAGAACGTGACGCGTTCGCGGCACTGTACGAAGACCGCCTGGCCCAGCTCGACGCCGTCGACGACCGCCTGGTCTTTGGCCGCCTGGACCTGGATTCCGGTGAGGCCCAGTACATTGGCCGCATCGGGCTGTCCACGGCCGATCTCCAGCGGCTGATGGTCGACTGGCGTGCCCCGGAAGCCGGCCACTTCTACCAAGCCACCGCGTTCGACCGTCAAGGCGTGCGCCGCCGCCGCCACCTGATCCTTCAGGGGCGCGACGTGAAAGCCATAGAAGACGACGTCCTGGATGCCGGGATGCTTGCGGACAACGACTCGCTCCAGGGCGAGGGCGCGCTGCTCGCTGCGCTGAATTCCAAGCGCACGGGCCGCATGTCGGACATCGTGGGCACCATCCAGTCCGAGCAGGACCGGATCATCCGTTCATCCATTTCCGGCGCGCTGGTAGTCCAGGGCGGCCCCGGAACGGGCAAGACCGCCGTAGCCCTGCACCGTGCCGCCTACCTGTTGTACACGCACCGCGAGCGGCTCAAGAGCGCCGGTGTGCTGCTTGTCGGGCCGTCGTCGTCCTTCATGCACTACATCGAACGAGTGCTTCCGTCGCTCGGCGAGACCGGTGTGGTCATGGCCAGCCTCGGACGCCTCATGCCCGGCATTCACGCCATTCCCGAGGAAAATGCGGACGTCGCCGCCCTCAAGGGCAAGCTGGACATGGCCACCGTGGTGGCAAATGCCGTGGCAAACCGGCAACGGACGCCTGCTGAGGACCGTATCCTCGAAGTTGACTCGCGGAAGCTGACGCTGACGGTTCGTCAGGTCCGCCGTGCCCGGGAAAAAGCCCGCGCAACAGGCAAGCCGCATAACGAAGCGCGGCTCACGTTCGTCAAGATCCTCCTACGCGAGCTCACGGAGCAGCTGACGGACCTCGTAGAAGAGGGCAACATCGGCAACAACGCCGATCGCGCCTACTTGGCCGAAGACGTACGGTCGGCCCGCGACGTGCGCATCGCGCTCAACCTTTGCTGGATGCCGATGACGCCTGAGAAACTCATTTCCGAGCTCTTCAGCAAGCCTGCCATCCTCGAAGCCTGCACGCCGCACCTGACACCCGCACAGCGTTCGCTGCTGCAGCGTCCGGTGGATGCGCCGTGGACGGAAGCAGATGTTCCGCTGCTGGATGAGGCTGCAGAATTGCTCGGTGAGCTGGACCCGGCCGCCGGCAGGGGACTGGCCCAGCAGGAAGCCGACCGCGCACGCGACCTCGCCAACGCCAAGCAGACCCTCGCCAACATGGAAGCGATGGGCGTGGACGTCCTGGTGACCGCTGAAGAGCTCGCCGAACAGAACCAGGAACGCGAAGGACGGCTGACCGCTGCCGAACGCGCCACGAGCGACCGGTCATGGGCCTTCGGCCACATCGTGGTTGACGAGGCCCAGGAACTCTCGCCCATGCAGTGGCGGCTCCTCGTGCGGCGTTGCCCGCTGAAGTCCTTCACCATCGTGGGTGATATCGCCCAAACGAGTGCAGCAGCCGGTGCCAATTCGTGGCAAAGTGCGCTGGCGCCGTCGTTCGGTGACCGCTGGACACTGGAAGAACTTACCGTCAACTACCGCACGCCGTCGCAGATCGCAGAAGCTGCTGTCCGTATGGCCAACCGCGCAGGTTTGGTTGTTTCGGCTCCGAAGGCCGTACGCGAAGGCAAGTGGTCACCCATTGTGGACCACGTGGAGGCGGACGGCATCGTGAAGCGCTTGGTTGAAGTCCTGCCGGAAGAAGTCGAAGCGATCGACGGCGGCCTGCTGGCTGTCATTGCCGACGGTCCCTTGCTGCCTCAGGCCACAGCCGCGTTGCGGGAAGTCTACGGGCGTCGCATCGGATCCGGGGCGGGCAGCTACCAGCAGGACATCGTGGTGATCAGCCCCAAGGAAGCCAAGGGACTGGAATTCGACGGTGTGGTGGTGCTGGAACCGGCTGCCATGTTGAATCACGAGCACGGCAAGGTGGGTGACCTCTACGTTGCCATGACCCGGGCCACCCAGCGTCTGCGCCTCATCGCAGCCGCACCGGTACCCGCCGGTATCGAACGGTAGGAAAAACGGACCCTGCAATCCTGCTAACTTAGATCTCGTGTCACACGTAAACAACCTCGAGTCCCAGCACAACGATCCCGCCTTTGCCAACGTCTGGCAGGAGCTCAAATGGCGCGGCCTTGTCCACGTTTCCACTGATGAAACGGAACTGGAAAAGCTGCTCGCCGGGGACCCGATCACGTATTACTGTGGCTTCGATCCCACCGCACCGTCGCTGCACCTGGGCAACCTTGTGCAGTTGCTGGTGATGCGCCGCCTGCAGCTGGCCGGCCACAAGCCGCTCGGTTTGGTGGGCGGTTCCACCGGCTTGATCGGTGACCCCCGCCCGACGGCAGAACGTACTTTGAACACCAAGGACACCGTCGCGGAGTGGGTCGGCTACCTTCAGGGCCAGGTGCGCCGTTTCCTCAGCTTCGAGGGCGAAAACCCTGCCCGCATGGTCAACAACCTGGACTGGACGGCGCCTTTGAGTGCCATCGACTTCCTTCGCGAGATCGGCAAGCACTTCCGTGTCGGCACCATGCTGCGCAAGGATGCCGTAGCGTCGCGCCTCAGCTCGGACGAAGGTATCAGCTACACCGAGTTCAGCTACCAGATCCTGCAGGGAATGGACTACCTCCAGCTTTTCCGCGACTACGGCTGCGCGTTGCAGACGGGCGGCTCGGACCAGTGGGGCAACCTCACCAGCGGAACCGAACTCATCCGTAAGGTAGAAGGCAAGAGTGTCCACGCCCTCGGCACGCCGCTCATCACCAACTCCGACGGCACCAAGTTCGGCAAGAGCGAAGGCAACGCCATTTGGCTGGACCCGGACATGTGCAGCCCGTACACCTTCTACCAGTTCTGGCTGAACACCGCCGATGCTGATGTGGTTGACCGGCTTAAGGTATTCACATTCCTGAGCCGTGCCGAGATCGAGGCACTTGGCCAGGCTGTGGAGGAGCGCCCGTTTGCCCGCGAAGGCCAGAAGAAGCTTGCCTTCGAGGTGACCTCCTTGGTGCATGGCGTAGACGCGACCGAGAAAGTCATCGCTGCTTCGGCTGCGCTGTTCGGCAACGGGGACCTCACCGTACTGGATGAGCGGACCCTTGAGGCTGCCACGGCGGAACTTCCCTCCGCGACGATTGGGGCCGACGGCCTCGGCATCATCGACCTCCTGGTTGCTTCGGGTCTGTCGGACAGCAAGTCGGCCGCCCGCCGGACCGTCGGCGAGGGCGGTGCCTACGTGAACAACACCAAGGTGTCCGATCCCGACGCTGTCATTGCCCGCGAGGAACTGCTGCATGGCCGGTACTTGCTCCTCCGCCGGGGCAAGAAGAACCTGGCAACCATCGAGGTCTCGGCCTAAGTAGTTTAGTTATCCAGCCCTGAAAGGGTCGGCAACCGTTATGGTTGCCGGCCCTTTCTGCGTTTAAGCGTGCTTACTCTTGCCGGCGTTGGGTGGTGTGGCTGGATGGTGGGGGGTGGGCTGGTGTGGTTGGCGCGGAAGCGGTGGTTGGTGCGGAGGGTGTGGTTGGCGCGGAGGGTGTGGTTGGTGCGGAGGCGGTGGTCATCCTCGGCGCGCTCGCTCCTTCGTCGCTTGGACGCGCGCTGCCGGATAACCGCCGCCACCTTCCGACGCTCT
>NZ_JBXALT010000014.1:0-145699 GCF_058799755.1 Arthrobacter sp. GW822-FHT05G07 | reverse complement strand
TAGCAGGATTGGCAGCTGCGCTGCCAATTGGAACCGCTCGCTGGCAAGCCAGCGTGAGTGGTGCGCTGAGCTTTCCTTGTGGTGCCTGGTGGGCTTTTCTGGTGGCCGGTCGAATCGCTGCGCGATTCGGGCTTTGATGCGCGACTGCTCTTGGTTTTGGAGGATTTTCGGGGTTCCGGGAGTGGGTTCTGGGATGGGTGTTTTGGTTGGGTTCGAGAGCGCTATTGCTTGTGTCCCTTTTATTTTTTTCCTGATATGGCCTTACGTGGCTTCCACTTGGTGCTTGGATTCCTAATGCGTCTCCGTTGTTGTTTTGTTATGTGCTGGAGTCAAGGTTTCAAAGTTTATCTATCTGATCTATATTGGATTGATCGGGAACACCCGGTTTTTTGTTGTACGTGGAAGTGAGAGGAGGGTGCTGTGGCGCCCAAGGAGCTAGGCCGCGATTGGCTGACTACTGACGAGGTGGCCTCTTTGATGGGCATAAAGCCGGCCAGTGTTTCCCAGCAGGCCTCCAATGCCAGGAAGAAGCTGCCGAAATGGGATCACGAGTTCCCTCAGCCTGTAGTTCAGAAAGTGACGATCTACAGTCGCCAGGAGGTTGAGGAGTACATCAAGCTCAGGGAGCAGCGAAACCCCAACAGGGTGGGGCGCCCCGCCAAGGTGTCCGAGGTGCCTGTTTCGGAAGATCCCACGGACTGATAAGTGATGGTCCGCGTTCCCGAACTGCTAGGTCTCCCCGAGGAGAAGTTGGCCGGCCCCGAGTATGCTGCTGAGGGCATGTCTTGGTGGGACGCGCCCTATTCACGGACTGTAATTTCTTTGGCCCTGGACGCATACGGACCTGCCGGTACGCTTGATGCCCGGAGGGCTGCTGCAGTTGCCGGCGTTACTCCTGGGAGTGTTCGGCGCTGGGCTCGTAAGGGCCTCCCCATTGCCCGCAGGAAGCCGCTTTGGGATGTGCTGGCTGTCAGCGACTTGGTTCATGATCAGGAGCGAACTCAGCACGCCTTGGCCGTTGAGGGCAACGCAACTTTGCATTTGAAGGGTGTTAAGGCAACAGAGTGGCGCTCCCGCGGCTGGGATCAGCCTCATGTCCTCTATGTGGTGTGGTTCCCCAAGCTGGGCGTGTGGATCCCCCGCACCGGCGCCCTCAGCGAGAAGACACTTTCAAGGATCACAGCTGGTGCCGGTGGCGGCAGAATTCTGGCCCGGCACATTTTCCCGAACTACTTTGCTGCGCAGTCCGCTCGTTTTCAGCTGCTTGAGGATTCGGCTCCTTGGCGGGTAAGTATCCCGGCTTTGGAATCGGTGGAAGGTACCGGGCGGCTTCAAGGGAAGAGCGCTGCCGTCCTACGTGGGGCTGGCGTTCCCGCCCTCTCGGCTTACGAGAAGATAAAGGCCTCCTAAGGAAGAAGCCCCCGTCTCAGAAGACGGGGGCTTTCGCGTTCTCGGTGGGCTTCCGAAGTTAGAGGTCGTGTAGCTCCAGCTCGCTGATGAAGTTCACGTTCCAGGTGCCGGCTCCGTATTTGTTGGTGTATTCGTCCTGAAGGTACTGCTGAAGGCCGGTGTCTCCGTGTTCGGCATAGGCGTCAAGCAAGTCCTGGAACTCGACCGGGGTCAGTTGCAGGCTGGCACTTCGGAAGCGAGTGTAGGAGTCTCCGTGGCGGTTGGATCCGGGTACGCCTTGATTGCCGCGGATGGTCAGTCTTGCACCTCTTTGGGCCAGGCGGCTGTGCTTTTGTGACTGCACGGCCTTCCTGCGGCCTGCTTTCGTTGTGGCGGCCCTTCTGGCGGCCGTGTTGAGCTTGCCCAGGTTGCCGGCCTTTGGTGCTTGTTCGCCTTTGACCCAGCGTTGAATGGTCCGCTGGCTGACGCCCAGGTCTTTGGCCGCGTTTTTGCTGCTGATCTTGCCGTCAGGGCGCGAATACAGGGTGCGCAGCATTCCTGCTACGTTGCCGGATTTTCCTGTTACTTCGGCATCGGTGCGCCCTGTCAGCGCGCCGAAGAACAAGCTCCGGCGTTCCGCAGGTTTGGGGGCGGTGGGTTCTTCAAACACAGGTGATCTCCCTTCCGAAGCGGGTTAGACGAAGAGTTCAGGAACGGTGGGCATCTCCAGCCCTCGGCCTGTCAGGTGCTTGGTGACCTTGGACAGTTCCGCGGTGCCGTAGACCTTGTACATGCCTGCGCCACGGCCGAAGTGTTTTGCCTCCCCCGGCCAGGCTTTGATGGGGTCCGGTTCGTTGGAGGTGTAGGCAATGACGTCGGTCCAGAGGGCTACCGGCCAGCGGCCGGTGTCGTTGCCGATGTTCACAACCCGGCGGAGGATGTTGGCGTTGGCGCGGCTTTTGATCGCGTCGTACCGTTCCGGGGCGTAGCCGGCACGGCCGGCCTGCAGGCGGTGGGAGCCGACCATGCCCAGGGTGCGGACGTAGAGGGCCTTGACGATGTCGCGGGCTGCTTGGTCATCAGGATCCGGCGTATCGAGGGCTGTCCTGGCGTCGATGATGCGCTTCGCCCATCCGCTGAGGAGCCGACTGGATTTTTGCCAGATCCAGGCTTCCTTGGGGCGGATCTCGTAGCCGAGCTCCTGGGCATAGGCCAGGGTTTCAGTGGTGTACCAGAACTCTTCGGGCAACCCGCGGGTGGCGGGGTTGAACACCGAAGGGTAAAGCCACTCTGCGGCCTCGGGTACGTCGACCAGCCAGTAGCCGAAGGTCTTCTTATCGAAGGCCGGCGCGTCGACGTGGACAGGTGCTCCTACGCCGAAGTTGGTGTCCGTTGCAGCCAGGTAGCTGGCGCCGCGGTCATAGCCGTGGATGTATTTGTGGCCCTGTTCTTCGGCGGTGGGTTTGCGGGACCAGTTGTGGTCAAGCACCAGGCTGGGAACCAGTGCCGGCGGGGCAGGTTCGTAGGCCTTCAGCGTGTCCTCACGGTCTTTACGAAGCTCGACCATGAGGTTCAGGCCGGTGCTGGCTGCCGAGACCGTGTAAGGGTATTCCAGGGCTTCAGCGAATCGCTGGAACCGTGTGGCGATCGAGGCTGCGCTTGCTACCTTGGGCTTGCCCTTCTTCGGGTAGTCGGCAATTGCGGGGTAGGCGTCATCGTCCAGCATGGGAACGAACGTGATCATGGCCCGTCGGGAGTCGTCCTTGCGCCACATGCGGGTGGTTCCTTCGAGGTGCTTGCCCTCTTTGCTCATGGACCAGCCATCTTCCAACGCTGTGGTGACGAAGGGATGGCCAGTGGTGTGCTCACGGATCAGGGCTGAGCGTTTCCGCTGGTCGCTGGGAAGCTCGTCAAGCCCCAGCAGCTGCTGCGTGGCGGCCGCCGTGACATACAACTGTCCTTGCTCGGCTTTGTAATTCCATTTGCCGGCCCGGTTCTTACTGCGCCGCACAATGGTGCCCAGATTCAGGCCCGCTACGAGCTCGGCAATCTCTCCCATGTGGGCAGGGAAAGCATCGAGGGAACGCACGGGCAGGCCAGGAAGGTGGATCCCGTCCGTGTCCAGGACCGCACACGCTGCAGCGAAGGTGGGCAGCTGGGAGGATTCACTCTCCGGTTCCTCCACTGCGGGGGGAAGATCTTCGTCAGAGATCTGTTGAACATCGGTCGTCTCTTCAGGGACAGGCTGAGCCACGGGGACCGAAGGTTGCGGTGCCGCGGGAGTTTCAGGGATCGCGGGTGCTGAGGCGGCAGGTTCCTGCTGCTGCCCGGCCTGGGTCCGCATGAGGTGTTCCATCGCGGCATTCCAGCAGCGCATGTGCATGGGGGCCCCGTCGATACTGCCGGCGGCCGTTTCTTCGCACATGACACAGGGCTCGTAGGGATCCAGGACTTCCATGATCACTTTTTCGCCGGTGGCATCGATGAATTCGCGTTGCGCCATGGGCTCCTCATTCAGGTCGAACCAGGACTCCGAGGTGGACGTCCCAGGGGAAGGTGATGTCGATGAACCGCCGGGAAACAGCGGCGGGGATGGTGGCAGGTCATGTCCAGGGGTATTTGGATCTGCGGGGTGTTCGTCGTCATCGCTGCCGAACAAGACTTCGGCAGGAATGTCCCAGACGCGCATTTTCTTACCTGCAATACGGCGCTGCACGGAGTGTTTTCCGTCGCTGTCCGGAGTGATCCAGCCGTGGGAGAGCATGGCTGAACTGATCGAGACCGGCGACTCACCGAATGTCGCGTCAGCGCGGGAAGCCATCTGGTTGGCCGCGCCCATTACAACTGAAGGGATCAGGAAGATCCTGCCGTTTTTGATGGCACCGATCCTGGTTCCAGTGGGAACCCACAAAGGGGTCATGGCGCTGTCGTAGCCTTTACGGGTCCAACCGCAGGCAACGGGATCTTCGGGGGTGTCCCCGTCAGGACCGCTGATATGAGCTTCACCTGAGGCCATGGCATCGCGCAGGTAGCTGACCAGGCGGTGGGCGGAGTCGCCGGCGACGTCGTTCTGCAAGGACAGGGCCTCGAAGATGCCACGATCAGCGGCCTGCTGTGCCTGTTCAGCTTCCTCAATGGTGAGGGCGTCGCGGTTGACGAGCATGCGCAGCAACAGCCGGATTCCGTGAGAGCACCACTGAGCGGCATCGGAGTACCGGCCATGAAGGCGTGCATCGTGAGGCAGGGACTGGACGGCCTGGAGCCAGTAGCTGTAGGGGTTGCCCGGGGCATCCATGTTGTCCTGCCAGTACCGGCGTTCTTCGATCTCCTTATCCATGGCCGTGGCCAGGTATTGGATGAGAGATGAGCCCAAAAGGGCCCGGGACCGGCGTGCTACGACCTTCTCAAGGCGAGGAAGTACTTCCTGGGCATTCGGAATATCACCGGGCGCCAGCGGGACGGTCAGCAAACGTGTCTCGGCCGAGTCTTCAGCTCCTAGTTCACCGCTGGTGATGATTCCGGCATGCAGCGGACGATCGTTACGGACACCGCCGTTGACCGTGCCTACGGCCCTGATGGTGCCGTTGTAGTTGAGCCTGGCTACTTCGCCCAGCTTTTTCTGGGCTTTTTTGGGGTCCCCGTCAGGAGCGAAGTCGTCAACGAGCACGGGCAGGTTGGTCGCCACGGATGCTGATCTGATGACACCCAGCGGCGAGCCACCACCGTTGGATCCGGAGATGACTTCGCGTTGTCCGCGGTAGAAGATACCCGGTGCGAACAGCTGCATGGCCAAAGCGATCGTGGCCGTCTTGTAGGAACCCGAACCGCCCTGAAGGTGCAAAGTCGTCTTGATCCGGTCAGCGAAGACGGATTCGCAGGCGAATCCAAGAAGAGGGTAAATAACCCGGGCCGGGAGGCTCTCCAGAACCGGCTCAATCCCCTGCTTCCAGGCATCGCGGAGCCGTCCGGCGTCCGTCGTCGGGTCCGGCATGCCGTAAACACCGAAGGCATCGGGAAGGACAACATCGGCGGGGATGGAACCAGCGGCGCTGATAGCACCTTTGGCGTGGACAAAAATCCGGCCCTCAGGAGTCTCCCGCCATCCAGTGGACGTGAACTTCGGGGTGGTCGTGGAAGGCCCCTGGACCGCCTTGAGGATCCCGTCAAAGGCATTGTCCTTACCCCGGCGGCTGGAGGAAGCCAGGGCGTTGGCACCGTACCAGGGAATCTGGTCAGCCCAGCGGCCCTTTTGGATGGTCTCAGCATCCCAAGTGACGATCTGCTCATCGATCTCGATGGTGCCATCTGGCTGACGGATTGGCTTTCCCGCCTGGTCACGACGCCACCGGCAGAATTTCAAACGCATGCCCAAAGACGGGCGGGAAAACTCGCTCTCCACGCCGTTGTCCTCAACAAACTGGTCAAGCACCTCTGCCCAGCAGTTCATGACGGTGTCGTATCGATACTTGACCTCATCGTCCTTGAAGGACTCTGTGATCTTCACGGTTTCACCGCGACGTACCGCATAGCGCACCACGTTGTTGGGCGTGCTGGGCGAGGGGTCATCGGCCATTGTTCCCGGAACATGACGGCTGGCCGCAGCAGCTGCAAGGGAGACCACAGTGCCGCCCTTGAGATCCAGGACGCTGGGAGGAACCGGAAGATCAAGGGAGGTGTGAAGGTCATTTACCCGGGCGAACGCCTGGTCACGGACATCAGTGATGGCAGTGGCCAGATGCGCGTCTGAGGTCCGCATCTCCATGGGCAGATCCGCGAGCTCACGGATCCTGCTGAGTCGACGGGTGGCTTCCTTAGCCCACACCTTGGCGGACTCGGCGTTCTCAGCCGCTTCTTCCTCTGCGCCGCCCTTCAAGGCCAGTGCCTGACGCGCTTCAGCTTGCTCGCAGGCTTGGTCTACGGTCTTTCGAGCGAGCCTGATCTCTTCCACTTGAGCCATCAGCTGGACCGTTTGCAAGGGAACGGTAATGAGGTCGCCAGCGCTGTAGCCCGCTGCGAAGTGGTCCGTCAGGTCGGACTTGTCTTCCGTCGTGGCCGGCAGCACGATGCTGGCTTTCGCCCCGGTCTCGGTCAGCAGACGGTACAGCGAAGCAGCTCGCCGGTAGCCAGCCAGGTCACGGTCAGCGACGACCCGGACTCTGGACTGCAGAGACTCACCTTGGGCTTCGTGACCGACGAACCAGGACGCCAGCTCGGCGGGAAATGCTCCGGACCCTTGTGCGTTGGTCGTGGCCACAAGTTTGTTCGCGGCGGCCGTATCGGCGTCCTTCTCACCTTCAACCAGGTAGACGTTTCGGCCGGCCTTGATGGCTTCCACGACCTCTGCGAGACGGTAGAGCGTGGGAATGAAGCCCTCGGGCTTCTTATTGACCATTTCGCCGGTGGATTTGTCCAGGAACGCTTGGGTAAAGCGTTTTGCCGGGTGGGCCTTGATGGTGCATTCCTCGCGGAATACTTGCTGAACGATGGTGCCTTCAAGATCGACGTAGTCGTACGTGACCGTGCGCTGGAAGCGGTGCCGCGGTTCCTTGGGCTTCTCCTGTACAGCCTCGACGGGGGCCGGGAGCTGTACCCGCCGCTCAACGGGTTTCCTAGTTACGGAAGCGCGCGGTCGGTCGTCTTTGGGTGGCAGGGGGGCATCGAAGAGGTCTGAGGGCTCCAGGCCGATGCCGCGGGCGAGGTCTTCGAAGGTGGCTGCACCTGATTGGGAGCAGGCGAAGCAGTAGAGCATGACCTTTCCGTCAGTCCAGGTCACGTGCATGGAGGGTGACCTGTCTGCGTGCACTGGGCAAAGGGTCATGAACCGGTCCGACCGCTTTGTCGGGTAGTTCATGCGTTCCAACGCAGTAATGACCCGGTCGAGTGACGAACGGGATGCAGGCTCAGAGAATGGGGACGTCATACCCGCCCCTCACGAAAGTAGGCAGACACGCGTCGATCAAAATCTGGCCCAACTTGCGGCAAGTTGGTTAGACTCAATACAACAGAACCTTTCTTGGTCGTAGCTGATCCCCTCGGGGATGCAGAACCTTCCGAGTAAATAACTGAAGAATCCGGTTCAGCGAGTTTGGCGACTAGCTCTGAACCACTAACTTTTGGAACCAGCTGCCTTACCAGGGCGGCTGGTTCTTTTTTATGCGGCGGGGTTGCCCTCCCGATCATTCTGGTCGTGACTTGCCATGGCGTCGCGCTTGCTGCGCTTGCGGCGCTTGATCCGTCCGACGAAGTCCGGGATAGGTTCACCCTCGTGTAAGGCGAGTTTCTTGGCGATCCAAGGGCCGAGGTCCAGGCCTTCCTGGGCAGCTCTGGCGTCGTAAAGCTCGTATTGATCTTCAGGAAGGCGCACGTATGCGCCCTTTCGTTCCCCGAAGCTGCGACTCGTTTCCGACATGCGCCCAACGTAGCGTTAAGTTGCGACAAGATGACTGAACTATTCCGTGGCGGCGTGTCGTATTGGAGCATGTCACCGGTCTTTCTCTTTGGGTCTCTATAGGGGAAAGGTGCAGAGGTTTCCCGAAACCGGACAGACCAACTTAGAGATTTTCGGATCTTCTTTCTTGACAGATGGGGCCTCGCGCGCGCACGCGCGCGCATACGCGCGTGCGCAGGAGTAGGGGGATATGTTGCTGAGAAGGTGGGACAGGTGGGACAAAGCCCGCAAATGCCCTGTTTTTCCCCGTAATCACTCGGTTTTTGCCTGTCCCACCTTTGAAAACGACCGGATTTCAAAGGTGGGACAGCGAGCATTTCCGCAGGTCAGGAGGGGGTCGTGGGTGTCCCACCTTCCCACCCCATCCAGTTTTTCGACCGAAAATCAGCAGGATATGGATGAAAAGTGGCCAAAAAGGGGTTCTTTGGCCAGGTTCGTCCACTTCTCATCCATGCCGGGTTGGATGACCAAATTCGGCTCCAGCGTTGGGAACCGGGCCTGTTGTGGCGGTTTAGGCTTAAGGCGGGTTTTGCCGGACTGGACGGCGAAACGTGCCGATGTGGACGAAACGTCCCGCTCATCCAGGAGGAAACGGGCCCGGATCAGGCGGCGATTTTGGACTGTAGGGAGTTCCAGATCCGCCTGGTGCATTCGGCATCAAACCCAGAGCGGTGGGCCACGCCATCTGGCCGAGGAATCCGAAGTTCGTCCATCGCGTCCGAGAGGCTTATGCGTCGCCCAGGCCGGAGCAGCTGCGCGGCTTCCTCCATCGTGCACATGGTGCCGGCAGTAGCCGGGGCCGGGATCCCGTGCGCGGTATAGGAGGCGCTGAGCATGCCTCCGTCGAACTCGACGTTATGGCAAACCAGAATTGCCCCCTCCAAGGTGCTCCGGAGTTGGTCAGCGATCTCCGCGAACGACGGCGCGGCCGCCAGCTGGGATGCACTGATGCCGTGGATCTCTTCGGCAATGTAGCCATATGGATCGGCAGGACGTATGAGGCTGTCGAAGAGCGGCCTACCCCTTACGTCGAGCACTGTAGCTTCGATGATCTCCGCAGTGGGCCCCAGGCCGGTGGTTTCAACGTCGCAGAAGACGGCGGGCGTTGAACGTAGTGGCGGCCGAATCATGCAGGCAGCCTAACCGCGGGCACTGACAATCAAAGGAAGCTTGACAGGTGACCCTCACGCACCTGGGCTGAGCAACAAGATGATACAGATCGGGCACGCGCTCAGGTTCCAGGCGAAAAAGGCTCCGATCAAGACAAGGTCCCGAGCTCATCCCGAACTAAAGTGCAGTCGGCGGTGCCGAGCATTCGGTGGTCTTGTTGGTTCAAGTTCGGAAGGCGCTGATCGGCGGAGTAATGCCCGTCAGACTACTAGTCCAGTAGCTCCTGGCGGGCGATGAAGCCCGCCATCCCAGGAACGGTAAATGCAACTTGGCCGTACTCCGGAGAGTAGATCAGGCCTTTGTCCATGAGGGATGATCGGGCAGGACCCAATGCTGTGGGCTTCTTGCGCATTTTGGCTGCGATTTCTCCGGTGCTGGAGGGCCCCTCACCGTCCTGTGCCATTGCGTGGAGGAGGCGGCGCTCGGCCGCCGTTGCCCGCTGCCATCTGGCAACAAAGAAGCCGGCGTCCAGCTTTTCGCGACCTAGCGTGATCGCTGCTTCCGCGTCCTCGCGGGTGAAGGGGCTTTTGAGGGCGGATTCCCACATGGCGCTGCCGAATTCCTGTACGAAATATGGGTAAAGTCCCGAGGCTTCGAGCATCAGTTCCAGTGCTTCATGGGAGTAGTGCTGGCCGACAGACTGCGCTGGCTGGGTGAATGCGTCCCGGGCCGCGTCTGGGGTGAGCTTTCCTATGATGCGGTAGTCGAAGGCTCTTTCGGCGTAGCTGCGGATCTCTGCCAGGCGGCCGGGAAGGTTCGGAAGGCCTGCTCCGATGACGAAGAATGGCAGCTGTTCCTGGTTGGCGTGGTGTTGAGCGGCAATGAGTGCACCCAGCAGTTCGTCGTCCAGGTCCTGCATTTCATCGATGAAGATCGCGAATCCGCTGCGCTGCTTCTTCAAGGCAGTTGAGAGGTCCTCAACGAGGTCCCTAAGGTCGATCTCCAGATGGCCGGTGGATGCCCGTGTCGGATCCAGACCGACGCCTAATGAAATCCCTTTCACGCCAGCTGTCGCCGTAAATGAGGTAACCGTCGACAGTGCCTTGCGGACATAGTCTCCAGCGTTGAGAAAAGGTACAAGCCGGCGGGCAGCGCTTTGCAGCTCGGCGGCAATGACCTTCCGGGCTTCTTGTTGGGCGCTCTCACCTCTGCGCGCTTCGAGCTTGATGGTGATCCACGCATGGTGGTCGGCCAGTCCCTTCAGGCGCCTCAACAGGACCGTTTTTCCTACCCCTCGCAGACCGGAAAGGACCATGGGCCGTGATTGCAGGTGTCGCTTTGTCCTGACGATCAGAAGATCGAATGCGGCAATCTCGGCATCACGGCCAGCCAGGTGCATGGGCTGCGCCCCGGAGCCGGGGTTGTACGGGTTCAGTTCAAGCTGCATGCCTCAAACCTAGCAAGTTCTACTGACATATTGGGATTTCCTTAGAACTCTGTAGAACTCTCTATAAGTGCATTGCTCAGTTGGGTAGCGAGTAACGCCCGGCACCAGCGAACGGTCGGGCCAAACGACGTGGTGGACATGGGTGGCGTCAGAAGCTCAGTTCCTTGTGAGTGAAGAGCTGTGAGGCTTCCTTGATGTTCAGCAGAGGTGCGTCAAGGCCGGTGAGGCGGCCGTCATGAATGGAGAGTACGGTGACAGCGGCGCCGGACCTTAGCTTTTGGATTTCCTTGCCCGCAGGGCTGTCGATTGGTGCGAAGACCCGCACGGTGCTTTCGCCATCCGTGCCGGAACCGTTGTGGGCTTCCTCCGATTGGAGGACGAAGAAGGGGTTGCCGTTTTTCGCGATCCTGGTGGCCTTCACATAGCCACGGACCAGGAATGGCCGGTATTTCATGGTGATGCGTTGCGTACCGCGGGCTTCATTGACGGTGTTGAACATGATCAGGCTGTTTGTGTCGGGTCCGAAGCAGAATTGGAGCCAATCGAATGTCCGGCCGTCAAAGCGGATCTGGTGCTCAGTGAGGGCTTCGGGGTCGTCACCGTAGCTTGCGATGAGCTTTTCCATGCTGCGGGCGGCGCGGAGGACCTTCTTGTAGCGGTCGGCATCGACGGATGGTTCTTTGATCATCGGTGTTTGTGGGTGGTGAGGGTCTTTGCGGTTGGGGTGTCCTTTGGTTCGAGTCACGGCTCGTTGTTGGGTCGGTGTTGGAGTGGAGATGTCCAAGAAGAGCATGGTCCTGCTGACCTTGACTACTTCGGGGTGCTTGGCCGCGATGCGTTTCTTTGCCTCAGGACGGTTGTGAACACAATCAGGGCTGTGGAGCGCTTCTCCGCGGACAACGAACGTGGCGCTGCGAACTATTCGTTTCTCTGCGTTTGCTTCCTTGGCGTAGGAGGCGGCCCGGTGGTTGGTGTAAGTGACGGGGCAGGTCTCAGTTGCGCACACCCAAGGCCCGGGCTTCAGTGGGCTGTCTTTGGTGATGTCGTTGGCGTTATGGGTGACCCCGGTGGGGACATGCCTGGCCTTAGGAATGTGCCTGGCGGGCTTCGCTGTTACGGTCATTGCGCTTCTCCCCCATGAAGGTCGCGGACGTGTGATTACGCTATCCTGCTTTCCTCTTATCGAAGCGCTCTTTCAAGGCGTCGATGAGCTGGGCTGTTTCCGGTTCAGGCCCTTCTTCTTCCAAGGCCTCGCACTGGCTGTAGAGCGCGGCCACGGTGGACTCAAATGCGTCCTGGTCGCCCAGGTGCGCGTAGGCGGCGAGTTTGTGGCGTATGTGAGCTTCAGATGCCGGAGAGGCCATTGCCCCGCGCGTGGCAGCTTTGAGCATCAGTTCGGCGTCAGCGGTCTCTGCTGCGCGTTCTGCGAGTTCGTAGGCGACGTCGCTGATGGCCGCGATCATGTTTTGCTGATCCGGTTCGGACCATGCCCAGCTGCTGCGGCCCGCTCCTGCAGAGGTTCGCACCCCTTGGAAGGGTTGGCCCGTGACCAGCTCCAATGCTGCTTCCAGGCGTGCTGTGGAAGCGTCGATGGGATCCGTACCCACGAGTTCCTGGAAGACGGACCAGTCCGTCCGCACGTCCTCAGCCAAGGTGTAGGAGTTGGAGGCGCTGAATTTGGCGAAGTACTCCATGCCTTCGGCGTTCGCACCGAGCCAACGCCTTGCCCGGGAAGCCAGTGGATTCCGCATGTTGGCCGTCGTGACCGTGTTCGGGTGAATTGCCTGGTCGTACTCTTCGGTGGATTGGTGGCGGTGGAGAGCCAGGAAGGTGATGACTTCCTTGCACCTGGCTGCGCTGGCTCCCTTGGTTGTCGAAGGGTCGATGCCTTTGGCGTTTTCGACCCTGACAGGACCCAGCACTCGAATGAAGGGTGCGTCCGGCAGTTCAACGGTGATTTCCTCGGCCGGCACTGCCCTACGTCGTGTGCGGTGACCGATCTCCAGGACCTTGCCCGATTCAGGTGTGGCTTCAACATCACCGGGTTCCGATGAATCAACAGGTACGTCAGCTGTGGCTGGCTGCTCTGCGCCCTGCTCAGGGGCAGCTGCAGGCGTTGCCTGGACGGCGGGGACGGTAACCGGCTCTGGTTTATTTACGGTGTCAACAGGTGCGGCCAGGGTCGTGCGGAGGGCTTCGAGGATCTTGGTGTAGCTGGTTTCATCGACAGTTTGAGCGGTGAGCGTCAGGCCTGCAGGAGCCAGGCTTGCTGAGCGGTTTTCGTCTATGTCCAGGGCCCAATCGCCGCTGAGCCGGCCTTTGGAGACAGCGGCCAGGCCGATGCGTGGAAGCTTCTCCACCAGGTTCTTAAGCCGTTCGGCTTCTTTCCCTGCAGGCAGTTCGGAAAGCAGGACAATTTCGGGCGGCCATGGGTCTTCGTTGCGGGCTGATATGCGGGCATCGTGGCTGCTGGCGTAGCCCATGCTGTCCAGGAGAGGGCCGTCTGCTGAGGTTCGGGCTTCGAGCTCGCTGATTAGCTGCTCAAGGTCGCTGATGTGGCGGACGCGGCCGGTGTCGAAGGCTGCCGGCAATTCCGGGGCGAAGCCTACAAGGCTGATCCGAAGATCCTCGGACCACTTGGAGCAGGCGAGTTCGATGGCCAGAGCCACCAAGGCGCCGTGGGTGGTTTCCGGGCTGCCGGTCAGAGCGAGGGAACCGATTTGTTCGAGGTCGACCAGGATGTGTCCGTCTGCGGCATCTTGGCCCAGGGTAACCAGGGCCGGGTAAGGGGCGGCCGTTTTCGGGTCGAAGGCTGGGATTAGCCGGGGGTTGACGGCCCAGGCGCAGTTGTCATCCGAGACGGCTTCGAAGGGCGCTGGAAGGTCGGCGGCCTCGTCAAGGTAGATCTCGACACTGCGGGGCGAGAGGCGTACAGCGAAAAGCTTCGGCAGAGACAGGTCGTGATCGTGGGCCCAAGTGGCGATGTAGTGGAGGGCGCGGTCGATGTCTTCCACGCCAGCGGGATCCTCCACTGCGCGCAATTCAAGCTCCGCGGCCGCGATGTCCGCGTTCGGCATCGCGATTCGTTCGCCGGCGCGGCGACGGCGTTGTTGCTGAAGTCGCCGCAATCCCAGGACGGACAGAACGCCGGCGGCAAGGACCCCGCCAGCACCCCACAGGGTTGAAACCGGGAATTCTTCTTCGGAGGCGGAAGCAATGTTCTCTGCTTCGGTGAGTGGAGTGGTTTCGGCTTCAGCGGGAGCCTGTTCGGCCGCTGCCGGAGACGCCGCGACCTCGCTCTGGGTGGGTTGGCTGATGCTCTGGTCAGCAGCTCCGAGATCGGGCTCCGGTGTAGGTGTCACCGCTTCGGCCGCGGGAGCGGGGGCTTCTGCGGCAGGGGCCGGTTGGATAGGGGTCGAAGAGGCAGGAGTGATGACCGGCGCGGGAGTTCCGGTTGCCGGGGCGACCAGGCGATACCCAGGGGCCACTATCCCGGTAACCCCTATTTGGCTTCCGTCAGCCTGCACGATCGAACGTGATGCATTGAAGATCTCGTCGGCTTTATCCGGAGTTCCGTACACAGTCTGGGAGATGCCGGGCAGATCTTGGCCAGGCTGGACGATGATGTCCTTATCCTGCGCAACAGGAGTGTTAGCAGGGAGCTTCAATACCCATCCCGAGTTGATGAAGTGATCTTTGCCCAGGGTGTGGCCATCGGCTTGGGCTCCGCCGTAGTTCAGTTCAGCGATCTCCCCGAACCTGTTTCCATCTCCTAGGTGGGCCTCAGCCAGAGACCACAGGGAGTCGCCGTCTTTGACGGTCACCGTTGGGTTGGTGGGCGTAGTCACGTGCGCCACCGGAGCTGGTGTTTCCTTCACGGTGGCAGGAGCTGCAGCTTCCTGGGTGACGGAGATGCTGTTGTGGGGGCTCGTCGTGAGGGGTTCGGCTGCGTTCGCACCGGCGATTCCGGTGAAGCCTGTAACCATGACAAGGACGGTGCCAAAGAGTGCCCTACCAGCCTGCTGGCCAACAGCAAGACCGTTGATGCGTGGGGGTTCGATGCCGCGGATCATCGAAGGGATCACTGAAAGGATGCCTAGGGCGAGCCAAGCCCATGCAATCCACCCAACGATGGGCAGGATGTGGGCTGCCAGGAATGACCCAGTCCAGTCGTTAGTGACCCCCTGCACCAAGGCGTCCCACGACTCGGGTATTGGGTTCCCTGCCAGGAAGATCAATGCGGCGGGGATGCCTATCAGTAGTACCGCAAGGAGGAGCAGCGCTCCGATTCCTGCAATGGCCTTCTTCATGACAACCTCTTTACTCGATATGACTTATATAAAAGTAAGAGGGTGGGTCGCTAACTGTCAATGCGACCCACCCCTTTCGCTATTTGCCGACGATGACGGTTTGCATCTCACCGATCTCCAGCTGGGTATTGCTTTGGACCGTGGTGGTTTCGGATCCGGTTTGACCGTCGGCCTGCCAATCGAAGGCCCAGTTACTGGTGGCCGTCACCGTGTACTTGCCGCCGGGCTGGTCTTTCGACATCCGCGAGTAGATGTGGCCACACGTAGGCGACGCCGCCAGCCCGTAGCCGTCCTGGTACGGGGTTCCAGGGTTGGCACAGGAAACTACGGTGCCATCCCCCATGTCCCACTGAATGCTCGTCACGCGGGCTGTCCCGGTGATGGCGACACCTCCGATGGTTGCACTCTGCGTCCATGGTCCGTAGTTGGTCTGGTTCGCACCGTTGACCCACATCCAGACGGGTAGTCCAACTGATCCCTTAGAGCCGGCCGCTGCCTCGGGGACAATGCCGATCGGGACACCCTGGAAGGTGAACTGACGGAGCAACTGAGCCGCTGCCTGGGAAGGGGTAATGCGAGTGACGCCGGCAGGAGGCTGGTCCAGCCACCGGGTGGACACCGTGCTGACTCCAGGGCTGTTGCTACCTGCGTTGGCGGGAACAGTGGTGCAGTCATACCAGGCACCATCGCCGGCGGATTTGCCTGCGGGAGGAGCTTTCTGGGGCGTGGCCAGCTGCCAGTAGCACTGATCGGAGTTTGACCAGGATCCCTTATCCCCGGAGCACTCAATTTCCTTGTCGCCGTGCTTGCATGTCGTGGGACCGGGCTGGATGACAACGTCCGTGCCGCCGGGAGTGGTGGTGCCGGTTCCCCCTCCGCCTCCCCCGGAGCTTCCGCCGGGTTCGCCAGGAACGGGCGTATCAACGGTGCACTGACCCTTTATGCAAGTACCTTTCGTTGGGAGTGCGGCACCTGCAGGTGAAATGCCAAACATCACCAGCATCAAGATCACTACGGCAAGGAAAGGGCCTCTCTTCAGCATGGGACCACCGCTCCTTGGCTAATAGACGCAACAACCCAAGCTTTGGCAGCCGGATCGTATTCAACGGTGTACTGCATCACGACCTTGGGATGATCAGCCTTGGGCGCTGGGGATCCGTCCGCGAGCACACCCTTCACTTGGGATGAATCCTCACAGACGGACATGTCCGCGAAGCCGAACTCAAACTTCTGTTCCCCGACGGTCAAGTTACTGGCATATCCATCCTGAAAGGCGACTTTGGTGGTGCCGGTGTATTTGGTGGGGTCCTTCGCAGCGGCTGCAACAAAGTCCTCCGCAAATTTCAGTGCGGCCCCCTTAGATACCGGACGGAGTTTGCTAGTGTCGACGCTCTTGGCTTGAGAGGCCTCTTCAAGGGCCCTTCCATATGCCGTTACTGCGATCATTGCGTCCTTGAGCGCCTGGTCTTCCGACGTAGGCGCGGCAATCGCAGTACTGGTCGCTGTCGGCGTCGATGTGGCACTTGGTGATTGGCTGGTCGCGGTGGTGCTTGGTGAGGGCGACTCGTTCGGCGTGGAGCCCCCTGTGCAGGAGGTCAATGCCAAGGTCGCGGCTACCAGGGCAGTCCCCAAGATCGTTTGGGCTGTCGTGGTTTTCATTACTGCTCCTTGCGTAGGGGGCGGGGTCTTTGGGCTGGTCCGGCTATAGCCGCCAGGGGAAATATCCGTTCTCATGTGGGGGCATCTCAGTTCCTTACTGCTTGAGGATCTGCGCGGTTGCTGTGGCCGATGCTTGGAGGTTGTTGATGCCGATGAGGCTGAGGAAGACGGTCTTTTTTGTTTGGGTGACGGTGACCGTGACGGTGGAGCCGGCGGTGGTTGCGCTGCCGGTCAAGCCAGCGGCCGAGATGTAGGACTGGGCTGCATTGCTGGCTGTTGCAGGGTTGACGACGACGGCGCCTCCTCGGACTGAGGCACCGGTTACGGATCCTGCGCCGGCTCGGGCAGCGGCTTCGGCTACGCTCTGGGCTTCGCGGTTGGCGGTGATTTTCGCGCCGCCGTCGACAACGAGTCCGATGGCCAGGAAGATGCCCACGCACGTGATCATGAACCAGGACGTCACGGATCCTCGTTCGTCAGTTGTGTTTTTCGGCATGAGGGTCACCTCTGGCGGTAGGGGTCGACGGGTGAGTTGGCGCTGCGGCTGACGTCCATGGAGCCGGGGAGTCCCGGTACGAGGTTGGACAGCGGCACTGTGCAGCTGACGGTGGCCCGGATGGTTCCGGTCTCGCCCAGGGGTGCGAGGAAGCGGCTGGTGTCCAGGACCACGGTTTGCCCGACACAACTTGCCCCGCTCTGGGACATGGAAACTGCAGCTGCGGTGTTGGCGTTCGTTTGGGCCTGTCCCGCGGTGCGGGCGAGGGAGCCGTCACGGGCGGCCGCGGCCGCTGCCTCTTGTACCGCTCCTTTTGCCCAGGAGATACGGATCCCGGCGATGAGCAGGCCGATGAGAAGGAGTGCTGCTCCTGCGATCAGCATGGTTTCGAGGATGGTGGTCCCGTCTTCTCCGTGGAGTGCTTTGGTGTTGGTCATGGTGACACCCACCGTTCGGTTGGGCCGGAGACCGTGGCTTTGACGCCAGGGCCGCCCCAGCCCGGGATGGGGCTGTTGGTGGTCCCGGTGACGGTGACGCTGACGCTGGTGGGTCCGCGGTTGATCTGTACGCTGGCGCCTTTCAAATCGGAGCTGGTAGCGATGATCTTGTTGGCGGCTGCTTCCCCTGCACTGTTGCCGGCGTTGTATGCCTTGGCCGCGGAGTATGCGGATGAAGCAGCTGCTTGGGCCATGTTCTGGGCGTTCATCCAGAAGGCAGCCTGAAGGATCCCGAAGGTGAAGAGGATAACGACGGGTAAGCCGATGACTGTTTGGAGGGTCACTGAACCGCGCTCAGCCCCGTCACCTACGGGGTGACGGGGCTTGACGAGCTTGAAGGTTTGCATGGCTGCCTTACCCGGCAGGGATCTGGGCAGCCTTTGAGTTGATGACGCCAACGACGATTGCGATGGTCGTTCCGGCCACCAAGAGAATGGCCACCGTCCAGAAGATTTGTTCGGCGGTCAAAGAGCCGCGTTCCTTGTCGTCCTGGAGCATGTCAACCCGGCTGCGGTAGCCGTTATGCAGGGCCACCCCTGCGATGTGCAGAGTAGCGGCGATGCGGAGTCCGATGTCTTTCATACCTGTTCCTTCTTTCATGTTGTCCCCCTACAACCTCTAAAGGTGCAGTGATTCGGGCATTCCGGACAAATTGGGCCGGATGACTCTGGTACTAACTTTGGCGGGTTTCCCCATGGTGTGCTTGTCAAGTGAAACGTTGTTCTGCCTCCTTCCGCTAGCTACCGATCAGCCGGAACAACGGCGGTGTGAAGATCAGGGCGATGAAGATCATTCCCATGACGCCGGCAGGGAAGGTTGATTGCTCTACGTTGGCGTTGGCTCTGGTCTTTGCGTCGTTGAGCAACTGAACGCGGAGGCCTTTACCGCGGGCACGGAGCGGTTCGTAAATGCTGGCTCCTTCTTCGCCGGCCAACCTCATGATGTCGGCCAGGTCGCTCAGCTCGGGTACACCAATTTCGGCGGACAGGTTCTTGAAGGCATCCCAGGGCCGGATACCGCGGTAGGTGGCGAGCCGCAGTTCCTGCTGAAGACGGACGAACACCCAGGAGTTGCCGACGTCGGCGGCCAGGGTCAGTGCCCTGGAGGAGGAGATGTTGCCTTTTCGAGCAGCTGCGACGAGTTCGATATAGGTCGCGACGGCACGGCCGAAATCGGCTCTGTCTTCTGCGGCTTTCTGTGTCACGGTCAGGTTCATGGTCCACATCAGCAGTACTGCCATGCCGGCGCTGATGGGAAGGGAGAACAGCAACCACGGCACGGGGAGCTGCAGGGCTGTGATGAACGCAAATCCGAGCACGGGCGGCAGAGCAAAACCGGAGATCCCGGCGAGTGCTTGATTGGCTGCGTGTTCGGTCGGGGTTTTCCCGACGATGGCCAAGTCCCGGGGATTGACCGAAAGCCAGCCGAAGGGCCCGCGCTGGACGGCACGGCCGAGACGGTCCTTGAAGTCCAGGTCCATGGTCTGGGCGTTGCCGCCCAGGTTCTCGAAGGCGGCGCTGAGTTTGGGCCGCCGTGGGAGGAATTCGGCAACGGCCACCATGAGGGCAAGGCCGGCCGCTGCTCCCAGAGCGAGTGCTGTCCAGATCATTGGGTGGCTCCTTCCGTTTTGATGAGGATCCGGGGCGGCAGATCCGGGCGGGAGAGGTTACGCATCCAGCGCAGTGCGCCGATGTAACCGAAGAGCAGCAGAGCCAGCACGAGCTGCCCGACGGGCGTTGCGTACACACTGAAAAAGTCCGCCATGAAAGTCGCGGCAAGGATCAACAGGCCCAGGGTGATGACTGAAGCCAGTCGGGCCGTGGTCCTGTTGGTTTCGCGTGCTGAGTCGATTTCCCTGCGCGCTTTCACCTCGTCGAAGACCATTTCTGCAAGATCATGCAGCGCATTGGGTAGTGCTGAGACTTTGATTTCCGAGGCAAGAATCAGGTGCGCTGCCAGCAGGTCGCCGGTGGGATCGTCCAGGTCATCGGCAAGAGCCTGGTAGGCCCTTTTGGGCGTCCACCGGGAGGTGAGACGGGCGGTAAGCCGATCCAGCTCGGGCCGGATAGCTTCAGGGGCGTTGCCGAGGCTGTTCTTCACGGCCTGGGTCAGGGTGGTCGCCCCAGTGCCGATTCGTCCGGCCAGCGATCGGGCCCAGGATTCGATCGCTTCAAGCTTGGCCATGGAGCGGTTGTGCTCTGCGTTGCTGAACAGTTGCGGGACCAGCATGAAAGCCAAGGGCATGGTGAAGAGCAGCGCGAACCAGCCGGTGCGGATGAACAGCAGAATTCCGAGTGCGGTACCGATGGCGACAATCAGTGCCTGTTTGGCTCCCAGACGTTCCTTGAGCTTGTGCCAGGGAGATTTCCAGGCTGAGCGTGGCCGCTTCTGCTGGGGAGTCCGGGTCAGTTCCATGGCGATGAGAATCAGTCCCGCGCCGATGCCGGCCGCGCAGAGGATCGCGATCACGATGCTCATCAGAGACGCCCTCCTACACGGCTGACGTCGTAACCGGAGTCAGCGAGTGCTTCGAGCATGTCCTGGGTTGGCTGTTCGACCGGGACTGCTGCCTGGCCACGGGCGGGAGACGCGAAAATCTGGGCTGCGGTAGGAACGGATTCGCCCGGGATGACTTCGCAGATCTCGGTGACGTGGCGCTTGTGGCCTTTGCCCCGGAAGGTGGAGAGCTGGACGATGATCTGGATGTGGTCTTGGATCTGACGGTAGGCGAATGCCGGGGAGGTTCCGATGAATTTCTGTTGGAGGTCCGCCAGTTTGGAGATCGCGTCTTGTGCTGTTTTCGCGTGGATGGTGGTCATGGAGCCAGCCGCGCCGGCCATGGCCAGGAACATGGTGATGACTTCATCGCCTCGGACCTCGCCCACGATGATGCGCTGGGCGTCGGCTCGGAGGGCGCCGGTGAGCAGCTCGGACATGGAGACTTCGCCGATCTGGGTCCCGGTTTTCACGTCACGTTCGCCTTGTCCCGGACGGGCTTCCAGGGACAGCACGTTGTAGTGCTGTGGGGCCCCGAGATGAAGCTCCCGCTCTGTTTCGATCGTAATGACCGGCTCGTCGGGGTCAAAGGCTGCTGCGAGGGCGCGGACAAAGGTCGTTTTACCGGCGTTGGGGTGCCCCGAAACGACGATGGACAGGCGAGCTTTAACGGCGGCAGTGAGGAAATCGGCAGCGTCCTGGCTGAGCATCCCAAGGTCAACGAGGTCTTCCAGGGTGATGTTTCGTTTGCGGTGGCAGCGAATCACCACGGACGGCCGTGAGCTGATCGGCGGATGGAAAGCCTGCAGCCGGTCACCCGAGGGCAGGGTCATGGCCAGAGCGGGAGATGAGGCGTTAAATTCCCGGGCCCCCTCCCCCAGTTCCTCGCACCATCCCTGGATCATGGCGATCAGGGCGTCGTCATTTGCGGCTACGGGATCGAGATGAACGGTGCTGCCGTCGGTCTTGCGGACCATGACGTTATCGGCGCCCTTGATGTGGATGTTCTCCACGTCGGGATCATCCAGGGGCGGCTGGACGGAGCCAAGCCGGTACGCCTGGTTGAACAGCAGCCGCTGGAGGGTGCCCCGCTGATCCTGGGTAAGCCTGGCAGCTCCTTCCCGAACACGTTTCTCGCTGTATTCGTCCAGGATCGTTGCGATGATGGCCCGACCGATTTCTTCGCGGTTTTCGGGGGTTTCTTCGCGGTTTTGGCGTTCCTCGGAAACGTTCTGGGCGAGGAGCTCGATGACTGCCCAATCAGAGGCGGGGTCATCGACATGGTTCTGTGCGCGCCGGGTTACTACTTCAGGAGCAGCTGGTGCAGTCGTGGGCTCCTTGATGCTGCGGCGGCCGCGGGACCGTTCAGCGGCTGCGATCAGATGCAGGGCTGCCGGGTGTGTCGGAGTACTGGTTCCTGCTGCAGGCCCGGTTTGGGCCAGGGGCAGGTCTTTGAAGAGGTCCAGGTTTTCGGGTTGAGTACTCACCTAAGCTCCTTAGCGCTTGACGGGGCGTGGCCTGCTGGAAGCCCGCCGAACGGGGCAAAGAGCCAAGCGAGGAAGTCATAGGGGGCGGGCGTGCTGCGCAGTGACATTAGATGTCTCCAATCTCAGCGTCCAGGGCGTCCTGAAGCAGGCGCCGGCGGCCGTCCAGTTCAGTCTGCAGGGATGCAGACAAGGAATGTATTGCACGGGTGTAGGGGCGCTTGGCGAGCTTCGAGGGGTTCAGTTCGGCTGACCCGTCGCTGAAGACGGCGGCGCTGCGCGGATCCCAGGGCAGGGTGCCCAACAAGGGCAGGCCCAACGATGAGGCCACCTGGGAAGGTGTGTACGGGTTAGTGGGGCCTTCCACTGCAACCATGGACAGGAAGTTGCCTCGGCCTAGTTCACTGAGTCCGCCGCGGATTTCTTCCAGGCGGGCACGGATGGCCCAGGCGGAGGGAAGCGTGGGACGGGCAAAGACAAGCACAGCGTCAGCGGCCCGCATGAGCGCGCTGCGGACATCGCCAACGGCCCAACGGCCAGCGTCGATGATGACGTCGGTGCCGGCTGCTTCGAACGTGTCCGCAGCGGAGATGATGTCACCCCACAACCGGTCCAGCGAGGGTGCCGCTTTGGGTTCCATGAGGCCGGGGAGCAGCCACTTTGTGGCGGTCTGGGTGTCTGTGCTGTCCAGAGGGCGGAGCTGGGACCATAGGTCGTTGTGGTCAATGCCGCCGTGCTGTGCTGCGGCCACCGCCAGGTTGATCAGCGAAGCGTCGGCACCGTTGTATTGGCCCTGGAAGTAGCCGGTGAGAACTGCCGAAGCGGTGGAAGTATCAGCTTCGATCAGAATCGCGTTCCGGTGCCAGGATCGTGTCGTGGCAACAGCCGCGGTCGTCACGCCCGGGGATTGAGCAAGGCTGAACATCAGGACTGTGGCCACGACTCAGTTGCCTCCGTCCAGGATCAGAGCAACCCGACCGGTGGCCGCTTTTGCGGCGAGCGAGGCCGCGTCCCCGCGAGGAACCTGGACGGCTACCAGGGTCTGGCCGCTGACTGTGTCTTTTTCCGTCGAAACAATGGTTGCCGAAATCGGTGTGGGGACTTCCTTGGGCATCTCCGCCTGGTTCGGCGGTGTCCCGACGATGCGGACCCTGTCCCCGCTGCGCAACGGGTAGGGAGGAAGCTGGGCCGGGCCCAGGGAGAGCCCGACCACAGAGTCATCTTCCGAGAGCCCCGTCCCCGTGGCGAGGGTCTTGGGTGAGACCAGGCCACCGGAGGGAATGTCCTTGGCCGCGGTCTTGCCGATCACCTCTGACTGCTGGGTGGTCAGAAAATGCGGGATGGGTTGACCCTCCGGGATCTCAACTGCAGTCAGATCTTCGGCGGTGATGACATGGCCCCGCGCTATGTCAGACCGGGCAGCGAACACTGACTGTGTGTGGGTTTGGCTGCTAAGAAGCCAGACAAACAGCAGACCGAAAACGACCATCAAAGCGATGGCGGCCGCGATGACCGGCACCCGGGGCTTGGATTGCAGTGGCGATGCCAGGCTGCGTTTCTTCTGCCCCTGCTCTGAGGGGGCTTCGGTGGTCTGCGTCATGACGTCCTTTCGTCCTTCAAGTACTCGGTCAAGGCTGCGTTGATCAGTCTGGTTCGGTTGCTGTTGGCTAACTCGTCGGAGATTCCGTCGATGACCTGGACATGGTTCCTGAGCATTCGCACGGGGCGAATGGCCTTATCGGAGTCGTCGGAGGCTACCTGCGCCACGGTTTCCGGACGTCCAAAGAGATTCGCGGCCGGCACTGCATGCTGCTGGGCTGCCAGGATCCCCGGCAGGGCGTCATAGGTGGCGTCTATGGCGTTCATGATGATGTTCGGATAGGACAGGCGGGTCCGTTCGTGATGGGCCACCAGCCGGGCATCCAGGTCCTTAGGGGTCCGCAGCGTGACGGAAGTATAGCGAGCGGATCCAGCGTCACTGGCTTCCTTTACCTGCAGCGGTGTCGAAGCCGGTTCAGGCCTGCTCGGCACGGAATGAACGGGCGCAGCCGCGGGTTGCGGGTCCTGCCGCGGTGCAGCGGGGGCCGGGGCCGGTTCTGCAGCCGGCGCAGAGGGCGCGGGAGCGACTGCGGTCTTCTTCAAGCCGCCCAGGGCGGAAAGGCGGTTGTCCGCGTTCACTGCTGGGCCTCCTGGGCTTCGATGGCCTCTTCCTGGGTCTGGAGCTCATTGACGATTTCGGTTGCGAGGGACATGTAGTCCTCGGACAACGAGTTCGCGCTGCCGGCCAGTACCGGCGCTGCTGACTTGCCGTCCCGGAGTCGCTGCCAGAAGGGTCCTTGTTTGGCGACCTCCGCCGCCAGTTCATGTGCAGATTCGCCGCGGAAGCTGGCGTCAGCATCAGCGGCGACGACGTTGCGGATTTTGGCTTGGAAGGTGGGGGCAATGCCTTCCAGCCGCTCCCCCAGGATCTCCCGTGGTCGCTGCTCCACCCTGGTAGCACCCTTGGGGACGCCAAAGAGCACAACTCCGAGCAAGCGGATGTAGGGGTTTGATTCCTGGACGTGCTCAATGCGTTCGGCCAGTGAATAGAGACCCTTGATGCTCTTCGGTTCGGGCCGGAGAGGGGCAATGATCCAACGGGCGGCGAGCATTGCTTCATCTACTGCGATGAAGCCGGCATCCGAGGGAGGGGTGTCGATGAGGATGAGGTCATACTCGGGCGCGATCTTGGCGATGACTCTGGCCACTCCCCCGCGCATGTTGCCTCCCCGAAGACTGTCTCCACGGATGGCGTCGAAGAGCTGTGCTGTGAAGCGTCCCGCTGAGAGGACGTCCAGGCCCGGGCGGATGTTCTTTGCCGGCAGAGGAATTTCCCCGAATGTGACGGCAGAGTAGAGCGAACGGCCATGATCATTGCGGTCTTCATCTTCGTAGAATCCGAGGTTCACGGCTACGTTGGCTTGGCTGTCCAGGTCCACAACGAGGACCTTGTATTCGGCTTCGGCGAGGAGCGTCGCAAGGTTGGTCGTTACAGAGGTCTTGCCCACTCCCCCCTTGCCGTTGGTGATGACGATGGTGCGTCGTAGGCGATTGAGCTCGTCCGTTGTGAGCAGATGCACTGCGGGCGAGAGGGATGGGGATGTGGGTGTCGAGTCCATGATGCTCATTCTAGTTGCAGTCAATATGTGGTTCAAGCGCATTCTGCCCACTTTCGCTATATAGGCGAGGAGCAAGCGCGTTATAAGGCATGTGCAGTTCGTGTGTAATGCCTACATGGGCCGTGCGTATTCACTGCATAGTGCGAACATGATGAATACATGATGACTGCACATTCAAGACGTTATAAATGCCTAGCCACAGCGCAGGAAGTGCGCATGGGCTGAGCAGCACCTAACTCTTTCCTGCGAAAGGACTCCGTAGGCGAGAGGTATGCAGTCGAGCAGGGCTGCGTAGGGGAGAGGTATGCAGGCGGGCAGGGCTGCGTAGGGGAGAGGTATGCAGGCGGGCAGGGCTGCGCAGGGGAGGAGGCATGAAGTCCGCATGGGCGAGTAATGGACATGGGCGACCGGATGCAGCGAACTCGCCGTCCTCAGAACGTGAGGGGGCTAGAGGGCATGGAAAGAGCGAAGGTCCCCGGGCGGCGGAGCCGTGCCGCCCGGGGACCTTCGCTCTTGTCTTGGGTTGGGCGGCTAGTGGATCCACCCTGTTTCGGTGATTTCGGTACGTACAGCGTCGACAAGTTTTGCCCGTGCCCGGCCCGCGCGCTTGCGGCAGGTTTCAAGGCTGAGGCCCAGTTCCTCTGCAAGATCCTCACGGGCTTCCTGGGGATTGCCTGACAGGTAGTAGCGGGTGAGAAGGATGACTTCGTCGCGAGTGAGGATTTCGGCGTCCAGGGACCAGGCCAGCACGGCTACGAGGTCCCGTTCTGATGCCTCGGCGCTGTTGAGTGTCCTGTCGCCGGCCTCGGAGAGACCTGCTTCGATTGCGTGTTCCTGGTACTCCGGCAGGGCGTCAATTGAGGTCTCGTGCAGGTGCTCGCGATTGCCCCTCTTGGTGGATGAGTCCAACATGCCCATGGCATCCAGCACGAGGTTCCCGGCAACAGATCCGGACCGGGAGAGCGGGTGGAGAAGGATTCTCTCCCATAGGGCGCCGATGTAAATGGAAAGAGCGTCGGGGAGGCTGTACAGGCGCAAAGACCTGGCAGACGCGACCAACGTGATCGCTTTGGGGAGCAACAGGTAGATCACCGTCAGGTGGGCCAGTGCGTCGCCTTTTTGGGCGGCAGCGACGAGAGAGCCGAGTACCTGGTTGCCCCAGCTCGACGGCCGGGCCCGGAAAGCTGCCTTGATGTCGCAAAGCGGAACGTCAAGATTCGGATAGGTTCCAGCCGGCACGCTCGCTGCGTACCGGGCGAAGCAGGACTCAATCGAAGTCTGGGTTGGGTGCCAGTCGAGGTGGGTAAAAACAGCATTCATTGGAGGGCTCCTAGGGCTGTGCGCTTCACGCGCGCGGTCTAGAGCCCAGTCAAGGAAACTGCCCCTTGCTCAGAACCTTGCTGAGGGAGGATTCCCGCGCCAGCAAGCGGCCCGCCGCCCTTCGAGGGTCGGGAAAAAAGACCCGGTCGTGATGTCCGGAACGGGCGAATCAGTGCACCTTTCGATGTCAGAAGCACCCAACACAGGAGGCATGACATGAGCAGTGGCACTGAAGATTGCGGCGGTGAGCTGGCCGATGACGGCATCGACCAGCTGTTCGACGTCGCCACATCCTTTGCTGTGCGCGGAGAGTTGAACGATCACTTGGTCCGTGTTCACCAAACCCCTTTCGACCCCCAGGCCCAGGCACACCTGCGCGACTATCTGGGTTCTTCCCGCATGGCCTCAGGTACCGAAGCTGCGGGACGACTGACGGGGCCTGAGCCGCGGGGAGGTGGAAGGCAATGAGGAAGAAGAAGGAGTCCACAGGTCAGCCAGCAGAGAGTGGAAAGAAGCGCTTTTTCCTGAACCTGACATCAGGGACCAAGCCTTCCACCAACCCGTGGACCAAAGGCCAAGCCCTGTCCACCAAAGCGATTGTTGTCGGAAGCTGGTCGGCATTGCTGGTCTGGCCCTTGGTGCTGGTTGGGCTGACCGGTGGCTTCACCCCCACCAAACCGACCAAGCCGACAACGACCACACAAGCCGTCTCAGCAAGTGAGCAAAGCGCCGGAGCAACTGCCCAGGCATTCGTTGCTTCCTGGCTTTCCGCGACACGGTCAAATACCGGAGCGCTGGCGGACTACGTCGATCTGAGCGGGATCCTTCTGCCCGAGCAAGGGTATGAATACCGCAATCTCGTGGTGGCATCTGTTGGCGCCCGGGGATCTGACGGCATGGTCACGGTTCAAGTCGCGGCCGAGATCAAGGAAGTCAGCAAGGCCAAGGACGGCAAGGATCTCCTCCTCTGGCCACAGCGCTATTTCGAAGTCACCTTGCTGGTCTCCCAGGAAGGAGTGAAACCGCGTGGATTGCCACGGGCGGTCGCTTCCCCGCTCCTTGCTCCTGAACTGGACAACGGCGGATACAGCCAGAGCCTGCCGGCCGCGGATCCCGTGGCTCAGTCCATCACGAGCTTCCTGCAGGCCTATCTCACGGACACCGGAGAGATCGCCAGATACGTTGCCCCGGGCACAGACATAGCTGCCGTAAAACCAGCTCCGTACACGGCGGTCAAGCCATTGCAGTTCAAGGCTCTCAAGGCGCCTGAATCCTCTCCTGCCGAGGGTGCCACGATCCGTACGTTGACGCGGACGCAGCTGCTGGGCCCGCAAGGACAGATCGTGACCGCGGATTACTACCTGGCACTGACCGCCCGAGCCGGCCGATGGGAAGTGACATCTCTCGAAAACTCCGATCCATCTGCCACAACCAAGTCAGCAAAACCCACGCCAACACCCACCAGAAAGTAGAACATTATGCTCACCTTGCCTACAGCCGTCTCCGCCATCGCCCGCCCCGCTGCAGGGGTATGGGACATGCTCAATGTGCAGTTCGCCAGCGCAGAGGACGCCATCTTCAAGGGTGCCTGCATAGCCGGCGCTGTCATCGTTCTCGGCACGGCATATAAGACCAAAGCCGTCATGGCCACCCTCATTTCGGCGGTCATCGCCGCTGTGATGATCTTCCTTGTCGGCGGAGGACTTCTGCTCTTCTCCAACAAGGTAGGGGAGACCGTCGAGGAGCCGGCAGCTCAAGCTGTCGTAAACCAGGGCCCGGCCCACGGGAACTCCGTGATCCCGGACGACAGGGTCTGATCCACAGTGAACGAGGGCGAAGACTACGAAATCGTCAGGTTTTACAGAATCAACAAATACCCGTTGATGATGGGCCGTCTACCGGACGGCAGCAAGATCTTTGGCGGTCCCTACACTGCCGCCCAAGGCATCACCGGAGCGGCGATGATCATCCTGGTGCTCTCCACGTGGGGCCTTTGGGCGAATTACGGACTCTTCGGCAATGTCATTTTCGCTGGCATGGCCGTGCTCATCCCGGTGTATCTGGCAGGCATGATCCGGACAAAGAACAGAAACCCCGTCACTGTCTTCCTCGGTGCCATATCAGCCTGGGCCGCGCCTGGCGGGGGAAAGGTCGGCAACGACAAGTTCACGTTCCGTAAACCCCATCAGACCGCCGGCGCGACCCTAATGGATGGCCTTAGCCGCCGCACCCCCGAGCAATCTGACCCGGAACCGGTCCCTGCCGTGCAGCCCATCGTTCCCGTTCAGATGCCTGAGCCTGCTCCAGCGCCTGTACCAGCCGCTCGGCGGCCGGTTACAGCCCTGGACAGGCTTATGGCCCAATCGACCCCCCAGAAGCAGTAGGAGCAGCAATGCGTACGCCAGCCACGGCCTTGACCAGCAATCTCATGTTCACCAGGTCCGGTACCGTCTGGGCTTCCTTCCGGCTGAGCCCTGTTCCTTACGGCTACTGCCCACCGAAGATCAAGAAGACGGTGAAAGCATTCCACCAGGCGCTGTTCCAGGCGTTCGAGGGGGAAGCCCTGGTGCTCGGCCTGACGGCGGACGTGGACCCGGCCTCTGTCGTGGAGCAAATGATCGAGGGCGTGGATCTGCAGGCCAATCCGGACTGCGCGGCTGAAGTACTTGAAACCCTGGATTCCCTGGAGGACATCCAACTGGGGACCAGGGCCTTCTGGTTATCGGTTCCTCTTCGGGTCAGTGCCCACGCAGCGGTGAAGCAGGCGGTGACGGTCTTTCACCATGAATTCGCTGAACTGTTGGCACTTCCCCGCATAGTTCCTTCGGAGCAAGAGCTTCAGCACTATCAACTGCAGGCTGACATCATCGAGAAGCTCATTCCCAGTGTGTTCAAACCACGGAAAGCAACCCCGGCAGAGCACGTCTGGATGGCTATCCATAATGCCCAGCGCGGGCTGGGCGCTGACGGCCGGGTGCCCACATCCACGGTTCAAGGCGATGTCACAGAGGAAATCGTTCAGCTCGGCTCAGCCATCCCAACTCCCTGGATTGACGAAGGAGGTCAAAGTGATGAGCGTGGGAAGATCCGTAACCCGTTCACTCGCAAGTTCCTGAAGATTGCTACTTCGGAGACGCCGTCGTACCAGGTTCTGCAGGCCGTCTCGGCAATGCCGCGAGGGGGTATGGTCTTCCCGGGGACGGAATGGCTCTATCTCGCTGACACGCTGCCGCTGGATGTCGATTTCGTGTTGCGCCTGACCATTACCGGCGCTGATGTCGCCAAACGCCAGAATGCAAAAGCCGAGGCAACTCTCGCGGATCAGTACTGGCAGCGGACCGATGAAGGCATCACTGGGTCGAGTTCGGAGTTGGATGCCTATGCCCAGGACCTCGTTGCGTTCCAGGCGGCTCTGAACCGTTCCGAGAAGGAAACCAAGGTCCAGATGACGGCAATCTTTGCCGTGGGCGCGGAAACGGCCCAAGCCGCCAAGGACCTGGCCGCTAAGGTCGAGACGTTCTACAAGGGCATGGAAATTGTTCTGGAAGCCCCGTTGGGCGGACAGGAAGATCTTTGGTGGTCCATGCAAGTCGGTGTCCCGACGTCCCGACAGGTCAGAGACTTCGCTCAGCTGACCACCGGCCGCGAGCTGGCCGGTGCTATTCCTCTGGCCTCCACCGAGCTGGGAGCCACCAAGGGAAGCCTCGCTGCCCTCAACATCTCCACCAGCCGCCAAACCCCGGTGCTCTTCGATATTGAAGGTTCGATTCTGGGCAGCAAGTCAGGATCCTTCGCTTGCTGCGCAGAAACCGGGGCCGGAAAATCCTTCTTCCTCAAAAAAGTGACCGGAGACGTCGTTGACCGTGGGGGCCGGTTCTTTGTCATTGATCGATCGGACACGAAGGAATGGGCCGTTTTCGGTGCATCGGTCACCGACTGTGTTGCCTTGGAATTGGTCAACCCGGAGTATTCCCTGGACCCATTGAGGCTCTTCGGCGCCAAAGAGGGCGCATCCATGGTCGAAACCGTGTTCACCACCTTGCTGAACATTGCCCCGACAGATGACTTGGGAATCACTCTGTCCGAAGTGCTGGACCATGATTACCTTCTGGCCCACGGGCTGGATTCGCTTGGATCTGTGCTGCAGCACCTCGCCACGGATTGTGAACTGGAAGGGGCGGCTGAGCTCGCACGGCGGATGAATGCGTTCGCCCGTAAGAAGCTGGGCCGGGTGCTCTTTGACGGGAAGCTGCCGCCCCTTCCGCTGGATGCCCGCGGCTTAGTCATGTGCACCAGAGGACTGGAACTGCCCACCGCAGACCAGCTCAAGTCAGAGCACCTGTTCAAGGGCCTGTCCATTGAGAAGATCTTCGGCCGAAGCCTGTATGCCCTGATGGCCCGTATCGCCAAGGAGTTCTGCTTCCGAGACCGCACAGAACTTGCTCTATTCATTGTGGACGAAGCGCACCACATCACCTTGTCCGATGAAGGAACCTATGTGGTGGAGATCTTCGTCAGGGAAGGCCGCCGTTCCAGGGCGGCGATTGGTCTTGGCAGCCACGACGCGGAGCTGGACTTCGGCAACGAAGTGGTACGGGGCATGATCCCTGTCCGCATCGTCATGAGGCACACGGACAGGAAACTCGCGATCCGTGCCTTGGAGTGGCTGGGCCTGGACAGCACCGATGAAGAACTCATCGAGATGGTCACCACCGATCTCTCACCCATGGATGAGAACAACAAGATCCTCCCCGGACGTGAGGGCGAGGGCTTGATGCGCGATGCGGCCCAACGTTACGGAAAGATCCAGGTAACCCGTCCAGCGCGCGAAGAACGCTTCCAGGCGATCCTGACTACCCCGGACGCGGAGGCAGCATGAACCGTCTCGCAGCTCAGCTGACGTCAAGGCCCTGGCTGGCCAGGACGGTCATGGCTTTCTTCCTGACACTAACCATCCTGATGTTTCTCTCCGTGGGAGCGCACGCCGACGACTCCACCCTTCCGGAGGAGAACCAACTCGGGGGCGTCCAGGACTCCCACGGCGTGCCAGCTGAGAAGTACAAGATGCTGCCCTTCGACCGCGGGGGAATGGACAACTTCACCAAGCTCGTCATCGGCGTCTACGTCGACCTGATCTGGCCAGGGCTGACCGACTCACTGAACTTCGTGATGTGGTTCTTCAAATGGCTGCTTTCATTCCAATGGGTAGGCATCATCACGGTCCCCATCGAGGGGTTCGCCACGACGATTCAAGATCTCTTTGGCGGGCTGAATTTCATCCCACTTGCATTGGCCCTGACCGCGCTGGTTTACGGGTTCGCCATGGCCAGAGGCAGGTACTCCCACGGCGCCATCAACTTGGCGACCACGGCGTTGGTAGCTTCGCTGCTTACAGGAGTCCTGGCAAACCCGGCCAGTACTGTTATCGGACCCAACAGCTGGCTGCAGCAGGCCATCAACGGAGGCGGCCAGGTAGCAGTGGCCATCGCCACGGACGGTAAAAACCAGTCAGCGACTGGCCTGTCCGCCCAAGACGTCATCGATGAGTCCTTCAACCAGCAGCTCACAGACATCTTCCTCCGCGAACCGGCCATGTATGTCAGTTTCGGCAAGAAGCTCACCGGCGAATGCGAGACCGTCTTCGACACCAAGATGAAAGCTGTAAAGCCGGGGGACACCGGAGACAACAGCGTCAGAGACGCCGTGGCCGCATGCGACCCGGCTGCGAAATTCTTCATCGAACACCCCAGCGGCCAGCTGAACGTCCTGGGCGGGGTCATCCTCAGTATCGTGCTGCTTCTGATCATGGCCGCCGTCCTGGGAATAGTGTTGATCGCCACCGTTGCCTACCTCTGCTTCCGGGTCCTGAAACTCATTCCTTCCGGATACCTGGCGCTCCTTCCCGGGGAAGAACGCGGAGGCTTCTGGCAGGACCTTGCAGCCGTGGCGGCTTCCCTGGCGATGGTGGCTGGCTCCCTAAGTGTTCTGGTGCTGTATCTCAGATTTGTCATCGACGTCATGAACGCCCTGGACGGCCTCGGGCGCAACAAATTCATCCTCTTGGGCTTCCTGTACATCGGCGGGGCGATCCTGATGTTCGTCCTCCGGAAAAGGTTGCATCAAGCTGCCAACAAGGTGGCGGCCAAGATGTCCGGATTTATGGGGGCCAAGGGAAAGGCGGCTCCCGCACCTGTCAGCGGCTCGCAGGTCGTCAAGCAGGCTAAGCAAGGCTTCCGTACTGCTCAGTCGTTCCGGACGGCCAATGCCGTCACCCGTCAGGAGAAGCGCAGCCGTGATGGAGGCGCGCTTCCCGTCCAGGGCCCTGGTGGCGGGGCGGGAACTGCCCGTTCGGCTGCCGGAGAAGCTGTTCAGCGTGTTGGCGGAGCAAAGCTGCACAAGGCCTTGGCTGCGGCCAGCAAGGTGCCCGGCATTGGTGTTGCAGCAAGGGGTGTCCAGGTGGCCACGGTCATCATTCCCAAAGCCCAGCAATTCGCGAACAAGGCCAAGGAAGCGACCCAGCGGGTTACCCATGAACCGACCCGGCGGACCGCCCGCAATGAGAACCTCCGGCAAAAGATCGGCAAGGAAGAGCAGAAGCTTGGCCGCCGGCAGGAGAAGGTGCACACAAAACTTGATGCCCTGGACGTCCGTAAGGACCGCCTGCCACGTCACGGTTCTCCCGCCGATGACTTGTGGAGGGCGCAGCTGCAGACCAAGGAAGAGCAGCTTCAAAAGCGGCTGCAGAAGCACTCCGGGTCCGACCGGGCAGAGAAACTCCGCGCGAAACTTACGACCGGTGAGAACAAAACCAACCGGTACGAGGAACGTCGAAAGGCCCGCAGGGAGAACGGCGGGACTCCGGATCCGGTAGGTAAGAACGCATGAAACCTGAGGGCACGAAACTCAAGGCTATAGTCGCCCTGGCTGTTACCGCGGTTCTGCTTTTCACAGCATTCATCACCACCTTGCCCATCGTCGTGATTGGGGCATCGCTGGGGACCAGAGGAGATTCAGCGTCCGCCACGATCTGCCTGGCCGGTGGCGCTGTGTCTTCTGATGGGTGGGTCAACCCGGTGGCCGGTCCCATGACCTCCCCGTATGGTCCCCGCCCGGCCCCGGTGGCAGGAGCCGGCGGATTCCATACCGGCCAGGACATCGCCCCAGCGGCAGGCACACCTTTCGTCTCCGCCTCAGCCGGGACCGTTATCGCCGCCTATGGAAATGGGGATACAAATCCGGTCGGTGACACCGGCAACGGCATCATCATTGACGCCGGCGGTGGAGTGGAGCTCTGGTACTGGCACGCCCAGGACAGCACCACGAAGGTCCGCCGCGGCGACAAAGTCAAAGCAGGACAACACCTGGCGAACGTGGGCAGCACCGGAATGTCATCCGGGGCCCACCTGCACTTCGAAGTGCAGATCAACGGAGCGCACGTGGAACCGGTCGCGTTCATGAAAGCAAGGGGCGTTACCCTCGGAACCGGTGGGGGATCCGGCGCCGTCAACGCTGCTGTTCAACAGCAGGTGTCCCAGCAGGAGCCGGCGTCCCAGGCTGAGGCCGCGCTCTTCACGAGCGCAAATACCGCGGGGCAAAGCATCACCCTTCGCCCATCCCAACTTCAGAACGCCGAACGGTCCATCAAGGCCGGACGTACCGCCGGCGTGAGCGAGAAAGCGATCGTGGTCTTCCTGATGACCGCGTTGCAGGAGTCGAAGTTCAAAATGTATGCAAACAACGCCGTCCCTGAATCCCTAAGCCTTCCGCACGATGACATCGGCTCTGACCATGATTCGGTAGGTCTTGTTCAGCAGCGTCCGTCCCAGGGATGGGGCACCGTGGCAGATCTGATGAACCCCGAGAAATCCGCACTCAAATTCTGGGGCAAGCACGATACTGCCGGGAACTGGCCCCCCGGTTTGCTTCAGATCCCGGGATGGGAACAGATGAGCCTGAACGATGCAGCGCAGGCCGTTCAGCGTTCAGGAGTTCCTGATGCCTACAGCCAGTGGGAACCAGTGGCGCGGGCCTTGCTGGCCCGAACAGGCGGCTCCTCGAACACCTCCTGCACTCCCAGCACTGCCTTCGGCGCAGGCCAGGCATTGCCCGGAGCTGACGCCTCAGCAAGGGGCAAAATCATTGAGGCGGCAAAGGAAGGTCTTGGTGGCGAGTATGTCTGGGGCGGCACCGGCTTCAAAGCCTGGGACGCCGCTGGATATGTTCAGTGGGTCATGAACAATGCGGGCATACAGGGGGTGCCCCGCATCAAACAGTGGACCGTGGGGAAGAAGACAACCACCCCCCAACCAGGAGACCTGGTCGTGGAAGTTGTGGACGGACCGAACTACTGGACACATGTTGGCATCTACGCCGGGGACGGAATGATGTACTCCGCGCTGAACCCCAAATCGGGAACCCTGCTTCATCCGGTGAATTGGAATTCCAAAAGCGAGTACTTCACTCTCATCGCTGATTCGTGACGAAGGAGATCTCTTGAAGAAGAAGATCATCGTTGGTTTAGTTCTCCTGGCCATAGCTCTGGTCTTCATGGTCCTGGGCATCATCAACAAGGACAACGGAGGCCAGTCCCAGGAAACCAACGCAGCGGAACCCATTGCTCCGGCACCCACAACTTCCCCGGACAAAGCACCGTTGCTGGATCCGAATATGCCAAGCCCCCTCCCACAGCCGCAGGAGGACGCGATCACGGCAGCCGTCCAGGGTTTCATCTTCGCCCGTTCAGGGCAGCGGTGGGACGACGGATCGGCCACTGCCTGGGTGGACAGGGCTGCCCACTTCACCACTGATCGCTATGCTGCCCAGCTCAAAGCAACGTACCCGGCCGGTGCGGCAGGCACGGCCTGGCAGCAGCTGGTCCAGGAACGAATCATCCGTGAAGCCAGAATCGACAGCCTCCAGGTAGTCCAGGCCCAGGACCTCAGCAAGGGGTCCGCTACCGTGTTGGCGCGCTACCGGATCAGCCAGGCGATCGATGGGCGGCAGGCCGAGACGTTCGAGCCCTTTGCCAAACTCGTGACCGTACTCCTGGTGGATGGCCAATGGCGGATTGATTCGATGGACGAAGTCACAGGAGGTTCTGTCCCGGAGCTGCCAGCGCCGGCCTTGTCACCGTCGAACCCGCCAAGGGTTTCCGAGGAATAACGCAGCAGCGACCTAACTCCCGTTGCTGAATGAGGCCCCGCCACGGTGGGGCCTCATCTGTGCTTAAAGCTGCATGCTGATCGTGGCCAATCACCAGCTGATAAGAGTTCACGTCCTGGCGGCAAAGGGTTGAGTTCTTGTTGGGTGCGCGTGGATTCCGGAGTGGGTTCGCGTGTGATGGTGAGGCGCTGAGGTTTGAATGAGAGATGAATACACGGTCAATGCGCAGTCAACGTATATTGCTGGCGCAGACAGGGGTGTATCTAGACTCGGTGAGAGCACTGACTCCTTTGGAGTTCCGCTCCGAGTCTAATCACCCTGTCAAGTCAATAGCAACCCAAATTTTGTTTCCGGCCGGTCCGTTTCCCTGTCTTTCCTGCACCTTTTGTTGGCAGCAGGAGAGAGAGGTGAGGGCATGGTGTCCAAGGCAAGGAGTCCCAAAACAGCTTCCGGTCCGCTGAAGGTGACGGAGCCGGTTGTCCACCAATGGGGATACCAGGGCGTTCGATCTGAGATCGCGCCAACGCTGCCACCCAAGCCGCAGAACTGGCCGTTCGCTGCGCTCGGCATCCCAGGGGCAGCAGCTGCAGTGGCTGGCTTCGAAATGGTGGGCGGATACGGCGAAGCGTTGCCGGCCACGGTTGCAGCCGGCCTCGCTGGCGCAGCTGGCGTCACTGCCATCGGGTTAAGGAACAAGGAACGTTCGGCCATTGCAGACCGAGCAACCGAAGACGTTGCCGTGCACGTGTCGACCTATCTGACCCGTAAGTGCCTCAAGGTACTCAAATGGGAGGGCGGATGGATTGGCTACCCGGCCCGGGTCAGGATCCGGTATGCCCAGGGCGCTGCAGATAATCCGTCCCTCAAAAACACCCTGGCGGAACTGTTGGAGGACAGGCTTGGCAGACCGTACCGCCTGATCTCGGAAAATTCCCGCGGCCGTTCCTTGGTGTACGAAGTCACCGAACATGCCCCGGCTCCGGACTCCGAAGAGACTCCCAGCAAGGTTGAGCAGCGCGTGGACAAAATCGTCAAGAAGCTTTTCACACCCCGAGGTGCTGGTGAGCAGCCCACCTATGAACTCTTCTGGGACAACGATGTTCTGGAGAAGGTCATCATCCGCCACGACATCAGTGACGTTGTCGAAAACAGGGTCGTCCAGACCCTGAAAACCCGAAAGTTCTCGAACTCCGTACCGGGCGAATGGAAGGCCGAGTGGGACACGGAGGAGGACTATGTCGTCTTTACCCATCCCCCCAAACTTCCGGACGTCATCCCGCACCCGCCACGAAATCCGGACGAGCCGATGAAGATCGCATTTGGTCAGTTCCGAACCGGTGAACCGTGCATCTGGGATCTGGACGCACCACTGCCTCATCTCCTGATCAACGGCGGTACGGGCGGTGGTAAGACGGTCCTCATACTCTCGATCCTCCTGGGCCTCCCCTTGGGCAGGACAAAGATCGTACCCATCGACCCAAAGCGTATTGGGCTTTTCAACCTGGATCTCATACCCGGGGGCCGGAAAGCAGCAACCACAGAGAAGGCCATCGTGGACGCCCTCTTTGAGGTCAAGGCTGAGATGGACCGCCGGTATGAATTCCTCGAATCCGAAGGCCCGCACCTGAGGGAAACCCTGGATCCTGTCGTGCTTGTCATTGATGAGGGCGAGGAAATGAATGACATGCTCTCGGACTGGTGGGTATCCGGGGAGGGAAAGGAAGACTGGAAACTAAGGTTTGATCTTGAAAAAGCACCAGCGGGAAGCACTCACCCCGCGATGGGCACCTTGGGATCCATTCTCAGACTGGGTCGAGAGGCCCGCATACATGTGATGGTTGCATCCCAGCAGGCAGCAGCTGCATGGCTGAGCACTTCGAGCCGAAGCCAGTTCGCAGTTCGAATAGCACTACGAAACCTCGAAACAACCACCAGCCAGATGCTCTTTGGCAGCACCGTTGCGACATCCGGGTTGGAGAACCTTCCAGGCCGCGCCTGGGTCAGCGTGGGCATGGGCGTGGTTCCCGAGCACGCGCAGATCTACTGGACGCCCAAGCTTCAGAGCGGACTCAGCGAAAACGACCGCGCAATCCTCCACGGACTTGGAATAGTCCTGCCTGACGACGAGGAATTCGTCCGCCCGAATCCGGCCAAGGGCTTCAGCCAGGCATCCCTACCGTCCCGGGAGGGTGGACATGAGCAGCCGGATTCACCGGACCAGGATGACAACACACAGGATGACGACGCAGCGGAAGTGGTCACGGCAGTTCAGAAAGCTGAACGTTTGGAAGTACTCAGCGGCACGGACAGCGCCGTGCAGCTGCGGGCGCGTCCGGAACGGTCGGTGCTTCAACTGTCACGGGCAGGGGATGAGATTCCTGACAATGTCACCTTTCTGCAAGTACCCCCACCTGTCCCCGCAGAACAGAAACCCGATAGCTCCGGCGTCCAGACGTATGGATCCGAGTCCCAGGCAGCCATCGAGGATATCGAGCCGGGATCAATGATCCTCATAGATGAAAGCGCCGGCACGTGGGCAGTCGTGACCGAAGAGGGGTTGCCCGATGACACGGACGACGAGGCGTGGGCCTTGCTCTGCACCACGGAGGACGGCCAGGAAACCGCCCTTATCGCGGGCTTGGGGGAAATCGTCACCTACCGCCCAGCTAGCTAAACAAAATCTACGAAAGCAGGAAACAGTGATGGAAAAAGAAACAGCAGGTCCTGAATCGGATCTTCAGGAGCTCATGGGCCTGGTCACGATAGCGATGCTGGTCATATCAGCCGGGGGACTGGGCGGCTTGCTCACGTTCATGGAACCAGCCAAAGAGTGGGCACTCAATACCGGGATCCTGGTCCAAGGGACGGCGGTCCTTTTCGCGTTGCCCGGGGATCCCACTATCGGACTCGACGCCGGACGGGCACTGCTTGCAGCTGGCGGGATTCTGGTCCTGATACTCGGATCGGCCTACCTTGTTATCCGCCGGCACCAGCGTCGGAAAATGGTTGTTTGACCGCTCCTTCCCGGGGCCTGGATCCCCCAAGCAGCGGAACTAAAGAAGGAGAGTGAGGGCAGTTGCCCCGACTCTCCTTCTTTCCCACCCACTCCGAACTGTCAGGAACCTCCGGAAGATTCTGATGCTGTGGTGCGGCGGCGTATCTTTCTCACCCAGACTTCGGACACTCCTGCAGCTTCGGCGATTTCCCTGGCTGAGAACTGGTGCACCACCGCCGCAATGCCGGCCGTCCTGGCGTCAAGGGCTTGCAGTAGTTCCTTGTCAGCGCTGTTCCTTGCTGTCCGCAGCGGGGCGATGGACTCCAGGTCGTGGACTTCCGGATGATCCGACCGTCCGCGTTCAAGGCGCAGGTAATAGGTTTGCTTGCTGATCCCGGCCGTATCCAAAAGCGTACGGATCGGAAGACTTTGGTTTGCGAGTTTTGAAACGGCAGAGACCAGCGCCTGAATAGTGTCGTCGCGCCTTTCCGCGGCTGTTTCAACGGACGATCGGAGCTGGTGCAGCTCATGAAGAGTGGACATTTGAACCTCTAAATATTTACTCGATCTGACATAGATAATCGTAGGGACGGAAGACTTGCCGGTCAAGCTCGCGAGCCACGGGCGGCGGTCAGGCGCTTCGGGTCGCTCTGCTGGTTCTGTGAACTGGAGTCGCGGCCGGCGTGTGGGCGCAGATGTACATCCCGGCCAGTCGGCGGGCGAAAGCCGGGTTGCGGCCAATGAGCGCAAGGGCCGCCTCGGCGTCGGAGCAGCCCCAGCCTGCGGGAACTATCTCCGGCTGGGCAGCGGCCCACTTGGCCAGTGCCTTGGGTTCGATTTCGATGACGGCGACAGCGTTTTGGGAAAGCATGGGCAATCCGCCTTTACTCGATCTGACATATATAAATGTAGGCATGCCAACACTCTCTGTCAATGCACCGAGCGAGGGTACGAAAAGACCCCGCCAGGATGGAGCCCAATTGTCAGATCGAGTTGACCCTGGCGGGGCCGGCATTCAGGATAGCGCGGATCTTGGCGTTCTGCCGAGTGCGGGCCTAGCATGTGGCTCAAGCGGCCCCTTCTCCTGTCGAGTTCGAGGGGCCGCTTTCCTTTGCCTTGAAAGCCGTGAGTGTTCTGCCTTGTTTCTCCATCAGGAAACTCGTAGATTGGACACATGAGAGATGCTATTGAGTTGGCTTCATACGCCCAGGGGATAGCTGCAGCTGCGCATGCCGGCCAGCGGGACAAAGCCGGCGCCCCGTACATCGAGCACCCGGCCCGTGTTGCGGGCCATCTCATCGCTCTTTTCCCTGATGCTTCCAGTGCGGCCGTGGCTGTTGCCTGGCTGCATGACACTGTCGAAGACACGGCCCTGACTCTCGAAAATTTACGCGAACTGGGATTCCCTGACTCGGTGGTGGCCGGCGTGGACGCCATGACCAAACGGGCCAATGAGGCCCCTGAGGATTATTTCCGGAGGGTCAGGTCCGATCCCTTAGCGTTGATGGTCAAGGCCGCGGATGTGCGCGACAACACAGACCCCGAGAGGGTAAAGTTCCTCGACGCTGCCACAGCGGAGAGATTGGCCAGGAAGTACGAAAAGTCTCAGCGCCTGCTGCAGGGTGCCGGCTAGTGTGTAGAGCTCTTGCTGAAGGCGGCCGCCGGTGCGACAGGGACGCGGGGCGTCTCCAATCCCTGGGACACGCGGATCTGCTTCCGGAAGCTTCCGACGACAGGCCGGGAGTTACCTGGAGCGTCCCTGGACACGCTGAACCTCCGCTTGCGAACCTCTGGTCACCGCCTGAGCCCCCTCCAGGAACGCCTGTGCAGGCCCGGCCGGCGCCGAAGGCTGTGGTCGCGGAGGCTGTTGGAACTCTGCATGACGTCCGGGCTGTGGAACCTGAGATCACCAGCACGGTATTGAATGCACTGCCGCCGGGATCCCGGGCGCATGGATTGGAATTCAGGCTTAAGTCACCATCCTCGTTGGCCCGCAAAATTGCCGATAGGGTCAGGCGTACCGCGCAGTCGGATAATCCGCAGTCCCCGCATGATGTCGCGTCCAGGCTCACCGACGTCGTCAGGTACACGGTCATTGCCCCGGACGGGGATTCCCTGGTTCCCACGGCCAGGACAGTGGTCACCAGGATGGGGCGTGCAGGGTACAAAGTCGTTGAGGCGGAGCATTCCTACTTGGAGGGCTCCGCATATAAGGGTTTGCATCTCCTTTTCGAAGCACCAGGCGGGCTCAGGTTCGAGCTGCAGGTCCACTCTGAACTGTCGCAGAAGGTCAAGGACGAGATCCACGTTGGATATGAGAAAGCCCGGGTCCTCCCGCAAGGAGATCCAGAACGAGACCGGCTGGTTGCCGGGATGCAAGCAGCAACAGATTCAGTCCCCATACCGGCGAAGATCCGCGGCATGAGAAAACTCGGCGGCATCCAGGTCGAAAAGAGGAAGAAATGAACACCTACCAGTTTGAAGAGGTCCGAGACCAGGAAACCGGGGCGCTTTTGTGGGTTGGCGCCCGTGAGCAGCAGAGCCCTTGGCGGTTCTTTGTGTGGGTGTCCAACACCGGGGCCTGGCACCGCTACCAGGAGTTTGAGCCGGGCGCCGGTTGGGTGGACGGTGTGGACTTCAAGGAAATCGATGCAGCTGCTGTGCCGGCCGTGGTTGAGTCCGTGCGGCGAATAGATGAGCGCCGTTTCGGGTGGGTCATGGATGAGTTCCGGGCACAGCCCGCCGAAGAGATCCTCACACACGCCCAACTTGGTTTGGATGCCGGCAGGGGAGCGCGTCCGACACGCACCGTTTCTTTGGAGGAGATTCCGACAGATGGCTGGATGACCCTGAAAACCTATGAGCCGGATGGTGAAGGCAAAGCTAGGTCACTGGCCAGTGACATCCGCCTGGGCAAACGGAAAGGATGGCCGGTCGGCGCCGTGGAGTCCCGGATAGAAAAAACCCCGGAGGGCTTTGAAGTCCAAGTCAGGGCCGCGGCGCAGGCGATAAGCCCTCCGGGCAAGGCCCAGACGGAAAGGCATGACTTAACCATGGGGCCGGTGCGATTGGAAAAAGACACGGTCTCTGATGACTTCTACGTTGACGACATCATCGACAAGAAATAGTCGAGCCATGCGGTTGGAGATGGCTGATGCTGGTGGCCAGGTCCTCTGTTCTGGTGGTGGTGTGGTGGCGTTCACCGTCCCGGGCATGGCTGACCACGTCAAACGTCTTCAAGAATAACCAGAAGCCCATGGGAGGCCAACGGTCGGAGGGGTCACCAGATGTTGTTCTTCGGCTGGTCCGAGGGGAGATGGTTGTTCTCCCGCGAGAAAATGCGGTCGTAGGCTGCTCCTGTGGCTTTCCATGCGAGCTTCGGATCGGGGGTGTAGCCAGACATCCAGAGGGCGGCTGAAAGTGGAGGGAAAAGAGCTGCAGCCAATCCCACAATGTAGGCAGCAGACATATATGCCGTTCCAACGGCCAGCTGCAGGGCGGCCCTGCTGTAGCGGTCATGGAAGGGGATTGTCAGCGCTAAGTCGCTGGCAGGATCCTTTTCAGCAACGGCCGGGGTAACTACCTGGCCGTATGCCGCTTCTTTACATCCAGGTCAGCCTTTAAAGGATCTTGCAGTAGGGGCCCACCGGGCATGTCAAGGACGTGCTGAATTGCTGTCTTTCCAGCAAATAGGCCTTGAAAATCAGGCAGATGCTGGTTGCCTGCTCGTTCCAGGATGCGTTGCACGCTGGCGAGGGCGGCGGGTTGCATGGCGATGTTTTTGTAGGGCTGGTTGCCTGCTTGTTCCAGGATGCGTTGCATCCTGGCCATGGCTGGGGGTTGCATGGCGATGTTTTTGTAGGGCTGGTTGCCTGCTTGTTCCAGGATGCGTCGCATCCCGGCTAGGGCGGGCGGCTCCATGGTGATGTTTTTGGAAGCCTTGTTGCTGGCTTTCTCCACCGATTCCTGAGCCGTGTGCTCCACATTTGTCCTGGGATGCTGCGGAGAAGCCTTGTCGGTAGTCATGACAACTATTCTGTGCCGGTTAACCTTTATCGGCAGCATGACGCGCTAACCAGAAGCGCCCGCGAATATGTACTCACCAGCGTTCAGGATCCGAATATGACAACTTGAGGGCGCTCGGATCCTCAATCGGCTGTTGGAGATACCAGGCTGAGCAGTATGCGCGGGCGAAGGGGTGCGTTGTGTACGCCCTGACCTTGGACCATTAAAACTGCGGCTACAGTCACGGAAGAGCCTGCGCAAAAGTACGGGCAGGTCGTGGCTGAAGGCATGGAACTACCAACAGTTGGACTGGTTAGATGAGTGAGCGGAAGGACGTAAGAATGAGCCAACGGGGTTCGAAAGCACGTCGCGCGGCGCAGGCAGCGAAAGTCATTGCACGAAGCGCACAGAGCTCCGGCACGATCAAGTGTTACGTGGAGCGCTTCAAGAACCCTGACGGAACGCCTAACCTTCGCCTCCGTGAGAAGGTGACCCAGCGGACGGTCCGGGTTCATACTGACCAACGGATGCTTCATCCTTTATCGCCGATGTCGAACCTACTGCAGGACTGCTATGCCCACGGCGGGGGGCTTGTCGAACCTCGGAACCGCAAAGAACACATCGCCATCGCCGCGCCAATCCTTGTGCAGAATACTCAAGAGGTAGCCGTCATGCTCGACAACGAACTCTCCGTAACGGTCAACATCTTGTCTGCGCACATGGTCTCCCCTCCCCACTCCGTGTGGTGTTACGTCGAAGAGTACCCAGGCGGGGACGGAGCCACCGGCCTCCGACTTCGGGAAAAAGTCACCGGTCGAAAGGTCGAGATGTACGGCAAGACTAAGGACCACTTGACCGAGTTCCTTGCCAGCACTCTCTTCACCGGCGCGTACAAGCTCATGCCGAACCTCTATGAGAAGGACGGGTTCCAGGACTACGTTTTGGTCTCTGGAGGAACTGCCGTTGACTCGTATGACGTGCTCCTCTTCGAAGCCGGAGCCCAGCTCACATACCTACTAGGCCCGACGCCCGATACGGCGTACCGGGATGCTTTCCGTGCTCTTGAGCAAGAGTCTCCGACCGCCTCGCACGCACGTACAGCCATGAGGCTTTTCGAGGGCGGTCGTTACCGTGAGGCTGTGCTCTCCGCGCGACTGGCTGTCGAAGTGGCTTGCGGCGGAGGTGGTTTAGTCGTGAAGAAGCGTTTGGACGAAGGACCCCAGGACATTTCGGCTCTCGGGAAGGACCTTTTTGAAAGGCGCAATATCGCTGTTCACGAGGGCCGTACAAGAGTCGAACAGCCGGACGCAATGCAGGCCATTACCGCGATGAAGCGCATCCTTGAATACCTGGAGCTGAAGGACGCCTGATCTGAGCGCAGTGGCTCTGGCGGCAAACCCTATGCTTTGGGGATGACGAACGAAGAAATAGGACTTGTCTGGCATTACACCGACGGTGGTGCGCTGATGAACATCCTCAAAAACAACGAACTTTGGGCGGGGTCGGCCGCCTTCATGAATGACATGAATGAGCTGCTCAGTGGCAGCATCCAGCTTCGAAACCACTTTGAGGACCAGCGTCCGAACCTCTCTAAAGACGTCATCCAGAAGCTGGAAGAGTACATCCCTGAGGTGAAGGCAAGATCCCGAGATTCCTTCGTTTTGTCAGCCTCTTCTGACCCTGACAGCCTGACCATGTGGCGCTACTATGGCCGTCATCAAGTCAGCTTTGCAGTCGGGCTCGACCGAAGTGAGTCCTTGGTGCCCTTGGCAAGGCTCACAGAGGACGAGCACCCCCACCCTCCGGCCGACTACGGTGACGACGGAATCGAATATGACGAGCAAGGGGCACCTTTCCGGACCTATCACCCGGATGACGTATTCATAGAGGGTGGTGAATGGAAATCCGTCGTTTACGAGCCGAACAAACAGTCGGAGATCATCGCCAACATCTTTGAGAAACTCCGTGATGGTGTCGAGAAACGGCTGGCGCCCGCTGAGAAAGGCAAGATCTCTGTCTGGCTATTTCCCTTCTTCATGAATGAGGACCTGGATCTCATCAAAAATGAAGGTTTCCGTGACGAGCTGGAAGAGCGAATAATCGTGTGGCCTAACCCCGCCTGGAAGTTTGTCTTCCACCGTCCGGGCCCTTTCGGGCTCGTACCCTACGTGAAGCTCACCTCACTGCGGGGTAAGAACATTGATCCTCAAGAAAATCGCTTTGCCACTAAGGCCGGCAGGCTGCCCATCCGCGAAATCCGTATCGGCCCAACCCCTTACAGCGTGGAAGCAACAGCTAGCTTGAAGCAGCTGCTGGAGTTTCATGGTCTGCACGACGTCAAGGTCACCTCCAGTGAGATTCCATTCCGTCAATAACACGGCGCGCCCCGGGCTAACTAGGTTCTGCCGAAGGGCCGGGGCTCATAAGTAAGGGCCCCGCGGCCGCCGCGTAGCGCGGCCACCCGAAACTCCTGCTCTTGGTCCTGGTCACGGCCCTCGGGTCTCCCCGACAAAACTCTGTTGATTTTCCCGTCACGATTCCATGGGTAAAGGCACTATATCCGTAAGGGGAGTTTTGCCTTTGCTGATCTTAGGAGAACCTGAGGCGCTGTTGACGTTGTCAGAGGATTTTGTGTTAAGGAGGAGCAGACTTGACGCGCTGTTTCTAGGAGCGGCGGAATGAGCTGCCGTTCGGAAGTCCACTTAGGGCCTCGACGACGGGTCGCCAGTCAATGGTCAGTGAAGGGTAGCTTTGGATGCGCCCCAGGATGGGCCACCCCTCGGTGTCGCGAGTAAAGGAACGGATCATCATCAGCATCCGTCCATCCTTGGCTGCGGCGGCGACGACCAAGGCCTCCCCGCGGTGAGGGTTAACGGTGTAGAACGTTTGTTCATGCTGATGAATTTTCTGTTCTTCGGCTTGGTGGGTTGTCCATACTTCACCGGTCCACATGAATCCGTCTGCTCCCGAGGAGCGGACTTTGTCTGCCATTAATCGGTGCATTGCGATCTTGGACGCACTGTCATGCGATGAGAGCTGGAAGGATTCGATCGGTGTTTCCCCTTTGTAGAGGACCATCCAAGGGAGTGCCTCACCATCGACCGTGAGGAACAGGGAGGCACTGCGCATCTGGAGCGGGGTGACAGCAATTGGGTCACCATCCAAACCGAAGTGGTCTCCGTAGCGCTCCCTGAGTTTCTCTGTAGTGATGGCGGGATCTCGCCGGATTCCAGCGACTTTCAAGATCAGTTCTCGGCGGCTTTGAATGTCGATGGTTCGGGTGATTGGTGTCTGGCCAGCCCACGCCATGCACGTAGGGACGATCAATGTGCTTTCATCGACGTTGCATTCACGGGTTGGTAGGGAAAGTTCCGCGCAGGTGCCCTCAGTTTCTGCATGAAATGCCGAAACCAGAGACACAAGATGCGCATAAAGATGGCTTCCCGCTTCGAGGAGCTCAACGTCAGGGAGGGTGTTGGCTACCCACTTCCTGGACACCCTGAGAACGCCGGATCGTAAGCTCTCTGGTTTTGACATCAGGAACGCTTCCAGCAGGGCGTCGTTCGAGGTTTCCGGTTCTACATCCAAGCGACGACCAATAGTTTCGTGATCGCTGCCGAAATACTCCATCCAGGCGACGCTATGCAATGTCAGATCAGCTTCATGAATGACTAGGTTGCGTGCCTTTGCCGCCCATTTGAAATAGCGATCGGATGACACTCGCGATGTCCATGCTTGGAGTCTTTGCTCACCGCCTGGGACTACACGCTTCTTGCGACTGACCGTGTCAATGGTGCTCTGAAAGGAAGCCAGAAAAGAGTTGAACGTGCGCCTGAACCTAGGGGGATCGAAGTAAGCCTCCAGCGCATCGTGCCATTCGGCATGAGCATCATCAAGGCGCCGGTGCGCGTCCGGTAGCGGGCAGCTCATGTACCTAGGGTAGGCGCGTAAATACTATTCCAGCGCACATAACCTTTTCCGGGCAGAATGGGGCTCATGTGCGGCAGATATGTAATGTCCAAAGCAACCAGCGACCTTTTGAGCCACTTTGAGGCCAAGGAAGTTGAAGGCAGCCCTCCAGGGCCGAGCTGGAACGTCGCTCCGACCCAGAACGTGCCGATCGTGGCCGAACGGCTGGATGAGGGCACCATTGACCGGCGCCTGCTGATAGCCCGTTGGGGCCTGGTGCCATCCTGGGCAAAGGACATCAAGGTGGGCTCCAAGCTGGTAAATGCTCGCAGCGACCTGAGGCAGACCGGCCATTCCCCGAACACAGTGAAGTCTTACGCACGCGCCTTTGCTTGTGGTGGGAGTTCTTGGGACTTCGGGACCGACGCCCGAATTCGACTGCCCTGGCTTAGGGCTGGTCCATTAGGACCTTGAGGGCGGCTAGGGCCTTCTCGTCGTCTCGCTTGAAGATCACCGTCAGAAGGGGCACTGCGAACCGGGCCAGGCCGCCCACTTGGAAATCTACCTTGCTGGTGAGCCGACAGGTGTCGGAGCCGGTGGGCTCTACCAGATAGGAAGCGACACCGGTCATCTTGCCCGATGGGATCTCGAAGGCGACGAAGCGGCCAGGCTCGTAGGTGATGAAGCGGTTGCGGGCGACGACTTTCATTCCCGCGAATCGCCGCGTCAACTCATGTTCTGTGCCAACACGGAGAGGACCCGGAGTGATGCGCCTAATATCGTCGATGCCGCTCTGCCATCGGGGCGCGTTCGTGTGGTCTGCAACGAAGTCGAAGACCTTTGAGGCCGGAGCCTGCAACGCGGTGCGCATCTCCAGCTGGAGCCGTCTCATGAGGCGTCCTTTCCAAGGCGCGGACGCACGCTATGGTGTGCAAGCCCGGTTGGTTGCAACGGGACGAGCGAATCCGCGGCTGTCGCAACGGCCCTGTGCGGGATCGACGAGGCGAGGGCTAGGACAATCACGAACGACGCGGCCAGGACGGCAACCCACGCGCCGCGGGGCTCCGTAAGACCGAGTACGGGGCCGCCGATTCCGGGTCCGGCCAGAGCGAGAGCCGCAAGCAGGGCTGCGCTGGTGATGCCGCAGGCCAGCCTGCTCCAAAGCGGACCCCGGTGCGATATAGCGTAGCCTCCACCGACGGCCATCAGAGCCACTGCGATCGCTCCTCCGCCAAGGCCCTGAGTCAGAAGGGCAGGAACCGCGCCGGGTAGGAGCATTGGAGCTACGGCAAACGCCAATGGCGCCAGAGCCAGCCATCGCCAATGCTGCCGGCCACCGGTCCGTCGGAGGGCTTCCGCCCAGCCTAGGAGTCCGCCGGCAACGGCACCGGGAAAGATGAGTGCGCCGAATGTTCCCCACCAATCGAAAGTGGATGCCGGACCGGCGAGCTCCGCCATGTATCCGCGGAAGCCGGCGGCCCAGGCAATCCCGCACGTCGTGCCCAGTGCGGTGAGAGTCACCGCTGGTCTGCCAAGGAAATGGCTGTTCATGATGGCCTCGTTAGCTACGGTGCCAGAGAGGGCGAGGAAGGATGTTGGGTCGACTGCCGGTGAGGACGGTCTGGGGGTTCCGGGTTTTCACGACACGCCTCTACTTTTGAAGCAAACTAGAGTGCTGCTCTAGTGAGATACTCTAAATATGGACCCGGACACACTGCACGTCAAGAGCACCCGCAGGCAGAAATCGGACGCCACCCGGCGCAAGATCATAACGGCGGCGCACCAGGAATTTATCGCCCGAGGATTCCACGGGGCCACCATGGCTGGCATCGCTGCCCGTGCCGGAGTAGCTTCGCAAACCGTGTACTTCGTGTTCCACACCAAACCCGAGCTCATCAGTGCCGTAATTGACTCCGCCGTCCTGGGCGAAGATGATCCCCGCCCACCGCAGGCCCAACCGTGGTGGACAGCGATGATGCAGGAACCCGACGCTGCTGAGGCATTGCGGATCTTCATTCGTGGAGCAGGCCCTTTATTTGCGCGCGCGTCGGCTATCTCGGAAGTTCTTCGCGCAGCCGCCCTGACCGATAACGAGGTGCGCCGAACGCACCAACACCATGAAAGCCTTCGCAGGGACGGGTTCGGGCAGGTCTTGGGAATACTGGCGGAAAAGGGGCCGCTCCGTGCCGATTGGCCCATCGATCAGCTCACCGAGGCGTTCATGACTGTCTACGGTGACAGCACGTACCACCAGCTCGCTGTCGTGCGCGGCTGGAGCCACGACCAGATCATGGCATGGCTCTGTGACGTCCTTCCAGGCATGCTGCTCACATAAAAAGGTTCCGCCACCTACCCGTGCTGCCCTCCCAGCAAACTACAAGGTTATGTGGACATAATGCGATCGGAGCTTCGGTCAACCGCTATTTGACCGGGGCTTCGCCAATTCAGGGACCAAGCAACGAATGCCAGAGTCCGCTGCTGTCGCTACCCGGCGGGACCGTCCTGTGACTGGCCAAGCAAGGCGCACGACGGTGCGAGAATCGGGCTACCTGCCCTTCATCATGGCCAGGCGCTCGACGCTGGGCGACCCGTGCCCACCACGCCTCCGAATCCATCACTATAAGCGCATATCCAAAATGCTGGATACTGCCTTATAGTTCTTGATATGGAAAGTGCTTTGAATCCGTATTCGCCCGGTTCGGGGCGTCGGCCCTTTGAGCTGGTTGGGCGCCAGAGTGAGATTGATGCGTTCGATCTGCTGCTGGCCAAGACCAGGCAGCGACGGCCCGACCGGGGGATCGTCCTGCATGGGCTTCGCGGGGTGGGCAAAACGGTCTTGCTGAACGAGTTTCGTCGGCAGGCCGAAAACGCAGAATTTATGGTGGTTTTCCTTGAGGGCAGGGACGCTGAGGGAGGGCCGGAAGCCGTTAGGGCAAAGCTCGCCCGGAGCCTGCTGCAGGCAGGGCGGAAGCTGAATCGCCGAGGTGCGGGGGAACGGCTCGTGGCGGCGCTTGGCAGCATCGCTTCCTTCTCCGCGAAACTCGGCGTGACCGGCATCGATATCGGGGTCAACCTCAATCACGGCCGCGCCGATTCCGGGTCGATCGAAGTGGATCTGGAAGAGCTGATTGAGGATCTGTGCCTGGCGCTGGCGGAGAAGCGTTCTGGCCTGATCTTCATCATCGATGAGATGCAGGACCTGGACGAGGGACTTATCGCCGCTCTCCTCAGCGCCCAGCACCTGGCTGGCCAACGCGAGTGGCCTTTCTACATCGCGGGCGCAGGGTTGCCCAATCTGCCTTCGGTACTCAGTGAGGCGCGTTCCTACGCCGAAAGGATCTTCAATTACCGCAGCATCGGAGCGCTGTCGAGGGAAGCCGCCGAGGCGGCCCTGGTTGTCCCGGCCCGGCGGTTTGGGGCATCGTTCGTGCCCGAAGCCCAAGACCTCCTGCTGAGTGCCTCGGGCGCGTACCCGTACTTTCTGCAGGAGTACGGCTACGCGGCTTGGGAAACAGCACCGGAGAAGACAGTGACCTTCGACGACGCGAAAATCGCGGTGGAAATTGGCCGTGCGCAGCTGGACCAAGGGTTCTTTCCTTCACGCTGGAAACGGGCCTCGAAGGCAGAGAAGGATTTCCTCCGCCTGATGGCGATCGACGGTGATGAAGGATCCAGCACCGCTGAACTTGCCGAACGGGCTCACAAGAAGCAAAGCTCCATGACCATGACCCGCGCATCTTTGATCGACAAGGGGATCATCTACGCACCAGCACTCGGTGTCGTGGCGTTCACCGTGCCGGGCATGGCTGACTACGTCAAGCGCCTCCATGAATAAGACGAGCGCAGGAACCGGGACCATTGCAGGCGGGAGATTGCGGTGGGGAATTCTCCTGGCGGTTACCGCGCTGGTTCTTGCTGGGGCCGGGATCTACGCGGTGGGAGCGTACCAGCGCTTCGAGGAGAGCCGCAGTGCGGCCTCATCGGTAGACGTCACTGCAGGCCAGCCCCTCCCGGGGGTCCCTTTCATTCTTTTCAGGAACACAGCCGACGGGCAGGGGTATGGCAATGCGGCCACCGTGCCTCTTTCTGCCCCTGGTGGCAAGCGTGCGGTCAGTGACCAGGCCTGCGACCGGGTCTATGGCGCTGACGCCACGGTGGTCTGTCTCAGATCCAACCGCGGCTTGGTGACGACTCACGAAGCGGCCGTCCTGAACCGGGAATGGGAGCAGGAGCGTTCGTGGCCTGTGCCCGGCATTCCGAGCCGGGCGCGCACCAGCGCGGACGGGTCCCTGATCGCGACCACGGTGTTTGTCTCCGGTCACTCCTACACTCAAGCCGGGTTCTCCACAGCAACTGAGATCACGTTGCCCGGGGGCGGTACAGGAAACCTCGAAGACTTCGCACTCATCGTGAACGGCGAACGGCTGCTGGCCAGTGACAGGAACATTTGGGGTGTGACTTTCGCACCCGGCCAGAGTGATGTTTTTTACGCCACGGCCGCGTCGTCAGGGCGGATCTGGCTGGTCCAGGGGAGTATCGCGGCCAGGACGCTGACGGCCATCCACGACAACGTTGAATGCCCCTCAGTGTCGCCGGACGGCACCAGGATCGCGTATAAGAAGAACGTCGGCGGGCCCCTGACCGCACATTGGAACGTGGCGCTGCTCGACCTGGCCACCGGCACTGAAACGGTGCTTTCGGAGAAGCGCAGCGTCGATGACCAGATTGAGTGGCTGGATGATCAGAACCTGTTGTATGGTCTTGCGGACGAAACCACTGAAGGTGACAGCAACATCTGGAAACTGCCAACCGATCCCGCGTCCCAGCCGAGCCTGTTCATTGAGCACGCGTGGTCCCCGAGTGTGGTCCGCTGACGTCCGACCCGGAAAACTCGGGGGAGCGGACGGACGTCAGCAGCCTGAATGCCGCTCCACGTCTCAGCAGCTTCCCAGCAGGCCGCACAGCAGGCCGCCGGACGGTGTCGGGCCCGGTGAGGGGCTGGGTGACGATGACGGGCTGGCGGTCGGACTTGGGGAGGGTGTCGCTGTCGCCGTTGCGGATGGTGACGGCGTTGCTGTCGGGGTAGGCGTGGGTGTTGGGCCGGGCGTCGCCTGTGCCGGTGCGGTGGCCGAGTAGAGGACGTCGACGAAGTAGTTCGTGGAGTTCCACGAGTTCGTGGGTGCAACACCGCCGGAACCGTACAGGTAGCGGCCGTTGTTGGGCCCGGCGGCGGTGAACACGCCGCTGACCCAGGTTTGGGCGAAGAACGCAGGCGTGTAAGCGTAGCGGCCGTTGGGCGCCAGATAGGACACGACGTACGTTTCCCCCGGAGCTACGGCTACCGGGGAGGACAGCATCGCGGTTTGCCAACCGTTCGCTGTTTCATTCGTGAAGGTCACTTGGGCCAGCCGTGTTCCCGCGGCGTTCCACAAGGAGCCCACATGGGTTCCGGTGTTTCCGGATCCCTTGTAGAACCGGATGCCGGTGACAGTGCCGGCTTCGGAGACCGTGAACGCCGTTCCCAGTTCAACCGATGACGCGTCATCGGAGGTTGCTGTCTGGGGTTGGAGTTCCCCGAAGATGGAGGTTTGCGCGGCATCAGGGTCGGCAGTGGTGAATTGCCAGGTGGTGGTCGGCAGCGTCTGGCCCTGGTGGGATTCGATGTTGCTGACGTTCACGGAGATGGTTGTGTTGCCCGGCAAAGGAGCTCCCGGGGTGAAGGTCAGGGTGCGGCCGTCGGTGGACAGGGCAGCGCTGCCGGTAACGGGTGCCTCGTTCGCCGCCAGCGCGAACGAGGCACCTGGCTTAATGGCGGCTGAGAGCGTCAGCGTGGGTTTGACATCAACAGGGACTCCCGTGGCGTCCGGCGCAGGGGACCGGTCGGTTATCGTCAGCGGGGGCACCGCGGCCATGAAGACCAGGTCCACCAGATAGCTCGCCGTGGAGGCCGTGCCGGGGAAGTCTGCGCTGTAGCTGAACGCACCGGAATCCGGGGCCGTGCGCAGCGGTCCGCTGGCGAAGCCGTCCCCGAAACCTGCCGGAGTGTAGGAGTAGGTTCCGGCGGGAGATTTGTACGCCACGACGTACTCGGTGTTGGCTGTGATCTCGACCGGCTGGCTGAACGTCGCTGTCTGCCAGCCGGAGCTGGATTCGTTGGTGAAGGTGACGGTGGCCAGAAGCTGCCCGCCGGCTGTGTACAGGGAGCCGGTGTGTGTTCCGGTGTTGCCGGCGGCCTTGTAGAACCGTACGCCGGTGACTTGGCCGGCGGTGTCGCTGGCGAACCGGACGCCCAGGGTCAGCGGCACGCCGTCGTTGACCTCCGCGACGGTGGGCGTAACGGAGTCCTGGTAGAGCGTGCAGGGGCACGTCCCGGGTGTCCTTGGGGCCGGGACAGTGGCAAACGTCCAGGAGGCGTTGCTCAGTGGTTGCCGGGACACGGCGGTTGCTGTGACGGTGGCCGTGTACGACGTCCCGGACACCAGCGGCGCGGCCGGGCTGAACGTGACCTTCCGTGTCTGGGGGTCGTAGCTGGTGGATCCGGGAACGGTTGTTCCGTCGGCGGCCTTTACCGTCAGGTTCACGCTGGATGCCTCGGCCGGTTCGGACAGTACGGTACTGACTTGGCTGTCCAGCGGAACGCTGGACGCGCCGGGGAGCGGGGAGTGGCCTGTCGGGGTGAATGCCGGTGGTGGGACCATCACCATGACATCCACCAGGTAGCTTGCTGTTGATCGTGCTCCGGGGAAATCGCCGCTGTAGGTGTAGGCGCCCGCATCCGGGCCGGCCCGCAACGGACCAACGCTCATGCCTGAACCGAATCCATTGGCCGTGGCGGAATAGGTGCCGGTCAGTGACTTGTAGGAGACGATGTAGTCCGTGTTCGCTGCCATCTGGACCGGTTGGCTGAACATTGCCGTCTGCCACCCCGAGGCGCTTTCATTGGTGAACGCCACCGTGGCAAGTTGCTGCCCGGCCGCCGTGTAGAGGGTGCCGTTGTGGGCGCCGGTGTTTCCTGCCGATTTGTAGAAGCGCATGCCTACTACTTCACCGGCGGAAACGCTGGAGAACCGCACGCCCAACGTCAACGGAACGCCGTCCTGAATCTCAGCGATGCCCGGCGTGACGGAGTCGTCAAAGAGGCTGCACGGGCAAGATCCCGGAACCGGCACTGTTGCCCCGGTCGTGAACGACCAGGTCCCGCCTGCCGTCACCGGACCACCGAGGGTGTCGGTTCCCGAAAGCGTTGCGGTGTACAGGGTGCTGAACGCCAGTGCGTTCGTCGGGGTGAAGGTTGCCCGCCGGGTGGCGGGATCGTACGCCGTCGTGCCGGTGACAGGGCCGTCGGGGGACTGCAGGGCCAGCTGGATGCTGGAAGCGGTGACGGGTTTGGAGAACACGGCACTGACCTTGGTGTCCACCGAAACGCTGGACGAGGACGGGAACGGTGTGTGCCCGGAGACCGTCATGGGGCTGCTGTCCACCGTGCTGAACAGGGCATCGGCGAAGTAGTTGCCGCCGTTATAACTTGATGTCGGGAATCCGGAGGAGGTGGCATAGACACCGGCCGGCTCGGCCCCGAAACCCCCGGCCACCTTCAAGGGGGCGTCCGTGGCGCCAAAGCTCGCCCACTGGAAATTCTGGATCGAGTACCGGCCGTTCGGAGCCCAGTAGGACACCGTGTACTTCTGGCCCGCCGCGACGGGCACTGCCTGGGCGAACAGCACGGACTGCCACCCGGAGGGGGTCTCGTTCGTGAACGTCGCCGTGGCCAGACGCTCCCCGGTCGAGCTCCACAAGGACCCAGTGTGGGCACCGGTGTTGGCCGCGCTCTTGTAGAAGCGGACACCGGTAATGAAACCGTCCACCGAAGGGGTGAAGCGCATCCCCATCTCGTACGCGCCGCCGTCGCCCGAGTCCGCGACAGCGGGAACGGTTTGGCCGAAGACACTGTAGGGGCCGCTGAGGGCCAGGTTCCTGGTGGCAGCCGCGCCGATGTTGGCGCTGTCGTCAATGGCCCGTGCCTGGATGGTTGCCGTAGCCAAACCTTTCTGGATGTACGTATACCTCCAGTTCTGCTTGCCTTGGGCGGGGTGCCAGGTGGCGCCGCCGTCGGTGGAGACCTCGACGCCGGCCACAACACCGCCGGTGTCAGCCGCGGTTCCGGTGACGGTGACGCTGGTCCCGTGCGGCACGGCCGCCCCGTCGGCCGGTGCAGTGATCGCTGCGGTGGGCGCGGTCCGGTCCGTGCTCGGGACGGCGGCAACCAGGCCGGCGGCCCGGGTGGCAGGTTGGGCGCCCATGTCGGCCAGGAGGTTGACCTGGGCCTGTCGCATCCTCGGGTCGGCGGGTGCGCCGTCGCCGTCGTGCACCTCGTCCAGGCCCCAGGTCCACTGGACGCTGCCGGCGGAGAACACGAGCGCGCCGCTGGCGGCACGGTAAAGGGTCACATGATGGGTTGTGGTGCCGGGCAGGACGGTGTTGCCGAAGTCCTGAAGATACTGGGGCACCTCCCCGACGGTGGTGGACAACCGGACCAAACCCGGTGGGCGGAACCCGTTGTCGAGGTCCTCGTCGGACTCATACCCCACGGTGTGGGGCGCCAGCGCCGCCGAGGAACCGGCCGGCAGCGAGGCCAGGGACGTGTTCCGCCACAGCCTGGTCTTGCCTTCCTCCGAATCGACGGTGACCGGCAAATCGGAGTAGTTGGACATATAGATGGTCCCGGTCAGCCCGTTTTCGGGCAGCCCGCCGCCGTTGGCCTGGGCCGCGAAGCGTGGGTCACGCCAGGTGCCGGTCCATTCGGGGCTGGGGTCGATCTTTTCGTTGGCCCAGGTTTCCTTGTAGGAGGTCAGCGTCCGGCCTGCAGCACCGTCCACGGGGGAAGGTTCGAAGCGGGTGCGCCAGTACCCCTCATTACCGGAGAGGAACTGCAGGTTCACCCCGGCATCACGGGCGGCGGTGATGTTCGCCCGTTGCGGGCCCGACCAGTATTCGTCATGGCCGACCGAGAGGAAGACCTTGTGGTTGAGCAGCTGGGCCCCGCTCCGGTCGGTGTCGAGGCCGCTGATGTAGCTGACGTCATAGCCGTTCTGTTCCAGGAACCGCACCATCGGATATTCGTTGGCGAAGAAGAAATCCCGGCCGTCCGGACCGCCCCGGGTTGCCACCGGCCGGTTGTAGCTGACCTTGTAGGCGCGGCCGTTCGCCCCCTGATAGAAGTCCGAGCCCCCGTAGGAGTTGTACGCCTGCCAGGACGGGTCCGAGGTCTGGAAAACAACGTCCGAGCGGCTGCCGTCGGCGCGCACAATAAAGGTGATGTGGCTTTGCCCGCCCGTGTCCGGCCTGGTCAGGAGAGCGAGGTAAACACCGGAGACAGCCGTGGCCGGCACCTGCCACGTCGCCGAGACCGCCCACGTGCCGCAGTCATAGAGTCCGGTGCTGAGGTCATTCAGGCACTGGGGCTGGTTTTGGCGCAGGGCCGACGGGGTCACATCGGCAATCTTGCGTGCACCGTCGCCGCCGTACCAGCCGGTGCGGTAGATCGCGATGGTGTAGCTGGGCGCGGGGGTGTCGATCTTGAAACGGATGGGCTGCCCGGCGTTGACGCTGATCTCGGTGGAGAACCCCTGGATGCTGTCATCGCCCGGGCCGGAAATGTCCCACTCCGAGGCCGGGCTGCCGGGCTTGGAGTTCTCGCACACCACCGGGTTCACCACAGGATCACACGGACCCGCCGCAGAGGCCGCCGGAACCGTGACCGGAAGCAGAGCGGCAACCAGCAAAAGTACCAAGGGCACGATCAAACGCTTCAGGACTGGCTGCGGGGTGGCTGAAGGACCGGACATGGGGACTCCTGGAGTGGACACGCCTGTTGCGAGATGAGGCCGCGCTGTCCACGCGGTCCCTGCTTGCCGCTCCCCAGCCAGGGTCAAACCAAGATCTTCAGTTATGAACACTCAGGTACTGTGCTTGGCTCGTCGTTCCGGAAGAACTGGACCGGATCCAACCTCAACCACGAATATCAGGCCAAAGCCGGATCACCGGAGCGAATCCGCCAAGTAACCCTTGGGACGCAGTTTAGAGGTCCGCCCTGCCGCCTCACAAGGCCCTCAGCCAACAAACCCAAGGACCGAGGCTTCCACCCGGCCGGCGTTCTGCCCACCCGGAGCGAACCATCCGCAAAGCCTTTCATACGCGTTCCTCCGGTTTTAGCCACCGTCTGCGGGGACCCGGGGATCACCAAACGCGAAACGTATGAAAGTATGCTCATATATTGTTCCTGCTCTTTCAGGGCAGGCTGACCCTGGTGATGCTGGGCTGAACCGCAGCACCCGTTCTTCTAGGAGCCACGTAGCCCGATGATTTCAAAAACTGACGCGAGCCTGTCCTCGGCACCGGCGGACGCCGTTAAGATGCCGCTTGGCGCCCGTCGACTCGTGCTCATTGGAGGGCTCTGCATTCCCGTTGGCCTGGTGGCCGGCCCGTACCTCTTCGGACTGCAGTTGCTGGCGGTCGCGGGCGTCGTGGCTGTCGCCATCGCCCTGTCCTACCGTCGGGGACCGGTATGGTTTTCCCGCTGGTCCTGGCTGCCAGCGGCCGCCGGTGCTCTCTGGGTGATCGCCACAATCGGGTACTGGCTGAGCATCATGGCCGCCGTGGACGGTTCGTCGGCACCATCCAACCTTCCGACGGTGCTGTTCTATGCCGGTATGGGCGCCCTGGCAGTCATGGTTGTGGCTACCATCGCGGGCTGGATATCACGGGTCCTGACGGATCGCCGAGCAGCGGCCGCCGCTGCACAGTAGTGCCCGGTGCCCCGGCCCCCGGGCACTACTGTTACCCGGAGCCGGGGAATTGGATGGTTCAGTCGCTCGGCTAGGCTCCGGAGGCCTTGTCCCGGCGCTTGCGGGCGATGAAGAACGCGGCGGCGGCAACAGCGAGGATGGCGGCGGCAATGCCCACGGCCATGGGAGCGTTGTCGTCGTTGGGTTTAATCTGATCCGGTGCCGTTTGGGCTGCCGGCGCCGGGGTGCTGGTGGCCGTTTCCGCGGCCGGGGTTGGCGTCGCTGACGGTGACCCGGCAATGGCTTGGGCGGGATCCTGGACGGTGAAGGAGTAGTTGCCTTCGATAGGGTGTCCGTCGGAGGAAACCGTGCGCCAGAGGACCTTATAGACGCCGTTGATCCCGCCGGTGATGGCGGCGGAAATGGTCGGACCCTCCACAGTGACCTTGCCGTCACTGAGGGTCTTGCCCGTCTCGTCGGTGACGGTGATAACGCTCAGGTTCAGCTGCTCTGTGTCCAGGGGAGGCTCCGAGAGCGTCAGGGACACGCTGCCGGGGGCGGCTGTGACCGTGGTGTCCTTCGCCGGCACGGTTGATTCCAGGGCGTCGTGGGCCAGCGCCGGAGTTGCGGCGAAGGCCGGGAGCAGGAAGGCCGTGGCGATGGCCAGCCGGAGGCGGAAGCGTCGGGGAGTACGGGGTTTCATGGGATTCTGCAATTCTGCTTGAAGCGGGAGAGGACCGGGGCCGCGCCGGGCCGCCCTGAACCACATGGTCAGTACGTGCCGGCGGACGCGCACAGCGGAGGTCCCCGCACGGGCGGCCGGAGCAGCGCCTTCCTCCGCGGAGAAAGGGCCGGCGCTGCCGCGACCGGAACCTCACGACAGGTTTGGATTGCAGATGGTTCAAGCGTGTCCACCAAGGGCCGCAGCCAGGCCGCCAACGCCCACAGCGCCGACTCACCCCGTGCCATGACAAGAGCGGTAACGAGAACCGCTGCCGCATGCATTGCGAGCATTCCGAGGCTGACATCCGCGCTGAGGTGGTCATGCGGGCTCCCGGCCGCAACGCTTCCGGTGCCGCCCGGCAACACACCGTGGTGGGCGCCGGTGGGCGCGGGCGCACCGGGACCGGACAAAGCCGAGAAGGCCAGGTGCAGTACAGTCTGGCCAACGCCGAGATATGCGGCCAGCATGGGGGCGGTCATTTTCCTGCCCGCCAGCATCACCGCAGACAGCGTGACAACAGCTGTCAGGGCGGTCATGACAGGGAAGGCCGGGAGTTCACCGTCGGCAAACACATGCGCTGCGGCAGCAAAGGTCAGGACCGTCACCGCAACGGCAGCGGCCCTGGGGAGGCGGAACGGTGCGCGCGCAAATGTCATCGCGCACCACTCCTTTCCTAGGAAGAACTATCGTTCTACGTTACGTAGAAGACGGGCGGCAGGGCAACGGCTACCCCGCGCCGGCTGGTCCGCTATTTTGCGGCGTCTGCGAGCAGCTGCCGGAATTGTTCCTTGGTCTCCAAGGTCAGCATTTCCCCGTTGAGGAAGAACGTCGGCGTGCCCTTGACGCCCAGGGCGGTGCCGTCGGCGATGTCCTTTTTGATCCGTTCCTTGGTCTTGTCATCGGCCACGGCGGCGTCGTAGGCGGTCAGGTCCAGTCCGAGCTCCTGGGCGAAGGTGCGGAACAGGGGCGCCTGGGACTCGGTTTTCTCGCCCCATTGCGGCTGGGTCTCGAACATTTTGGCGTACATTTGCTCGTATTTGCCCTGCTGGGCGGCGGCTTCCACGGCAAGGGCCGCGGTGGCTGAGTTACGGTGCGCCGGCAACGGGAAGTAGCGGTTGACGAAGGTGATCCGGTCACCGAATTCCTTTTTCAGTTCCTCGACCACCGGCTGCGCGGCAAGGCACGCCTCGCATTCGAAGTCCAGGAACTCCACCAGCTGGGCTTTCTCGGTGGCCGGGGAGGTGACGCGGTGGCTGTCCTCGCGGACCAGTTGGGCTTCCGCGGCCGCGGCCGGTGCCTGGGCGGCCGGTGCGGGTTTGTTCAGAGTGAACACGGTGTACCAGATCACCCCGACGGCGACGAGGACGGCCAGCAGGACCCAGATGAAGACCCGGGCTTTCTTGGCGGTGTCCATGGGCGGGGGAGGGGTTTTGGTTTGTGTCATCAGTGGTGGATGCTTTCCTGGTCGCGGTGGGCGGCGGGTTCGATCTGGAAGGTGGAGTGTTCGACGCTGATGTCGAAGTGCTGGGCTACGCAGTCCTGCAGGTCCGCCAGGATGCTGGCGGCATGCCCGTCGGTCATGCAGTTGTCCTCGACAGTGACATGGGCGGAGAGGACCGGGGTTCCGGAGGCCACAAGGGAGGCATGGAGGTCGTGAACGTCGATGACGTGGGGCAGGGCCAGGATGTGCTCGCGTACCTTGGCCAGGTCCAAACCCTTGGGGGTGGATTCCATGAGCACGTTCACGGTGTCGCGGAGCAGTTTGAGTGTGCGGGGGATGATCAGGACGCCGATCAGCAAGGACACCAGGGCGTCGGCCTGGAGCCAGCCGGTGAGGGCAATGATGATGGCTGCTGCGATGACGGCGACGGACCCGAGGGCGTCGTTGAGGACCTCGAGAAAGGCTGCCTTCATGTTGAAGTTGTGGTTCCGGCCGGAGGCGAGGATGAGCAGGCCGACCGCGTTGCCGGCCAGGCCGATGATGCCGAACCAGAGCATGGTGGATTCGCCGATTTCCGGGGGCTCGAAGAGCCGGCGGATGCCTTCGACGATGACGAAGCCGCCGACCGCGAGCAGCAGTGCCGCTTGCCCGGCGGCGGCGATGATTTCGGCGCGTTTGTAACCCCAGGTGCGCTTCAGGGTGGCAGGTTTCAAGGCCAGCGACGCGGCGATGAGCGCAATCAGCAGCCCGGCCGAGTCGGTGAACATGTGTCCGGCATCGGCCAGCAGCGCCAGGCTGCCGGTCAGCGCGGAACCGATGATCTCGGCAATCATCACCGTGAAGGTGATGGCAAAGACGGCGATGAGTTTGCCGCGCCGGGAGGTTGCCTCGGCGGCGTGGTCGTGCTCGTGGCCGCTCATGAGTGGACCTCCAGGATGTCGGCGGCAGCGGGGGCGCGTGTGGTGTCCTGGTCGTGTTTGGGTTCGGCGCATCCGCAGATGGTGTCCACGGTCAGGATGGTGCCCAGCAGGTCATCCAGGGCGTGGGCCAGTTTGGCGTCGGCGAGTTCGTACCGGACCCGGCGTCCGGCCGGTTCGGCGGCGACCAGGCCGCAGTCGCGCAGGCAGGCCAGATGGTTGGAGAGAATCTGGCGGCTGACCCCGATGCTTTCGGCCAGATCCGACGGGAACGCCGGACCGTCCTTGAGCTGCAGCAGGATCGCGGCCCTGGTCGGGTCTGCGAGGGCTTTGCCGAACCGGGCCAGCACGTCAATCGTGGATAGTATGCGCATACCCGCAATAATACAGAAATATCTGGATTCATAGAATGCTGAATTCAGGGTTGTTGCTGGGCCCGGTTTAGCGCTGACCGTCATGGCCCCGGGTCCTGGTGTCGCGTTCTTCCAGTTGGGCGAGCATGGCGTTGTAGGCATTCAGGTCGGCGTCGTTGGTGCGGGCGGCTGCCCTGTCGCTGCGGCGCGTTTCGCGGGCATCCGACCGTGACCACATGACGGCCACGCCAATGGCGATCAGCAGGGTCGGGACCTCTCCGATGCCCCAGGTGATGGCGCCGGCCATTTGCTGGTCCTCCAAGGGCGGGGCGCCCCATTCGCGGCCCAGTTCAGTGAACCACTCGGGTTGGATCAGGGTGGTCGATCCCATCAACGTGACGCCGAAGAAGGCATGGAAGGCCATGGTGGCCAACAGCAACAACAGCCGGAGCGGGTAGGGAGCCCGGCGCGGAACGGGATCGGTGCCGATCATCGACAGGACGAACAGGTAGCCGGTGATCACGAAGTGGACGGTCATGAGTTCGTGCCCGACGTGCTCTTTGAGGGCGAAACCGAAGGCGTCGGAGTAGTAGAACAGGACGATGGAGCCGGCGAAATTGGCGGCCACGAACAATGGATGGGTCACGATGGCCGCGAGGCGGGAATGTATCAGCATCATGACCCATTCCCGCGGCCCCCGGGACCCGTCGTTGCGGGGTTTCAAGGTCCGCAGCGCCAGGGTGACCGGCGCGCCCAGGACGAGGAATACCGGGACGACCATGGTCAGGGCCATGTGGTCGAGCATGTGGGCGCTGAACAGGATCCGCCCGTAGACCGAGGGTCCGCCCGAGGTGAAGAACACCAGCGCGGCCAGTCCGACGAGCCAGGCAACACTGCGGATCCATGGCCAGGAGTCCCCGCGGCGGCGCAGGCGCTGCGCTGCGCGCAGGTATAGGTACGCGGCGAAAACGGCGAAGGCGATCCAGAGCCAGTCCGGGCGCCAGATGGTGAACCAGCGTTCGGGGGTCAGTTCCGGCGGCAGAAGGTAGCCGGTGAGGATCTCGGCGGGCGTCAGGGCCGGCCGGATGTCTTCGCCGGCCGGTGGCGGGGTGCGGCTCAGTGCGGCGGCGAGGCCGCTGACGGCGCCCATGATCAGCAGCTCCACGACGATGAAGCGCCACAGCAGCCGGGTGGCTTGCCCGGTCCGGTTTTTTACGCTCAGCGCCGGAATGAGCCGTTTCCGATGCAGGTACCCGATCGCTCCCAAGGCGATGGCGGCCGTTGTTTTCGCCAGGAGCAGGACACCGTAGGGGGAGGCAAGACCGGCCGGGAGTTCGATGCGGATGGTGGCATTGATGATTCCCGAGGCCACGACGAGGACAAAGGCGAAACCGGCCAGGGTGGAGAACCGCTGCAGGACCGCCGCGGTGTCTTTGCCGAAAGCGGTCCCGCCCACGGCCAGCGCGATCAGGCCGCCCAGCCACAGACATACACCGACCAGGTGCAGACCGAGGGAGTTGATGGCCTGTTCGTGGTCGTTGCCGCCGGCCGCGTGGCCGATCAACACCACCGGCAGCAGGCCGCCCAAAGCCAGCAGGGCCGCGGCGGCCAGGCCCGCGCCGGACCGGACGCCGAAGGTCAGGGTGGCCACGACCGCGGAGATGATGACCACCCACAGCCAAGCCGCACCGTTGGGAAGCTCAGTAATGTAGGAGACGATCTGGGCGGCGAACTCGCGGCTGCCGGAGACCGGAACCCCTGCAATATCGGCGAAACTGAACACCAGCACCGCCCCGGCCGAGAGAGTCCACACCAGGCTCGCCACCGAGGCCAGCACCATGATCCGGCTGAACGCCGGATGCTCATCAGCGGCCGCGATCTCCGCCGCCGAAAGGTCCGCCGTGCGGGACGCGGATCCGCGGCCCTTGCGGCCCCGCAGCACCGGCGGCACGATGAAGGCCGCGAAGACCAGGGCGCCGATGGTGGCCGCCGCTGCCACGTTCTGCACGGTCTGGGCCACGCCGTAGCCCCAGCGGACCAAGGCGCCAGGATCGCGGGTTTCAGCCGGCAGGGTCCCCCTGCCGTAGGCCGTCGCCACCAGGACCACGATCACGGCAATCACGCCGGCCGCGGCCAGCCACCGCAATTTCGGCGAGGTAGCCGGGCTGCCGCCGGCGGCGGGGGCTTTCAAAGCCACAATGGTTCCCTAACACTGGTCCCGTACCTGCCTCCCCAATGGCCCGGGAGTCAGGCGGCACCGGTGCGTTCCGGCGCCATTCAAGATTATCTGTAGAGTTGTTCAGACGTTAATCGGTGGCTGCCTGGATACCGCCAGGATCCCCGAGTCCGGGCCCGTGTGACACGGCCCGGACACGCCAGAAGGCAAATGCGACGCATTAGCAGGTAGAGGTAGTCTTGATGAATGACGGGAACAGCACAGGCAGCGCCGATGCCCAGCCAACCGGGCAGCGACTGCGCCGTCCGGCTGATCGATGCCGAGAAGGTCGAGGCCGTCAGGTCCCGGATGCCGGCGGATACGGACGTGACGGATCTGGCCGTAATTTTCGGGCTGCTCTCGGACCCCGGACGGGTGAGGATCCTCATCGCCCTGCTCGAAGGGGAGATGTGCGTGTGCGACCTGGCCGCCACCACCGGTCTGAGCGAATCCGGCGTTTCCCATGCGCTGCGGCTGCTGCGCGGCCCGCGTGTGGTGCAGGTCCGTCGGGCCGGCCGGATGGCTTACTACTCGCTGGCCGACTCGCACGTGCGCATGCTGCTCGATCTTGGCCTCACGCACGTCGGACATGCCGGCCAGGACCGGCTGAAAATGGTCAGCAACAGCTAACACCCGCCCCCGCCCCGCCCGCACCCGGCCCTGCGGTCGCGGCCGGACGGCGGTACTCAGATGGGTGATCCTGGAATTGAGGGCCCGGTCTGGCTTCCTACCCTGCCGCCGACGCTGGGCGAGTACCTTGCACCGAACCTGCAGCCTGTTCCGCTGATCCCGGCATTGACACTGCTGGCCGCGGCCCTTTACCTTGCGGGCGCGATCAGTCTCTGGCGGCAGGGCCGGCACTGGTCCCCGGTGCGCACGGCATCCTTCCTGTTCGGTTGTCTGGCCATCATCGTTGTCATGGGAGCCGGGATCGAGGGTTACGGGCTGCGGATGTTCTCCATTTTCATGTTTCAGCAGCTGACCTTGATGATGGCTGTCCCGCCCCTGCTGGTCATTGGTTCCCCCGGGACCTTGCTGCTGCGGGCGACCCCGCACGGCCGGTTGGGCCGGCCGGTCCTGAGGTTTGCCCTCTGGGGTCTGCGGTCCCGTTGGGGCCGGCTGGCCATTCACCCGGCCTTCATGGTGCCGTTGTTCCTGCTCAGCTTCTACGGCGTCTATTTTTCCGGGCTCGCGGACCTGCTGTTGCCGAACTGGTACGGGCACGTCGGGCTGGAATTGTTGTTCCTGGCCGCGGGCATCCTGTTCACGGTGCCGCTGATTTCCGCTGATCCGCTGCCGAGCAGGCAAACACACTTCGGCCGGCTGCTGGACATCTTTGCCGAGATGCCGCTGCATGCGTTTTTCGGCGTCGTGATCATGATGGCCACCGCACCCATGGTGAAGTTCTTCGCCGCACCACCGGAAAGCTGGAACGTGGATCCGATGCAGGACCAGGGCCTGGCCGGCGGGCTGGCCTGGTCGTACGGGGAGCTGCCGGGGGTGCTGCTGTTGATGTTTATCCTGGTGCGCTGGCAGCGGGACGAGGCCCGCGGCTGGGCCAAATCCGAACGCAAGGCGGCGGTAGTGGGGGACCCGGACCTGGACGCCTACAACGAATACCTGCGTCAGCTGGCCAACCGTCCGGTGCGCCGGCGATGAGAACACCAGGCACCCCACAGTCCGCGCCCGCATACCAGGCTCCGGCGCCCGTGCTGCCCGCGTTGGGACCCGGTGGCATGCTGCGCTGGGCCTGGCGGCAGCTGACCAGCATGCGGACGGCCCTGTTCCTGCTGCTCCTGCTCGCGGTGGGCGCCGTGCCGGGCTCGTTGTTCCCGCAACGCTCGGCCAATCCCGCACTCGTTACCCGCTATATCAAGGACAACCCCGGGTATGGGCCGGTCCTGGATGCGCTGCAGATGTTCGATGTCTACTCCTCGGTGTGGTTCTCCGCGATCTATCTGATGCTGTTCATTTCGCTGGCCGGCTGCGTCACGCCACGTGCTGCCGCGCACTACAAGGCCATGCGGTCCCGGCCGCCGCGTACCCCCAAACGCCTTTCGCGCCTGCCGGAGTACGGCACCCTGGTGCTGCCCGCCGACGCCGGAGTCCCTGCCGCTGCCGCCATTGCGGACGCCGCGGAAGTGCTCAGGAAACGCCGCTACCGGGTGGAAGTCAGGGACGCGGACGGAACGCGGCCGTCTGTGGGTGCCGAGCGCGGCTTCGTGAAGGAAGCCGGCAACCTGGTGTTCCACACCGCGCTGATCGGGGTGCTGGTCTGCGTGGCCGTCGGCGGCATGTTCGGCTACCGCGGACAGAAAATTCTCATCGAAGGCGGCACCTTCGTCAACACCCTGGTCAGCTACGACGCCTTCACCCCGGGAACCAACTTCAACACCGCCTGGCTGGATCCGTTCGCCGTCACTCTCGAGACATTCGAAGTCCGTTTCGACAGGGAATCATCCCGGCAGTTCGGCCAGCCGATCGATTTCACCGCAAAGCTGACCACCAAAGACGGAACGGAGTCCCCGGCACGGGAACAGATCCTGAAAGTCAACGAACCGGTCTACTTCGGTGAAACCGGGGTGTTCCTCGTCGGCAACGGCTACGCCCCGGTCGTCACGGTAAAGGACGGCACCGGGAAAACCGCGTTCAGCGGTCCCGTGGTGTCCATCCCCAACGACGGGGTGTACACCTCCTCGGTGGTGCTCAAGGTCCCGGACGCGGCACCGTCCCAGCTGGGCTTTGTCGGGTTCTTTCTGCCTTCGGCCATCAAGAACGACCAGGGTGTGTCCTACAGCTTCGATCCCGATCCCCTGAACCCGCAGCTGAACCTGAATTCATACTACGGAGACCTTGGACTGGACACCGGAGCCCCGCAAAACGTCTATGTCCTGGACGTGGCCAAGCTGACCCAACTCAACGGCAGGGACCTGCCCGCCGGGGGCATCACACTCGCCCCCGGTGGCACGTACACGCTGCCCGACGGCAAGGGAAGCATCAGCTTCGACGGGCTGAAACGCTACATCGGAGTGGATGTGCGCAGCACCCCCGCCCAAGGTGGGGTCCTGGCGTTTTCCCTGCTGGCCGTGACAGGCCTGATGGTTTCGTTATATGTGAACCGGCGCCGAGCCTGGGTCCGCGCCGGCACCCACGAGGACGGCAGGACGATGGTCGAGTACGGCCTCCTGGCCCGAGGAGAAGACCACCGCCTGGCCGCAGAGGCCACCGCCATCCGCGCCCTGTTGGCACGGCGATGGCAGCTTCGGGAGGAAAACAGTGGCGTATAGCTTCCTGCTGTCGTGGCGTTGGGTGGGGTGGCTGCTGCTGGCCGCACTTTTCGCCGCCGCATGCATAGGCCTGGGAAACTGGCAGATGGACCGTCGGAACCAGACAGTGGCAGAGATCCGCAGGGTCCAGGAGAACTACGACAAACCCCCCGCGCTGTTTCAGGACGCCCGCCCCTACTTCGAGGTCGCCGACCCCGACGCGAAGTGGACAACCGTTGCAGTGTCCGGCCGGTACCTTGTCCAGGACCAGAGAATCGTCAGGAACCGGCCCAATAACTCCGTTGCCGGATATGAGGTAGTGGTTCCGTTCCGGCTTGCTTCCGGTGAAACGATCGTGATCAACCGGGGGTGGCTGCCGATCGGCAACCTTCGGCCCGGATACCCCGATGCCGTGCCGGCCCCGCCACCGGGCGAGATCTCCGCGGTGGTGCGCATCAAACCCTCCGAACCCGACCTTGGCCGGGACGCTCCCGAGGGACAACTGGCCAGCATCGACCTGCCCTACTTCGCGAGCCAGCTGGGCTATCCCTTGATGACAGGCAGTTACGGGGTGATGGCCTCGGAGTCCCCCCAGCCCGCCGTAGTTCCCCAGCAACTTGCCCAACCGGCCGTCAAGGAAGGATCAAACCTGTCCTACGCCATGCAGTGGATCACCTTCGGGGTTCTGGCGTTCGTCGGCTTCGGATACATGGCACGTCAACAGGCCCGCATCCACCGTGAGGAGCGTGAAATCCCGGACGAATCCGCGCAGACAGCAAGCACCGTCCAGCAACCCCGTCATCCCTCCGCGCCCAAGCGTTCCCGCGCCGAGGAAGAAGACGCCCTGCTGGACTCGATGGGACTGTGACCCTGGCGCAGGGCGGCGGATTCCCGCGCAGCGCGGGTCATGGACAATCCCCAACGGACGGACATCACGGCGCGCGGGAACCATCCTGCGCTGGGCCTCGTTGAGCCTTTGGCTGCACATCTGAAGAGACGCACAGCAATTGCGTACCGGCCGCCCGCCACGGCCACCGGATAGCGTCCGCGCCTGCACGACACGGGAACGTAGTGTCACGAAATTGTAACGATGATGCTTTGCGGCTACTATTAATTCAGGTTTTTCTGTACTGAGACCCTTGATGCCCCACGCTGAACCCCGCCCGGGGCATCAAACGACTATCCCTTTTTGACGGCGGGGGTGGAGGACCCAGGATCGGCAGTAAGCCTGCCTTGGGGTGAAGCCGTGATGCCGGTGGCCAGAAAGCCGCCGGGCACGGCCGGGCTTTTTCCTTGGCCCGAACCCGACAGCTAACTTCGCAGGCGAACCGAAAGGATCGATCCCCCTTGTCTTCTGTATCCCCCCATGGCCGCCGCCGAAAGCCAACCTCCGGTTTGTCGCCCCGCGTGGCCGTCCCGATGATGTCCCCCACGAGCGGTCGCCACCGACCCCTGCCAGGCGCAGGGGCGCGGGCGAGCCGCCGCAAACAGGTCACCGCAGCCGCCACGCTGAGCGTCGCCGCGCTGTTGACCGCAGCGCTCACCGCCGCCCATGCCGGCCCGGCCCCCACCGGCACCGCCCCTGCCGTGCAGGCGTCGGGAACCGTCGCTGCCGGCGCACCCGTCCAAGCCCCTGTCGGGGCTTCGATCAGTTATGAACGACCAGCTGTCACCACCGAGCAGGCACCGTTGCCGGTACCCGCCAAGACCCCCCTAGCTGCTGCCGGCGCGGCCGCGGCGACGACCCCGGCGGCCTCCCCGATCCCCGCTGCGGCCCCTGCTCCTGCGCAACCTGTCTCAACAGCCCGGCTCGGGGCGCCCTTGGCCGGCATGTCGGTCACCTCGCCGTTCGGTATCCGCACCAGCCCGATCTCAGGCACCGGGGAGCTGCACACCGGCCTTGACCTCGTGGCAGCCTGCCAGACCGCAGTATTCGCCGCCGGAGCCGGGACCGTCGTGGAAGCCGGATGGTCCCCCTATGGTGGCGGGAACAGAATTGTGGTGGACCACGGCAACGGCCTGAAGAGCACCTACAACCACCTGGCCTCCATCGAAACCTCCGTGGGCGCGACCGTGTCCGCCGGCCAGCGGCTGGCCGCAGCCGGAACCACCGGCAACTCCACCGGCTGCCATCTGCACTTCGAGGTACTTCTTAACGGACAGACCGTGAATCCGCAGGGATGGATGTAAGCCTCGCCCATCGCCCACGATGCCAGGGTCAGAGTCCTGATGTGCCCAGGAAGACGTGGCTGAAGGCGAAGAAGATGGTTGCGGTAACAGCCACGTAGAGCAGCGCGGTAATGATCCAGCCGAACTCACCGACAACGCGGGCCGTTCCGGCGGGTACTTTGATGACTCCATGGGTGATGTTCCGGGCCGTGACCCAGACGAACAGGGGAATCATTGCCGCCCAGACGATCATGCAGAAGGGGCAGAGGATGTGGATGGAGTACAGGGCCTGGGACCACAGCCACACGGCGAAGCCAAACCCAAGCGTGACACCTGTCTGCAGGCCGGCCCAGTACCAGCGGGCGAACGTTGCACCGGAAAGCAGGGCCATGCCCGTGGTGATGATGACGGCGAACGCCACGATCCCAATGAACATGTTGGGGAATCCGAAAACGGAACTCTGCCAGGTCTGCATGACCTGACCGCAGGAAATCCAGGGATTGACGTCGCAGACGGTTTTGTAGCCGGGGTCTTTGAGTACCTCGAGTTTCTCCAGGACCAGGGCGCCGGAGGCGAGCCAGCCGATGACGCCGGTGATGACCAAGAGCCACCCGAACGGCTTGTTGCGGGTCATGCGGGGAATATCCGGCCCCTCAGCAGCTGAAGCAACCCCACGATCGGAGGGTTTCACGTTCGCGGCGGGTTTTGCGGTGCTGGTCATGGCAGAAGTCCTTTTAGGTGGTCTGGCGGCGGGCTTGGTAATCATGATCCCGCAGCTGCGGTAGTGATCAGTGCCTTCAAGGTTCCTTTTTGGGAGATCCCCAGGATCCGGGCACTGACGCGGCCTTGAGTGTCCAGCACCAGGGTGGTGGGCACTGCACGGGGCGGGACGTACTCGGTCATGCCCAGCAGGATGCCGCCATCGCTGTCATCGAAGCTGGGATACTCGACCTTGAAGGTCCGCTCAAAAGCTGCGGCCGTGGCGGCGTCGTCGCGGACGTTGACGCCGTAGAACAAGACCCCTTGGTCTTTGAATTCCGTGTGCAGGGCGGCCAGGTCCGGGGCCTCCACCCGGCACGGAGCGCAGGCCGCGTACCAGAAATTGAGCACCACGACTTTGCCCGCCCAGTCCCGGGCAGCAACTTTTTGCCCGTCAAACAGCCGGCCTTCCAAGGAGACCGCGGCGCCGCGCGACCCGGGCGGGTATTCGTTGACCGACCCGTCCCCGGCGATGTAGTTCTTGTCATCGCCGGCCTTGGCCTGCTGGGCCAGATCGTCCGGGGCTGCGCAGCCGGCGAGGGCAAGTACTGCCGCGCCCAGGCCCAGGATGGTGCGGCGTCCGGGGCGCCGCAGCGGCTCTGGTTGGTTGATCATGTTCTCGGTCCTTGCTTGATTGTGTCTGCGTGCGGGGTCACCGTGGCTAGACGGGCATCAAGAACGTCCCTGCCAGGTTCTGCAGCTGGTAGATCCATTGCACCCACACCCCGGTTACCATCAGGACCCCCAGGATGATGAGCATGACGGCGCCGCCGATGTTGACGGCCCGAATGTGCTTGCGGACCACCGACAGGACCCTCGAGACCCAGTTCAAGCCCAGAGCGACAAGGACGAAGGGGATGCCGAGTCCCAGGCAGTAGATGAAGGCCAGCAGGGCCCCGCGCCAGGCGCTGCCGGCGGTGACGCTCAGGCTGAGCACGGCGCTGAGCGTTGGGCCCATGCAGGGGGTCCATCCGAGGCCGAAGACGATGCCCAGGAGCGGGGCGCCGGAGAGCCCGCCGCGTCCCGGACCCTGGAATTTGCGGGTTTGCTGGAGCCAGGAGAACCGTCCGAGCAGGACCAGGCCCATGATGATGACCACCACGCCCAATCCCCTCATGAGCGGGTCCTGCCAGCGGATCAGCCAGGATCCGATGGCTCCGAAGGCTGCACCGTAGAGGGTGAAGACGGCGCCGAAGCCCAGGATGAACAGTGCCACCCCCGAGAGGACCCGCCGCCTGTTCCGCGGCTGCGTTGGGTCGGTGAGCCCTGAGACGAAGCCCAGGTAGCCGGGAACCAGCGGAAGGATGCACGGAGAGAGGAACGACACCAGACCTGCTGCGGCGGCCAGAGGCAACGCCAGGATCAGCGCCCCGGAGGTCACCGTCGAGGCAAAGTATTCACCAATGTCCAACGATTCAGTCCTCTTCCCTGCGCGCGGCGGGGAACAGTATCGTGCCCAAAATCAGCAGGCCCACTCCGCCGACGACGAACACGTCAGCCAGGTTGAAGGTCGGGAACCATCCGGTATGCAGGTAGTCAACGACGCCTGCCCCGTCCATCCGGTCCACCAGGTTGCCCAGGGCGCCACCGAGAAGGAAAACAGCGCCGGTGCAGGAAAGCATGCCGAACCGGGGGACCGCACGGAACAGGAATACCGCCAGCGCCGCTACGATCACTGTGGTCGCAACGACCACTACCCACGGGGACAAGGTCGCGCCGAGGCTTAACGCGACACCGGTGTTATAGCCGAGCTTGAGGTTGAACAGACCGAAGTCCAGGACCCTGCCATCACCTATTGTCTCGACCACAACGGTCTTGACCAGCAGGTCAACCGCCGCCAAGGCGATGGCGCCGAGCCCGAGGACGACCCGTCCTGTCCGGGGCCGCCTGGTGCTCGTGGCACTCATGCGGAAACCCGGGAAGTGTCCGACAACGCCGGTGCGGGACTTCCCGTCCGCGATGCCTTGATGCGGCCGGCCCGGACGCCATTGCCGATCACCACGATTTCGGCCAGTTCGTGGATCAGAACAACCGCGGCCAAGCCGAGGAGCCCGAACAGTGCCAGCGGGATCAGGACCGCGATCAACAGCAGGGACAAGCCCACGTTCTGCAGCATGATGGACCGGGTCCTGCGGGCGTGGTCCAACACCTGCGGCAGGTGGTTCAGGTCCTCGCCCATCAGGGCGATGTCCGCGGTTTCGATCGCGACATCGGTGCCCATGGCCCCCATCGCTATTCCGGTGTCGGCGGTGGCCAGGGCCGGGGCGTCGTTGACGCCGTCACCGACCATGGCGGTGGGCTGGCGGGACTTCAGCGTCCGGATAATCTCGGCTTTGTCTTCCGGGCGAAGGTCGGCGTGGACTTCGGTGATGCCGGCGTCCTTGCCCAAGGCATTGGCGGTGATCGTGTTGTCCCCGGTGAGCATGGCCGTGGTGTACCCGGAGGCCCGCAGCCGGGCAATCACGTCCCGGGCTTCGGGACGCAGCTCGTCACGCACTGCTACGGCACCGATGACCTCCCCGGCGGATTCGATCAAAACGGCAGTGGCACCCGCCGTTTGCATCCGCTCGACCTCTGCGGCGAGCGGGCCGGGGGTGATCCAGCCGGGGCGGCCGAGTCGGACGGTTTTGCCCTCGAAAAGGCCTTGCAGGCCGGCTCCGGGAACGGTGTCGACGTCGGTGACCTCGGCCCGGGTCGGGGATGCGGCAAGGATGGCGCGGGCGAGTGGGTGTTCGCTGCGGGCTTCCAGTCCGGCGGCGAGGGCAAGGACTTCTTCGCGGGCCACGGTACCGGCTGTGGCGACGTCGATGACTTCGGGCTTGTTCCGCGTCAGTGTGCCGGTTTTATCCAGGGCGATGGTGCGGATTTTGCCGAGAGTTTCCAATGCGCCGCCGCCCTTGATGAGCACACCGATACGGCTTGCGGCGCCGACGGAGGCGACGACGGTGACGGGTACGGAGATGGCCAGCGCACACGGTGATGCGGCGACGATGACGACGAGGGCGCGTTCAAACCACAGCAACGGCTCTCCGATGATGAAGCCGAAGGCAATGATCAGTGCCGCGGTGAGCAGGATGCCGGGGACGAGTTTCCTGGCGATGTTGTCCGCGAGACGCTGGCCGGGGCCCTTTCGGGACTGTTCGGCCTCGACGATGTGCACGATTCTGGCCAACGAGTTGTTCTCCGCGGTGCTGGTGACTTCGAGTTCCAGCGGCCCGGTGCCGTTGATGGACCCGGCGTAGACGTCGCTGCCGGGGCCGACCTCTACGGGTACGGATTCACCGGTCAGGGCCGATGTGTCCAGCGATGTGCGGCCGGTGATAATGCGACCGTCGGTGGCAACACGTTCACCCGGACGAACGATCATCCGGTCTCCGGGAACGAGCTCACCGGGGTCGAGGGTGACCTCCGTCCCGCCGCGCAGGACGGTTGCTTCGGCGGGAACCAGGTCAAGCAGGGCCCGCAGACCGCGCCGGGTTTTGGCCAGAGAGTATTCCTCCAGTCCTTCGGAAATTGAGTAGAGGAAAGCGAGCATCGCCGCTTCCTCGTATTCGCCCAGCGCTACCGCGCCGGCAGCAGCAATCGTCATCAGGGTCCCGACACCGATCTTGCCCTTGGCCAGTCGACGGAGGGTGGAGGGAACGAACGTCCATGCAGCGACCAGCAGCGCCCCGATTTCCAGGACAAGGCGCAGCCAGTCCGGACCGCCCGTCAGGGACAGGATCCACCCGGCCAGGAGGAGCACGCCAGCGACCGCTGCGGCCCTGATCTCGTTGATCTGCCAAAAACCGAGTGCTTCCTCGGCTTCCTCTGCCGCGGTCTCGGGCTTGTCGTCACTGCAGCAAGCGTCACTCATCGAGTGTGCTCCTTCGTTAGTTCTACGTTGGACAACACGACGCGGGTGCTTCCGTTGCCGTAATTCGGGCAGAGGCTGACCGCGTTGCCGGTCGCAGCCAGCAGGACCTCGGCCTGAGCAAGCATGTCCATCAGTTCCGGACGGGACAGCGAGTAGTACACACTGCGGCCCTGGGCCCGGCCTTCCACCAGGCCGCAATCCCGCAGGCACGCCACATGCGCCGAGACCGTCGACTGAGCCAATCCCAGCTCGCTGGCGAGCTCACCCACGCGGACCTCACCGCCGGCCATTCGCTTCACAATGCCCAGGCGCGTCGGATCGCTAAGGGAGTGAAACAGCGCCGCCGCGGGATCCAGCGGAGCACACCCGTCCACGGAACCGCCAAATTGATTCGTCATACGACGATGATAGCGCAGTGTTCGGATGTTATCGGTAGGAACTGCTGTCCTATCAAGCCCCATTGTGCCCCTCGGACTGACTCGTTCCAACGTTCAGACACCACGCGTAAGCCAATATCGGATGACCGCTCAGTCGTATCGCTATTCTTGGTGCAGACACTCATCTCCCAGGGCCGCAGGATCGAGGCTTAGCCACCCAACATCATGAGTAACAGCAGAAAAAATGCGACACCACAGGCCTCGGACCTGACGGCCGTTGCCCAGGACTACGTGAGGGTAGTGTGGTCCGCGCAGGAGTGGTCCGACGAGATGGTTACGGTGGGCCTTGTCGCGGATCGGCTCGGAGTCAGCGCTTCGACCGCTTCGGAAGGTATCCGGAAATACGCGGCGCAGGGTTTGCTGACGCACGCCCGTTATGGCGGTGTGGAACTGACCCCGACCGGTGAGGAATACGCCCTGGCGATGGTCCGGAGGCACCGGCTCCTGGAGACGTTTCTGGTCGAGATCCTCGGTTACCGCTGGGACGAGGTCCATCATGAGGCTGAGGTGCTCGAACACGCAGTCTCGGATACTTTCATCGCCAGGATCGATGCCCTTCTTGGCTACCCACGGCACGATCCACACGGTGATCCGATCCCATTACCGGGCGAACATCTGGACCGGGCCGACGCGGTGCCGTTGGGCGCTGTGCGGCCCGGGGATGCGGTGATCATTCGGAGGGTCTCGGATGAGAGTGCCGAGATGCTCCGCTACTTCGCCGGGCATGGCCTCGTCCCGGGCACGCAACTCATCGTCGGTGAACGCAAAGCCTTCGCCGCCGGGATACCTGTTCGTCTCGCCGACTCCGGGGAAGACCTCGCCCTTGGTGACGAGGCAGCCGCGGCCCTCTGGGTGGAAACCGTGGCCCAAGGTTAGGAATGACCCGGCTTTCGGGCCTGGTCTCAGGATTGGCCGCTGAGGGTGAGGGTGATGAGGACGACGTTGAGTCCGACGATCAAGGTGGCGCTGGTCCAGCCGGCGATCTTCAGGGCTTTGCCATCGGTGTGGATGCCCATCACGTCGCGTTTGCCCGTGAGCCGGATCAAGGGGATCAAAGCGAACGGGATGCCGAAACTGAGCAGCACCTGGCTCAAAACCAGGGCCAGGGTCGGTTCGATACCTGCTCCCAGAATGATCAGCGCCGGAATGAGGGTGATGACCCGGCGGGTCAGCAGGGGGATTCGGACCTTCAAGAGCCCGCCCATGATGGTCGCGCCGGCGTAGCAACCGACTGACGTTGAGGCCAGACCGGAGGCCAGCAACCCGACAGCGAAAATGACGCCGATGGCCGGACCCAGTGCCGAGGTCACGGCAGCGTGGGCTCCGTCTATGGTGTCTGTTCCCTCGATGCCGCGCAAGCTGGACGCGGCCAGCAGCAGCATCGAAATGTTCACCACACCAGCGAGCAGCAAGGCACCGAGGACGTCGAAACGGGTGGCCCGGATCAGGCGGGTCCGCACGGCAGGATCCTCGGAGAAGCCGTGCCGGTCCCGGGCCAGGGCCGAGTGCAGGTAGATCGCGTGCGGCATGACCGTGGCTCCGAGCATGCTCGCCGCCAGCAGGACCGTGTCGGTGCCCTCAAAGCGAGGAACCAAACCGCCAAGGGCAGCTCCGCCATCAGGGGGATTGACGAACAATCCAGACATGAATCCGACGGCGATGACTCCAAGGAGCACCAGGATCGCGTATTCAAAGGAACGCTGACCCCGGTGGGACTGCAGCGCCAGCAGCAGCATGGAGGCTACGCCGATGATGACTCCTCCGGCCAATAGCGGAAGGCCGAACAGCAGGTTCAGGGCGACGGCACCGCCGATTACCTCGGCCATGTCCGTGGCGCCGGCAACGATCTCCGCTTGCACCCAATACAACCGGCGGCGCTTGGTCCCCAACCTTTTACCAAGGATCTCAGGAAGACTCATACCCGTGGCCAAACCCAGCTTCGCCGATTGGTACTGCACCAGAACAGCCATGGCGTTGGCAACCACCAACACCCACACGAGCAGATACCCGTAGTTCGCACCGGCGGTGAGGTTCGCGGCCACGTTGCCAGGATCCACATAGGCGATCGCGGCCACGAAGGCCGGACCCAGGAGCAGGAGCCGGGACCACACCTTCCGGGGCGCGGGGCGGGTATCAAGAGTCGGTGCAGCCATCGTCAGTCCTCATTATCGGGGCGTTCTGATATGAGGATAGAGCAAAGTTAGGCATACCGAAAAGTAGTTATTAGGGAAACCGATAAAATCGGGTTTTACTGTCTGCGACGTGGTTATCTGCGGGACCTCCACACTCAATGGATCGAGCCCCCGATACCTCGCGGAGTCCGTTAATCGAAGGCGGAGGTAAGTCAAGCTCCGGATTCACGAAGCCGCCCGCTTCCGGATCATCGGACACAGGAGCCGCATCGCCCACATGACATACGGGCCCGCAGTCGGACAATGGCCCGGCACGCTTCTGCTCGAACGCCGTTCGTCGGCTGTTGTCTGACGGCAACGCCGCAAACAGGTGAAGCCCTGCGCGGCGAAAAATGCCCAGGGACTCCTCATTAGTCACCCCGCATCCTGCCTAGTCGGGGACATTCCTCGGATCATTGGCGCAGGCCTGGTTCGCCATACTTCAACAGCCCCTCCTGAGCACCACCAACTATGAATGTGTCATAATATTCGCATGAATGCAGATATTTCTTGTGGCCTGAACGTTGACAGCGACTACGTCGAGTTGGCCGTTGAGGTATTCGCCATGCTCTCCGACGCGACGCGCGTCAGGTTGATTCTTGCTTTGCGTGAGGGTGAGATGTCGGTCAACGATCTTGCGGAGACCGTGGGTAAGCCGCAGTCCGCAGTGTCCCAGCACCTGGCGAAGATGCGGATGGCGCGTATGGTCTCCACGCGTCATGAGGGTACCCGGGTGTTTTACCGGCTGGAGAACGAGCATGCACGGCAGCTGGTTGCGGATGCGATCTTCCAGGCCGAACACACTCTCGGCGGTACGCCCCGTCATCACCATGTGCAGAACGAAAGCGGTGCGGCATGAAACATGCCGACGACAACGTGGACAGCCACACCGCCCACGAGCTGATGCATGACCACGACCACCAGGCGCACGACCACGACCATGGCCATCATCACGGGCATGAACACAGCCATGAGCATCCTGGGGGCCTGCGGGGTTTCCTGCATGGCCTGTTTATCCCGCACAGCCATGATGCTGCGGATTCGGTGGACGAGGCGATGGAGTCATCGACGAAGGGCATCCGGGCCCTGAAAATTTCGCTTACGGTTTTGGCTGTGACGTCACTGCTGCAACTGGTCGTCTTTCTATTCAGTGGCTCCGTGGCTCTTCTCGCCGATACCATCCACAACTTTTCCGATGCGTTGACCGCGGTGCCGCTGTGGGTGGCTTTTGTCCTGAGCCGCCGTGCAGCGACACGGACCTATAACTACGGTTTCGGGCGTGCCGAAGATCTGGCGGGCTTGTTCATCGTTGCGATGGTTGCTTTGTCCGCCATTGTGGCAGCCGTCGAATCCGTGATCCGGATCTTCCAGCCGCAGCCGTTGAACAACCTCGGCTGGGTCCTGGCTGCCGGTCTGATCGGGTTCGCCGGCAACGAGATCGTGGCGGTCTACCGGATCAGGGTTGGAAGGGAGATTGGTTCCGCGGCCCTGGTCGCCGATGGTGTACACGCCCGGACCGACGGCTTCACCTCTCTGGCAGTTGTCGCGGGTGTGATTGGCGTCTGGCTCGGCTTCCCGCTGGCAGACCCGATCATCGGCATCCTAATCTCGATCACCATTTTCGTCCTGCTGTGGGGCACCGTCCGTGACATCGGCCGCAGGCTGCTCGATGGCGTGGATCCCGCCCTGCTGGACCGTGCTGAGGCCACTATCGCCTCCGTGGCGCCCCCGGCGTCAACGGTCCGGCTCCGGTGGTCAGGTCATCGCCTCCAGGTTGAAGTCACCACTCCGGTAAACCCGCAGTGGACCATGGCCGAGCTGGCGGAGGTCGACCGTTCCGTCCAGGACGCCGTGCGAGCCAATATCCGCAACGTGGGAACGGTGCTGGTCGTTGCCCGCTAAAGGCCGGCCCGCTCGTGGCGGAGCCGCGGGGCCCGCGCGAATCGAGAATAATCCGGCTGCCCTCACCAGCTTTGGGATTCCGGGCCACGGCATATTCGAGCTCACAAGTGCAGCGGTGGAAATGATAGAGGTGTTCGGCGGGACGCTGCATTGCTATCTCGCTGCCGGGGGGTGTCGGAAGCAAGGCCTGTACTTCTCGCGTACCTTGCCCCGTAAATCCCTCCACTGCCAAGAGCGATCAGGAAAGAAAGGTCCGGGCCCTTCGGGAGCTTTGAAGCCGCAACTACTGGTAAGCGTCAGCCACGATCTCGCTCCCAAGCTGAACGGGGCCATCCTGGACTTCGGGCTCTACAACAAGATGCAGCGTTTTGTCTGGCTGTCCCTGCCTGCCGTGAAAGGACCACCGTGCACATGTCTTCGCTCCATCGGAGTACCGGCCGGCAAGCACTCGCCCTGCCTCGATGATGCCGGAATCGGACTGACCGACCTACGTTGACAGTCTGTGCCACTGAACCGAGGTGACCTGGCCCAACCGTCGGGAAGGCTTGTTTGTGTGAAAATCAGCGCAGTCATGTGGGTGCAGCGGCCTTGGTTTCCTTGTTGCGGCACAGCAGTCGCTGGACCAATCCTGAGCGGGACGTGAAGGCACAGCATCCCGCCACCGAGTCTCTAGGCAAGGGTGGTCAGAAGATCGGCGCAGGCGGCCTCGCAGCGCCGGCAGGCCTCCGCGCAGATTCTGCAGTGTTCGTGCATGCTGGCGTGCTGTTCGCATTCTTCGGCGCAAACGGCGCAGGCGGTTCGGCAGGCTTCGAGCATTGCCCGGACAACGTCTGTGTTGGTGCCGGTTTGCCGGCTGAGGATAGTGCCTGTGGCGCCACAGATATCGGCACAGTCCAGATCGGTGCGGATACAGGTGGTCAGCTCGGCGACCATGTCCTCTCCAAGGCAGGCGTCGGCACAGGAACTGCATATTTGGGCGCATTCAAAGCAGGCCGCGATACATTCGGCGAGCTTTTCCCGGTCTGCGATGTCTGTTGCCTTGGGGTGGGAATTGATCATTGCGCTGATGTGGTGGGTCATGGCCTGCTCCTGTCATTGGTGGGCGTGAGGACCGGCCGGCCGGCCATCACGCCCACCCTAGACCTGGTCTGTGCAGCCCGCCAGATGCTTCCCTGCCTTTGTCTGGCCGCAGGCGGTCATCAACTCAGGCTGCGTCCATGGGGCGGAAATTAGTGCCCCCGTCCGTGGACACGACGATCCCGTCGGGCGTGGCAGCCCACACCCAAGGACTGCCATCGGCACCCTTGAGTGCTGCTATGGCCATCACTTCACCATCGACCCGGCCCTTTTTCGTCCAGCTGGCCCCGGCGTCTGCCGAGTAGTAGGTGGTCCCGTCAGGGGCGACGCCAGCGGCTTCGTCGGGTGTGGCGAAGGCCGCGTATTGGATCACCGGCCCGGACTTATCCAGCGACCAGGTCTCTCCACCATCGGTGGAGCGTTGGATTCCCTCGGTGGTGGTGCCCAGTATGGTCTCGCTGTCCGGGTGGCCGGCCAGGACTGCTGGTGCGAACATGGCGGCCACGGTGTTCCAGGTCTTTCCGTCGGGGCTGTGGCGAAGTTCCCCGTCGTACGCGATGATCCCGGTTTTCGTGGCGGTCATGGCGTGGAAGTCAGATTCACCTTGGCGTGAGAGTTTCTCCCAACTTTGTCCTCCGTCGGTGGATTTGATGAGTCCGAAGGGATTGGGCAGGTCCGATCCGGGACCGGGGTGTCCGGAGGCGTAGAAAACGCCGCCCTCGCCGGCAGTGAAGCCCATCAGATCGTTCGTGCCGCCGATCTTGGTGGCGGGTTGTTTCGTGACGTCAAAAAGTCCGTCGTGGGTGGCCAGGAGCACCTGGCTGGTATCGGGATCGACGGTCAAACCATGGACGTGGCTATTGGGCAGGGCCTCGTCGCTCAGTTCGCTCGGCGGCGCCGTGGTGGTGGGTGGGTTGGCCGGGGTGCAGGCTGCCAGAGCGAGCACGAGCGCCGCCCCGGAAAGCAAGATGCCGCGACGCGATGCCGCACGGGTGAAGGGTTGCATGGGAAAGCTCCAGGGTTGGAAGGGAACGCGGAGGGGGCCGGTCCCGCTTGATGGGTGCAGGGCCGGTCCTTTAGGGAGTGGCTTAGAGGCTGGCCAGCAGTGTCTGCATTTCCTTGATTTCGGCTTCCTGGGCGCTGACGATGTCCTTGCCCAGCTGAACGGCTGCGGGGCCTTTGCCGTCCGTGGTCTCGGTCTTGGCCATGGTCACGGCGCCCTCGTGGTGGGCGATCATCTGGGTCAGGAACAGCTTCGCGGCCTCCACACCCTGGGCGGCTTCCAGTTTGGTCATGTCTTCGGCGCCCATCATGCCGTCCATGCTGTGCCCGGTGGGCACCTGCGTCGACTCGCCCCAACCCTGCAACCAGCCGGTCATCTTCTCGATTTCCGGTCCCTGTGCGTCCTTGATGCGGGTAGCCAGGGCTGTGACCTCGGCGGGAATGTCCTGTTTCTTGAGGATCATGTCGCTCATCTCCACGGCTTGTGCGTGGTGCGGGATCATCATCTGGGCGAACATCACGTCCGCAGAGTTGTGGGCAGAAGCGTTCGCGGCAGGGGTGGAGGTGCTGGAGGAGCTGTTGCCGTGGTCCATTCCCGGCATGGAGGTCGCGGAGGAACCGGAACCACCGGAGGAACCGCAGCCTGCGAGGGCGATCACCGCGGCGACGGCCGTAGCTGCAAGGGGTACAAACTTCTTGGTGTTCATCATGATCAAGTCCTTCAAAAGGTTTTAGGGGACGCGAAGGCGCCCCTGAAAGGGGGGTGGGTAAATCCATCAAAGACGCGCCGGAAAGACAGTGGTTGGTTTCCGATCGCAACGTAAGGTGCCAGGCTTGGGCCCGGGCGGATAGCGTCTATGTTCTGCTGATGGACAGTTCACCCGGTGAAGGACCGCCGGGACGGTAGGACCACAGATTCCAGACCGCGAAGGTGGAATCCAGCGTTGGGGCTGTAATCGAAGGCGCTTCGGTGGGTACCGGCGTGGCAAGGACGCCGGCCGAGGCCGAGGGGATACAAGCCGCGGTCATGGAGTGCTCGCTGGAGCAGTTCCCTGAACAGGAGCACTGGGCCGGGGACACTGCACCATGGGAGGTGGACAGCTCCTCCGTGGCAGTAGCCCCGGATGATGGGGGCTGATGGCCGCCATGGCCGGACGGGTTTCCGGCTGCGGCCTGAGCCGCCGTAGCCGTCATGTCTGCGGGAACCGCCGCGGCCGAGCGTGCCGAGTGGGTGCCTGTCATGACGTGCATGCCAAGGATTCCGGCGATGATGGCCAGGACTGCTGCCAGCAGTGTCGCCGTGAGCAGGGCGGATCCGGCGATGGTGCGTTGCGCGGCCATGCTGGTCCTCCTCCCTGGGTACTGGTTCTTTCAAGGCTACCGGCACCCACGCATGGGTCCCGTGGGATGGGTGCGTCGGTGCCGGTGGCACTACGTGGTCAACGAACCTGCGAGGGGTTCAGTTTCACCCGCCGGAGCAGTTGGGCGTTGAGGGCGACCACGATGGTGGAAACCGACATCAGCACCGCCCCGGCCGCGGGGGACAGAACGATCCCGGCGAAAGCCAGGACACCAGCGGCCAGCGGGACGGCGATGATGTTGTATCCGGTAGCCCATACGAGGTTCTGCCACATTTTGGTGTAGCTCGCCCGGGACAGGTCCACCATGGACAACACGGCCCGGGGGTCGTTGCCGGCCAGGATGACTCCGGCCGATTCCATGGCCACGTCCGTGCCGGCGCCGATGGCGATGCCGACCTCTGCCCGGGCCAGGGCCGGTGAGTCGTTGACCCCGTCTCCGACCATGGCCACTTTCAAACCGCGGGCCTGCAACTCGGCGACCTTCTTGTCCTTGTCGGCGGGAAGCACCTCGGCGAAGACCTCATCAATGTTCAGTTCCGCGCCCACTGCCGTCGCGACCTGCTGCGCGTCGCCGGTGATCATGGCTACCTTGATGCCCCTGCTCTGTAGAGCGGCCACAGCCTGCCTCGACTCGGAACGGATCGCGTCTTCAAGACTGACCGCACCCAGGATCGTCTCCCCGTCGATGACGTGCAGCACGGCCGCACCACGGCCCATCCACCCCCGGGTTGAAGCGGCCATCGATTCCGGTTCGTCCAGTCCCAGTTCGCGCAGCAGCGCGGGGCCGCCGACCTGGACAACGCGTCCATTGACCGTGGCCCGCACACCCCGGCCCGTCATGGACGAGAAACCCGTTGCATTCGGGAGGTTCAGGTCTTTGCTGCGGGCTGCCCGGACGATGGCCCGCGCCACGGGGTGTTCGCTGTCGGACTCCACTGCCGCTGCCAGGGCCAGCAGTTCATCGGCGGCACCGCCGTCGACCGTGGCTGTGTTCCTGACTTCGGGTTCGCCCTTGGTCAGGGTGCCGGTCTTGTCGAACAAGACGACGTCGACGGTGCGCATCCGCTCCAAAGCATTCCGGTTCTTGATCAATACCCCGGCCTTGGCGGCCTGTTCAGTAGAGATGGCTATGACCAGCGGAATGGCCAGGCCGAGCGCATGGGGGCAGGCGATCACCAGCACCGTCACGGTGCGGGTGACAGCGTCGGGCAGGCTTCCCAGCAACGCCCAAGCGATGAACGTGATCCCGCCGGCGATGGCGGCGAAGTAGAACAGGAACGCCGCTGCCCGGTCCGCGAGGGCCTGGGCTTTGGACGAGGATGCCTGGGCTTCGGCAACCAACCGTTGGATGCCGGCCAGTGCCGTGTCGTTCCCCACGGCGGTTACCCTGACCCGGACCCTGTTGTCGGTGGCCACGGTCCCGGCCACGACCGGAGCACCCACGGAGCGCAGCACTGTTTTGGATTCACCGGTAATCATTGATTCATCGAACTCGGCTTGTCCGTCAACGATGGTTCCGTCGGCGGGCATCCGGGCCCCGGAACGGACCAGAACAATGTCGCCGGTCGTCAGTTCGGAGACGGGGACTGTTTCGACGCCGGCGTCGGCGACGCGTTCGGCTTCGTCCGGGAGCAGCGCCGCCAAAGCGTCCAAAGCGCCCTGGGCGGAGCCGAGGGCTCGCATTTCGATCCAATGGCCAAGCAGCATGATGGCCACCAGCAGAGCCAGTTCCCACCAGAAGTCCAGATCGAAGTTCCCGATCCGCAACGTGGTCGCCCAGGAGGCGAGGAACGCGACGGTGATGGCCATGGAGATCAGCAGCATCATCCCCGGCTGCCGGTTCTTCAGTTCACTGATACCGCCCTTGAGGAACGGCATGCCCCCATAGAAGAAGATCACCGTCCCCAGGACCGGCGGGATCCAGGCCGAGCCCGGGAACTCCGGGGGCATGTACCCCAAAAGATGCCCGAACATCGGGCTGAAATAGACCACCGGAACTGACAAGGCCAATGTCAGCCAGAACCTGTCCTTGAACATAGCCGTGCTGTGGCCGGCATGCTGACCATGGCTATGCACCGCGTGATCATCGGCATCGTGGCCGTGATGGCCGTGATGTTGATCCGGGGCTGAGCTGGTTGCTTGGTGCGCGTCGGCGGGATCAGGTTCGGCCTCACCTACAGGGGAGGCATGTTCAGTGTGGTAATGGGAGTGCTCTGTCATGGTGTGCTCCTCCAGTGACGGCCTACGCGGCACGGATAGGCCCGCAGGGCCGTGATGTGTGGACTAGCTGCTGGCCAGGCTGTATCCGGCCGAGGTAACGGCATCCTTGACCGCGGACGGTTCTGCGGATCCCGTGATGACCAGGCGGGAAACCCCGCCCGGAACAAGGTCAATAGTTGCGGACTCGACTCCGTCCACGGCGGAGACCGAACGCTGAACGCTGGCCACGCAGCCTCCGCAGGTCAGGCCTTCAACGCCATACTCAACGCCCGCTTCGGTGAGCGGAGCGGAGGGAGTCTCGGTGGAGCAGCAACCACAGCCCGACGAAGAATCAGTCAAGGGCAGTTCGGTCCGTGATGGTGTTTGCATGTCAGTTCCATTCATTGCAGAAGATGCGATGGGCGCTGTGGTTGAACGGCTGTAAAGAGGAACCAATCGGATCTCCGCGACGCGCCACTCACTGACAACACTTCAAATATACCCCCTGGGGGTATATTTGCCAATACGTTCCTACTGGTCACCAAAGACCGAGTAGAAAATATTGAACCGGGGGTCGGGGAGGGCCATCCTTGAAGAAGTCCGGAACATGAAAGGAAACGGCTGTGGATCATTCACACCAAGGCAGTGAAACGCCACTACCAGTGACCGGGCTGGTCGCGGCCCTGACCCGCATCGACACGGTAGGTTCTCACGGCATCGCCACAACTCTCACCGGGGCAGAGCCGACAATCGACCGGAACTGGGCGGCTTTGATCCGATGCCCGCATCGCCGTAGCCGTTACCGTCTGGCCGGAGGACATCCGGTTCGCAGCCGATAGATTTACAACGGCCGCCGAAAACCTGGTCGCCGTCCTGGAGCAGCGCGAAGGCACCCCTGTTGCCGATCCTGCCCGGGAACTCCATATTGCCTACCACGCGCTCAGCGACGCAGGCTGGATCCACCTTGCCTCAGCGGCCGGGATAACCGGTGGAGGGGACCACCACGGACACTGACGTCCGCGGGATCGATGGACCAATTGAGGGCTGTCGCGACCAGACCACGACGTATACCCGGGCAGTCCGGTGTTCACCGCAGTGGTATTAGCCGGCAGGATTCGACCTTGGCAACGGTGTGACCATGAGTGGTGGATGGCGGCTGCCGGGCAAGGACGGCGCCGATCAGAGGTCGGTTATTCCCACACCCATGTCGTCCAGGCAGGGTGAACGTTTTCCCGCGGGCTTTCCCATGGACCGCAGGCAGGTGCATTGGGGGCCTTTGACTGCCGGAAGGGCGATCCACACGAAGCGTTGCATGCGGTTGTAGTTGCCAAAGTCCAGGACTGCTCCGTCGAGCCGGTCAGCCAGTTCGTGGCTGACGGAGATTGCCAGCGTCCGGTGTGTCTCGGACGGGGAGTCCAGTGCACAGGGGATGTACTTCTTTGGCCGTGTCCGGGAAAAGTAGAGTCCTTGGACACGGCAGCCGCCCGGTCCTTGGTAGCAGTGCAGGGAGCCACCGAAAACCGCTATCATCTCCAAGGCATCGGCGGTGGCTTGGAAGTGCCCGTGTCCGGGCACTGTCACTGTTGTCCGCGCCCTTGCGGGGCCGGTATTCATGAATGGTCCTTTCGGGGTCAAGCAGGAACGTTGCGACGGCCGGGGTGGTGGGTCAGTTTTTCCAGGCCTGGCTGCGTAGGAGCCGCAGGCCGTTGAGGGCGACGATGACGGTGGAGCCTTCGTGTCCAGCGACGGCCAGCGGCAGCGGCAAGGTGGAGATCAGGTCCCACGTGACGAGAACCGTGATGAAGGTGGCCGCGATGGCGAGGTTCGCTATGACGAACCGGTGGGCCCGCTTTGAGATCGCGATCAATGAGGGCAGGGCTTCGAGCTCGTCGCGGACGATGATGGCATCGGCCGTTTCCAGGGCGAGGTCGGATCCGTGCCGTCCCATCGCGATGCCGGTGGTTGCGGCCGCGATGGCGGGGGCGTCGTTGACGCCGTCGCCGATCAGCAGGACCCGGTGGCCGTCCTGTTCCAGCCTGTGCACCGCCGCTGCTTTGTCAGCCGGCAGCAGGCGCGAGCGGACGTCGTCGATGCCGGTTTCGGCGGCGATCTGCGCGGCCGCGCGATGGTTGTCTCCGGTGAGCAGATGAACTGGATTGCCCGTTATCTGGCGGAGCCGTTCGATTGTGGCAGCTGCGGTCGGCCGGAGCCGGTCTGCCAAGGCGATCCGCCCCGCCGCGGTCCCGTCGATGATGACGTAAACGACGGTACCGGCCACGTTGTCATCGGCCTCCATGGCGGGCCGCTCCACCCGGACATGCTGGCCGTGGACCATGCCGGATACTCCTTGACCGGGGATGGCCTTGAACTCGGCTGCCGGCACCACGGTGTGGCTTTTTTCCCGTGCGTCCCGGAGGATGGCCCGGCCGAGCGGGTGCTCGCTGTACTGTTCGACGGCGGCCGCCAGCCCCAGGATCTGTGCGGGGTTGAGGGCGGCATCCAGGGAGTCAACGGAGGTGACTTTCGGGGTCCCCTCCGTGAGGGTTCCGGTCTTGTCGAAGGCGACGACGGTGGTGCGTCCGACCTGCTCCATCACGGTGGCGGATTTGACCAGGACGCCATGCCGTCCGGCGTTGGCGATGGCGGCAAGCAGCGGCGGCATGGTGGACAGGACGACGGCGCATGGGGAGGCAACGACCATGAAAGTGATGGCCCGCAGCAGGGCCGCCTCCAGGCCTTCGCCGAGGGACAGGGGCAGGAAAAACACCAACAGGGTCGCCACGATGACACCGACGGAGTAACGCTGTTCGACTTTTTCAATGAACAGCTGGGTCTTCGCCTTGGTGGCCGAGGCTTCCTCCACCAAGGCCACGATGCGGCTGACCACTGAGTCCTTGGCGGCCTTGGCTACCCGGACCGAGAGAACACCGCTGCCGTTGACGGTTCCGGAGAGCACCTCGTCGCCTTCGCGCCGGATGACCGGGACCGATTCCCCGGTCATCGCCGCCTGGTCGACCTCGCTGACTCCCCGGATGACGGTGCCGTCGGCGCCGATCCGTTCACCCGGGCGCACCAAAATCACGTCGCCGACCAGCAGGTCCGCGGTATCAACCTCTTCTTCGAGTCCGGTCCCGTCGAGGGGACGGGTGGCCCGCTCCGGGGCCAGGCCCAGCAGAGAACTGACGGAGTCAGCTGTCCGTTGGGTGACCAAGGCTTCCAGGGCACCCGAGGTTGCGAAGATGACGATCAGCAGGGCCCCGTCGAAAACCTGGCCGATAGCCGCAGCCGCGATCGCTGCGACGATCATCAGCACGTCCACGTCCAGGGTCTTCTCGCGCAGCGCCCGCAAACCCGACAAAGCCGGTTCCCAGCCTCCGGCCGCGTAGCAAGCCAAGTAGAAGCACCACCACACGACCGCCGGCGCCCCGGCTAGCTGCACGGCCCCGCCGACCAGAAAAAGCACCAAAGCAACCGTGGCCCACCGGACTTCGGGCAGCCGGGCCCCGGTACGGAAAACCGACGGAGGCTTGGGCAAAAGCCGGCCCTGGCCAGCAGCGGCCGGGGAGGTCAGTGTTTGGCTCACGAGCGCACCACCGCTTCCGCGGCCGGAGCCTCCGTGCGCGTCATGTCGATTCGGTGATGGACCGGCTCACCGCCCAGGGAATGCTCGGCCTGGAACACGGCGTCGGCAACGAGCTTTCGCGCGTGCTCGTTGGCAAGCCGGTAAAAGACCCGGGTCCCGTCCTGCCGGGCAGCCACGATCCTGCCCAGTCGGAGCTTCGCCAAATGCTGCGACACGGCCGTCGGGGACTTGCCGATGATGTCCGCGAGGTGGTTCACGGACATTTCTCCGTCCCGCAGGGCAAGGATGATCCGAACCCGCGTAGCGTCCGCGAGCATGGCAAACACCTCCACCGCGAGTTCGACGTACTGACTGCCCACATTCAGTCTGCAAGGATTCTTATCTTCACGCATATGAAGGTTATTCCATGGATTGCACCCCGCCCAGCTCGCGCTCCGCTGCTGCGCGCCCACTTGCCCCATCTCCCGGCTCCGGGTTTCAGTGATGCAGCTCAGGGCATGAATGGCCAATTCGCGTCGCTGATATGTTGCGGAATTGATCTTGACCGCGTGCTTGCCCCATGGCCCAGCCCCAGATTCCGGCCGTACCGCCCGCCCCTCCCCCAGCGCCCCTGAAGGAAGCGTCCAGTGCTCTTTTGGGCCCCGGGGCGGGCAGGGGACCATCCGCGCGTGTCGTCAGCACCATGGTTGCTGATGTCTCACCAGCTGAAGCGGCAGAAGTAGCGCCGCCGCGCGGCCGGGCGAGGCTCGGCGCCCGATGACCAAGGACTGTGGGGTGGAAAGAAGCAGGGCCGGGACTCGGGGGGGAGTTGACTACTATAGGTGCATAAAAGCGCACACATGCACCTAAGGAGTTCGGGCTGATGTTAACGGTTCTGCGGAATGTCACCTATCGGCGGCTGTTCGCCGCCCAGGTGGTGGCCCTTACCGGTACGGGACTTCTCACGGTGGCCCTCGGGCTGCTGGCATACGACCTGACCGGCCGCAACGCCGGGGCTGTGCTGGGCACTGCTCTGACGATCAAGATGCTGGCCTACGTCGGTCTCGCCCCGGTGATCAACGCATTGGTGGCGCGGCTGCCGAAAAAGCCGGTGCTGGTCGGGGCGGACCTGATCCGGGCGGCAATGGCATTGTGTTTGCCTTTCATCACGGAAACCTGGCAGATCTACGTGGTGATCTTCCTGTTGCAATCGGCTTCCGCGACCTTCACTCCGGCCTTCCAGTCACTGATCCCGACCATTTTGAAGGAGGAGCGGGACTACACACGCGCGTTGTCCCTTTCCAGGCTGGCCTATGACATGGAAGCCTTGGTCAGCCCGGCGGTCGCGGCGCTGTTGCTGACGATGATCAGTTATAGCAACCTGTTCCTGGGCACGGTTGCCGGTTTCGTGTTCTCGGCCTTCATGGTCACGATCACCTCGCTGCCCCGGCTTTCCGTCCCGGCCGGCCCGGCGACCTCCCTGTGGCACCGGACCACCCTGGGTGCACGGATCTTCTGGCGCGAACGGCGCCTGCGGTCCCTGTTGGCACTGAACCTGGTGGTAGCAGCCCCGACGGCGCTGGTCCTCGTCAACACCGTCGTCTACGTCCGAGACGTCCTGCGCAGGCCGGATACCGACATGGCTCTTGCCCTGGCCTGTTTCGGTGTGGGTTCTATGATCATCGCTTTGTCCGCGCCCCTGGTCCTGGACCGGTTCGGGGACCGGGCCGTGATGCTCACCGGTGCCGCCGTGATCCCAGCCGCGCTGGCCGGTGCCGCGCTCCTGCCCTTCCTTAAGATCGGCGGGGCGGGGTGGTGGCTGCTGTTGGTGCTCTGGTTCCTGCTCGGTGCCGCAAATTCCACGATCCTCACACCTTCCTCCCAACTGCTGCGCGATGCCTCCACCGAGGCGACCCGGCCGTACGTGTTCAGCGCGCAGTTCTCCCTTTCTCATGCCTGCTACATCCTCACCTACCCCTTGGCCGGTTGGATCGGTGCGGCCGCGGGATTGGGGTGGGCCGCGCTTGTCCTGACATTTATTGCGATGATAGGCAGTGCAGGTGCCTTCCTGTCCTGGCCGCGGCACACCGTCGCGGCATCCCCGGAGCAACCCACTGAGGAGCAGACCCTTGAGCAGCAGGCCCAGCAGCGCGTTGAACCCTAGCATTGTGCTGGGCACACTCTCCGGGGAACCGTCTCTGGCCCACCCCGTCACCCCGGACCCGGAGCTGCTCGAAACAGCCGCCAGGACGCTGCGGATGCTAGCCGAACCCACGCGGCTGCACCTGCTCTGGCAACTCTGCAACGGCCCCAAGACCGTCACCGAACTCACGGAACTGTCCGGGGCGCCGCGGACAGTGGTCAGCCAGCACCTGGCCAAACTCCGATTCAGCGGACTTGCGGACACCCGCAAGGACGGCCGCCATATCATCTATTCCCTCCATGACGGGCACCTGATTCGGCTTATCCGGGAAACCATCAACCACGCCGATCACCTGATGACCGGAGAACCGGTACACGACTGAGCCGTCCTGCTGACTCGAACCAAACTGCCCGGACAGGGCTGGTCACCGTGGAAGCACACAAGGTCCCTGTTTTGGTTGGGGATTCCTGCCACCAGCAATGCGACGCAGAATGTCGTGCCCGGAACCCAGGGTGAAGGGGAACGTGTCCGATTCGGTCAGGACCCTTGTTCTCTCCACCGGCAGGATCCGGCGGTCCGGGCCAAGCCGGTGGCCTGTTCGGGGCAGAGCTGGTTTACCAGAGCCCGGAGCTGGGCGGGGCGGAACGGTTTGGTCAGGTACGCGCTGGCGCCTGCTGCAATGCCGAGGAGTTCGTCCGCTGTTTCGGCGAACGCGGTAATCATGAGCAGAGGCGCGGAGGAGACGGTGCGCAGCTGCCGTGCCAATTCCCGGCCGTCTACGTCCGGCAGGCCTAAATCCAGAGTGATCAGCGCCAATTGACGCTCTGAGGCGGCCAGTAGCCCGGCGGTCCCGGTTTCTTCGGTGTGGACCTCGAAGCCCGCCGCGAGGAGGATGAGGCTGATCAATCCCTGAATATCGGCGTCGTCTTCGATGACCAGACATGCACCGCGTACGCTCATGCCGCCCCCCAGTTCTTCCGGCCATTCTAAGCCATGGCATCCCGCTCAGGCCCCCTTGAAAGGCAAGGTTTAAGGGCGCCGATATGGGCCATCCTGTAAGCGCGGCCTCGGCTCGTGATGGCACGGGCGTTGGCGATGGCGAATGTGGTCGACGCGGAGCAATATGTCAAACGCCCGGCGGGCTGATCCCCGGTTGTGGATGTGAAGGCGTTGCCTGCCATGGGAACCCGGTGCTCTGACTGGTTCCGGTACCCCCGGCGGGACCGGAAGGCGTCACCGTGGACAGCTGAGAGTTTTCTGTGATTGCCTTGGGCTGGGCCCGGGGCCGGAGTGCTGGCTCCTTGACAGGCAAGGGCCGGAGTGCTGGCTCCTTGACAGGCAAGGGCCGTAGGCTTGGCTGGTTGTTGCGCCCCTCGTTCATTTCTTCCGGCAGGATTTCATGGCTGCTTTGGTCCCCATCGATTCGTTCATTCCTTCACCGACCCTCAGCGCCGTGCATCTGGGGCCTCTGACCGTTCATTTCTACGCCGTATGTATCCTGGCTGGCATCATCCTCGCGGTCTGGCTTACGTCCCGACGCTGGCAGCAGCGTGGCGGGCAGGCGGGCCAAGTGCTGGACATCTGCCTCTGGGCCGTACCGGCAGGGATCATCGGTGGACGGATCTATCACGTCCTCACGGATCCGGAACTCTACTTTCTTCCCGACCGGAATCCGTGGGACGCGTTCGCCATCTGGGACGGCGGTTTGGGGATCTGGGGTGCCGTCGCACTTGGCTGCGTTGGAGCGTGGATCGGATGCCGCCGCTTGGGAGTGTCCTTCGTGGCGTTCCTGGACGCGGTATCCCCTGGCGTCCTCTTTGCACAGGCTCTGGGCCGGTGGGGGAACTGGTTCAACAACGAGCTCTACGGGGATCCGACAACGCTTCCGTGGAAACTTCAGATTCACCGCATGGACCCCGCGACCGCTGCTGCAGCAACGGATCCCTCCGGAGCGCCCATCGTGCTGGGGTACTTTCAACCAACGTTCCTCTATGAGTCGCTGTGGTGCCTGTTGGTCGGTTTGGTCATCTTGGCCGTTGATTCGCGCAAGAGGCTCGGTGCCGGAAGCGTGTTCGCTCTGTACGTGGCAGGCTACTCGGCAGGACGTTTCGCCTTCGAACTGATGCGTTCCGATTACGCCAACCTGATCCTGGGCCTGCGGGTGAACACCTGGGTCGCGGGCCTGCTGGTCCTGGCCGGCGCGGCAGCCTTCGCAAAGTTGTATCGGAGGGACCGATCAACGGCCAAACCCGGTGCTCACCGAACAGCCGGACCCGGCGGCGCAACGGGCTCCCGGAACCCGTTAGGTTCGGGGCCACCGGAGTCCCGCACCTAAAGCAGGGCACTGGCCGGAACGCCACCGGCCGAGCTATGTGGCTCTGTTTCGTTGTTTGTTCAGGGATTTCTCTCAGGTGGCTCTTATCCCTCCGGTGGGACACTCGGTCCTAACGGGAAGGAGAAGTCATGGACAGGGCAGTGAATTCACGGGTCCGGGCGCTGGGTGCGGTGCGGCGGTGGACAGTGACGGCCATGGTAGTGGCAGGACTGGCGACCGCCGGTATCGGAGCCGGGCTAAGTTCCGTGCAGACCTCCTCCGCGGCCGATGCGGTGAGGGGTCAACAAAGCCCGCCTGCACCCGTTGCACCGGCGGACCCTGGAGGGTCGTTCGGGAGCGTCCCACCGGCACGGAACGCTCCGGCCGGTACCCTCCCGCATACCACCACCAGGGCCTCCTAGCCATGGAATCGGTCCAGGCCACCTGGTTCCGCGCCCTCGGCACGACGGCCGGGGTCCATGCGACGGAGCCCGGAATCCTTGACGAAGCAGTGGACACGGCACAGCAGTGGCTTGAGCGGCTGGATCGGGCCGCCTCGCGGTTCCGCGTCGATTCGGAGCTTCAGGCGATCAACACCTGCTCGGCCCGTGAACCGGTAACAGTTTCCCTGAGCCCGCTGCTCGGTGAGGTCCTTGACGCTGCCCTTCTCACGGCGGCCCTGACCGGCGGGCTGGTGGATCCCACCATCGGGGCTGCCCTGCTCCATGCCGGTTACAACGATGATCTGGCCGTGGTCCAGAACCGGACCGGATGGACGATGGTTGGTGAGCCTGAACCGGCACCGGGCTGGCGACAGATCAGCTACACCCCCGAAACGAAGGTACTGGCCATTCCCGCCGGCACACTGCTGGACTTTGGATCCAGCGCCAAGGCCTATGCCGCCGACCGTATTGCGGGCCTGCTGGCAGGGACCCTGCCCGGTGGTTTCCTAATCGATTTGGGCGGGGATATTGCCGTAGCCGGCAGCGCCCCGGCGGGCGGCTGGCAGGTCGGGATCGAGGATGAAGGACGCCGAATCGGCCAGGTCATTACGCTCTTTAACCAGGCACTGGCGACCTCATCGACCCGACACAGGGCGTGGGCCAGCGGGTTCGGAACCGCGCACCACATCATCGACCCGCAGACAGGGGCTCCGGCGGAGCGGATCTGGGCCCAAGTGACCTGCCTGGGTGCGACCGCACTGGAAGCAAACGCAGCGTCCACCGCGGCGGTCATCATGGGTCTGGAAGCTCCGGCGGAGCGGATCTGGGCCCAAGTGACCTGCCTGGGTGCGACCGCACTGGAAGCAAACGCAGCGTCCACCGCGGCGGTCATCATGGGTCTGGAAGCTCCGACGTGGCTGCGCGCACACGGCATAGACGCCCGTTTGCACGGCATGGACGGCTCGACCGTGATCACCGGGAACTGGCCCTCGGACCATCATGTTTCCGGGGCCCGCTGATGCCTGCGCTCAGCGAAGCCTTCTGGTTCCTTTCCCGAGCCAGCGGGATCACCGCCTCAGTCTTGGTGACGGCGACCTTCATCCTCGGAGTGATGACTTCAGGCCGGCGCCGCCCTGAAGGTATCGGCAGCACCGTCGTGACCGGCGTTCACCGCAATCTGGCCTTGGGGCTGCCGCTCTTTCTGCTACTCCATGTCATCACCGCAGTGGCCGACGGCTACGTCGATATCGGATGGGCCGCAGTCCTCTTGCCCTTTACCGCCGGGTACGAGCGGGCGTGGATCGGGCTCGGCACCATCGCATTCGACCTTCTGTTGACCGTGACCCTGACCTCTGTGCTGCGCCATCGCCTACCGGAACGGTGGTGGAAGCCGGTCCATGCCCTGACCTATGTGCTGTGGCCGGCTGCGATCGTGCACGGCCTCATGATGGGCACCGGGAGCGCCTGGATCCTGGGAGCCGTGGGCCTGACATGCCTGGTCGCCGGGACGGCGGCCATCGCCTACCGGCTGATCAGCCGACAGCCCGACGAAACCCGCCGCAGCGCCATTGGGAGGCAACCATGGCGGTGAACCTGCGGACACTGGAAGCTGCCGGCCTGACAGGGCGCGGCGGTGCCGCGGTCAGCACGGCACTCAAAATCGATGCCGCACGGCAGAACAAGGCCGGACTGATCGTTAATGCCTGCGACGGGGAAATCGGTGCCCTGAAAGACGCACATGTTATCCGGCACCATCTGGCATGGGTCCGGTACGGGGCCGCTTTGACCGGCCTGAGGCGCGTGACCTACGCAGCCCACGCCGGAACAGAGACCGAGGAGCGCCTGCGGGCCGCCGGTATCCCCGTGCTGCCGGTACCGGCCCGGTATGTCGCCTCCGAGGCCAGCGCGCTGGTGTCGCTGCATCACGGTGGCCGCGCCCGCCCGATGACCAAACGCCAGCGCCTGATCGAGGGCGGACGCACCCCGGAAGGGAAAAGAACCCGACCCATGTTGGTCCTGAACGCCGAAACCGTGCTGCGGGTCGCCCAGATCGAGGTTTTCGGCCCCGCATGGTTCCGTTCCTTCGGCACACCGGCCGAGCCCGGCCCGCGACTGGTCGCCATCAACGGCGCGGTCCGTGCGCCAGGGGTCTACGAAACCGGAACCGGCCCGTCCCTCAGCCAGATCCTCGCGTTGGCCGGAGGCCCGCTCCCCGGCGTTCTTGCCATGAACATCGGCGGGCTCAGCGGCGCCTGGATCGACGCATCCCGGATCGACTCCCTGCACTACAGCACCACCTCCCTGGCCACAGCCGGCACCATCCCCGGGCCCGGGGTCATGCACCTGCTCGACCGCTCCCCTTGCCCGCTTGCCACCGTCGCGGACATGCTCGACTACGCTGCCGGGGAATCCGCCGGACAATGTGGGCCCTGCATGTTCGGACTCCCCGCAGCAGCCCAAGGCTTCGCTGAACTGGCCGCAGGCACCGGAGGACCGGGCGCTACAGCTGCCCTGCGGCAACAGCTGGGATTACTCACCGGCAGAGGGGCCTGCCACTTCCCTGACGGAATCGCCGCGTTCACCAGCTCCGCACTGGAGGTCTTCAACGATCACCTGAGCGCCCACACGGCAGGCTACTGCCCCGGCCAGAAGATTCGGGGCCGGCGATGATGATTCGTTTCCGCACCCCGGCTGTCCCGGAGCACCCGGTTCTGGCCGTAGACCGGGCCGCCTGCACCGGGCATGGCGTGTGCGCGACCTTGCTCCCGGAACACGTCACGCTCGATGGCTGGGGTTACCCGATCATGCACGGACCCGTCCACCCGGTCCACGCGGAACTGGCCTTGCGGTATTGCCCTGCACGGGCACTGTATTGGCGGAACAGGGACGCCTGAGGATCCTGACGCCGGCCCCGGAAGGCACCAGCCGTCAGGTCGTCGACCTTGCTCAGGGCGGCACAAGCCGCTGCCACACCGGCTGGTCTCCCGGCGTCCGTCGTACTCTATTTTCCCGCCCCGGAGACATCCGTGGCGGAGCGGCGCCGGCGCAGATGCCATAAAAGAAGGCCCGCAAGAACGATCACCGCCGTGACCAGCGCTGTTCCTTGACCGGCCAGCCGGGCAATGCTCTGGTAGGAGTTACCGGCCAGGAACCCCAGCATGACGGCACCGGCTCCCCAGACGAGCCCGCCAGCTGCATTGAAGGTCAGGAATCGCAGGTAGGGCATGCGCGCCATCCCGGCCAAGGCGGGCATCACGGCGCGAAAGAATGCCGTGAAGCGGCCAATGAACACTGCCGTCCCGCCCCTGCGCCGCAGCAGATCCTGGGCTTTGGTCACCTGCCGTTGCTTGCGGGCAACCATCCGAAGGCGCATGATTCCCGGGCCACAGAACCGTCCTACCTCGTAACCGACAGTATCGCCGGTGATTGCCGCAGCGACGACCAGAAAGATCACCAGGCTCAACGGAAGCCGCCCGTGGCTTGCCAGGACCCCGCCGAGAATAGCTGCTGTTTCCCCCGGGATCACGAAGCCCAGGAAGAAGGCGTCCTCGGCGAAGACCAGAGCGAAAATCAACAGCGCCGCCAGCACCGGGCTGATGTTCAGAATGCTGTCGACAAACTGGGACACCGCATGCCCCTTTCTCGTGATTTCCCCGGCTTGGTTCACACCCCGGGAAGGGTCTGATCTTCCCATTACATGGCTGCCCTGCTGCCGGTACACCCCGTTGCCCGCCGGCACCACCATTGTGAAGGTCCCCTATAGAGCTTTCCATCGCCAAGACGCTTCGCAGGCGGGACCCGATGCGCTACTGCCCTCGTGGACACAGCCGTGCACTACGGCCAGGTACAGCCGCGCCCGTCCGCTTCCGGGTTTGCTGGGGCTGTGTTCAGGCTCGGGGCTGTACGGGGTCGAGCGTGGCGGTAAGACTCTGCTCGTGGCTGTCCCGGATGAGGGTTACGATAACGGAGGCGCCGGCGGGTTGTTCGTGCAATGCCGCGGTAAGTTCGGCGGTGTCCTGGACCGGGTGGTTGTTGATTCCTGTGATGACGTCGTCCTTTCGGATGCCTGCTTTTTCTGCTGCGGAGCCGGTGGTGACGTCGGTGACCGCGGCACCACGGGAGAACCCGGAGCTCTTGGCCGCGGCGTCTGTGGTGGCTTTAATGCCGAGCTGACCATGGGTTGCCGTTCCGGAGGCGATGATCTCCTGGGCGATCCTCTTGGCAGCATTGATCGGGATGGCAAAGCCGATTCCGACGTTGCCTGCCTGGGTGCCGGTCTTGCCGGTGGAAGGGGATGCGATGGCGACGTTCACGCCGATGACCTCGCCCCGGGCGTTGACCAGGGCCCCGCCGGAGTTGCCCGGGTTGATGGCCGCGTCGGTTTGGATTACTTCCAGGGCGGGGTTGCCGGACGCTTGTGAGGGGCTTTTTGTGGAGTTTCCCGGGCCGGTTTGAGCGGGAGGCGGTGCCGCGTTGATGGTTCTGTTCAGGGCTGCGACGATTCCTTTCGTCACTGTCCCGGACAGGCCCAGCGGCGTTCCGATCGCGATGGCGGTGTCGCCGACATTGATTTGTGACGAGTCCGCCAAGACTGCCGGGGCCAGGGAGGACGCTTCGATGCGGATCACGGCGAGATCCGCGAGCGGGTCGGCGCCTACCAGTGTCCCGGTGTAGACGTGATTGTCGTTGCTGCGTACTTGGATGGCCGGGGTGCTTGTCGCGCCGTCCAGGCTGATCACATGCGCGTTCGTGAGAATGTCGCCCTTGGTGTCGAGGACGATCCCTGACCCGATGCCGCGGGTGGTCCCTGAGCTGACGGCGAGGGTGACGACGCTCGGTGTGGCTTTCCGGGCTGCCGTGGCGACGGTACCGCTGGTGCCGGTGTTGTTCACCACTACCCGTGATGTTCCCGGCGAGGCGGACACCCCGGCCGGGGCCGGGCCGTCCAACAGGGCGTCCGCGCCGGCTGCGACCGTGCCGCCGACGAGGGCGGCAATGACCAGGGAGGCGGCGAAGATGGGTGCGCCGCAACGCCGGTTCCTGCCGGCGGATCCGGGGGCCGGGGTAGTGGGTGGCCGAACGTTTGTGACCGGTGCCGGTGGCAGGGAAGGATCGGCGTGGGCGGCGTCATCCCACGGGATGGATCCTGGACCTGGGTACGCCCACGGGTCCTGGCCGTCGGGCCCTGGCTGAGCCGGATGAGACCCACGCCAACGTGGGCCAGCGGAATCTGGGGTGTGTGTCATCAAGTCCGTCCCTGTGAGCTGTGATGGGAGATTCTGCAATGGGAAGCGGGGTGCGACCCCGCCCAGTGAAGCCGGGCGGGGCCGGAATGGGCCACGGGCGTTGCCTCAGATTTTGGGCTGTTCATCCTCCGGAGGCCTGGCGCGGTTCATCAGGTGTTCCAGCAGTGCCGCTTCGGGCCGGTCGGGGTTTCGGGAGATACAGGCCTCCAGCTGTTTCCGGCTCCATTCGGTCCCGGCCGTGGTGTCGGCCAGGAGTTCATCGATAAGTTCGCGGGCCTGCTCCCGCAGTGTCTTTGCCGGGGCCCCGGGGTGGAGGAGGGAACCGGGGCTGGCCCGGCCCCGGTTCCCTCGCCCAAATCGTTCGGTTTCATCATTTCCCTGGCCTGGGGCTTTACTTGGTGCCTGGGGAGCTGGTGTCCGGTGTTTCGGCGGTCTCGGTTTCGGTAGTGTTTTCGGCACCCTTCTGGCCGTTCTCCTGCGCTTCGGCCGTTTCTGTGGCAAGGACGGTGGCGTTGCCGGCGTCGATCTTTACCTCATGCACGGCACCGGTGCTGTCTTTGACCGTCACTTCGTAGACCAGGGATCCGTTTTCGTCGCCGAGGTGGGAAGCGGTGGCAGTGGAGCCGGGCAGGGACGCCGCGGCGGCCGTTTCAGCGGCCTTTGCATCGATGGTTGCCAGGGCGGTCAGGTTCGCGGACTCTTGGGCGTCGGATTGCTCCCCTGCCGTTTCGGGGACGGTGATGGAGCCTTTGAGCTGTGGTTCCTGCTGGCCGCCGTCGGAGGTCTCACCATCGGCCGTGCTGCCGGTGGCCGGTGAGGTGACCGGAGGCGGTGGTGTGGTGCTGGCGTTGGCTGCTGAAAGCCCGACGACAGCGGTGCCGCCAACCAGTGCCAAGCCGGCAAGTGCGCCGATGAGGGTCTTGCGTTTGCGTGAGGTGTTGTCCATGACCGTGCCTTTCGAAGAGTATGTGTCAACGCCGCCCGGGTCCGGGTGGTTTCTTCGGCGCCTATAGCCAGTGTCGACCCCGGGCCCTTAGAGGACGCTGAGTAGTCCTGAGAGTTCCCGGCAGCACGAAAAATGCGGTGCAACAGAGAAGGAAGCGCGGCCGGTGCGGTAGGAGCGGCCGTGACGACAAGGCCCTACCGGCTCAGCGGGGGTCTGGTGCGTCACCGGCCCGCCATGCAGCCGCCGGTTGTTGTTCCGGCCGGGCCGGTCTTGTTTTGGTGAACCGGGTCTGTCCGTTATCGGCCGGTGCCGGACGGGGGGTCAAAGGACAAAGGCGAAGACGAGGCCGAGAATGGCGAGTGCTTCGGTCAGGGCAAGTCCGAGGAAGGCGATGGGTTGAAGGACTTTCTGTGCTTCGGGCTGGCGGGCCACGCCGTTGATATAGGCGGCGAACACGAGCCCGACGCCGATGCCGCCGCCGATGGCGGATAGGCCGTAGCCGACGAGGTTGAGGCTGCCTTTCATGGTTCTTCCTTTCAGTGCACGTTTCCGGAGGTGGGTTTAGCGGTTAGGGTGGCGGGCCGGGCCTTGTGTTCCCGGCCGGGTCCGTGCGCTGGTTTATACCGGGGTTGCCGGGTGGTGTGGTTGCGGCCCGGGAGGGTGTCCGGGGGTTCAGGGTCAGTCTGTTTTTTCTCCGGTGCCTTGGGCTTTGGTGGCTGTTCCTTGGACTGGGGCGTAGCCGCTGGCGGCGGCTTCGATGCTGATGTTCACTTCGTTGGTGGAGCTGCGGTAGAGGCTGTATTTGTTTTCCGGGTAGTGTCCGGGGCCGGTGCCGTTGTCGAAGTAGATGGTGGCGGCTTGCCCGGGGGTGAGGGTGAGGCCGTCAAGTTTCTGGTAGTAGGACTCCGTGGCGCCGGTGGTGGTGTCTTTCATGGTGTAGTAGACCTCCAGCCCGGTCATGGGGGTGGTGGTGGTGTTGGTGAGCGTGAATTGGAGCCGGTCTGCAACGGCTGCTTTGGTGCCGGGATCGATGTTGTTTTCGGCCATGGCGTCCGTGATGTTTAGCCCTGTTTTGGTTCCCGTGGCGGTGATGGGATTGGTGTCCACGGGCAGGACCGTGGGTGCGGAGCTGGTGGCCGAGGGCGCGGCTCCGGGCTGTGCCGGGCCGGTGAGGGTGGCCTGCATGATCAGGACAGCGGCCACCAGTACCGCGACGAAAGCTCCCAGGCTGAGGAGTGTTTTTTTCATGGTCAGGTGACCTTTCTGAGTAGGTTGGTCCGGGTGGCTGCGAGGAAGGATGTTGTCACTGCGGTGATGAAGCCGGCCATGAGCCAGAGGGTGTTGTTGAATGTCCCGTCCCAGATGACGTTGAAGGGCTGCCCGTTGTATTTGTCTTTGATGCCGAGCCAGGCGAAGAGCGGGCGTTCGAATTGTTTGGTCATGGAGGTTTGCTCAATGAGGTCCCGGGCTGTTTCGTATCTGCCGAAATTGGCCATGATGGCCTGTTCATGGGCCTTATCGACCTGCAGACTGGCGAACAGGCCCCCTGGGATTTGGTTGTCCGGGTCCATGGTGTCCCCGATCTGGGGGATCACGAGCACCACGACGAGCCAGATGACCAGTGCCAGGATCAGGCCGGAGGCAGGGGTCCGGGTCATCGCTGCGACGGCGAAGGCCAGCAACGACCACATGGTCAGGTACACGGCGGTATGGGCCGCAGCGACCCCAAGCCTGAGGAAGTCATCGTCTCGCAGGGGTGCGTTGGCCAGCAGCAGCAGGGCGGCCGTGATCACGGCGAAGAGGGCTGCGGTCACTGCTGTCCAGAGGATACCGACGGCCAGGATCTTGCCTCCGGTGAAGGTGTAGCGGCCCAGCGGACGGCTGAAGATCAGCTGCAGGGTCCCGTTGCCTTTTTCCTTCGCCACGAGCCCGTAGCCGAGGATCACGGCGAACAGGCTGCCGACGATCTCCAGATATTCCATGCCGCCCCGGAGCATTTGCAGGGGTGCCAGCTGCGGGGGCGCGGATCCGGCTGTCCCGCCGCTGCTGCGAAGCGCGGCCACGTAGTTGTTGTAGTCATCGATCTTGATCCGGAAGTCCGCTGCTGCGACCAGAACCGAGAGCAAGACAACGGCGGCGAGGAATACGATCAGGGACACGAGGGTGCGGCTTCGGGTGAGGTCTTTGAGTTCCTTCCCGCACAGAATCAGGGATTTAGGCATGGAGTTCGCTCCTGACCCGTTGCCGGTTCGTGGTTAGCAGCACCACACACGCCGCGGCGAGGACGATCGCGAGGATCAGCACCGGAGATGTTACGGATCCTGACGCCCCTTGGTCTTGAAGGATGATCGCGGCGGCGTGCTTGAACTGTTCACCCAATGCCAGTGGGGCGGTGAAGCCGCTGGTGACTGCGAAGAAGCCAGTAGGGGTGACAGCCGGCGCCGGGACCGGGTTCAACAGCGAGACCGGCAGCGCTGCGGTCCCGGCCAGAGGCAGGATGAAGATCACGATGCTCCAAAGCACGATAGGCCCCAGCAGCGCTGAGGTGGTGGAGGATGCGTGCAGACCGCTGAGCATCCCCAGAATGACGAACGGCATCAGGAAAAGCCATGCCAGGGCGTAAAGGCCCACGAGCCGAAGGGATCCATCCCAGCTCGGCACGGCGCCGGTGATGACGGCGAGGCCGGTGAAAGTGAGGACCGCGGCTGCCGCCAACAGGAGGGCGAACAACGCCGCGATACCGGTGAGTTTGGCTCCCAAGTAGGTGGCCGGGCGGATGTTGCGTGAGAGCACCAGATCGGCGGTGCGGGCCCGCCGGTCCCGGGTGGTGGACTGGACGCCGGTGATGATGGCCAGCAGTGCCCCGATAAGCATGATGTAGATGACGTTGTTCCGTGCGTAGTAGAGGGCCGGGAGCCCGTCGAAGGGGTTGTGCGCGGTGGTCAGACCCTGGGCGGCGACCTCCCGGTAGACCTCGCTCACGGTGGCCTTGGCGCTGGAGCCGATGAAGGCCGACGCTGCGGTCATGCCCAGGAACACCGCCAGGACGCCGCGGGGCAGCCGCTCACGTGAGGTTGCGGTGATTTCCTGGCGGAGCGTCACCGCCCAGATGCTCACGGCCGGGCTCCGGCTTCGATGCGCAAATAGATATCTTCCAGCGATTCCTGGTCCGGGAAGGCCTCCAGGGTCGCGGCCACGGAGTTGTGGTAGATCAGGCTGCCCGCGCTGAGGATGCCGATGCTGGTGCAGGTTTTGGTCACTTCGGCCAGCAGGTGGGTGTTCATGAAAATCGTGATCCCGAATTCCCGGTTCAGGGTGATGATGATCTCCCGCAGCTTCGCCACGCCTTGCGGATCAAGACCTGAGGTGGGTTCGTCCAGGAACAGAACCGAGGGGGTGTGCAGGATGGCTTGGGCGATCCCGGCGCGTTGCCGCATTCCCTTGGAAAATGTTCCCAGCCGTTCCCGTTCGTGCCCGGTGAACTCCACGGCCTCCAGCGCCGCTGCCACCATCTGCCGCGGCCGGTCAACACCTGAGAGCCCGGCGAAGAAGAGCAGGTTCTCCTCCAGGGTGAGGTTTCCGTAGAACTGCACGTTTTCGGGCAGGTACCCGATGTTCCGGCGGACCTGGGCTGCTTCTTTGTCGATGTCATATCCACAGATCCGCCCCGAACCCGAGGACGGCGGGAGGAGCGTTGTCAGGATGTTCACCGTCGTGGTTTTGCCGGCTCCGTTATGGCCCAGGAGACCGAAAATCTCGCCCTCGGGGACACGGAGAGTCAAGGGGTTCAGTGCGGTGTCCCTGCCGTACTTCTTGGTCAGCTGCGTGGTTTCGATTGCCATGTCCATGAAGCAACGGTAGGACCGGGCCCCTAAGAGCACCCTGAGAGAACGGCACGGCCAGGGCTCAGGGTGCTCCGGAGTCAAAGCGGCCCAAGGTGTGGGGGGCCGCCGCGAGATGTTCGCGCTCATCATCGATCAACCGTTCCTCACGGTGCAGTTCCTGCGGGAAGCCCTGCGGTATGACCGGATCGGCAGGGCCGGGAGCTATGCTTGCCGGCCCAGGGACCCCCTGCCGGGCCGGTACCGGCCCGGGCGCGGACACCGGGGCCGCGTACGGGGCCCGGTGATGGGGGTGTTCGGCCCCGGCGGCAGCCCCGATTCCAAGGGCCGAGATAATGGCCAGGGTCAACGCGGCGGTCAGAGCTGCACGGAACTTCTTCATACCCCCACCCTTTCGTAGCCTTGCTGAGAAAGGGCTGTGCTTGAGTTGTTCGAACGCTCCGGGTTGACCGATCCTAGGATCATGAACCAGGAAACCTCCGCACCCGCAGCATCCGGGGACACGACGCCCCGGAAACGGTGGGGTATCCGTAAACGCGCCACTGCGACGGCGATGGCCGTTGTTGCGGCGGCCCTGGCGGTGGGGGGCATTATTTTGCTCGTGTTGCTGCAAACTTCGTTGATTGCGGCCACGGAGAGCGCGGCTCGGCAGAAAGCCCAGGATGTGATCACCCAGATCGCTGATCAGGATGTCTCCGAAGCCGCCCAGTATATTGCCTCAACTGCCCATTCGGGCCAGATCGTTCAGATCCTGGACCCGGCCGGGAACGTCTTGGCCGCGTCCGTCCCGGCGGCAACGAAAAAACCGTTGACGGATCTGCGGCCCGGCGCCGGGCAAACCCTGACACGGGACGTCTCCAGCCTGCAAAGCATCGGTGATGAAGATGAATTTCTGATCATCGCCAGCGGCACGCAGGCCGGCACCGGAACCTATACCGTGCTGGTGGCGGCCACCGTGCAGGTTCAGGCGGACACCGTCGCGACGGTGGGGTGGTTCGTGCTTGGAGCCACCCCGGTGCTGCTGGCCGTTGTCGGTGCCGCCGTGTGGATGTTGGTGGGCCGGTCGCTGCGTCAGGTCGAGCGGATCCGCAGCCAGGTCGCGGCGATCAACGCCCAACGCCTGGACGGGCGCGTGGACGTGCCACTGACCGGGGACGAGATCCATGCCTTGGCGATGACGATGAACGAAATGCTTGAACGGCTCGAAGCCTCCGACCGTGAGCAGCGACGGTTCGTCTCCGATGCCAGCCACGAACTGCGCAGCCCCCTGGCGACGCTGGGCGCAGGGGTGGAAATCGCTGCCGCCGACCCCTCCGGGGAGACCTGGAACGGCATGAAGGATGTTCTGGCCGGGGAAACAGCCCGGATGCGTTACCTGGTTGAGGATCTGTTGACCCTGGCTAAAACCAATGACGGGACGTTCACGGTGAAGCCCACCGATGTTGACCTCGATGACGTGATGGACCAGGAGATCAGGAGGCTCCGTTCCACCAGCGGGCACCGGATTACCGCTCATGTGAGCCCTGCCCGGGTGAGCGGTGACGCCAGACGCCTGGGCCAGGTGGTACGCAACGTGCTGGATAACGCCGACCGCCACGCACGTTCCTGCATCACCATCGGGCTCACTGCCGGACCCGCCGGGCCCGTGCTCACCATCGACAATGACGGCCCGCCGATCCCCTTGCCGGAGCGGGAACGGGTCTTTGAGCGTTTTGTCCGGCTCGATGAAAGCCGCTCCAGGGAAAGCGGCGGCAGCGGACTGGGGCTGGCCATTGCCGCAGGAATCATGGCATCACATCACGGCACGGTCCGGGCCACCGAAACACCCGAGGGGAACTGCCGCTTCGAACTCAGATGGCCCCCGCAGCCGACGCTTCCGGACCCGAAACCACACACGCGTCCTGAAGCCCGATAGCCGCCGGAGAACACGGGTGCAGCAGCCCTTGAGCCGGGGTCTGGAAGCGGAACAGGAGAGAACCCAGGATAGGGTGTGCCTGTTCGGGAGCGTTCAGGTCCCCGACACGTTTGCTGTCCTGCCGGGCTGGTCTGCGCTGATCAGATACCCCATGCCCCGGACCGTGGTCAGGGTCTGCACACCGAAAGGCCCGTCAATCTTGCGTCGCAAATACCCTATGTAGACTTCCACGACGTTGTCGCCGCCCTCAAACGCGGGGTCCCAGACGTTGTCCAGAATTTCGGATTTCGACACCACCTGGTCGTGCCGGCGCATCAGGTACTGCAACAGCCCGTATTCCCGTGGGGTGAGCCCGATCAGTTCGCTGCCGCGCCGGACACTGCGGCTGACCGGGTCCAGGGTCAATGTTCCGAGTGTGAGCACCACCGGCCGTTCCGGGGCGCCGCGGCGCATGAGCGCCCGGATCCGGGCGACCAGGACGAGGAAGCTGAAGGGCTTGGTCAGGTAATCATCTGCGCCCAGATCGAAAGCGTCGGTCTGGTCGTATTCACCGTCTTTAGCCGTCAGCATCAGCACCGGGGTCCAGATCTTCCGTTCCCGGATTTCCTTGAGGACGTCATAGCCGTTTTTCAGCGGGAGCATCAGGTCCAGCAGGATCACGTCATAGGGGTTCTCGGTAGCTGCCCACAGCCCACTGACCCCGTCATGGGTGACATCGACGACGAAACCTTCGTTGGTCAGCCCGCGGCGGATGGTCTCAGCCAGCATCTTTTCGTCCTCTACCAGCAGGATTCGCATCTCTGGCTCCTTTCCCTGTTGCAAGGAAGTATCACGGACTCCACCTGAGCCAAACCTGAGGACCAGCCGGGAACGGTTCTCTCAGCATCTTCTCAGGACAGGGCCGTCATGGTGGAAGCAACACCCCTGTACACGTCTAAGAGTCTGGATCATGCCGTGGGCATTACTGCTTCCCCCCATCCGGGGACCTCCCTGGGACTACGGTCCTGGTGGTGGATCCCCGCAGGCATCGTTATTTACGCGGCCGCCATCGCCGCGGGGCTGACGGCCAAATCGTTCGGCCCCTTCACCCCGGAGCTCGGGCTCGACATCGCCTTGAGCCACGGCCGCAACGCGGCCCTGGTCGGGTTGAGCGAACTCATTAACTATGGGATCAGCCCGCCGGGCGCGATCATCCTGCTTTTGATGGTGTGTTCCTGGCTTTTGTGGGGCAAAGGCAGGCCCGTGCAGGCCATGGCGTTCGGGTCGGTCGTTGCCGTCGGATGGCTGAGTTCGACCGTGGGCAAAATCCTCGTCTCCCGCTCCCGGCCACCGGCCGAGGCTGTGACCGCCCTTGTTCCGGAAGCACGGCTCGACAGCTTTCCCTCCGGTCACACCGCCTTTGCCACGGCCCTGGCCCTGGCCTTTGTGATTGTCGTGGCACGCACCCGGGCCCAGAGGATCACCGCTATTGCCCTGGGCGCCGCTGGTGTGGTCCTGGTCGCTTTCTCCCGCCTCTACCTCGGGGTCCATTACCTCAGCGACGTGGCAGGGTCCGTGGCTGTGAGCACCGCAGCGATCCTGGCGTGGCTGCCTCTGTGGCACAATCTGATAGCACCGCGCCTTACCCGGACCGGGCTGATAAGGTCTCTGGAGCGCGGCCGGCCCCAGGATCCATAACCGGCGCTCCGGAGAGGAAAGCCCGTGACAACGCATCTGGAGAACCCGGAGGCAGTACCGCGACCGACGAGTCTTTGGCGCAGGGTCGTGGGAAACGCTGCCGCCGCGCCGGCCAGCATCGTGTGTGTGTTGCTCTTCTGGAGCGCAGGGGCAACGGTTGCCGGGTTCGGGGATGGGTCCCGGGTTCCGCTGGCCGCAACGGCCCGTTTCTTCCCGGACCACTGGTGGGTGTTGTTCAGCTCGGCCTTCTGGGCCCGGAACCTTGCAGGTTACCTGCTGGGCACCGTGCTGCTGCTGACGGTGGGGGTCCTGGTCGAACGACGCATCGGCAGCCGGCGGTTCGCAGCAGCTGCACTGACCGGTCAGGTGTTCGGAGTAGCTGCTGCGACCGGATTCGTAGCAGCCGCAGCAGGGGTGATGGGTGACTGGACCCGGCAGATGAGCGGGCACCTCTTCATGGGACCAACCGCGCTGGTCTGCGCGGCACTAATGGCCTCGACGGCGTCCATGACAACGCTGTGGCGGCGCCGGGTCCGGCTCGTGGTTTTTTCGCTGCTGGTGTTGCTGGCCCTTTACAATGGCGGTTTCGCCGACCTGGTACGGCTTTTCGCCGCGACCGCCGGCGCCCTCGTGGGGCCGGTCCTGTCCGGCCGGAAGCCCCGGACACCGCATCCGGTCAGCTCCCGGCACGAAGGCCGGGTGTTGATTTCCCTGCTGGTCCTCGTCACAGCCATCGGTCCCGTCGTTGCAGGCCTGGCCCCCCACGCCGTGGGGCCCTTGTCCGTGCTGCGGTTTCTGTTCACCAACATCCAGCCCGTTGACCCGCAGACCCTGCAAACCCTCTGCGCGGACCCGGCCCAGGCCAGAGACTGCGCCGCAGCCCAGCTGCAGCTACGGGCCGGGGCCGGTGGAACGTTCATGGCGGTCCTTCCCTCGTTCCTGCTGCTTCTGCTCGCCGATGGACTCCGTCGCGGCCGCCGCTTTGCATGGGCTGCGGCCCTGCTCATCCAAGCGGCACTCTCAGCCATGGCCCTGGCCACCATCATCGGCGTCCTGCAGCCCTCCGCCCCGGACACCGCCGCCACCGAGGGCCTTGCCGCCATGGACGCCGCCGTTTACGGCCATCCCCTCACCCTGGCCCTGCCCCTGCTGGTGCCGGTCCTGCTCTCGGTCCTCCTGCTGAGCCGCCGAAGACTCTTCCCCGTCCACGCCCCGCACGGCACCTACCCGCGCCTGGCGGCCCTGATCGCTGTGCTGGCACTCACCTTGGGATTGGTCTATCTCGGGGCCGGTCTGGCCATGGCCGGGGATTTCACCCCCGCACCCGGGTTGGGTGAACTTCTGGCCGACATCCCGGACCGCTTCCTGCCCCTTGGCTACATGTTCGACCTTTCGCCCGCGTTCGTTCCTCAAAGCACCGCAACGGTGGTTCTGTATGAAGGGGTCGGCATTGTTTTTTGGGCCATCACCGGAGCTGCCTTGCTCAGGACCTTCCTCCGCCCCGCCCACGACCGGCACAGCCGCGACGAAGACCAGGCACGGGCCATCATCAAATCCCACGAAGGCGGGTCGCTGTCCTGGATGACAACCTGGCCCGGCAACAACTACTGGTTCGCCGCCGCCGGCCAAAGCTTCATCGCCTACCGGGTCATCGGCGGCATCGCCCTGACCCTGGGACCCCCGATCGGACCCACCAGCGCACAGGAAGAGGCCTTTGACGAATTCACTGCCCATTGCGCCCTCAACGGCTGGAGCCCTTGCTTCTACTCCGTGCCACAGGAACTGAAGAATCACGCCGCAGCCAGAGGTTGGGCAAGCGTTCAGGTAGCCCAGGAAACCATCCTTGACCTCGAAACCCTGACCTTCAAAGGGAAGAAATTCCAAGGCATCCGCACCGCGATGAACAACGCAGCCAAGGCCGGGGTACGGGCCGAATGGACCAGCTACCCCGCAGCGCCCCTGCCGGTCCAGGCGCAGATCCAGGAAATCTCCGAAGAATGGGTCGCAGACAAAAAAATCCCCGAAATGGGCTTCACCCTTGGCAGCCTCGATGAACTCAACGACCCCGAGGTTCGCTGCCTGATCGCCATCGACAACGCTAAAAAAGTCCATGCCGTGACCTCATGGTTGCCCGTCTACCGCAATGGCATCGTCATCGGCTGGACCCTGGACTTCATCCGCCGGCGCACCACAGGCTTCCGGGCCAGCGCCGAATTCCTCATCGCCTCCGCAGCGATCACCCTCAAAGAGGAAGGCAGCGAATTCATCAGCCTCTCAGGGGCCCCGCTGGCACAACCACCACACAACGACGGCACCACCGACCCGCCACCGGCCCCGACCGGAGTGGACCGGCTCCTTGACCAGCTCGGCACCACCCTCGAACCCATCTACGGGTTCAGGTCACTGCTCGGCTTCAAAGCCAAATTCCAGCCCCGGTACGCGCCCCTGTACATGCTCTACCCCGATCCCGCAGCCTTGCCGGCCATCGGAAACGCTGTCACCCGTGCCTACCTGCCGGATGTGCGCTTCGGGCAAGGGCTCTCCCTCGCCCGGACCCTGCTCCGATCCGTACTGTCCAAGACGCGTAAATCCCCGAAAACCCCGCCACCATCGGTTGGGATCTCCGGAAAAGCAGCCACGCCCGGCCCCTCCGACCCCACCTCCAGGGACGCCACCCGGGCCGGCCGCCATGACGGAACCTGAGAGATCCACAGGAATCTCTCAGGAGCGCCGTCATAGCCTGTCCCCATGGACATCACACGAACCCTTTCCGCCCTCGGAGCCGGTAGCACCCGGACAGGACTACTCCCGGACTGGGCGGACCCCGCCGTCATTCTTCACCAGCCCGCCCTGGCACCCTGGCTCCTGGTCATCATCGGTGGTATCGTCTTCGCCGAATCCGGGCTGCTTGTTGGGTTCTTCCTGCCAGGGGATTCACTCCTGTTCACGGCGGGACTGCTGGTGGCAACGGGGACCCTGAACGTGAACATCCTGGTCCTGGGAATCATCGTATTCGTCTGCGCTTTCGCAGGAGATCAAACCGGGTACCTGATCGGAAAAAGAACAGGACCAGCCCTGTACAGAAAACCAGACGCGAAACTGTTCAAACAAGAACACCTCACCAAAGCCCGCCAGTTCTTCCTCCGCTACGGCGGACGCGCCGTCATCCTCGCCCGGTTCGTACCGGTCGTGCGGACCTTCACGCCCGTCATCGCCGGAGCAGCCAACATGAGCTACCGGACATTCATCCTCTTCAACGCCGTCGGCGCCCTCCTCTGGGGCATGGGAATGACCCTGCTCGGATTCTGGCTCGGCCAGTACGAATGGATCGGCAAAAACATTGACATCATCTTCATCGCCGTAGTGCTCCTATCGGTAATGCCAATGATCATCGAGGTTGTCAAAGCACGCCGCCGCCGTGCGTCGCAAGACACTGACATCAGCCACCCGTAGCGACCCACGAGTTGCCAGGAAACGTACCTGCCCACCCGAGATAACGAGCGGTCGACACTTCCGCGACGACCCAGGAATCTGCCCCTCGTTGGAAGGGATCATTCGGGCTCCGACAGGGATACACTTCGCCCATGCAGGCCCTTGTGCTCATAGCTCTCCCCCTCATGGCGGCAATACTGTGGGTTGGAGCCATTATGGTCATGCTTACCGGACTCGATCGCCAGCGACGGCGCGCGACCTTAAAGAAGGAGGCGACATCTCCGGCCCGGAAGGCGCCGGAACAGGAGCCGTGACCCCGCTGCCGGGGCCAGACAACAGGCGGCGGAACCTATGGCAAATACCAGCCCCCCACGTTCAGTCGGGAAAGTTCTGCTCGTAAACTCCCGGGCCGATCAGGCGTAAAGATCCGCGGGGCGTTGCTTCGCACCAACAAGGCCTGAACTTCCAACCGGGCGCGGACAACGGGCATGCGCCAGAAAGATCAAAATGATCTCCAAGGAAGACATTGACAACATCCTCAGTCACAAAGGCGATGTCCTCGGCTGCGACGGGGCCAGGATCGGCCGCATCCGACGCCTTTTCGTAGACGAGGTGACCGGGGAGCCCAGTTGGATTACCACCGGGGCCTGGCTTGACCCCTGGGAAATCTTTATCCCACTCCAGAGAGCGATCGTCACGGCCTTCAACGTTTTGGTGCCATACACCCGGGAAAAGGTCAGGAACGCGCCACGGGCAGAACCATTCGCATATCTGAGTCGCTGGAAAGAGGACCTGTTGTACGACTATTACGAGGCCCCCAGGCCGGGAACGCCAATGCTCCGCCCGTTTTCGTGAGGATCATCCTCGAACCTACCGAAAACGAAAAGCCAACACCTATAAGCCGCCGCTCATCATTTGGTTTCGACAGGGCCGCACTGGAACGTGACCGAACACTGATGAGTCCAGGCAGCTGTTCCAAGGAATCATTTCCGATGGACACGCCCGTGGCCTTGACGAGGTCCAGTAAAGCTACCGGGCGGCCGTTTTTGTGAGCCCGGACGGCGCGGCCCTGTTCTCTCGCCAGGGCAAGGATTTATCCCGCTACTTCCCCGAGCTGATAAAGGCAGCAGCGTCCCAAATTCCGCCCGGCAGTGTCCTTGATGGGGAGGCCGTGATCTGGGCAGGGGAGCGCCTAGACTTCGACGCCCTACAGAAACGCCTGGTCACTGGCATCAAGGCACTACCGACGCTTGCCAGGGAACGGCCGGCATCGTTCGTCGCGTTCGATCTTTTGGCCGTCGCCGGGCACGACATACGGGAAACACCCCTTGCCGGTCGCCGGGAACTCCTGGAACACCTTGCCGCTGACTGGGTGCCCCCGTTGAATCTCTCGCCCGTGACCAGGGACAGGGAACAAGCCCTTCAGTGGTTTGAAGAGATGCCAGCCGTAGGCGTCGAGGGCTTAATTTTCAATTCCCTGTTGAATTAGCGTGTTGATGCGGTTCAAGAGGGGTGTGAGTGGTGCGAGAATGGCGTATTTTTTGGGTGCCGGCGGGGCGGTCTGTCGAGTCGAAGCGATTGCCGGTCTTGGGCGGTTGGGGTGGCCTGGCGGAGGACGAGGAGCGGGCGGGTGTGCGTCCTGGGACGCCGATCCTGCTGTCGCCGGACTGCCAGGTCGATGGACGGTTGGCCAGTTTCCTGGTCCGTTCATCGTTCGCCCGGCTGGAGCAGGAGACGAAGCGGAACTATGCGACGGACTATTGCATCTTCTTCGACTTCCTGTGGCGTCGAGACAAGAACTGGGATGAGGCAGGCCCCGATGACCTGTGGGATTTCGAGGACTGGCGCACTAGGTCGCTGAGCAACCCGCGGCGGGTCGGTGGTGCCCGTTGGAATCGGGGCCTCGCGGCTTTGGGCCGCTTGTACTCGTGGGCGGTCAAGCAGGGATATGTGTCCGCGAGCCCGATTGAAACGCGGGAGGCGATCGGGCGGCACGGGCAGGCGGTGGAGGTGCCTGCCGCCCGGGCGAAGGATGCGAGGTCCAGTGATGTGCGCTGGCTGACGCCGCGGATGTTCCGGCATTGGGTGGATGTGGGCTTGCGCGGGTTCTCCGCGGATGGTGGGCCGGGCGCGGCGTGGGGCGGGCGTATGGAAGATCGGAATTCGGCTTTCGCCAATCTGTTGTTCTCGTCGGGTTTGCGGCTGACTGAGGCCGCTTCGCTTCTCACCGTCGAGGTCCCGCAGCCCGAGGTAGGACACCGACGGTACTACTCGGGCCGGCTGGCGCCGGTGGTGACGAAGTCAAAGCGTGCCCGCACTTTCTATATGGCAGCACCGGTGGTGGGCGAGATCGAGGCTTACTGCGATGCGGGCCGGGCGAGGGTGATCCGCCGTGCCCAGCGGCAGGGCCGGTATGACGTTCTGCCGCGGATGCGTCTGGTGACGTCGGTTTCCGGGCGCCGGATGAAGGTCCTCCACTGGCGTGATCGCGACGGAATGCTCGGTGAGACGGCCCTGGCCCGGGCAAGTGTCGAAGAGCGGGCACTTCTTTTCACTGAAGGACCCGAGGGGCCTGAACCCCTGTGGCTGTGGCTCAACGAGTCCGGTCTGCCGTTTCAGCCGACATCCTGGGAGGGCGTGTTCCGGACCGCCACGGAACGGTGCGAGAAGACCCTGTCGGGAGAAATGGGTGATGCTCCGTTCTGCACCCCGCACATGTGCCGGCATTCCTTCGCGCTCTACATGCTGGTCGCGCTCCACCACGCGATGGATGTCCGGCTCGGCCTGACACCGAAGGAGCGCCGCGACTTCCGCCTCCTCTACGGGGATCCTTGGCGGATGGTCCAGGACCTTCTCGGTCACGCGGACGTCGAAACCACTCGCCGGATCTATCTGGCCCCGGTCTCCGACCTTCAGCTCCACTCGCTGATCTCCTCGCCTGCGCCTGGTTCGGGGGTCCCGGAGGGCGGGGCGGCCGACGATGTCTCCTGGATTCTCGCCAGGCTCGCAGCCGAAACGGGCGCGATCCAGGACCTGGTTGACGACGAGACTGTCCTGTGAGCGGCCGCGGGCAGCGTGCTGCCCTGCCGCTGGAACCCCACCACCGGCCGGTCCCTCGGCCCCATGATGGGCTGAAGGTCGAGCACCGTGACAGGAAGGGACGGGTGGGCGCGTTCAACTTCGACGAAATCCCGGTGGGCCCGGAGCTGCAGCGTGCCTTTGCCCGGTGGTTCGCCGAGAAATGCGCTCCGGGCGGTGGGTGGGACTCGCTCCCGTCAAGTAAAGCCATGTGGTTCCGCCTTGCCGCATTCGGGCGCTTTTGCGCCGAACAGGACAATCCGCCCCAGCGCCTCGTCGACATCACACCGGCGTTGTGGAACAGGTGGCGGATGCGCCGGCCGGAAGGCATCTACGGCTACTCACAGGTGATTGCACTGGGTGGCTTCCTCAGGAGACACGACGAGCTGAGCGAGGCGACGAGGTCCGCGATGGCCAAGCGACTTCCCCTGGTCACGTCCACGGGAAGGGCGTTGGCCCCGGACGAATTCGAGGAAGTGCGGGCTGCAGCCCGGAAGATGTTCCGCTCCGCCCACCTGAGGATCTGGGCCAACACAGAACATCTACGGCGATGGCGTGAGGGATCCTTCGAGCAGCAAAGCCGCGACTGGATCATTGGAGAGGCCCTTGACTCACTCGCCCGCACCGGATATGTCCCCTATAAGCTTCGCGAAAGCGGGACCAAACGTACTATTCACCGTTACGTCGCCGTCCTCGGCGGAGAGGCCCCGCAGTACACATGGATGCGGCTCTTCCTGAGCCGGTCCGAAGTGTATGCGCTGGCCGTACTGCTCGTGATGGAGTTCGGACTCAACGCGACCGTGGTGTCGGAAATGCGCACGCCGCGGGCCTTGCAGCACGGCGGATCGGACGGATTCCCCATCTACCGGCTGGAGCTGGAGAAGCGGCGGCGGGGAGCCGGCCGCCACTTCGAGACCCGGAATGTCCCGGACACCGGCGCCGACACTCCGGGGCGGCTGATCTCGAAGGCTCTGGAAGCGACTTCTCACGCGCGGGCTTTTGTTACTGCCGCCGACAGCACCCTGGACTTCCTGCTCATCTGGCGGAATTCCCTGCCGGGGCCTAGGAACGCGTCCCCCGTGACACCATTCGGGATCGGCCTGACGAAGAACGCGGCAGACTCCTGGTTCCGGGAAACCGGCCTAACAGGCGCTCCCTTGCAAAGACTGCGGAAGACGGTCAATGTGCTGCACCGCAGGGAGCCCGGCCAGAACAGCCAGGACACCCACGACGCGGTCTACGTCCTCCCCGAGCCCCAGGTGCAGCAGGCATACGTCCCGATCATCGCCGAGGGCGCCGAGAGCGCACTCGCCCAGGCACAGCACACCGTCCTGCGCGCTCAGCTTGCCGACACGGTCCGCCCGGATTCCCAGGAGACCCCCACCGTCGCCTGCTGCGATTACAAGAGCAGTCCATTTAGTCCCCAAGGAATGGGATGTCGGGCCTCGTTTCTGATGTGCACGGCTTGCCCGAACGCGCGGATACACCCGATGCACCATCCCCGCCTGGCATACCTGCACCGCTCGCTGGCCAGCCTGCGTTCTGTCCTGGGCGAAGAGATCTGGGCACCGGACTGGGGCAACCCGTTCACGCGTCTCGAGGACCTCAGACGCAGGCTCGGTGACCAGGTCTGGGCGAACGCCCTGGCCAGCGTGACCTCCACCGACAGAGCAACCATTAGCAGCCTTTTGGAAGGACAGTACGACCTGTGACCCTAGCAATCGAAGAGGCCGCTTCGCGCCCGGCACCTCATGCCCACGCCATCCTGCCCGGTCTGGTCTCCGAAGGCTTCACCGGCCCGGTCCCCCGATACGGGGACCTGTCCTGGAGCCTGAACGCATTGGCGCACGGTCCTGGCGTATCGCGCACGACGATCCACTGGAAGACTGTGCCCGCGGCTTTCCGGGAGGAACTGCGGCACCTGACATGGCTGCTGATCAACACTTCGCTGCCCGCCACCTTCCTGATCGGCAGACACCCCCGGTGGCGGACCACCGTGTCACCCCGACACGTGTATCCCACCGTGGCCGCATGGAGGGCATTCTGCCAATGGCTGGAAGAGAGGGGAAGCTCATCCCTCCGCGACTGCACTCCGGCAGACTTGAAGGCCTACGCCCTCCACCTCGCAATGGACCGGGCAATGTCGCGCAACCCCGTCCAGAAAGTCCTCGCCGCCCTGACACGGCTCTGGGCACTGGACTCCTCGAACCCCTTCCCTGTCGGCCTCTGCGAACCACCATGGCTGACCGAAGGTGCCGATGATTTCCTCCCTGCCGGGTCTTCCATGGGAGAGAACTCGACGGAGCCAATCACTCCCGAAACTATGGGCCCACTGCTGACCTGGGCCTTACGCGTTGTCGACGACTTCGCCGAAGACATCCTCACCGCTGTCCAACGGAAGGAAGAGATGCTCGCCAGAAGCAAGCAGAACCGCGCCACGCCAGAAGGCCGGGCCATGCTAGAGGACTACCTAGGGCGCTTCATCGCCGCCGGCACAGCGCTGCCGAGCCTGGCAGCCGGGAACAGGAGCGGACTCGCCGCAACATACATCGCCTACGTAACGGGTGCGGCGATACACCAGGTCCACCACCAGGTAATCACAGGGCGCTGGCGGGAACGGCTCCTGTCCGCCGATGGTCCTGCTCCGGTTCTCACCGAGCTTTCCGGCACGATCGATGGCCGTCCCTGGAAGGAATTCATCGATTACTCCGAAGTGGGCACACTCAAGACCCACCTGACGACCGCGGCCTACATCGTGGTGTCATACCTGACGGGAATGAGGCCGCGTGAAATCCAAGGACTCGAAAGGGGCTGCTGCCCGGAGCCGGAATCAGGGCGCTACCTGATCCACGGACGCGTTTACAAGACAGCCGTCAACGACGACGGGAACCACGTACCGCAGGGAACCATCCGCGACGTTCCATGGGTGGCCATCCAACCGGTGGTCCGGGCAATCCGAACAGTAGAGAGGATCAACCCCGACGAGTATCTGTTCGGCGGCCTGCCGCCGGACACCATGAATCTGCGCGTCGAGAAGTTCATCGCATGGACTTCGACCATGGCCAGGACCTTGGACCGGCCTCACGAGATGATCCCTGAGGACAGGTATGGCTCGATCGGGGTCTCGCGGTTCCGCCGGACGCTGGCATGGCACATCGCCAGACGCCCCGGCGGGCTCGTCGCACTCGCCGTCCAGTATGGCCACATGCGCACCGCCATGAGTGCCGGCTACGCGTCCCGGAGCCGGAACGGAATGCACGACCTGCTCGACCTGGAAACGGCTCTCGCCGCTGCCGACACCCTCGCCTCGCTCAACGAAGATCTCACGAACGGCACAGGCATCTCGGGCCCGGCGGCACGCAGAGCCATTAACGCCGCCAGGCAGGCCCCCGAATTCGTTGGCGCGATTGTCAACGCGAGGCAGGCCCGCGCCCTTCTGGAAAACCCATCGCTGACCGTCTACGATAATCCGTCCGCGATGCTCATGTGCGTCTACAAACCAGACCGCGCACTCTGCAACAGGATCACCGAACGCGAAGCACCGCGCCTGGACCGCTGTGTCCCCTCCTGCGCGAACATCGCACGAACCGATGATCATGCATACCTGATGCGCCAAGAGGCCGAATCCCTGGAGAAGCAGGTCCAGATGGTACCCGAGCCCCTCGGACACCGGATGGAAGCCCGGGCCCAGCGGCTTCGTCAGGAAGCCGAGCAGCACGAGCGTTCCCGTATCATTTTCGAGGAGACCAGATGAGCCCCGCGCACGACGAACGCTCCCGCATCCAGGCGGCCATGGCACGAATTATTTCCGGTAGACCGGAAAAGTCCAACGGGGCCCTGACCATCGTGGCCCTCGCCACAGAGGCAGACGTACCGCGAAACGCACTCACCCAACGGCACCTCGACCTCAAGAACCTCTTCTACGAGAAGGTTCGAGCGAACGGCGGGACACCAGACAGCGAACGGCGCCTACGGCGGGAGACCGCCAGACTGAAACGCTTGCGGGAGGACGATAAAAAATTGATCCGGCAACTCAAAGCAGACAATGAAACCCTCGTTGGGACCCTTCACCTTGCACAGCTCCAGAATGAAGAACTCCGACGGCGGCTGGCAGAGTCTGGAGGGATCGTCCACGCCATCAGAACGAGTTGAGAAAGAGCGTCCGAAATCAGGAGCCTTACCTCCGTTGGCCCGGTAGTTCAGAAGTTGGATCCTGCTTTGCACATGGGGAAGTCTTGGAGTGTAGCGACCGGACAATTGGGTTGCGTGTCGTGCTGGCGCTCAATGACTCGACTGAGAACTCAACAAGCGGGCTTCCGCCTCTGAATGGAAGCTGATATTCCCCCGCCCCTGTGGCCCATGCTGCCAGCGTGGGTGCGTGCCGGGAAGAGGAGTCATTCAAAACCCGACACGCACGATTAGTTAGCTCCGGCAGCTGAGTCTTTGGATGAATTCGTCTGCCTGGGCCAGGTTTCGGGCGATCTTGCTGCGCTGGTGAAGCGCGCTGTCCAGGAACGTCGCCAGTCTGGCGGACCCTGTGGTGGATGTCCCGTCGGGCGAGTCCAGTAGCTCAAGAATTTCCGCCATTTCCTCGAGAGTGAAGCCCAAGGGCTTCATCTGCTTGATGACCATCAGGCGTTCCAGATCCGCTGAGGAGAACACTCTGAACCCGCCCTCGGTGCGCCCTGTTGCAGGCAGCAACCCGACATCGTCGTAGTGCCTGATGGTGCGCAGGGACAGGCCTGTCCGCTCTGCCAGTTCGCCGATGTGCATGGTGTTGGTGCTACTGGCCTTGGTCGTCATCAGGGCCTCCGTTCTCGGTTTCGCTTAAACTCTACCATCACGTTAGGGTAGAGTTTGGGACGTGGGATGAGACCTTCCGACCTGGTTCCCCACCTCCCTGACGCAGTGCGGCGTCCCCTGATCATTAGCAAACGAAGGCCTCAGAAGCCCGCCTTCTCAACCATGAACGGAGCCAGCAATGGCCGCCACAAAAGCCGAACATCCTCCGGCGTACACCCCTGAGCAACTGCAATCCGTGCGAAGCACCCTGATGTCACCGCGTCGGCTCAAGACTGAAGTCCTCGCCGGCCTGGTCGTGGCGTTGGCGCTGATCCCTGAGGCCATCGCCTTCTCGATTATCGCCGGTGTTGATCCACGCCTGGGACTCTTCGCCTCGTTCACCATGGCCGTGACCATTGCGTTCGTCGGTGGCCGTCCTGCCATGATTTCGGCAGCAACCGGAGCCATCGCCCTGGTCATTGCCCCGCTCGTGAAGTCCCACGGTGTGGACTACTTTATTGCCGCCGTCGTTCTGGCCGGTGTTTTCCAGATCATTCTGGGCCTTTCGGGTGTTGCCAAGCTCATGCGGTTCATCCCGCGCTCGGTCATGGTGGGCTTCGTCAACGCCCTGGCCATCCTGATCTTTATGTCCCAGGTCCCTGAACTGCTGGGCGTTCCTTGGCTGGTGTACCCGCTGGTTATTCTTGGCCTGGCCATCGTCTTTGGCCTGCCCAAACTCACCAAAGCCGTCCCGGCCCCGCTGGTGGCAATCGTGGTCCTGACGCTCATCACCGTCTTCGCATCCGTGGCGGTCCCGACTGTAGGGGACAAGGGCGAGCTGCCTGAATCGCTGCCGATGCTGTTCATCCCCAATGTTCCGTTCACGTTCGAGACCTTCCAGGTTCTCTTCCCGTTCGCCCTGGCCATGGCCTTCGTTGGCCTGCTGGAATCCCTGATGACCGCCAAGCTGGTAGACGACGTCACAGACACCCGCTCCAACAAGACCCGCGAAGCATGGGGCCAGGGTGTGGCGAACATCGTCACCGGATTCACCGGTGGCATGGGCGGCTGCGCAATGATCGGCCAGACCATGATCAACGTCAAGGCTTCCGGTGCCCGCACCCGGATCTCCACCTTCCTGGCCGGAATCTTCCTGCTCATTCTGGTGGTGGTCCTTGGCGACGTCGTCTCAGTGATCCCGATGGCAGCGCTGGTGGCCGTGATGATCTTCGTATCCGTGGCCACGTTTGACTGGCACAGCATCCGTCCCGGAACCCTGAAGATGATGCCGAAGAGCGAAACCACCGTGATGCTCGCCACCGTCGTCGTCACCGTCGCCACCCACAACCTCGCCATCGGCGTAGGCGTAGGCGTGCTGGTTGCCATGGTGATGTTCGCCCGCCGGGTGGCGCACTTCGTCACCGTTGAGCGGACTGTCAAGGCCGTGGACGGCCGGGAAACCGCAACGTACGTGGTGGACGGTGAACTGTTCTTCGCCTCTTCCAACGATCTCTATACGCAGTTCGAATATGCACACGATCCGGCGCATGTGGTGATCGACATGCATGCCTCCCATCTGTGGGATGCCTCCACCATTGCTGCGCTGGATGCCATTACGGAGAAGTACCACGCGCACGGCACGGACGTGAAGATCATCGGCCTCAACGATGCCAGCCTGCTGATGCAGGAACGCCTTGGCGGGAAGCTCGGCGCAGGACACTGACCACTGGTCGGCGCTGGCTTGCCGCCAGCGCCGGCTGCCCGGCACATGTCCCCGGCCCAGAGCACAACAGAAGACATAGGCGGATGATGGAGTTACGGACCCAGAGCTGTTGACCATCCCGGAATATCCACACGCGGCGTCGGCATCGGGGCCGTTTGCTACTGCACTGAAGCTGGAAGGCCTCCCAGCAGTGGCTGCGTCAAGTATTTGTGGCCCCGGGGGGAATGACTGTGGCCCCTTTCCACTAACGCGGAAGAGGCCACCATTGCTTTGTGAGGATCGGTTTCGCGGTACCTGGGATGGAGTCCTTACGGGTTAGTTTGTCGTGAGGACTCTGTAGAGGGCTTGGACGCGGGTTTTGATGTCGTCCCTGACGAGGCGCATGCGTTCCATGCCTTCGATCCCGCGTTCTGAGGGTTCATCGGTTTCCCAGATTTCGAATCGCTTGCCGGCCGGCGGGTCGAGCTTGGCTTCGGTTCCGAGGACGATGACAGTTTCCACGGCGTTTAGGACCTCGTCGGTGACCGGTTTGGGGTATTCCCCGGTGACGTCGATGCCCAATTCCGTCAGCGAGTCCACGGCTTGGCCGTTCAAGGACTCTGCTGGTTTGGTGCCTGCGGAGTAGACGGTGATGCTGTCACCGGCGAGGTCGCGCATGAGCCCGGCGGCGAGTTGCGATTTGCCGCCGTTCTTGCTGCAGACGAAGAGGACCGCGGGGTGTTCGGTTGCCATTAGAGTGCTGCTTCTTTCGTGAGGGAGGCGACCAGATCCTTGACCCGGTCGTGGATCTGGTCGCGGATGTCTCGGACGGTTTCCAGGGACTGGCCTGCGGGGTCGGTGAGGTCCCAGTCTTCGTAGCGTTTGCCGGGGTAGATCGGGCAGGAGTCACCGCAGCCCATGGTGATGACGACGTCGGAAGCCCTAACGACATCATCGGTGAGTGGTTTGGGGTATTCCTTGCCCAGGTCCAAACCCATTTCTGACATCACGGTGACGACCGTCTGGTCCAGTTCGGATGCAGGCAGGGACCCGGCCGAGCGGACCCGGATCCTGCCTTTGGCTTCGACGTTGAGCAGCGCCGCGGCCATTTGCGACCGGCCGGCGTTCTGCACGCAGACGAACAACACTTCGGCCACGTCGGAGACGATGGCGCCCTTGGATTTTGCCAGTGCATGGAGCCTGTCGTTGGCAAAGTGCTCGGTGGTGGCGGGCAGGTAGGCGCTGATCTTGGCAGTCCTGGCCAGGGCGGTGTAGGACTCGAAGACGTAGCGTTCGACGGTTTCGGCGGCGAAGGTTCCGGCGTAGCGGTCGGCGAGGCGGTTGCTGATACGGTGCAGGACTTCGGTGTTGTCCCGCAGTCCCAGCGTTGGTTCCTGGTGGTCGGTCATGGCAGTACTCCTTGAGGTGGGTCCGGCTCGATGATGACTGTCGCGATGAGTGGTTAGTTTTCGCCGGAGCGGCCGTGTGCGAGCCCGGTCGGGAAGCCGACGAACGCCGGTTCCGGTGCAGCGCAGCAACCACCCTGGTCCTCGGGCTCTTGTGTGGTGGCTGCTGCGGGGACGTCGCAGCTGGTGCCGGCGTCGCTGGAGCAAACGCCGGTTTCGGGCAGTTCGAGGTGGACGGTGTCCGCGGCCTGCTGGTCACCGGCGAGGGCTGCGGCGACGGAACGGACTTGCTCGTAGCCGGTAGCGAGCAGGAAGGTCGGTGCCCGGCCGTAGGACTTCATTCCGACGATGTAGAAGTCTTTTTCGGGGTGGGCCAGAACCTTCGCGCCGTGCGCTGGGACGGTGCCGCAGGAGTGGAATTCAGGGTCGATCAACGGGCCGAGTTCGGTGGGCGCTTCAACGGCAGGGTCCAGGTCCAGGCGCAGTTCCCGCAGGATCTCCAGGTCCGGGCGGAAGCCGGTGCAAGGGACGATGACGTCAGCCTCGATGGTTCGTCCATCGACGGCTTCGACGCTCACGTGGGAGTCGAGGTTTTTCAGGGCAGCGATCCCGAAACCGGTGTGCAGCTCGATGGTCCCGGCTTCGACCAAGCGACGGAGGCGGGAGCCGAGCTGGCCACGCGCCGGGAGCCCGTCAGCGTCCCCACCGCCGTAGACCTTCTCCGCGGACGCGCCACGGACAGCCCAGAGGATGCGGGTGCCGGGTTCTTCCTTGGCCAGGTCGGCGAGATTGATCAGGGTGTTCGCTGCAGAGTGACCGGCCCCGACGACGAGGGCGCGGCGGCTGGCGAAAGCGACGCGGTCGCGGCCAACAACGTCGGGCAGGGGCGATGAGATCCGGTCATTGGCCGTGGTCTCGCCGATGGCGGGCAGGCCAGAGGTGCCGAGCGGGTTGCGGGTGGACCAGGTGCCGGAGGCGTCGATGACGGCGGCCACGGTCTGGTCCCGTGTTTCTCCGCCGTCGTGCTCGACCCGGACAACGAACGGGGTGGTGTCTCGGTCCCATACGTGGGTCTTATCCATACCTTGCCGGGTCACGGCGATGACACGTGCACCGGTCTGGAGCCGGGAAGCAATCTGCGCGGTGGCGGCCAGCGGGGTGAGGTAGTTGTCGATGAGTTCGCCGCCGTAGGGCAAGGCGGTGGGGCGGGGTGATTCCCAGCCGGTGGCTTCGAGTAGACGGACGGCGGCGTCGTCGAGGTTGAAACGCCATGGGGAGAACAGCCGGATGTGGCGCCATTGTTCGATCGCGGCGCCGGCGGTGTGGCCGGCTTCGAAGATGACCGGTTCGAGTCCGCGTTCGAGCAGGTGGGCTGCGGTGGCCAGTCCTACCGGGCCTGCGCCGATCACTGCGATGGGAAGGTTCTTCAGTGAATCCATGCTGTCCTCTTGTTTCATCCGTTGGTGTAGCGGTTCGGTCAGGGTGCCTGCCGGTCCTTGTGGGGCCGGCAGGCCGGGACGGTGCTGTTCAGCAGCAGTCCAGATCGTCCTCGTCGCAGCAGCCCGTGTCGGTGCAGCATCCGGTGTCCATCCAGTTCACCCCCTCCCGTGTCCGATTGGTTAGGCGTGGGTTGGTTCTTCGACCAGGGCCGTGGCGATGCTGTCGGCATCATCCAGGGCGGCAAGGAACCGTTCGGCATCCAATGCGGCCGCGCAGCCGGTTCCCGCGGCGGTGATGGCCTGGCGGTACCGGTGGTCGACGGCGTCTCCGCAGGCGAAAACGCCGGGGAGGTTGGTGACCGTGGTGGGTGAGTCGACCTTGATGTAGCCCTCGTCGTCCAGGTCGACCTGTCCGGTGACCAGTTCGGTGCGGGGCAGGTGGCCGATGGCGACGAAGATGCCGGTGGCGGCCTGTTCACGGGTTTCACCGGTGCGGGTGTCAGTCAGGGTCACGCCGGTGACTTTGCTGTCGCCGTGGATCTTGGTGATGGCGGAGTTCCACGCGAAGTTGATCTTGGGGTTGTCCTTGGCGCGCTGGGCCATGATTCGTGAGGCACGGAGTTCGTCCTTGCGGACCACGACGGTGACGGTCTTGGCGAAGCGGGTCAGGAAGGAGGCTTCCTCCATGGCGGAGTCGCCGCCGCCGACGACGATGATGTCCTGCTCACGGAAGAAGAACCCGTCGCAGGTGGCGCACCAGGAGACTCCGTGGCCGCTGAGTTTCTTCTCTTCCGGCAGCCCGAGTTCCTTGTAGGCCGAGCCGGTGGCGAGGATGACCGCCGGTGCTTCGTGGGTCTGGCCCGCACCGGTGATTACGCGCTTGAGGTGACCCTTCAGATTGACCTCGGTGACGTCGTCGAACACAATCTTCGCGCCGAACTTCTCGGCCTGTTCCTGGAGCCCGTCCATCAATTCCGGGCCCTGAACGCCGCCGGGGAAGCCGGGGAAGTTCTCCACTTCGGTGGTGTTCATCAGCGCGCCGCCGGCAGTGACCGAACCGGCCAGAACCAGCGGATTCAGGCCTGCGCGTGCAGCATAGATAGCTGCGGTGTAGCCGGCGGGGCCGGAGCCGATGATGATCAGCTGTTCGCTGTGGACGTCGGTACTGGCGTCGGTGCTCACGAAAGTCTCTCCTGGTGCTCGAAAATGGTGGGTTACTTGGCGGCCGGGACCAACGAGGCGATCAGGCCCTCGATGCGGGACTTGATTTCATCGCGGATCGGGCGGACGGCCTCGACGCCCTGGCCGGCAGGGTCTTCAAGGACCCAGTCTTCGTAGCGCTTGCCGGGGAAGTACGGGCATTCGTCGCCGCAGCCCATAGTGATCACGACGTCGGATTCCTTCACGGCCTCGGTGGTAAGAACCTTGGGGATCTCGGCGGACATGTCGATGCCGAGCTCGGCCATGGCCTCGACGGCGGCGGGGTTGACCTTGTCAGCGGGCTGCGAACCGGCGGAACGAACCTCGATCTCACCCTTGCCAAGGGTGGTCAAGAACGCTGCAGCCATCTGGGAACGCCCGGCGTTGTGGACGCATACGAACAGGACGGAAGGCTTCTTGGTGGTTTCGGTGCTCATGGAGTCTCCTGGATCAATTGATTGCTCTGGTTGGGATAGAGGCCGACCAATGCCGAGATGAAGGATATTGAGATTCATCGATGCTTTGAGTATCGACCTATATATTGACGGTTGTCAATATTCGAAAAACTTGGGGCTAGGCTGCCCGCAGGCGGGGCGCCAGGTCGTGGACGCGGAGTGAAATGTCGGCAAATGCATCCTCGAACGCTTCCGCGCTGTTGAGACGCAGTGGATCCGGCACTGACCAGTGGATGCCGCGAAGTCCCGGGAGTTCTTCGTGGGCGTTGTCACAGACGGTGACCACGAGGTCTTCACTGTGTGCCACTTGGTCGATCAGGCGGGGCGACGAGCTGCTGAGGTCGAGGCCATTGCGGAGCGCTACGTCAAGAGCCCCCTGGGCTACGCGGTCGGCGGGGTGGGTTCCGGCCGACGTTGACGGGATGTCGCTTACCTGTCGCCACAGCGCAGCTGCCAGCTGGGACCTGGCGCTGTTGCGGGTACAAACAAATAGAATCCGGCGGGCATCGTGTTCCCGACCAGGGGCCAAGCCCTCCAGTGCCGAGGGGGCCAATCGGACATAGCTGCGCCGCTTGTCGGCTTCCGAGCGCCGCCGTACAGCCAGCCCGGCATCCTCCAAGGTGCGCAGGTGGTGTGACAGCAGGTTTGCGGGCATTCCCAATTCCGACTGCAGTTCCTTGGGTGACAGGTCCCCCAGGGTCAGAAGGTCCACGATGCGTAACCGTGCGGGGTCGGCCAGGGCCGCATACTTGGCGACCCTGGGCTGAAGCCGGGAGATTTGTTCAGTATTCATTGATTCAATCATGACTGAACTAAATCGTTCGGTCAATGCGGCCGCCTAAACGGTGGCGGTGGCTTCGTTGCGGAAGAACCGTTTCCGTGCCCAAAGTGCTGCGTAGACCAGTGCAACGAGGGCAGGAACTTCGATCAATGGGCCCACGACGCCGGCGAGGGCTTGCCCGGACGTGACCCCGAAGGTGCCGATCGCAACAGCGATCGCGAGCTCGAAGTTGTTGCCGGCGGCAGTGAAAGCCAGTGTTGTGGTCTTGGCATATCCCAGATTCAGCAGTCGGCCAAGGACCATGCCGATGCCGAAAACTACGAGGAAGTAGACAAGGAGCGGCACTGCGATGCGGACCACGTCCAGCGGTCGCGACGTGATCGTGCCACCTTGAAGAGCAAAGAGGAGGGTAATAGTGAAGAGGAGTCCGTAAAGAGCCCAGGGCCCGAGCTTCGGCAGGAGCTTGTTCTCGTACCAGTCCCGGCCCTTGGCTTTCTCGCCGATGGCGCGGGTGAGGAACCCTGCCAGCAAGGGGATGCCCAGGAAGATCAGGACCGAGAGAGTGATGGCCCAGAAGGAGAAGTCCGCGCTTGTCGTGGGTAATCCCAGGAGTGACGGCAGCCACTGAAGGTAGAACCAGCCCAACGCAGCGAAGGCGAACACCTGGAAGACGGAGTTGATGAACACCAGAACGGCCGCTGATTCGCGGTCCCCGCAGGCCAGATCGTTCCAGATCATCACCATTGCGATGCAGCGGGCCAAGCCCACAATGATCAGGCCGGTCCGGTATTCAGGTAGGTCCGGGATGAAGATCCATGCCAATGCGAACATGAATGCCGGCGCTAGGACCCAATTGATCACCAGCGAGGTAATCATCAGCTTCCGATCGGCCAGCACGCGGTGCGCCTGGTCGTAGCGGACCTTGGCGAGGACCGGGTACATCATCACCAGCAGGCCAATAGCGATCGGCAGTGATACCTCCCCGACTTTTACGGCCTCCAGCGCGATGTTCAACCCCGGAATCAAGCTCCCAAGAAGCAGGCCCAGGGCCATGGCGGCAATGATCCACACAGGCAGAAACCGGTCGAGGGTGGAAAGTTTGCCGACGACGGCGGCATCGTCCCGACGAAGGGATGGTGTATCTGTCCGGGTGCTCACGGGTCTCCTGTGAATCTCGGCGTTAAATTGATGATGATCGATATGAAGTATTCCCAGCCATATCGATGGTTGTCAATTTTTGTGCATAATGGGAGACATGAACACTCTGCAAACTCTTGAACCCGCAGTCGACGCCTCCTGTTGCGTACCCGCAGGAACACCGGCATTGACTGCAGAACAAGCACAGCAGAAGGCCTTGGTTTTCAAAGCGCTGGCAGATCCCAACCGGCTGCGGCTGCTCTCCATCGTCAAGGCCGAAGCCTCCGGTGAATCCTGCGTCTGCGATCTCACCGAACCTCTGGACCTCGGCCAGCCCACCGTGTCCCATCACCTGAAGATCCTGGTCGACGCCGGACTGTTGCACCGCGAAAAGCGCGGCACGTGGGCTTACTACTCGTTGATTCCCGGAGCGCTGGACGACGTTGCCGGGATCCTCGCGGCCCTATGAGGGCAGGGTTTGGATGCGGCCAATGCGGCCGACGACTGGCCCGCCGTGCAGCGGATCTTACAGGAAGGCATCGACACGGGGCAGGCCGCGTTCGAATCGAGCGCTCCCGTCTGGGAGTCTTTCAACGAGTCCTGGCTGCAGGCGCAACGGCTAGTTGCCCAAACAACCCTTCATCTGACCCGGCGGGTGATCGCCAGCAAAACCCTGGCCGACTTCGCGGCCCGGGGGACCGTCCGTCGGAGCCGCGGCTGGATCGCCATCCAGACCTCGCGGCCCTTCGCGCGGCCGCCGTCAGCAGCAGCCCGGTAATCATCAGATCTCACCGAGGCCGTGTGGTCCTGTGGCACCGTCATACCGAACCTGAGTGACTTGACGTAGTCCATCAGCGTGACGCCATTCGGGATGCGGCCGCCCGGATAGATTCAACACGTTGAACTTGACAGGGAAAGTGAAGGCCGCCGGGCAGTCATACCAACCCGGCGTTAGACAGTGGTGGAAGGTCAAAAGGCGCGAGACGCTAGACGTGGTGTGCGCCGCCGTCATCGGCCCCATGGCCCGCCCTGAGTACGTCGTGGCCGGCCTGCCAGTGAAAGGCCGGCTGCGGATCGTTGGCCGCTCCAGCGCCCTTACAGCGGCAGCTGCCCGGGCGCTCGCCGCGCAGCTGCGCGAGCCTATCGGCCCGCACCCGTGGCCCGAGGTTATTACGGAAACGACGCTGAACAGATTCAGTAAGGACAAGGGAACGGTGCACCTGACGCGGGTGGAGCCGATCGTCGTTGAGGTCTCCGCCGATGTGGCGTGGTCCGGTAGCGCCTTCCGGCACGCTCTCAGATTTGTTCGGCCCCGGCCCGAGCTGGACCCCGGCGACGTCGCTCCTCCCGCCCGGTAGGGCCGGTCTAGGCTGGAACGTATGGACGGTTTGAAGAGGCTTTTCCGGCGGCACTCAGCACCCAAGGCCACCCCCGTTGCTGCCCCGGCTCCAGAGGCAGATCAGCCCTTGTCACCCGAGGCCCTGGAGGAGCTGACTCGCGCATGGGCTGACCTGGAGGCAGCAGCCAAGGAAGCGGGCGTGAACAGCCTCCAGGCGTGTTCTCGATCCGGCACGCCGTGGCAGAACAACCCTGCCGCTGTCAGGAAAATTGCCGAAATAATCCGCAGCACTTCCGAGTCTGCAGCGGATAAGCCGACCATCTAACCATCGGTTCTTCCCCTGAGGGGCAAATAAGTCAGACCCAACAGTTAGGTTGGCGTCGCGTTAGTTACCGATGAGGGGGAAACCAGTGACTGTGTCTGATTTTGATGAGTTGTTCGTGAAGGAAATCCCTGACTACACCGATGTAGAGGGTCTTTCTACGGATGGGTACACGGTGATCAGGGTGGTGACCGGCCCGTTGAGTGTGCCGGTTCTCCGGAAGAGGGTTTTGGACCGGATTGAGTGCTTGGACACGCTCCTTGAAAAGGAAGAGGCCGGAGGTCAACCAGCCGGGCTCGCCGTAGACGACTACAGCACGATGAATCCTTCTTCCGGGATCTTCGGCGCCGCCTTGCTGGAGACTATGGCTGCCCTGATCGAGGGGGGAGCAGAGGCTTATCTTGTGGACGAAGGGTGGCGCCCGGAAGTAAAGGTCGATGGGGTGTCTTTCCAACCGGGACTTGCCGAGGGCGCTGACGGCCCGGAAACGCACCTCACCTTCTTCGCCGACAAGGCACGTGTACGCGCCATCGTTGAATCAGGAAAACTCGACACTAACAAACTGGAAATTAAGATCACCCATCCTGTTAGCCATATCCCATGGATAACAGAGGACCATATAGAAGAGATTTTTCGGGCAAGGGTGGGCCATCTGATTATGGAGGCTGCTATTGAGCCCATTAGACGTAGTGCAGAGGAAAGGCGCAGTGCAGAGGAAAGGCTATGACCTGAGACTGAAGGAACGACCGGCCAGCAGGGCTTCCGCGCAGCATGCTAGAGGCGTTCCGAAGGGGACGTACAGTAGAACTCAGCAAGGGGGATAGTTAGGACTTGAAGGGCTATAGGAAGCTCAAGATCGTGGCAATAACCGTGCTGGGCCTCCTGGTCGTGGCGCTGGTCTACCTGCTGGTGACAACGGAATGGATGGCGCCTTCAGCGCTGACGGTCAACTGCGCGGTCGTCTTGGGGGTGCTGGCCAAATTTCTGACGTTTTGGCTGAATGTGTCTAAGTACGCGGAAAAGCCGGAGCGGCTGCCCATGGCGACTCCCCGCTTGATCACGATCGTCTGCATGGTGTTCGTGCTCGCTCTGGCCCCCGGCGTCTGGACAGGAGTCCTTTGGGCTTTCAACATGAGCGGTGGTAGCTGGAGTCCATTGGTGGTCTTCTGTTTCGTCGTTGCCCTGCTCGGGTCACTCTGCGTCCTGTACGAGTTGTTGTTGTGCCTCTACTACCTGGTCTGGCCGTGGGGAAAACACGGCCGTCAGGTAACCCCTGACATGGCCAGCGTCTGAGGGGCAGTCGGTTCCTTGCCTTGGGAGGCGTTTAGAAGCTTCGCAGTTGCCTTTGACTGCCGCAGCAGCGATTGGGAATGCGGCCGAGTAGCAGCAATGGAACGGGCAGAATCCGATTGGAACCCGGAACTGACGCCACGAAACTACGACGTGGGCACGACCCGGCGAAACAGGTAAATGCCCATGACTTCGCCCTCCAGCTGGCCCTCGGTGCCCTGAAACAGGCCGGGAGTAGTGGATGAGTCTGTTTGCAGGAAAACATATCCGGCATGCTCCAGCCTCCATCCGACAGCCTCAATCTGGCCTAGAAGACCTCCGGGCGCAGCGCCTGGGAAGACTTTGCTGTTGCGGACTTGACTTACAGGAAGCTCCAGCTGAAAAAAGCCGTCTCCAGTCCGGTGAGCTGCCTCGGCCCTGCCCATTGGGCTGGCCGCGTACGCAGTTTGATCTTTCAGAGCCTTTTCGGCCTGTTTCTGTTCCTCTGACTTGCCCCACACCATCGGATGCCTCCTGCCTTGATGGAAGGATTATCCGCCCCCATTGAACGGCGGGAAACACCACCCTGACCAAAGAATGTCCCGCCGGTAAATGGGGGACAAATCCGGCGGGACTGCCTCACCGTATCAGCCGATTTTGACGGTTCCTGGGTAGGGCCGATCGGAGGCGACTCAATAGCGGCGCCAAATCTCCTGAGCAGCTACGTCCGGTTTGGCCCTTCTGCTGCGCCTTTAGAGCTTAGGAGGCTTTAGAGACGCTGGGAGGCGCAATGAAGAAGATCGTCATCTGTTCGAGTCAGGCTGGCCGTACGAGTGAGGAATGCGTGATGTATGAGGCCGTGCGTGCGGGTTATTCGGAGGACCTTCCGGCAGCGGACCGGGATCGGCTGCTTGAAGAGGCCAGCTGGCGTCTCGAAGACTCCTACCCGCTGGAGGGCTGAGTGGTGGCCCACAGCATGCGGCCCCATCGGCAAAGGCGTACTCCGAAACCTCGCTGGATCCGTCGGGCCACTGCGTTCCATCTGAAGCGCCGGCAGACGTGGCGGGATGTCATGTTTGTGCCGCAACTTAATCTTCTGACGACGTCGGGAGCGTTGTTTACTACTTCTGGTTCCATGCTGTTCGGTGCTGCTCTGTCTATGTCTTGGTGGGAGGTCATCGGCGGAACGGGAATGTTCTTGACGGTGCCGGGCTTTCTGCTGGGATGCTTCGCATTTCCCATCCCTGACCGAAGTGTCGCAAGCACCCGTGGACCACGGACGTTGCAGCGGCTGGAGCCTGACGAATTCGACGGCCTTTCCCGACAGGAACTCTTGGCCTACAGAAACAATTTCGGGCTCACGGAAGGCCGTGACAGTTACGAGGTAATGGAGGCCTATAGGGCATTGCGGAGACGGCATCAAAAGGCTGAGATGGTGGCCCGTGCGCTGGGGCTGACTTACAAAGCCGTTCAAGAACCTTCCATCGATGAGTTGCAAGAGTATTTCCGTGCGCATCATAGGCACGCTGCCCTCAAGAAGCGCTGGTTGGCCTACGAGTTGGATCCGGTTCTCCAGGCGCAGATGCCGGCGATGACAGATCCGACCCACCCAGTGACTGCCAGCATGATTCGATCGATGAAGGCGGCCGACCAGGCTGCGCAGAATCCGGGCGATGCCGCGGCCTACATGGCTGCCACCAACAACTTCGAAGAAGCCCTGATGGACGCTGAACTTCAGGCTCGTGAGAGCGATAGCCAGGTCAGCGATAGGGAAGTTTCTGACGGAGTGAGTGATGTTGAATAACTCGAACCGCGACCCCGGACTTCCAAAGGTCGAGGACCAGCCTGGTCTACCCCTCGCTGTGGGGATGGTGGCACTGGTCCTGGTGGGTGTGGATCTCATTGGTTCTTGGGTGACGAGCGGAGCCTGTGTGGGGCGCAAAAAAGAAAGGGCCGTCAAAATTCTTGGCGGTCCTTTTGCTTGTCTGTGACTCTTCATCTGGGTGGGTGCGGAGGTGCGGGGCGGCAGAGCCGCCCGCCGCCCCAACTGGCTAGGCCGTCGAACTGCAGTGGCGGTTCCAGGTCTCCAGGATGCCGTCCGCTGCGGTGAACTGCTCGGGTGCATCCGTTTCATCGCCGTTGTGGCTGTTTCCCACGATTACGAGGTCTCCATTTACGGTGTCCCAGCGGTGGATGCTCTGGGCTTCATGCAGGAGAACCGTCGCCCTCATGTTCATGGGCAGTTGCTTGATTTTGCCTTCCTCATCGAGGTAGGCGTGCCATTGCCCGTCTGTGCCGGCAACCGGGCCGCCTGGGACTCCTTCGATGTAACCGCCAACCAGTTCCTGGAATACGGACAGGCTTGGTTCGATCTGCTCGATCCGGACCGGAGCTGACTGGTCGGCCGGGATGATTACTGCGGTGATGGTGGTGGACATTCTCACTCCTTTAACTCGATCTGACATATATAAATTAACATGTGGGTGTGACATTTTCAAATGAGGTCGAGAGTGTCGGTGCGGTCAGGGAGTGGGGGTTACGTCCTCGTTCACGGTTCGCCCTTTTCGTGGTTGCTGACCCGGTACGGCAGCCCGTCCACGACGTAGCGGGGCAGGTCCAGGGCTTTGCCGTTGGTCTTTGATTTCTTGGTGACCTTGATCCGGTCACCGTGCAGCTCCCATAGCCCGCATTCATCCGGGATTTCCTCGGGCAGCAGGAGCCCGGCGGGGGTGGCGTACACGAAACGGCGAGTGTGCGCCTGCCATGTACGGCGCTTCTCGGGGGTTTCGCGTTTGAAATCGGCCCGGCTGACCTTGATTTCATTGGCGGTGTAGCCGTTTGAGTCGCGCATGAGCGCATCAATTTGGCGTAACGTCCTGGACTTTTCGGGGTTCCAGCCCGCGGGCAGCTCGGCGGCAACCGCGAGCCCTTTTCGCTCGATGAAGGGGAGGTGGCAATGGCCGGTTGGCCCGTTCAGGAGATGGCGTCGCTGGATCGACATTTCGGTTTCGTCGATGATTCCCAGCTCCCGGACAATGGCCGCCTGCGGGTGGGTCCGTCGTATGGCGGCGAGAATTTCGGCCGCCGTGCACCCCTGCCCGTTCACCTTCTGGCCTTTGCAGCTGGGGGTGCTTCTTCGATGGCCAGCATCGGCACCCATTCCCCCAAGGCGAGCTTTACCGGCTCCGTGAGGGCGATGAGCCCTTCGAGGAGTCTGGTGATTCGCTTGTATTGGGCATTGCGTTGTTCGGCGGTGGTTGAGGAGTCCTGGATAACGGCCAGGGCGGTTCTGGCGTCTTTCAAACGCTTGCGTTCTTCGGCGGTGTAGGTAGACCATCGGACTTTCTCTGCGCGGGCTACGGCGGCTTTGAAGCTCACGTCCAGGTGGGCGGCGGCTTCGCTGAATGCTTTGGCTTCGTCCACCGTGGGTGCATCGCCCAGGGCGCGGTTGAGTTCCTGAACTGTGCGCATTTCCCGGATGTAGGTTCCGACCAGAGGCTCGGACACGTCAGTCATCATCGGGTAGTCGATCTGCTTGGCGAGATCCGTCTCGTAGCTGGCTGACTCCAGCACAACCGCGTTGAGCGTCTTCCGTGCCGCTGCGGTCAGATCCCTGGCGAAGCGTTTCGCTGATCGCCTCCGCGTCCATGCGGGGGCTACGTAGTGGACAACGCACCAGAGAAGCAACGCGACGGCAAGACCGATAGCCACGATCATCAGGGCGCCGGGAAGCCAGGAAAAGTCGACCGCGGCTGCTTTGGGTGCTGGCGTCGCCGGCGTTGGTGTTGGTGGCGTCGGTACCGGTGAGTTTGATGGCTCCACGGCACGGCCGCGTGTCTGGGGTGATGGCAGCAAGGCGCTCAGCAATACCGGCATTCCGATGATAACGAGCCCGCTCGAAAGACACCCAATGAAGGCGCCTAACTCCCTCCTTAGTCCCTTGAAAAAGGCGGCAAACAGGAACACAGCTCCCAGCAAATATGTGAACCACTGGAGGGAGTGGATGATGTCTGCGATGTGTTCCAGCTCGTTCACTGTTTGTCTCTTCCTGCGTTCCTGGCACGTGTGTCTTCGGCGCTTTTGGTTGCCGTGGATGTCTCTCGGGCGGTGGTTGTTTCCGCGGGGCCCGAGGTGACGGTGGTGAGGTGGTCGCGTAGTGCTGTTGCGGCTTTTTCGGCTGCGTCTGTCGGGGTGGTGAAGCCGCCGGCTTCCTGGAGGGCGGTCCATCCGGTTGAGGTTTCTTGTTGGAGGGAAAACCTATAGGTGGGGTCGCTGTTCCAGGGGTTGCTGTTGTGCGGGGTGTCCCATTCGGTTTCGATGTCCAGGCGGAGGGTGGGGGCTGCATGGGTGCACATGGCCGGCTACTTTCCGGTGCCTTGGATGTCGAGGATGTTCTTGTCCCTAAAGGTGATTTCCTGACCATGATTCAGGTGCTCGGTGAGGAGGAAGGGGACGTTTCGGAGGTTGCCGTGGAGAGTGTCTCCGTGGCGGCTTGTGATGCGTACCCACATCCGTTCGGTCTGGTTGGCGTGGATGAATCCGATGCGGACGGTGTCGCCGGTATTGGTGGCGTGGCGGATCTTGCGGGTGGGGATCTCGAAGGCATCTGGGTGCTTGTGTTGGGCTGCGACGGCGTCCAGGAGTTTGACCGTGGTTCGTGCTGCGGGCTGGTTGGTGGTTTTCATGGGTTCTGTTCCTTTCGCTGTGGGTTGTTAGGTGGGGTGGTGGGCTCCCTTGAGGGGTATAAGCAGTTCGTCTGTGAGGACGTCTGCTGTGAGGTACAGGGGTGCTCCTGGTTCGATGTGGCTTAGGGCTTTGGCGATGTTGGCGTGGAGCCATTCCCACGTGATGGCTTGAGTTGCGGGGGGCGTTGGAGGGTCGGGTGGAGGGGCTGGGTTTGTTTCGGTGGTCACGGGATTCCTCCTGTCGTGGTGGTGTGTCCGAGGTCGAGTTCCAGTTGACCCGGCAGGACTGTTGAGGTGTCGTCCTGGTCCGTTGTTGGTACATCTGGCCACCGGATGGCGGAGTCGATCGTGGCAGCAAATGGGCCTGGCTGTTTCTGAGGCTTAGGCAAGGGACAGTCCTCCCTGGTTGGCGGGAGTTGTTGCTGCGCTGGTGGCTGGTCGGCCGAAGATGTTGTCTTGGAGTTCCTGCCTTCGTGTAGCCGGGATGGTGGGGTCGTTTTCGAGGTGGAGGGTCAGGTGTGCCAGCAGCGCTGACATGCTGATGTGTTCCAGGGCGGTGGCGTATTCCAGTTTGTGGAGTGTCACGGCGAAAGTCCGGAAGTACAGTCCTGCCCAGACGGCGCCGCCATCGCTTTTGAGGAGCTTGGCGACGGTCTCACCCAGCCCGGTCTTCAGTGCCTGGTTGATGTCGGTTTCCCCGCATTGGGCCTCAGCGACGTTGGAGGCCGCGGCTTGGGCTCCGGAGGTCACCAGGTCAGCCAGCAGATCCGGGGCGATGTGGCATGAATCCCCCGCGCGGGCTGGTGTATCGGATGCCCTGACCAGGCGAACTTCAGGGGCCAGGCGTCCGATAACTACTTCGTGGCCCGCTTTGGCCGAACGGATGTATCCGGCAAGGTTCCTTCGGAAGGCCTTTACAGGCACGATGCCCGGGGCTGTGGCTGGGATTGCGGTCATGATGTCGGTACCTCCTGATAGGTGATGGTGATTTTGTCGCCGTTCTCGGCGGTGAAACTGACGCTCATGCCCTCGCGGACGAATTTCCTGCCCATAGTCCGGAGCCGCGCAATCCGTTCCTGAAGAGCCTCTTCAGGCGTCAGGAAACGGTCGTAATGGACATACTCGGATTCGATCTTCATCGTTGCTTTATGCTTGGCCCCGGTGATGGTGGTCATGAGAGTTCCTTCCTGATTACTTGCAGTTACTGAGGATCTGTTTCGCCGCGGAATGCTCGGCCGCGGTCATCCAGAGCCCGTACTTGGTCTTGATGTGCACCGTCTTGGCCGCGTACGTGCACCGATACGCCTTGTTCGGCGGCAACCACGTGGCCAGGTCACCGGCACCCTTCTGACTATTGGCCGGCCCGTCAGTAGCGATGAGATTCTCAGGATCATTAGCGAAGGCCATACGCTTCTGCGCGTCCCACCCCTGGGCACCCTTCTGCCACGAATCAGCCAACGCCACGACGTGATCAATCTGCACCGCATCGGAATCAGGCCCACGACGGAACTCGATAACCTTCCCCGTGTAAGGGTCAGCCAACTTCCCGGCCTCAACCACGCACTTACTGCCGACCCTGAAAACCACCTCGGTCAGATCCCGACGCAGGATGTCATCCCGGGTCCGGCACCCATTCCGATCAACGTCCTCCCAGCTGGGACCGAACTGATCCCGGCTGTACCCGGTCTTAGGCGCCCGGCCCTTGACCGGAATAGCCTCCAGCTGGACCAACGCCGCCTCAGACGGCACACCGTCCGCTGTAGGAGCCGTCACCGCGAGGTCCTGGCCAAGAACACCGCACCCAGCGACCAAGGCCAGGACAACCCCAGCAGAGGCCGCCCAGAGCCCCTTCCGGATGCTCCGACGACGGGTAACTTGCTTGCTCATGATGTTGTCCTCTCTTGGCCTTCTACCAGCAAAAGGTGCACGCTTACGCAGATTCCGGACGAACCCGATGCCCGGAGATTTCCCGATAAGAGATCGTGTCCGTCCAGGACCCTCCAACCATGGAAGGAACGGAAACCGACTTCGGGTTGACCCGGCGAACCTCAAACCACGTCCCCCGGAAAAGAACCTGATCGCCCACCGAAACCGACTTGGGGCCGTAGTCAGTCACCAACCCCAGGGCGATCTGTTCCTCGCGGATCCCGGACCAGTACGCGATCTGATCCTCAACCTCGGACAGCTGAGCTTGAAGCCGTTCCGCGCGCTCGCCGGTTGCTGCTGCTGTTTCTTCGGTGTGGCGCACTCCGTTGGAGATGAAGAGCGTTCGGGTTTGTCCGGAGATCCGGCGCTGGATACGTCGTTGATCGGCTTTGAGCTTCTCGATCCGGTTGGCGACGGTAGTGGGAGAGTTCCTGCGGTCCGTTGCTTTGGCCGCTTCCTGGGCGCGGCGCTCTGTCTCCTCTGCGGCGTGCAGGGCCTCGACTGCTTTGCTGTCGGCGGCGTGGACACGTCGGAGGATTCGGCGGTGGCCTGGTGCGCTGTAGTGGTCGACCAGGATGGGTTGTCCCATGGGCGGGAGGAGCTGGCCAAGCTGTCGGGCGTGGTCGCTGGCCGCTTGGTAGGCGTCTTGGCGGCGCTCTGCTTTGGCTTCAAGGGCTTCTGCGCGGCCGTGGGCGCGTTCAGCCTTGGATTGTTCGACCTCGACCGTGGGGCGCGGAGTGTCATCAATATCGACGGTTGTTGGGTGGCCGGCTGCTTCAAGTTCCGCTGCGGTGCGGTCGATGATGTGTTGTTTGGCTGCCTTGTCCCGGCTTTGGGGGACGTACCAGGTTCCGAGGTTCCGGGACCAGCGCCAGCCGCAGGCCTTGAGGATCAAGTTGGTTCCGTCGCCTTTGGCGGTTCCGTCGATCAGGGTGCCGGCTTCGCGTGTGTGGGTGATGGCAGGCATGGGAGGTCCTTTCTCTCGTGGAAGTTTTGGGCGGGTGGCCCGGTGGGGGTTTTCGGGCCACCCTGTGGGCCCGGGCGCAGGGGGGAGCGCCCGGGGGCTTTGGGTCAGATGGTGGCGATCTCGAAGTCGAACGGCATGTTCTCGGTGGAGTAGATGTCCGTGCCGTCGGATCCGCTGGTCGATTCCCATCCGCTGAGCGTTGTCTCGCCGTCGAGGTGAAGGGCTGTGACGATGAGGCCGATTTCAAAGACCTCGAATGCGCGGTATGTGTCGCTGCCCGCGGCGCGGGGCGCTTCGCACCAGGCTTCAAGCAGCTGCCTCGCCTGGTCCCGTGTGAGACTCCAGTGCGGTTCGCCGTAGGTCTCGCATTCCGTCACCTTCTCGATGACGACGGGCGAGGGAAGTGGGCATCCTGTGAAAGAAATGGACGGCATGGGGGTCTCCTAGGCAATGCATTAACTCGGTCTGACATATATAAATATAATCCAAGCGCTTGCCCAAGCGCAACCCTCATCGGCAATCGGAGACAGAAGGGATGCTCGCGCCAGCATGTATTGCGCATTACAAGCTGATATATTCGTTTAATGTATTGCGCAATACATCGTTGTCAGCTCGGTTGCCTGTCCATCCCCTCTGAGGAGCCCTTATGCCCTTCCCTACATTTGCCCCGGTTGATGGAACCCAGAGTCCGCCGGTGGAGCTGACCAGGCAGCAGATTGCAACTCGTCTTGGACTGCACAGGGCGGGCGTGGAGAAAATAATCAACGCCGGGATGCTTGAGCATCCGTTTATGGCCAGCGAAGTAGATGCCTTGGCCAATCGTCAGCGGCTTCGCGTCGTTGACGGAGAGCTGACAGTGCTCAGGACGGATGCGTGGGCAGCTGCTGATCCGACTGAGAAGCCTGTGCGCAAGTACATCGGTTTCCATACGACACTTTCCAATGGCGAGCTGGAGGCGACGAGTCTGAGGTGGTGGCGATCGACGGTTGAGACCGTCCTGGGAAATGAACTCTTCGCCGTCACGGTTGCAACGTTCCCGGTAGCCCTATACCGAATCACGGGAAACCATGACCCAATCATTCGCGATGGGGAGAAACACCAGCGTCACCACTATGAAGGCCAGCTCTTGGCTCGTGTTCACCCGGGAATGAAGATCCGCCTGGAGGCCGACATCCCTGAGCACTTGAAGAACCCGACAAGGCAAGTCATGGAAAGCCGGATTGTCGTCAGTAGCGGAGGGCCGATTGGATATCTGAAACCAGGAATCTCCGTGAGTGAGCTAATCCAGACCGTGCAAAGGCGCCGAAAGCTGAGTATCGCTCAGATCGCTGAACAGCTTGACCAGTCACCACAAATGGTCGAGAAAGCTCTCAACGGCAAAGCCGTCTATGAATCTTGGAGAAAGCCCCTCACTGACCTGCTGGGAACATGAAATGCTGATTAGCATCAGGACGGTGCTTTGCTAGATTGTCCCAGGTTCTTAGGAAGTGAGACTGCCTGGGGAATTCGGTCAGATCTTCATCATCGAACATCACTCCGCAGGCTGCTGGAGGCCTCGGGTCCCTCGTATCGCCATCCACGTCATGAGTCGCACTTCGTGTGGTTCGATGTCGGGTAGCGGCTCACGCGGCGGGGGCGCTGTGATGCCAGCCTCATCGAGGACTTCAGAAACCAGGCGGATTCGTTCCTCGTCGGTTCGCCCTTGATTGAGGGCTCCGCGTACTTGCCGGGAAACTTTGGCAGTTGGGACGCTGCGCAGACGGTTGGCCAGTGCGATTTGTGCTTCCCGTCCCAAGTATCCACCTCGGTGGAGGACGATCGTGTACGCGTCCCTGAACGAAAGCGGGAGGTCCGGCTGGAAGGCGTTGGGGTCGGTCATTTGCTTCCACGTGAAGTAGACGCTGTCACAAGCGACCTTCCAGGCATCGAAGGCCTTGTCGTAGACCTCGGTGGGCAGCCAACGATCGGCGGTAGCGTTCCGCGGGTCTGCCACTCGGAGGGAGAGGAGTGTGTCTGACGAGACAATTGGAGCGCCATCCTCGGCGTACTTGACGGACCAGTCGTCGTTTGTGGGGACGAACCGGAACCACGGCTTGGTGCTCTTGCCGATCTTGACGCAGAACACGTAGCCGTTGCCCTGTACAACCGGATTCACGAATCCGCTGCCCGAGCCGTAAGGGAGGTTGAGGACGTCGGTGTTCAGTACTGGTTCCATGTCGAAAGCACCGTAGAGGCGTCGGCGGTACTCCTCACCTGAGAGCGAGGCACTGGACCCACCCGCGTCGAGCAGCTTCTCGAACTCGTCAACCACTTGGTCGTCAGCAAGGTTGACTTCGTGGCCAGGCCCTCTTCCGGGCAGAACTTCACCCGCGCCGACGGCGGCGTCGGCAAGGGCGAGCTTCGACACAAGCCGGGCTTCCAACTCAAGCAGCGCATCGAGGCGCTCCGCAGGGAAGAACAGACCGAGGTGCACATAGTCGTGCTTGGACCCGATGCGGTCGACGCGGCCGTGGCGCTGCACGATACGCATCGGGTTCCACGGCAGGTCATAGTTGATCATTTGGCCTGCCTGCTGGAGGTTCACACCTTCGGCCAGCACGTCAGTGGTGAAGAGAATATCGAACTCGTCCTTTGCCGTCGGTTCACCGGCGGCGTTTCGCGGTCCAGCAGTCTGCGGAGCAAATGCCGCAATGGTCGAGGCACGTCCGCCTTGGTCGACACCACCGCTTGCGCCGCGTTCGTGCGCCTTAGCGTAGGTGCCCATCATAGGAGGGGCAACTCTGTCCTTGTAGTCGGCCAGGGGCGAACCTGGCGGAGCAGCGTTTATGGCCTTAACCACCGCGTCATGGACAGGGATGATCGTGTCCGTGAAAGCTGAGAACACGATCACCTTGCGACGATCAGCATGCGAGAGGCCACGTGGGTCAACCCGCTGTGCCTCCTTGGCGATCTCGGTGAGCTCTTCGATAAGCTTCTCCGCTTTGGGCTCTGACCCGTCAATCACGACTTTGGCTAGATCACGTAGCTCGCGTAGTAGGACGATGTCGGACCTAATGTCGGTCTCGAGTTCGGAGAGGTGGTAGCCGTCGACAGATTCGATCTGCGTGTCCTTGTCGAACCCTGCAACGAAATCATCGAGGTCGTCGGAGTCTGACGACACCCAATCATTAAGCGCTTCGCCCTTGAGGACGAATCCTTGGCCGAGGGCTTCAAGGAACGCCTCATGGGAGTTGATCATGTTCTCCAGCGAAGCGTGCAATGCCTGCGGACTGGACTCCAGCCGCTTGAGCAGCCCTGCGCGGAGTAGGCCGGTGTTGGTGATTTGGTATTCCTGCAGGTCGTGGTCGACCGTGTACATGCTCGATAGGTAGCGGGCGAGCATGAGCCGCTTTGGGTCGCGGCTGCGTTCCTCCCACGCTCGGGGTGCGTGGGGATTGGTTGGGTCATCGAGCGAGTAGACCATCGCGTCGATGAGCGCGAGGCCATCTGCGTCGAGGGCGTAGTTGATACGACGTACTTTCGGCTGCGGGAACTTTATGGTTGTGGGCTTCCCGTCAGGGCCGATGATCAGTTCATTGACGTAGTGCTCCTTGATGAACTTCCGCGTACGCCGAACGGCAACCTGGTCCATCAAGTCGAAGAGGTGCTCCGGAGTTAGGTTCGCGGGGTCGACTGCCTGTGCCTGCTTGATGTACTCCCGAATGCTAGGTATGCCCAGGGCCGCGAATCGGGCATCGTCGCGGATGAAGTACCTGATGAGCGTTTCGAGGTCCGTCAGCGAGTTGTTAACTGGAGTCGCCGTCAAGAGCACGACCTTTTTGGGACTACCTGCGGTGATGACACGGTCTACAGCACCGGACCGCTGGGCACCCGAATTACGGAGGTTGTGGGCCTCATCGATAACGACGAGCGAGTAGTCCTCAATCTCCTGCAAGAACGCGTCGACCGGACCTTTCTCGGGATCAAGCCGATTGCGCACTTCCTCGTAAGAGTAGACCTTCACCCACCGACTGAAGTCGTGGGTAACAAGGAACGGTTCCCACATCGATATTTTCAGTGCTGCTGGGGCGACGATGAGCACGCGCTGCCGGTTGATGTTGGCCGTGCGGTAGATCACCTCACCGGCGAGGAAAGTCTTGCCAAGACCCACCTCGTCGGCGACGAGCACGCCGCCATGCTCATCGAGCAGCCGCTCCATACGCGCCACACCGTCGGCCTGGAAACGGGTCAGGTTCAGACCGGTCCGTACGTTCGGATTTTCCTCGGCATCGAGATGTTCACCGTAGAGCTCCCAGAGCATGCGCAGGTAGACCAACCACGGCGTGTGCGGCTCCCATAGACGGCCGTACAGCTCAGCCAAATCGTAGGGGTCGCTAATCTTCCAGAATTGCTCGAACCACTCACCGACCTTGGCCGCCGAACTTGTACCGCCGCCCGTTCCAAGGTTGAGCTCCGCGTTGTGCGCGAGCCCGGCGTAGGTCATGTTCGATGATCCGGCGATCGCGGCCGGAGCGGCGCCGTCCTCGACGAGATAGGTCTTGCCGTGCAAGAAGCCGCCTGAGTATCGGCGTACCTCGATCTTTGCCGAACCCTCGGGATCAACGCTGCGAAGCCACTCGACCATACGTTTGGCTTCGGCGGTCGGTACACGTGCAAAGCCCATAGTGTCTCGCTCGGCCTCAAGCCAGGCTTGGTGGTGTTGAACCGCGGCGTCCCGGCGTGAGTCTTGATCCGAGTCTCCGGACGCGATCGCTCGCACTGCCGCGGCGTCTGGCTCCGCACCCAAGAGGAGCCGCACCCGTGGCGCCGTTTCCAACTCGTCGGCAAGCAGCGCGAACCCGGCAGGGTTGATGTACGCCGTTGCGATCGCGATGGGCGGAGGAGTGACCTTGTTCTCCCGCAGGAGGCGGAAGAGTTCGTTGACCTTGTCGGCCACGGTAACAGCCACCTCGCTGGACGAGTGGTTGGTTGCGAAATCAGGAAGCTGTGTCATGCCTTGCCCTTCCATGCCCGATAGTGCTTCAGGACCATGTCGAGCCGGGTCTCATAGGTCCAGCCACGGTGGAAGGTGGAATAGACGTGCTCGACCTGATCTTCGTTCAACCCGTATAGGAGGCAGACGAGGGCATCGAGTTCTGCGATAAGGTCGTCCTTCTCAGAGGGAGTTTCTACTGATTCAACTGGCACACCCACTTCTGCTGCCCAATCCGCATACCGGTCGTCGCGGGCGGCGAGCCGTCCTGCAATTTCGACAACCCGTTTTGCGTTAACCGAGTCGGGGTCGTACACAGGGACCGGCAGAGTATTCAGCAACTCGAAGGTCAGGTGCAGCTCTACCCAGCGGCGCGCGCTCCAGTCAAACGGGATGCTTGACATGACACCGAGAAGGAACGCTTCGGCTTTCTCGTCTCCCTGGCGCCTTACCAAGATCGGTGACTGGTGGACGGCAGCGGTGCCCGGCGGAAGAAGGCTCGGGATCGTGGTTCGCGTGTCGGTTGCTCGCGCGATGTCTCGGAAAGCGATCCGTGCCGAGTCCATTGGAAGCGTGTTCGGCGCGAACTTGAGGCCGTTGTATGCCGACCGGGAGTTTTTCACGGATCCAGCGAGCTTGTTCGCGAGATGCGGACGAAGCACCTTGGGATCACCGTAGGCGAAAGGCGTCCCCGCATCGGGGTCCCACAGGTTGTAGCTCGCACCCGCTACTACGGGGATCCGGCCTCGGGGTGCCTCGGTATCAAACTCCATGACACGACGGTCACCGCTTGCGTTCATGTCCCCTTGTATTGGACGGAACTCCCAGCCCAGGCGTACCGAGTCGAAGCGGGCACTCTGCTTCATCTGACGAAAGACCTGAGCAGAAGCACTGTCAGGGATCAGTGGGAAGGCTGCGGTATTCGACCACGAGAGGAACTCGTCGCTCAGAACTTCGGCAAGTTCTGATGCTCCAGCCAGGAACGTTTTCTCCGAAGCGAATGGCCCCGTCCAACAGACCGCCCGATCGCCGCCCTTGGCAACGACAGATAGTCCGATTGTGTAGCGGGGTTCCATGTCGAAGGCCCAGCGGCCGGCGTTCTCAATGAAGCATACGTCCGCGAATGACCCTTCATTCATGACAGTTCGTCGCCAGTTCGCTAGCGCCGAGCCTGAGAATGCACCGCGCGGCAGCACTATCCCTGATCGCCCACCGACGCTGAGGAGTTGCCAGTTGCGCCAAGCGAATGCCTGATATAGGTCGAGGTGGGCGGCTCCGAGTCCGAGATACGGTCCTGATGAGACTGCGTCGGCCATTACGCGTGTACGGATGATCTCGGCTTCGTACTGAGCTTCAAGATCCGGGCGACTTTCGCGGAATGCGGATAGGGCGGCGTCTCGCTGTCTTGTTGGCATTGACCGGAGCCGGGGCAGTCGCAGTCCCCACCACTGGTGTTCCTCGACGTGCAACTTTTCCCAAGGCGGGTTGCCGAGGAGTGCATCGAATCCGGGGCGGTCCCGAAGGAACACCTCGGGAAATAGAAAAGGCATGTGAGCCGGCTGCAACCTTTCTGCTGCTTCGGCCACCTCCTGCAGATCCAGAACACGATGCAGCGAGTCCTCGTCGAGTATCGCCCCGGGGTGAATTTTGCCAATGCGTGCAGCTACGGCGGCGTCGAAGATTCGGCGGGCGGTGTCCGCTGCCGATCGTGCCTCGGCCAGCAAACGGGAACCCTCTTCAATCTCGGCTTTGTTGGCTTCGCTTGCGTTTGCGACGTCAATGAGGAGGGTCTTCGCGGAGGCCAAGTTGTCGAGGATGATGTCATCAAAGATCGTCGCGGCACCCACGTCACGCCCAGGTTGCAACGCGTCCAACGCCTCTTCGATTGTGCCGATCCCGGTGAGGCTGTTCGCATTGACAAGCCCGTGATCGAGGTTGCTCATCGGCAGGCCGGGCACGAAGGTGTGAATCCAGAGTGCGAGGCGGGCGAGTTCGACGGCCATAGGGTTGATGTCAAGACCGTAAACGCAGCGTCGGGCGACCTGACGGCGAAGGAGCCCGACCTCGTCCACTTCGCTCTTAGCGACTTCGTCGGAACCGAGTGCCTCCTTAGCGACGCCCGCGAGGCGGAGGAGCTCTTCGGTGACCCCTGGTACTGCGTGCTCGGTGAGGAAGGTGCGCATGAGGGCTTCTATCTTGTCCACCGCTGCGACCAGGAAGTGGCCTGAGCCCATCGCAAGGTCTGCGACACGGAAGTCGAAGAACTCACGGGCGGCCGCGGCTGCGTCGCCCTTGGCGAGATAGTTGGCGATCTTTCCCAGATGCGCGGTGAGTGCGGGAACGATTGAGCGCTCGATAAGGTGGTCCACCACGACCTTGGGTGTGAAATAGGAGCCCGTTGCTTTCCGCTCGCCCGAGGCAGTATGGAAGTACACTGAGCCGCTTGGCGCCCAGATTTGATCGCCCTTCTTGGCTGGAACCCATGCGCCGCTAGTGTCAACCGTGAGGTCCTCTTCTGCCAGCGAGAGCGAGCTCTCCAAGAGGCCTTCGTAGATCGTCCCGAACTCTCGAACGCTGAGAGTGCGGAAGTCGACCGGGCCGAGTACGCCGTCGGCGCTCACGTCGATGAGCAGGCTTTTCAGCGCCGGACCAAGGACATTGTCAGGAAGCTCGATCTTCTTGATCAGCGCACCCTCCGAGGAACGCTCCGGATCAGTGGAGAAGAGCCCACCGTTGTAGGAGGGCACCTGCCACTGCGGGTTGCCGTGGTCGATCGCGTTCCACACCTGAACTAGATCGAGCCATATCGTAGAGGCGTCCCCGAACTCCTCTGTGTCAGAGTCGAGCAGGCGCCGGGCGTTTGCCTTAAGGCTGTTGGCATCAAAACCTTCATTACGGCCAGAGGGCAGCAACCCACGGTCCTCGGCGTAGGCCTGGAAGAGCAGCCGAAACAGGATGCGAAGGGTTACCCGGTAGGCGGTCGAGAGACCGTCGGCGTCGAGCTTCACGCCCGCGTGCTTCTCAAGTCGTTGCGCGACCTCGACGGCGACAGGCGGGACGACCTTGTCATAAATGCGCTCACGAAGACGCGCTCCCAGCTCGGTGGCATAACGTGCGCTGTCGCACAGTAGCTCATCGGTGGTGTTGTCCGCTGTGAGCGCCCTGGCGGAGAAAATCAAGGGAAGAAGAGCGGCGTATGAGGAGTCGATGGTCGACAGGTCGACCTCGAAGTAGGTGTCGGCTTGTCCCTTCGAACCCACTCCCACACCGTCGCGTCCTGGGTACAGGCGGATCTGGTCCTTACGCAGGACAACCAGCCACTGGACTTCTTGGCGGGACGCCACCGCGAGGCCAAAAGCGACCGGCGAGAGCTGGAACCGCTGGGTTTTGGTATCGAACTGCTCCGTATCGTCGAGCAGCACAGCGACAGCGCGTGGCGAGCGTCCGTCGATCGAGAGCAGCAGCGTACGGTTTGGGCCGACCTGAGTCTTGAAACCGAGCGCCTCGATGAGTTGCTTCTTGCGCAGACTGAGTAACGGTATGGCCTGTTTGCCGAGTTCATCCCAATCGGGGCGCTTCGGGACGTTGCCCATAATGTGGTGCGTCGCAAACAGGCCGCTGTTGGTGAATCCCGGGACGCCGGTCGAGTCGCTCGCCTTGCGGAAGCCCGCGAACCGTTCCGTCGCGGCAAGGACGTCAGGCTCAGAGAGGACGGACTGAAGTTGACGCTCTGCCTGTTCGACAGGGAGCGTAATCGACTGCGCTTGCGGGTCGGGGCCGAGCATGATCACCGCACCGTCGTGGACGACCGCGACCACGAGCTGAATCTGTGTCTTGCCCTTGCGCGCCGTGAATAGGTCACGCAGGGCCTGGCGGGTCGGCGCGATCACGGCCGTACCGACTGCCACCTGAAATCCACCGAGGCCAAACGGGTCGGGACCCAGGTAAACCTTCTGCGGGATAATATCTACCGGCTGGCTAGCGTCGCTCCACGTGACAACGCGATCGGCATTCAGACGCACGTTGTATCTCCCCCGCACCTTCCGTTGATCATCCTCAATAAACCCCTTTCGAAGGTCATCAGACGGAAGCAGTTTCGTCGCCTCGTTCACCCCCACCAGGGCTCGCTCTCCGGCAACCTTTGGCCCATTCGAACGCGTCTAAACCAAGAATGTCAGACAACGACGGAATTCCGAGACCTTTTGGACGTGTCTGCGATGAGGAAAGGCGGTACCAACAGGAGCTGCCGGCCTTCGCATTGTCCTTGGTCAGAGCTGACGCGGCTGGCGACATCGCGCCAACACTGGTGTCCAGTTCCTAGGGGCTGGACACGGCCGTCGGTGGTCTTCGTGAGTTGGGCCCGCAGCGTGTTCACCGGCACGTCGCCACTGTGTAGGTGTCCTCGCGACTGGCGGTAAGGGGCCCAAAGGGTTAGGCCGTTGGTGAGGTCGTGGGCAGTTGTTCGGAGGCTTGGATAGCCAGGGCTGCGGCTGCGCGGAGGGCGTCAGCGTGGATGCCGGCGGTAGCTTCGTGGCTGAGTGTCTGGTGTTCCTCGGCAAGGCTGGAGAGGGCTGTGGCGAGGTTCGTAAGGGACCGGCCGATGTTGTAGGCGTTGAGGGCAAATTCGTTCTCTTTGGGGGAGCCCTGCATTCGCCGGCGTTTGGCTGCGCTCGCGGTTTTGCGGGTGGCGGATTCGGTTTCGAGGGTTTCGTAGTGGAGGTTGCTGTACCGGGGCATTGGTGGCCTTCCTGGTTGTCCCTGGTCAAGGTATCAGGGTGTCCCCCGCGGGTTGCGCGGGGGACTTGGTGGCTAGTTTTGGCGGTATGCCTTGCTGGGGTTTTTGGCCCATGGGGAGAGGACTGCCGTGGTGCAGACTTCCAGCAGGAGGTTTGAGAGCCGGTGTTCGGGGTTCTCGGCTAGTCCGGCTTCGAGGTACTGGACGGCTGCGGTTCCCCTGCCTTTGTGCCATTCAAAGGCTCCTAGCAGGGCCAGTGGTTCTGCCCTGAGGTGGCCGGTGGCGAGCACGAGGAGGTCTTTGAGGATGGTTTGGGCTTTGTCGATCCGGCCCCATTCGGGTTCGGTGTTGGTGGCGCCCATGCAGCGGAGTCCGACTTTTTCGGGGTTCGATGGTTCCGGCAGGTCGCTGCTGATCATGGTGGCCATGGCTACGTCTCGCAGGGTGTGGTTCTTTAGGGTGGCCAGTAGGGCGATCTCTGTTTTTGTGGTGATTTTTTGGCCGTTCAGCACTGCGTCCCAGAGTTTAATGACTCCTTCCCCTCCGGTGGTTGTCGTTCCAGCAAGCACAAGGGCCTGTGTAACGGCCTCGATGGTTTCCTCATACTCAGAGGACATGAAGTCCGCTTCGGGGATCTCCACGGAGCAATCAGGGGTGATGTTGCGACCGGAGAACATTGCATCCAAAGCCATCGGGCTGGCTTTGACTTCATCCGTGGTGAAGAGCTCCCCGGTCGTGTAGCTGCGGACCTTGTCAGGGGATACCCAAAAAACCGTCTGGCAATCGGGCAGGTGGGCCATGAGTGCTAGAGCAACATCAAGGTGCGGGAACTGCCCACCTTTGAAGGGTTCGGCCGTGTAGATGGCAGCCACCGTCTTTGCTGGCTCGGCGTTGTCGACCAACTCCGCAATGTGAAGAGCTGCGCCATCTGGATGAGTGACAGCAGGGGCGAGATCCGCACGGAGCACGGCACTGGCGGTGCTGTCAGCAGTAATGGTGAGGACAGCAATGGATTCGGAAGGCCAGAAGCCAAGAGCGGCCGGAATGTAGGCGAGAAGGTCTTGGGAAGTGGAGATGGAGAGAGGGGACATGGGCTACCTTTCGAAGTAACTCGATCTGACATATATAAGTCTATCGGCAGGCCTACTCTCATATCAACCAAAAACATCACAAAATGGTAACGAATTGCCATATAAGGAAAAACCAAAAAGGGACATTTAGGGTTGTGGCAATCCCTCTTTCAGTCCCAATCAGGAGCAGCAAAAACCATCAGCCAGCCCAAAGCCAGGCAGGCCCTGAAAAGCCCCTGGATGCTTGTATTAGAGCCAAATAGAGACAAATCAGAGCCCACCCGCAGAGCTACACGGTGCGCAGCACCGTGACCCCTTCAGCCCTGCCTGTCCGGCCTGCCGGACAGTCTGGGGCAAATCCGCGCAGCGGATTTCCCCTGCGGGGCAGGAAATCCG